>DYOA01000044.1 GCA_020720785.1 Leptospira biflexa
GGATTAGTTCCCTCCTATCCTCATAAATCCTAATCCCCCCGGAAGAAGTTCTTGCCGGCGTGTTGCCAAAGGGAATTCCGCATCATGAAGGCTTTTGCCAGCCCGGAGCCCTATCCTTATCTGGAAATAAATCCGGACCATTTATCACAGAATCTGGAGATTCTCCTGAAGCGTGCGGAAAATGCCTCTGGTAAGCCTCCCAAGGTATTGATTCCCGTTAAGGCAAACGCATACGGATTTGGTCTGGATGCCATGATGCCCTTTTTTTTGTCCAGGGATATTTTCTGTCTGGGTGTAGCTAATGTCCAGGAAGGGGTAAGGGTGCGGAGCTTGGGGTGGAAAAAAAATATCCTGAACCTGGGAAGTTTTTTTCCGGAAAATTCAGCCTATTTTTTTGAGCATGAAATCACCCCCACCATCACAGAGATAGGACAGATTGATCTATTGAATGGACGGGCAGGGGAGCTTTCCCGTGTCCTGGATATCCATATCAAATGGGATACCGGGATGGGACGATTGGGACTATATCCCCGGGATTATCCGGACGTATTGGAAAAACTCCGCAATGCCGGGAATCTGCGTATCCGGGGGATTTATACACATTTCCCTCGGGCGGATTACGCATTCAAAGACCCCACATCGGCCCAGAACCGTATATTCACGGAGATAGCATCCCGGATGATCCGGGATCTTTCGCTCCGCAGGGAGGACATTATTCTGCATGCTGCCAACTCTTACGGGGTGTTGCTGCATCCGGAAACACGGCATGACATGATTCGTCCGGGAATTCTGTTTTATGGATATTTCCAGAGCATGAAAGACAGAAAAAAATATTTCCGCCGATTTCCCATCCGGGGAGGTTTAACCCTGAAAGCCCGTCCTTTTTCCATCCGAAGATTGAAAGCCGGGGATACGGTTTCCTATGGTAGCAGTTTTACCGCCTCCCGTTCCATGAGCGTGGGTGTATTTCCTTTGGGTTATGCGGACGGAATTCCCCGTGCAATATCGAATAGGATAAAATTCGGGAGGCATCGACTATTGGGACGGGTTACCATGGACCAGATTATCTTATCCGATGTGGATGCACCGGTGGAAATCGAAATTCTGGGGGAAAATACCCATCCTCTGGAATACTGGGCAGAGGTGACTGGCACCATCTCTTATGAAATTCTTACTGGACTGGGATTACGGTTGCGGCGGGTTATCGTATAAAATTTTTTCTTCGAGTATACGGGATCCCAGAATTTTTATCCGCAGAACGCCGTTATTTTTCAGGAATTTATCCATCCAGATGAGTTTGCGGTAGGCTTCTTCCATGGAATCATATTCATAGTACAGAGCGTAATTCCTGGAATGGTAATTATGGGGGTAGGGGGAAATCATGAGCAGGGTGACGTGGTATTTTTCTTTTTTTTCTTCCAGAACAATGTGGGAAACTTTTTTATGCCACACTGTTTTTTCAAAGAGGGTATCTTTCAGGGATTCTTTGGGGATGGTAATTCTGGCGTCTTGTGCTGACAGAATTCCGGTAAAAAGCAATGCACTGAGCCACATACCCGGGAGCCGGAAAGGGGAATATCCACGCAAGAGAGATCCGGAGAAAGGCCGTTTCATTCAATCAATATCGATGGATTTATCCGGAAGGGTAAGCAAATTGTCTGTCAGATAAAATATGCTTTTATGATTTTGGATTGACGCCACATATCCGGCTTGCACACAGTCTATATACCCTTTAGCACGCAAAAACGGAGAAAATAGTGAACGTAAAATTGAGATTACAGAGATTTGGAAGCAAAAAAAGAGCATATTACAGAATTGTTGCGGCTCCCAACGTTAAAAAAAGAGATGGAAGATTTCTGGAGATTATTGGTCTTTACCATCCTCTTGCGGGGAATGAAAAAGTAAGATTAAGAAATGAGAGAATTATGCATTGGCTGAATGAAGGTGCACAGCCAACGGATACCGTAAGAGATATTCTCAGTAATGCCGGGATCTGGAAGGAATTTACAGACGCAAAGCTTGCCAGAAGAAAAGCCAGAAGAAACGCATCGACGGCGTCTGTGGCAAATTCATAAAAGGCTATTATGGTTAAATCAGATCCTGCCGGCCTGGTGGAATATATTACCCGGAATCTGGTAAAAAATCCGGATTCAGTTTCCGTGATTCCCGTAAAAGGGCCTTCCTCTCTGGTGTTGGAGCTCCGGGTTCATCATGATGATTTGGGAACTGTCATTGGCAAAGGCGGGAGAATCGCGAAGTCCCTCCGTACCATATTAGGTTCCATCACAACCCGCACCATTCAGGTGGAAGAAGGGGTTGTGGAAAATTACAGTAAAATCGCTCTTGAAATAATAGATGATGAGTAAGGATCTCCGGATTCTTATTCTGGGCAGAATCCAGCGTGCAAAAGGTTTAAAAGGGGAAATACGGGTCACGGCATTTGGGGAGTTGCTGGACAGATTTACCCCGGATTCTCCGCTGTCTCTGTATTCCGGTACGGGTACCTTGGATGGGTTCATCACAGATCCAGTTTTTGAAAAAACCGCTATTCTGGAAGAAATAATTGAAAATAAGGGGAACGGGGTTTACATTCTCCGTTTTCAGGACATAACCACTCTGGAGCAGATTGATAACGAGCTGAAAGGGTTGTATATTGGAATGCCGGAGGATGAAGCACGAGAGAAATATTTTGACAGAGAAAACCCCTACCTTTTTCAATGGCTGGGCA
Organism: Leptospira biflexa; assembly: GCA_020720785.1. Classification (GTDB taxonomy): domain Bacteria; phylum Spirochaetota; class Leptospiria; order Turneriellales; family DYLW01; genus DYLW01. The sequence goes on from DYOA01000044.1 coordinate 2,729, forward strand.
TGGATGTCTATGACTCCAGTGATCCGGAAATAAAAATTGGTACCATCATAAATATATCCATCATGGCCGGGAGGGCAGTACTGGAGATTGATTCCGGTAATTCCATTTTTTTGGCACCGGGGGATTTTCTGGGAAGTGCAGAAGCGGACTGGGACAAAAAATCTGTCCGGATGGAAAATGTCGCCGAATGGAAAAAAGGCCAGAGTAATGATCAGGAAGGGGAATGATCCGTTTTGCTGTTCTGACCCTCTTCCCGGAATTTTTTGAAACTCCTCTAAAGAGCTCCCTTGTGGGTAAAGCCATAGAAAAAGGGATTGTGGCCGTGGACACCATCAATATACGGGATTACTCCCAGGACAAGCACAGAAAAACGGATGATGTCCCGTATGGTGGCGGGGCGGGCATGATTATGATGGTTGCTCCCATCAACGGGGCCGTATCCGAATTAAAAAAGCAAAATGATCTTCATGTGGTACTCACTTCCGCCAGGGGCAGGCAGTATTCCCAGGAAAAGGCGATGGAGCTCAACCGGATTGTGAATTCCGGGAAAACTCTTGTTATCATCTGCGGGCATTATGAGGGTGTGGATGAACGGGTGGCAGATTTTATTGCCGATGAATCCATTTCCATAGGTTCCTATGTCCTGAGCGGAGGAGAGATTGCCGCTCTGGCGTTGCTGGATTCCGTATCCCGTCTCCAGGCTGGATTCATGGGGAATCCGGAGTCCATACTGGAAGAGTCCTTTTCCCGGGAGGGCTTTCTGGAGTTTCCACAGTATACCCGCCCGGCCGATTACAATGGATGGAAAGTGCCGGATATTCTTTTGAGTGGCCACCATGAAAACATCCGGCGTTGGAGGGAGGAAAAAAGCCGGGAGAACCCCGGGAATCCGGAATCATACCCAAAAAAGCAGAATTTTATTTCCTAATAATAGATATTTCTCAGAAACATTACCAGCAGCGCGATGGAAACCAGCATAAAGATATTCAGGGAAATAAAATAAAGGGACATACTCCGGGAAGCCGGGAGGTTTTCCTCCTTAAATAGCCTGCCAAACCCGATTTGCAGATAGATGAGACCGGAGAAAAATAGCACCTGGTATAAAAATTGGTGGGTGAAAATATCCTGCAAAGGGTAACGGAAAAGTTTGCCTGTCACCGCCGGAATGTCCGGAAGAAATCCTGCATGAAAGAAAAATCCCAGGAAAATAAAATAAAACAAATGAGGAGTAAAAACTATTTCCCGTGCCGGGGGAAGAAACGAAAGAAACATTTTCAGCACAACCCCAATCAAAATAATGAAAAATAGGAAATAGAAACCGTTAATTCGTATCCATTCCAGTAAATAATTATTTAAAAGGATGGCCATCGTAACCAGAAGCAGGAGAATGCTCCCGCCCACCAATATCATTTTTTTTCTGTCCATATCAATCTTTGTTTATAATCTCCGTTCGGTTTTTTCCTGCCGTTTTGGCTTTATACAGGGCTTTGTCTGCCAGTTCCACCAGGGATTCCGGTGGATGGTCCAGTTGGGGAATGACGCAGGCCACTCCCAGACTGATGGTAATATATTCGGAACAGGTGGATTTCTCATGCGGGATCTGGAGATTCTGCACGGAGAGCCGCATGATCTCCGCGACTTTGGAGGCTCCCCGGATTTCCGTTCCCGGGAGGATGGTCGCAAATTCTTCTCCTCCATAGCGGGCCACAAAATCGGACGCTCTGCCGGCACTTTTCTGGAGGGTTTTTGCCACACTGATCAGAACATCATCTCCTCTGGGATGTCCGTAATGGTCGTTATAGTTTTTAAAAAAATCCACATCAATCATGATCAGACCCAGGGATGCGTGCCGCCGCATGGCCCGTTTCCATTCGGTTCCCAGGGAAATATCAAACTGGCGACGGTTTCCCACTCCGGTGAGGGCATCCTGTGCGTTGGATTTCAGCAGAAGCTGGTTGGTATATTTCAGAATCTCCATGGTGTCTTTGAGTTCTTCTTCTTTTGCGGCACGGATATCCATTTCTTCTTTGAGGAGCAGGGCGTTTTTGACTCTGGAAATCAGTTCTTCCCGGTAAAAAGGCTTGCGGATATAATCAAAAGCTCTTCTTTCAAAAGCGGTCTTGAGCATATCCCGTTCCTGGTTGGCGGTAACCATAATTACCGGAATGTCTTTTGTCCGGGGGTCATTTTTTATTCTTTCCAGCACTTCCAGCCCGTTCATACCAGACAGATTGAAATCCAGCAGAATCAGATCAATCACATCGGCCGATTTATTTTCCAGATGGGAAAAGAGACTTTCTCCGGAATCCAGCAGAACAATATCCTTCCGGACAAATTTTTTCAGAGTTCGTTCAATCAGCGAGCGGGTATCGATTTCATCATCTACAATGAGTATGCCCATGTTAACATGAACAAAAATGTGCTTTCATCGTCAATAGGAAAATAAGATTTGGATAAAAATATATTTTACAAAGGAAATCGGATGGGAAAAGTATCACACCGATGGCCATCCGGTCAAGATAGGGAACATAAGGTGCAAAATTTTAAAATATACGAGGATACGAGGATACAATGAAACAATCAACAAATGGGAAAACACAAAAGACGGCCAATGGTTTTAAATTTAAAAGTCCGTTAGTATTTGCAATAACTCTGGGTGGAGTTTTTTTCCTGAATTCCTGCTGTTCGTTTGTTATTCCTCCCGTGACGCTCACTGGAAATAAAACGGCCATTGAAAAGCAGATCATTGGCGAGCAGAATGAGCTGGAAAAAGATGTGTGGATGATTTCCTCCGCAAAAACAGCCGGAAAAGTGGAAGACCAGAGTAAAGATCCCAAAGCTACCCAGGACCAGAAGCTGAAAACAGAAGAAAACCGTTATACCAATGAAGCCTTTCTGATCATGGATGTGTATGTAGAGAAACTGGCCAAACTCAAGGCAGATAAAGTGGTGGGGGAAGACAACAAGGGCTATGTGGCCAGCCTGATTGAAAATGAAACCGTAAGAAAGTCCCTCTCCAAAGAGATTCTGGAAAAATACAATCCCCAGTTTGAGGATGACATGGAAAAAGGGAAGGATTACCGCACCTTAAAAGAAACCGTGGCACAGATAAATATAGCCCGGGATCTGATTATCCAAGGGTATATGGCAAACCAGCAAAGAGCGGGCAGTAAAAAAATAAAGAAAGAAGAAGTGGGTATCATCCAGAAAAATAAATTCCATGAAGCATCCCTGAAAGGGGAATATATCCAGGATGCTTCCGGAAACTGGTCGCAGAAAAACTAAGCCGGATTTTCCACGATGGCGGAGCAGCGTCTGCAAAGGCCTTTCTCCGTCAGATCGTCATATTGCCAGCAGCGGGGGCATTTCTCCTTGCCCGATTTTTCCGCACGCACGGTGGCTTTTTCTTCAAAGATGACCTCAGAAACCACCAGATAAAAAGCCATTTCCCAGGCGTCCGCCCAAGCGGATGCTTCTGCGGGAAGGGAAACTTTTGCTTCCGTGGAGGATCCCAGAATGCCATTCTTTCTCTGCTCTTCAATTTTGATGTTTACCTGGTCTTTCCACTCCAGGATCTTATCCAGTTTTTCTTTGATCTGCGGGTTTTTCCATTTCTCCAGGTCTGGCCATAGATTTTCAAAGACGCTTTTCCCTGGATACAGAATCTGGTGGATTTCTTCCATGGTGAAACTGAGCACAGGACTCAGATAGACCATCATGGCATCCCCCAGAATTCGTAAGGCGGCAATGGAGGAATTCCTCCGGCTCTGGAACGGGTTGGCGGAGTTCCCTTGGGCGGGATTCACGTCGCAGTAAAGCCGGTCGCGGATGATGTCAAAATACAGATTGGAAAGGGTGACAGTCGCGAATTTCAGGGCGATATGGTACACCGCGTGGAATTCATAATTGTGGTATGCTTTCTTAATCTTTTCCCCGGTCTCATATAATTCATGGAGTACCCATCGGTCAATGGGTTCTGTGACATCCGCGTCCGTGAGATGCTCCGCCGCTTTCCCGTCCATGGTATTTCCCAGAATGTAGCGGAATGTATTGCGGATTTTTCTATAGGCGTCGGAAAGCTGGTCCAGCATGGGAAACCCAATCCGACTGTCACTCCGGTAGTCTTCGCTGGAGACCCAGAGCCGCAGGATGTCTGCACCGTATTTGGGGATGATATCTTTTACCGGAGAAATCACATTGCCCAGGGATTTACTCATTGCCCGCCCTTTATCATCCAGAATGTATCCATGGGTCAGAACGGTTTTATACGGAGCCTGTCCCCGTATGGCCAGGGACGGCCAGAGGCTGCTCTGGAACCAGCCCCGGTGCTGGTCCGAGCCTTCCAGATAGATATCTGCCGGGGTGGAAAGGCCGGGGGTTTTTTCCAGGACGGAATACCAGCTTACACCGCTGTCAAACCATACATCCAGAATATCATTTTCTTTCTGGAATTCGTTGTGGCCACACTTTTCGCAGACGGAGCCGGAGGGGAGTAAATCTTTGGCATCTCTGGAAAACCAGATTTCGATGCCGTTTTCCTGAACCAGTCGATGGATGTGGTCCAGAGATTCCGGGGTCATGTGGGTATGGCCGCATTTTTTACAGGCAAAGGCCGGGATGGGAACACCCCAGGTTCTTTGGCGGGACAGACACCAGTCCGGGCGGTTTTCCACCATGGACGTGAAACGTTTTTCTCCCCAAGCGGGAATCCACTGGACTTTTGCAGATTCTTCCGCGGCTTTTTCCTTCAGGGGTTCCACTTTTAAAAACCACTGGGGGGTGGCACGGAAAATCAGAGGGTTATGGCACCTCCAGCAGTGGGGGTAAGAGTGGGTGATTTTTTCATGCCCCAGCAGCAGACCTTTTTCTTTCAGCAGATCCATCACTTCCGGATTGGCGGCGAATACATTTTTGCCTTCCATTAGGGGGAAATCTTTTGTATAGCGTCCTGCATGGTCCACCGGAGAGTATGGTTCCAGGCCATATTCCTTTCCAATGGCATAGTCTTCCTGTCCGTGTCCGGGAGCGGTGTGGACAATCCCGGTACCGGTTTCCAGGGTAACATGGGTGCCGAACATGACGATGCTTTTACGCTCCAGAAACGGGTGGCGGACATCCAGCTCTTCCAGTTTTTCTCTGGTAAGGGAAGTTTTTTGGGAAAATGACATTTTTGTTTTCGCAAAAAATGATTCTTCCAGTCCGGTGGCGATGATATAGTTTTTATTTTCCACGGTATAAGCGGCGTAGGAAAAATCCGGATGGAAAGAGACTCCCAGGTTTGCCGGTAACGTCCATGGGGTGGTGGTCCAGATGACCACAAAGGTATCCGGTTTATTCGCCACCGGAAACGCAACATAAACGGAATCCGAAGTATGCTCCGCGTATTCCACTTCCGCCTCTGCCAGGGCGGTCTGGTCATGGGGACACCAGTGGATGGGTTTTTCTCCTTTGTATATGAAACCTTTTTTGAAAATATTCGCGAATGCCCCCAGAATGGCAGCTTCATAGGATGGGCTCATGGTATAATAGAATTTTTCCGGATTAATCTGGTTTTCCGGGGTCAGGCGTTCCAGCTCGGAGTCATCCCAGAATACCCCAAACCGGCTCTGGTCATTGGCCTGGATATGGATGTATTCCGTGGCATAACGGCGACACTCATTCCGGACGGCCACGGGATCATTCAGTTTTTCCGTGTCTTTTTTATCTTTGAGTTTTTTGATGACTCCCAGCTCAATGGGCAGCCCATGGCAGTCCCATCCGGGAACATAGGGAGTGTAATATCCATTGAGCATATAATTTTTGACAATAATATCTTTCAGGATTTTATTCAGGCCGTGTCCCACATGAAAATTCCCATTGGCATAGGGCGGGCCATCGTGCAGTAAAAAACGCTCCGCTCCATCTTTGCGTTTCTCCAGAATGGAAGCATAAACCCGGTTTTTTTTCCAGAATTCCTGAATGTCGGGCTCATTTTTGGGGAGCTGGGCTTTCATATTGAGACTAGTTGCGGGGAGCTGGATGGTGTGGGTCCAGGGATTTTTTTCTTTAGCGGATTTCTGCTCTTGTTCCATATAAGGTAAAAACCAGAAAAAGAAACATTCCGTCAATAACACTTGACACGTAATCTTTTTCCATCATTTGGTACCATGATAGAGCTTGATGGATTATCCGGTGAGGAGCTGTTTAAAAGTTCCGATGGCCTCACATACAAAGATTTTCTTATTCTGCCCGGATATATTGATTTTTCCCCGGATGAAGTGTCCCTCCAGACCAGAGCAACCAGAAACCTGCAAATCCAGATGCCTCTGATGTCCAGCCCCATGGATACCGTAACAGAAGCAGAGATGGCCATCTCCATTGCCCTTCTGGGCGGGCTTGGGGTGATCCACAACAATAATTCCATAGAAGACCAGGGTAATATGGTGGAAAGGGTGAAACGCTATAAAAACGGTTTCATATCAGATCCCAAAGTCCTTTCTCCCGAACATACCGTCCGGGATGTGGAACATTTTAAATTAAAATATGGTTTTTCCGGAATTCCCATTACAGAAGATGGTTCGTTGAAAACCCGTCTCATAGGCATTGTAACCAATCGGGATATTGATCTGGAAACAAATAAAGATTTAAAAATTAATGACGTGATGACTCGGGAGCTGATTACCGCTCGGGAAGGGGTTTCCCTGAAAGAAGCCAATGAAATCCTGAAAAATTCCAAAAAAGGAAAGCTGCCCATCATCAATAAGGACGGCCTTCTGGTCTCCCTCACATCCCGTACCGATATCAAAAAGAATAAGGAATATCCATTGGCCAGCAAGGATACATCCAAACAGCTTTTGGTGGGGGCATCTGTTTCCACCCATCCCCAGGACCGGCTGCGGATTGAGCATCTCATCAGCAAAAAAGTGGATATTCTGGTCATTGATTCCGCTCAAGGGTATTCCCGTTTTCAGATTGAATTAATCAAAGAGCTTAAAAAGAAATATCCTCAGATTGAAATTATTGCCGGGAATGTGGTGACCTCGGAGCAGGCAAGAGGCCTCATCGACGCAGGGGCGGACGGTCTGCGCATCGGGATGGGACCGGGCTCCATCTGTATCACACAGGATACCATGGCCAGCGGACGCTCCCAGGCAAATGCCGTATATTACACCGCCCGCTACGCGAAAAAATATAACGTACCGGTCATCGCAGACGGAGGGATTACAAACATCGGGGATATCACCAAGGCCATTGCCATTGGTGCGTCCAGCGTCATGGTGGGCTCCCTTCTGGCCGGTACCAGCCAGGCACCGGGCTCGTATTTTTATGAAAACGGAGTCCGCTTAAAAAAATACCGGGGTATGGCATCCCTGGAAGTGCTGGAATCCAAAGAGGGTGGCGGAGCCAAAAGGTATAACGCAGAAAACCAGCCGATTAAAGTTGCCCAGGGCGTGAGCGGGGCGGTGATGGATAAGGGTTCCATATATGATTTTGTACCCTATCTTTTCCAGGGTGTGAAGCATGCGTTCCAGGATATTGGTGCACGGGATGTGGCCATCCTTCATGAAAAGCTGAATTCCAAAAAACTCCGCTTTGAAAGAAGATCCCTGGCCGCACAGGTGCAGGGCGGGGTGCATAACCTGTATTCTTATAAAAAACCCATCATTGGAGCCGATTGATTTTTTTACCGACGGGCAGTTTCATTTTTTTAATGGAATGAAATAACTGGACAACGTCCTCCGCCGTGAGAAGATGGGTGATATCCAGAATTTTTTTCACTCCCAACTGCCCGTAAATCTGTCCCAGATTATGGCTTCCCATCAATTCAATCATGGATGCGATATACGGGATTTCCATATTTTTCAGGATTTTTTTTATATCGGAAAAAGATATATGATTATACAGATATTTAATATCGGACAGCGGTATGGTCTGGATCAGTTCGATGACTTTTTTCAGCTTCAATGTTTTATACAGATCAATGGAATTTTTGGTTCCAATATGGTTGATAATCTCCACAGGATTCCGGATTCCGCATTTCTGGATCAGCTCCAAGGTTTCCTTGTCCGGGATTTTTCCCAGCCACTCCTGTATCTTTTTCTCCTCCAGTGATTGCAGAAGAAAAACCAGATGCTCAATGGGAATTTCGCGGAAGAAGTTCAAAATCTGTTCCTCTTCCAATAAATTGGTCAGAAAAATGCTTTTTTCAATGGGGACAGAATCCAAAAGAAGAATAATATTGTCATGATCAATATTCTGGGATAAAAACAGGATTTTTTCCATCCGGACAGATGCAAGAAATTTCATGATTTTCTGCGGACCAATGACGTTCAGGTAATCCAGCGACCGGGTTATGGTTCTGCGTATCATTCCCGTTTGTTTCCGGATTCCAGAATGTATTTTACTTTATCAAAATCTTCCCTGGTGTCCACCCCAATGGAATCTTTGGTGGTAATGGCCACCCGGATATCCACACCTCCATCCAGAAAACGCAATTGCTCCAGTTTTTCCAGATTTTCCAGAATGGACTCTTTCAGGTTTTTAATGGTACGCAAAGCCTCGCGGGAATATCCATAGATGCCGATGTGTTTGTATGGAAAGAAGGAACGGAAAAGATCCTTTTTATCCCTGTCATGCGGAATGGGGGAGCGAGAAAAATACAGGGCTTTTCCGGCTTCGTTGAAAACCACCTTCACGGTATTAGGATCCAGGTAAGCGGTTTCCTCCGTGATCTTCATGGCAGCAGTGGCCACTCCGTTTCCATGTCCGTGGAGGGTTTGCACCACGGCATGGATGGTCTCCGGCGGGATCAATGGTTCATCCCCCTGGATATTCACAAAAAAAGGATACTCCGGTTTTTTCTCCATCACTTCAATGATCCGGAACGTACCCGATGGATGAGAGGGATCTGTGAGCAGGACGGGCACCGATAAACCAGACAGAACATCCTGAATTTCCGGATCATCGGCAGCAACAATAACATCGCCAAACGCACCGCTTTCCACCACCCTGCGGTAGGTATGGTAAACCAGCGGAAAACCATTGATTTTTTGTATTAACTTTTTGGGGAACCTGCTGGACTGCAAGCGGGCCGGAATAACCCCGATTGTGTCAGCTTTCATATCCATAGGGTGCACCGTATATCTCTGTCATTTCTTCCTTTGTCATTTCTATGATACCGCCGTATAAATCGCCATTGGTTAAACGTTCCCGCAGAGCCACAGCATAGGAATACGTTTCACTGATGGTTTCGCTAACTTTGTAACCATTCAGTCTTTTATCCCCTTCCAGCTCTTTATTGAATTTGACCGCTTCATCCAGATTTGCTAAGATCTTATTCTCATTTTGTGTGTCTGCGATTATTTTTGCCAGGTTTATGGCCACTTCATCCATATATTTCCGGATTAATCCACGGGTGTTCCGGCTTTCCACATTTATCTTGTTTTCCTGGCTTGTCTCCAGCTTTGACTGGTTGATATAATTGGTCAGCTTATTCGTCTTCACCTTATCCAGTTCTTTTTTTGCAGAAACGTAGTTTTCAAATGCTTTCGCAATCCCTCTGGAGTCATTGTAAACATCCGCCATGATTTTTTTATGATCAATCTTTACTCCGCTGGTGTAATCAATGTTATAATTGATTTTATTTGTGGTGAGCACAAAAGAGTATTCATGATCAAATTCCAGAAAATAAACATAGGATAGAAATACCTTATCATATATTTTCAGAAAATCAAAATTATTCTTTGGGTCATGCTTTTTTCTTAATTCCGGGGGCGGGATCCGGGTCATCAGCTTGAACCCGTATTCATATTCTTTGGTTTTTGCTATTTTACTGGTTTCTTTTTCCTCTTTTTCTTCGTCTCCGGATTCTCCTTCGCTTTCTCCGTCTTCATTTTCACTGGAATCATCAGAGGAGGTGGCCAGATGGACAGAAGCCCCCTTTTCCCTTTTACCCAGCCTCTCTTCATCCGCCGCGCCAATGGCTTTTTCCAAATACGGGGAAAAAGGCGGGTATTCCATCCCATCCATGCAGGAAATGGCCAGAAATAAACGGGAAAATATATTCTGAAAAATAATGCCCAAATCTTTGGAAAACTTTTTTTTATGACCTTCTATCCGGCTTTTGCTCACATCGTCAATGGAAGATTTTTCTTTTATGAAATCTATAGCGAAGTTAAATGTTTTTCTGGCTGTTTCTTGATACGCATAAAGATAATAAATTTTTTTAAACGTGTACCGGAGTTGTTCGCTCAAAACGGAGAAGGGGACATCCACATGATTATTGTCATTGTGGTATTCCTGGAATTTGGAAAAATCAATTTCTTTGAACATACTCTGGATATATTCCAGGATTTCTACCAGAAGTGGGTTTTTGTTGTCCAGATCATGGATCAGTAGCCGGGTTGTTTTGGGGTCACGGGAAAACAGCTCATTGGTGAGAACCTGTAACTCCATCAGAGCAGATTTATACTGGTGGGTGATCAACTCCAGAAACGATGATTTGAGATTTAGCTGAAGAAACGGAGAAATCCCGCTCATGAAACACTTGAGCTTCAGAAAAAACCGGACACTCCCGGAAGACATTTTCTCCCTGTTTTGCTTGTCCAGAAGCTGTCGTTGCTCCAGAACACTCATTTCCTGTCGCCTCTGTTCTTTTCGCATCTCTGAAGGCAGAGCAGAAGAATGGCCTCCTCCTCCGGCAGGGCGGGATGTCTGACCCCCCTTTCCGGTCGCAGCCAATTGGTTTTTTAATTCTTTCTCACTTAATATTTTTCCGCCAGCTCCTTTGAATTTATCCAGCATGGCTTTTCTTTCATCATTGGAAAGGTTGGAAGTTCCAATCGCATCCCTGGTATCGTCAAATTCGTACTTGGATCCCATACATGATACTGATAAAGGCCAATGGCTCGACAAGCAAAATAAATTCTGGATTCTATTAAAATGGGATGTTTTTCAGTATTTCATCAGCGGATACGGGTAAAATCTAAACTGGATTTTGTCCCCGTAATTGACGGGAATATAGTTCCTTCTTCCGTCCAGAAATACCTTTGAATGAAACATGCGGGAAATAATACCAAATTTGTTATCCGATGTGAGAATCCCATAAACGATGGATTTTTTTCCGGCATCATATAGTTCCCTAACAACGAATCCATACTGGTATTTTCCTTCCGGGCTTAAATCAACAAAAGGCTTTCCTCCGGCGGATGAAAATGCTGCCGTGGAACCGGACGAGGTGGAAACCCAGATTCCTGAGGATTTCTGCTTCTGGGCTGCCCCATCCAGCTCCAGAGTGTAGCGAGAGGTGTCCGCCGGGTTGATATTTGCGAAAAGAGCGTCGTTAATAAAAGGGAAATCCGTTGGTGCGTTGTTTTTATATACCACCATCCTTTGTATTGGAGAAGGCTTCTCCCGCCCGCTAATGATGAACTCCAGCCTTCCCGCAATGTCCTCCACGGCTTTGTCAATGGTCAATGAGCAGTAATGGCCAATGCTGGAACCAGGAGCAGAATTTATCCCCAGTATGGGAGTTAGCTTGGAAAAATGGGAAGCATGAATAAATGTCCCATCTCCCCCCAAAGTTACAATTAGTTCATTTTCCTTGTCAAAGGATTCGCCGCGAATGTCATCCATAATGGAATAAGGAATGTTCATTTTTTCCACAATGGACACCAGCTTCCCCTTGGCTTCTTCATGCTGCCGATGGGCCGCCTCTAAATCACCAAAGAAAAGATCTCCGGATTTCTGCACCTTCTTTAACATCTTTTTCCGGGAAAGAAACGTGTATGAGCTTTTTTTAAAAAAAAGATATATTTTTTGGTGCATATTTACTTGATGATATTAATCATCTTTTCTGTGGCATTGATGGCTGCGACTGTCTGGTCTGGATCCACTCCGGTTGTCTGGAACGTGGCCATGGTAAAATCTTCCTTGTCCGTTGTGCTCTTTTTCCAAGTGATTTTACACTCCACCAAGGCCGATGTCTGGCCACCCGGAGGAATCCGCACCTCATAATCCAGAAGTTCAGGAATCGTAAAACCGGCATCCTTTGTCCAGACCGTGAGTGCGTTCATAAAAGCATCATAACCTCCGTCCCCGCTTCCCGTGGTCTTATACTGCTTTCCGTTATACGTGAGCCACAAAGAACAGATGGGAGTGACCCCTTTTCCGGTGGTGATGGTAATATGATCAAAACGTACCGGATTATTCTCCGGGATATTCAGAACATCGTTGATAATAAACGGCAGATCATCCGGCGTAACCATCTTTTTCTGATCACCCAGCTCAATGATCCGTGCCAGTACCTTGTTTCTGTTCTCATCAGAAAGCTCAATTCCCATATCCTTGAGATTGTTTTCCAAAGAGGCTTTACCGGCCATCTTACCCAGTGCGTAGGATCTTTTCCTGCCAAACCGCTTGGGTAAAAGAGCACTCTCATAAAGACCACCCTTCTTGTCCCCATCCGCATGGATTCCTGCTGTCTGGGTAAACACATCCTCTCCGGTGACAGGTGCGTTATGGGCCACTCTCTTTCCGGAAAAGGTTTCCACCACACGGGAAACCAGAAAAAGGTTTTTCTCCACAATCTGGGTTTTCAACCCCAACTGGTCTTTGATATTGGCAGCCACTTCCGCCAAGGATGCATTTCCAGCCCGCTCGCCCAGGCAGTTTACCGTGGTATGAACACCCATCGCCCCGGAACGGATAGCTTCCAATACATTAATGGTGCCTAACCCGTAGTCATTATGGGGATGGAAATCAAAGTGAATTTCCGGATAACGCGAGGTTAAATCTGTCATGGCCTCATAGACTTCCGTGGGGTACATTACACCCAGGGTGTCTGGCACCATAATCCGCCGGATATCCTGGGTACGCAGAAAATCAATGATATCGTATACATACTGCCGGGAATCCCGGTATCCGTTGGACCAGTCCTCCAAATACACATTCACAGAAACGCCTTCCTCTCCGGCAATACGGATGACCGTGGCAATGTCCTTCCTGTGGGTTTCCGGGGTTTTCCGCAACTGGCCGGTGAGATGCTTCATGGATCCCTTCGTGAGCAGGTTGATCACTTTCCCACCCTGGTTTTTTATCCATCGGACGGATTTATCCTCATCCACAAACCCCAGAATTTCAATTCTGCCCAGATAGTCATTGTCCGGATTTTCCTTGTCCGATTTTTTTGCCCATTCTGTGATTCTTTGTACGCCCTGGGCCTCCCCTTCCGATACTCTGGCGGAGGCAATTTCCACCCGGTTCACGTTCACTTTTTCCAGGAGGATTCTGGCAATATGCAGTTTTTCCGCCGGAGCAAAGGAGACATTATGGGTTTGCTCTCCGTCCCGCAGCGTGGTATCCATTATTTCAATTGATTTTTTTTTCACTTTTATTCCTGTGGATTCTCATTTTCATTCCGGACAATTGCCGGCAATCAATAATTTATATGGTCTTGCCCGGTTTGCCCAATAAAAAGAATAATAATCCGACATATTGGAAGGTGGGACTGGCACCGGGATTATGTCACATTCAACCGCGTACCCGGGTTCGCGTGGTCAAGTCCGTAAATTATTGGGCGATCATCTCTATGGATTGTATACTAAATGAAATCCAAAAAGCAGAATAATTCCGATTATTCATTGCCCATGGGTTAAGGAGGCGTATGAAAAAGTTAATGGCTGGTTTGGTGATCTTTTCTGTATTTACTTTGGTTGGATGCAAACCAAAAGAGCAAAAGGAAGCATTGGCAAAGGTAGATTTTATTTCCGGTGCGGTCAGTGTAAACGGCAAGGATGCGCACGTGGGGGATTCCATAAAAAATGGTGATGTTATTGAAACCGGGGATAATTCTACTGCCCGGCTCCGGTTGGATAAGAAAACTATGGTTCAGATAAAAAAGAACTCCCGGTTGGTTTATAAAATCCCGCAGGAAAATACTCTGTATTTGGAAAGGGGATGGATGTCCGGGATCACAAAAGCTAAATTTACAAAATCCGGGAGCTATACCATCAAAACTCCCACGGTTGCGGCGGCGGTTCGCGGTACTTCGTATTGCCTCAAAGTGGAAAATCCCAAAAGCACCTATTTCTGCACCTGTAATGGGACCATCCACCAGCACGGCCTGCATGATGAGGACCATGCAGAGGATGTCAGTACTCCCCATCATGCCGGAAGACGGTATGTCCAAGGTGAGGATGGGAAAATTGCGGTGAAAACGGCGGGTATGGAATTCCATACGGATCAGGATTTGGAAGACTTGGCAAAAACCATAGATGAGACAATAGATTGGACCAAGGTGCAATAAGGTAGATCTAACCGGCGAGCGTGGTGGACGCGAATCCTATTGATGAATACATCCGGAATTAACCGGAAAAAACCAGGGATGCACTCCAATTGGTCGGGAAGTGCATCCTATTGCCGTTCCGGATGTG
>DYOA01000086.1 GCA_020720785.1 Leptospira biflexa
AAGTAATATACTTCATCTCCTCCATTCCCTGAAAAAACCATACAGGAAACAGCACCTGTCCAATCACCAGCCCAAAGGTGCAATAATAAATTAGAGCATCTTTCCGGAATAGTTCCAATGATGATACCAGGATAACCAGCAGGACAAAGGAGAAGACCATAAGAATAACTTTTATGGTCATCACATTGCTGAATATTTCAGTAAGCTTATCCTTATTTTTTCTATGGATAGAGATATCCCTGGTTGCAGTTAGATTAAACCCATAGTCCGTAATTATCTGGAAATAGCTGATGGTTGCTGTGGCAAATGCCAGAAGACCATACTTCTCCACCCCCAGCACCCGCACCAGATAAGGGAAGGTAATTAGCGGAAGAATGTAATTTGCTGCCTGCAAAACAGATAAGGACAAAAAGTTAGAGATTAACCTTCTCTTCTCTTCTGTGTTAAAATATTTATTCAGGTATTTTTTCAATTTGATTTGTATATGGATCTTTGGCATTTTCTTAATATAATTTTACCGTACGCAAAGCCGGTGCATCATCACAATAAAATTTTCGGATGCAGACTAAAATATCCCTTTTCCAATTATCCTCTATCCACTCCCGATTTTGCTTCCTGGATCCTCTTTTTATAATGCGTTCTCAGCTTCTGACGGAGAACTTTCATAATAACTTTTTCCGCTGTGTTAATGGAATAAATGGCAATAAATAAAATTAAAAAAATCAAAGAGAACAAAAGCAGGGAATAATCCAGAGGTACTTTGGTAAGC
Source organism: Leptospira biflexa (assembly GCA_020720785.1). Taxonomy (GTDB): domain Bacteria; phylum Spirochaetota; class Leptospiria; order Turneriellales; family DYLW01; genus DYLW01. The sequence goes on from DYOA01000086.1 coordinate 770, forward strand.
AGGATGGAGATAATTCCCAGAATAAACGTCATGGAATACACAATAGCCAGGACTCCCTTGACGTTAAAACCAAGCTTTAGGAGCCTGTGATGCAAGTGGTTTTTATCCGCCACAAATATATGGTAGCCCAGTCGCAAACGTTTGATCATTACCATCAGAATATCTCCCAGAGGAACCAGAAGGAGGATAAACGGAAATAAAAATAACGTGAGTACGGACGATTTTTTTAAACCCATCAGAGCAATGGTCGCAAACATAAATCCCAGAAAATATGCACCGCCATCGCCCATGAAGATTTTTGCGGGCGGGAAGTTGAAAATATAGAAACCCAGGACAGATAATGTAAGAATGAGCGTAATGAAAAAAGCAAAATCATTTCCCGCTTCATGAGCTAAAAGCATGATGAAAAAATTCGCAATGATAACAATTCCAGACGCAAGGCCATCCATTCCATCCATTAAATTGATCGCGTTTATGAAAGCCACCACCCAGATAACGGTCAGAGGATAGGCAAGCAAGCCCAATTTCAGTGTACCCAGTGAATAGATTTTAATCTCCGGAATGGTGAGGCCGGATGCCACAACAAAAATCCCTGCGATGATCTGCAGAACAAGCTTATACCAGGCACGGATAAACCGGAGGTCATCAATAAATCCTGTCATAAAGATGAGCACCATTCCGGAAGTATAATAACCCAGATGAAATGAAACGGTGGGGGCTATTGCCCAGAAACAGACAAATATTACATAACTGACAATAAATCCCAGAAAGATGGCCAGCCCACCAATGCGTGGAACCGGAGAGCTGTGGATTTTTCTTTCTCCGGGCTGGTCCAGAATATTATTCTTATGTGAAAACCAAAGGATCAGGGGAATCACCGCTACGGAGATGACAAATGCAACTATTGACAAAATTATAAAAGAACTCATTTTGATTCCATAATAAATATGTATTAATGTGGTTATTAAATAAAAATAACCACAATGGGACAGCTTTTTTTAGCAATTTCGGGGTAAATCCGGTATTAATCATCCCGTCCACGCATACCAGAGCAAACCCAGCCATTCATGGACAGCGAGAGAGGATTGGTATAAATAAAATGGCTGCGGCAGATATCGCTGCCAGACACCCTCCGGCAAGGATGGAAAATCCGTGGGAGCTGGAACCACTTCCAAACCATGACGCCGGAATTCAATGACTGCCCGTGGAACATGCCAGGAATGGGAAACCAGAATCACTGTGCGGATGCCGGATTTTTTAAGGATTTCAGCAGAAAATTCCGCGTTTTCCCTGGTGTTGTGGCTTTTTGCCTCCGTCCATTTTACTTTTGCCTTAAAAAGGTCATTCATCGCGGTTGCCATTAATTCCGCCTCTGAAATATGTTCCCCATAAGGGGCACCGCCGGAAACCAGAACAGGAAGCTTGGTTTGGGTCTGGAGATATGCACCATAAGCGAGCCGCCGGAGAGTATGGGTATTAACAAAATGCCGATGGGTGGATTTACCTTCAGAATTCAATAGGGAGGCGGGAAAAAATTCCGGAGCGGAATAATCCCGTCCACCGCCCAGAATGACAATGGCACGGGCATCCCGTGCATTTTTTTCATCCAATGGCGGATGGCGGACCACCTTCCAGGCTATACTATGGCTCACCACCGGAATCCCCAGTCCAATGGCAGATACTATGGAAATAATTGACAGTAGGAAAAATGTCTTCCGCTTGTTGAAAAATAAAAAAACCAGTGCCACCAGCAAAAGGTAAAGATTACCCATCGGCGGAAGCACCAGATATTTAAGAAAATGATATGTCATATTTGTATCTGCACCCGCACCCGCTAAAGAAGGAGTCCATTCTGAAATTGGCCGATCTGCCGGGTTCCGTGGACCATCTATAGCCAAGGCTTGGGGATTTAACCCCTCAGGTTTGCCACGATCTCCCTGGGCAAGCCCGTTTTCCGGGCGATGGTTTCATCATCCAGAACGTCCAGCAGGTTTTTTGCGATAGAGATTTTCTCCTTCTCCATTCCCTTCTCCATTCCCTTCTCGATACCTTTCCGTTCTGCGGTTCT
>DYOA01000087.1 GCA_020720785.1 Leptospira biflexa
CCCCCACCGGCTTCAACTCAAACCTCAATGTCTTCTGCAAAGAATATTTACCAGTAAACTCATCCCAAATAGATTTCATATTTTCCTCGTCCTTTTTCATATCATCCTCCTTTTGTATCCTTCCCACTCTCCCAGCGTAATCCCATCGCCCATATCTTTCCGGAAACTACCACCTTAATCCGCATATTCTATTATTCCAGAGCCAATACTATACTCTATCCCAATATTGTAAAGAGAAATTATGATATTTTCTTCATTTTTCAATATTTTGGTACCATAGGCATAGAGAAAATGGATATTCATAAAGGTGACAGTCACCCCGGAAGAGATTTCTCTTGGTTTTCCGGTGGTGACAGACACCATTTTAGACATATCCCACGGTTTTCGGGTGGTGCCTGTCACACATATTTCACCAATATTTATATCCCGTCCGGAACATTAAAAGCACATTAAAGGTCTTCCAGAATTCTGGGATAGGGAAGCTTGAGAGGATCATTTTCATCGGTCAGTTTCCCTTCTCTCTGCAAGCGGTACTTTTCCATCATCCGGTCAATCATGATCTCCTCAGAGAGAGAAAGTCCAAAATTTGCATTTTCCATGGGATAGTCTTCTTCCACAATATTTACCCTCCGTCTCATAGATCCATTACCCATCCCGGTGATTTTTTGGGCATCCTCTCCCGTGGGTTTATTAACCCCATTCTGCTGGGTGGCCTGGGCATTCCCTTTTGCTTTTTTCATATATCCTCCTTGCGATGAACAATCCATCGCTTGTTTTATAAGAGAAATATAACCGGTTCCCAAAAAAATTAGGACATTCGGATGTCTTTTTTTTGTTTTTTCGCTATACGGGAATTACCATTGACAAAGCCGATGGGTATTAGGAGGTAGAGAAAATTATGCAAAAATTTTTTAACACAGCAGGCCCCATTAAACCAGAGCTTCATTATTTCATACCATCCAGAAATCGAATGGACTGGAAGGAGCTTGGAGATTTGATCCAAGACCAAAAATATTTTATCCTGCACGCACCCCGGCAGACCGGAAAGACAACCGCTCTTTTGGAATTAATGGCGGAGCTGAATGCGGGGGATACCTATTCCGCACTGTACATCAATATTGAAGGGGCACAAATGGCGCGCAATGATGTGGAGGCCGGGATTGCTACGGTGTGCAGCGTACTGGTGCGTCTGGCTGGAGTGTACCTGAAGGAAAACCGGCTCAATGACTGGTTGCAGACCCAGGGGAGAACTCTTCCACCCCAGGATCGGCTGTATGGACTCCTCCAGCACTGGTCCAATATTAACGAAAAACCCATTGTCCTTTTTATCGATGAAATTGACGCCCTGATTGGAGACACTCTGGTTTCTGTTCTGCGGCAACTCCGGGCGGGATACAACCAGCGACCAATGGATTTTCCCCAATCTGTGATTTTATGCGGTGTGCGGGACATCAAGGATTACCGGATTCATCGATCCACCGGGGATATCATCACCGGCGGCAGTGCCTTTAATATAAAAGCCAAATCCCTGACCATGGGGAATTTTACTTTTGAAGAAGCAAAAGATCTTTTATTGCAGCACACCACCGCCACCGGTCAGACCTTTGCCCCGACAATATGGGATGAGCTATGGGAAGACACCCAGGGGCAGCCGTGGCTGGTCAATGCCCTGGCCTATGAAATGACCCATGAAGACAAGCAGGCACGGGATCCCAAAGTACATATCACCCTGGAAAAATATTTTGCCGCACGGGAACGTCTGATCCAGTCCCGTGCCACGCATCTGGACCAGTTGACCGATAAACTCAAAGAGCCTCGGGTGCATAAGGTAATCTCTGCACTATTATCCAGCGAAGAGACGGAATTGCACATGCCCCATGACGATTTAATCTATCTGGAAGATTTGGGTTTAATTACACGAAAGCCCTTGCAGATTTCCAATCGTATTTATCGGGAGGTGATTCCACGGGAGCTGGTGGTTGTCACGCAGGAAACCATGCTCCAAAATACACAGTGGTATATCACGAACGAAAACCGCCTGGATATGACAAAACTGTTCACCGCGTTCCAGCAGTTTTTCCGGGAAAATTCTGAAATCTGGATTGAGCGGTTTGAGTATAAAGAAGCCGGGCCACAGCTTTTGCTCCAGGCGTTTTTGCAACGTATTCTCAACGGGGGCGGGCGTCTGCACCGGGAGTATGGTCTGGGTCGCCGGCGTACAGATCTGCTGATTGAATGGCCACTGGAACCAGCCAGTGGATTTACCGGAGCCGCGCAGCGGGTGGTGGTGGAGCTGAAAATTCTTCGCACCAGTCTGGAAGCCACTCTGGCAGAAGCCCTGCAGCAGACCGGAGATTACGCAGACAAAGCAAATGCCCAGGAATGCCATATTGTCCTTTTTAACCGGGATCCCCGGATTTCATGGGAAGAAAAAATCTGGCATCGTGAGGAAATATACCAGGTCAGAACCATTCAGGTTTGGGGTTGCTGAGACGCCCTCTTGGTCTCCATCTTCCAGATATCCTTCTTCATCGGCCTCTGAAAATATCTCCCGTCCTTTCCGATATAAATACAAATGGGCAAATTCCCATCAACACCTGGATCCCCGATGCAGAAATGCCAAGGATGCTGACGGAAAACTGACGCCAGATGGGGGGACGAATATCATCGAGCTCCACCGCAGAACGTATTCAGGATGGGATCTGTTCTTTGCCGGTTTCTTTTTTTATCCCAAAATTTTCGTCTTCCGTATTGCTTTTTATACCTTCATAGTATTCACGGAAAACCTTGTTCGGCATCGTCCCTGCCTGCGGATCATGGGAATATTCCGGCTT
>DYOA01000016.1:0-51695 GCA_020720785.1 Leptospira biflexa
ATTTTTTTCGGAAAGTACCTGCGTAACATACCATTGATTTGCTCATTTTTTCCATGCTGCCACCCATTTATAGCCCAGAAAAAAATGTAATCAATCAAGGGTTAGTTCGTCAAGTTTTTTCGCGTTTTCCCGCCCCCGCTCCGCAATCCTCCCTCAGTAAAAATCACTCTCGGAAGGACGTTCCCGGTATACCTGGCTGCTGGGAATGCCAAAGCCTTTAATATCTTTTAATGTCATGCTGAAATACACGGCGGTTTCATAATACTCCGCTACGTTACGCCGCTCTGTTCCGTATAAAAGCCGGTTTTTTCCCGTCCAAACGGACAGCCGCATGATCCAGGTATGGAGATCATGCTCAAGGACGGCATAGACTCTCTCCAGAACAATGTTGGATTCCTTTCCGGAATCCCAGAAGAAAAGGGAGGAATTATACACATCTTCCCAAAAGGAAATATAGCGGGGACTGGATTTTTCATAACGGGATGCATCGTACACGGAAGATTTGAAACCAAAACTCAGATACCAGAACCGGTGCAGGATGACTTCCGCTGCCACCTCCCAGAAAGCGTCATCAAAACTGGAATCATGGAAATCATGCTGCCAGGACATCCCGGTGTGGAGCAGATTAATCCGGGGATATTTCCCAAACGCATAGCCACCCATTTCATAAAAAACACCGGCGTTGTTTCTCAAAGACCGGTTGTATGCAATGGAATACGTATACTGGTTATGCAGGGCAATCCCCTGGAAATGAGAATGGTAGACATGGGTGAGTCCCTGGGAAAGGGTGGAAAAATCCTTGCCCCGGACAACCCCGGAATACCCCGTATCAAAATCAAAAAACGCATTGGCAGAAAAATTCACATCGGACCAGTAAAAACGCTCCGGCTGGGTATAATCCGGTTTTTTCAAATCCCGGGCAGTGGTCACGGAGAAATCCGCATAAGGATGGAGATACGAATAAAAACCCGTGAAAAGATCGTGGGACAGCATTTTCCGGTACGTGGGATCCTCCTCCTTCCGGTAATGGGCATACGCAACGCGGTAGTCAATCCGGTTATAGAATTCCGGCACCCCGGTACGGAAACTCTGGCGGGCCGTGACCGCCCGGTATGTATTCCGGTTGTTGTCCAGCTCCAGGGCGTCATCCTGCTCTTTGGAAAACCGCGTATTCACGGAATAACCCAGAACCGGATGGTAGCTGAACCATCGGGTAAAGGGAAAAACCGTCCGCAGATTTGTTTCTGCCGAACCGGTAAATGTGGAGCGGATTTCCTCCCCCTGGTTGTAGTACTTTTCCACCAGCCCACGGAACCGGTAGTCGTTGTAAAGCCCGGTAAAATAACGGCCGATGGGGGATATCAAAAGAAAATTCCGGGTGTAGAGAACCTCCGGAGAGATTTCATACACTGGATAAAAACGGGAATCGGCAGAATTGGACTGGATATACCAGGAACTCTGCCGATATAAATTCACCAGAAGATACGAATCTTTATAGTATTCCTCCATGGAAACAGACCAGATTGTGGTATCCTTGCGGGGACCGGTGATGAACCCCTGCCCGGCTCCCAAAGCGTCGATGGTGTTGTCCGGCTCAGAGCGCATGGAATACTCCATATCAAAATCCGCATGGGAATATTCTTCCAGATTCAGACGCAGAACAGAATAGGAGTCTTTCTGGTAAGAGTCATACCACATGTAGCGGGTTTTGAAATCCAGCTTATACCACAGCTCATTCAATTCTCCATAGGTACCATCGGTCCGTAAAATCTGGTTGGAAATTTCCTCGGTTCCACCTTTGTCCAGCAAAGACCGGTATTTATACTGAGCCACTTGCACATGGATAAAATAATCCAGGTTATGGCTCTGCCGCATCGCATACGTCCCCAGATGCCAGCCGGCTTTCTGGTACCAGTCCAGCATCAGCTTTGCGGAAAGCGGGGAAAGGATGCTCCCGCTTTGTAACAGATTCTGGTAATAGTATGTGTTCTGCAGGAGATTTCCCCGGGATTCCTGGTATCCATAGCGGGTGATAATCCCCGTGCCCTCATCCAACTGGAATAAAAACGGCCAGTAAAAAACCGGAGTATTTCCGGTATAGTAAATGACACCAAAAGCGGCAATTTCCTTATCACCGGAAATATACAGTTTTTTTACTTTAATATAATAATGTGGATTTTCTTCCCCGCAGGTGGTGATCCGGGCCATATTGGAAATCACCGTCTCCGAATCCAGCCGGGCGGAACTCTGCGTCTGGATATAAAACGGACCGCTCTTTACATCCGCCGAATACAAAACCCCCATTTTATAATCCGGATGATAGTAAAAACTTTCTCCGGATATGGTTCCTTCCGGATTGACCACCCGCAGGTTGCCCTGGGCCAGGATTTCTCCGGTGGCGGGATTTATCCGGAGTGTCTGGGCGGTGATCAGATTATTTTCCATTCTGATCTGCACCCCGCCCCGGATCACCAGAAAGCCTTTCTCTGTTTCCCGGACAGTCAGGTATTCCGCTTCCGTAGCGTGGATAATTTCAATGGGAGACGAGGTGTTATTGGGAGGGGCAGCCTTTGCGGGATTCTGCGGTGCGATGCCGGCGGTAACCATAACCCCCGCCATAAGTACCGGGAAAAATATTTTCAGTGTGGACTTCACCATAAGCCGCCGCGTATGCCTTAATGGAAAAGAAACGAACGGCGAAAACAAAAAAAGCGGATGGCGGGGGCAGATACCGTTATTGATTTTTTTTCTGTGCTCCACCCATCGCCCCGGCGGAGGGTTTGGTTATTCTCCCCGGAACCGCTTTCAATTGCAATCCCAGAACAGCCAATATTTTCAATACTGTGGACAGTTCTGGATTACCGTCGGGAGACAAACTTTTATAGAGGCTTTCCCGTCCCAATCCGGTATCTGCTACAATCTTTGTCATTCCTTTGGCACGGGCGATATCACCAAGAGCGGTGGCAATCAGTGCGGTATCGTTTTCTTCAAAAGCCGCTTCCAGATAAACTGCCATATCCTGTTCATTGCGAAAGTGATCCACCGGATCCCATGCGTATGTTTTTTCTTTTTTCATATTTAATCCTCCAGCGTTTGCACGAGTACTCTTGCTTTTTTGATATCCTTATCTTGAGTGGATTTTTTTCCTCCCGCCAGCAGAATAATCCTAACCCCATCCCTTTCCGTAAAATAAATTCTGTAACCAGGGCCATAGTCTATCCTGATCTCAAACAATGCCCATCCAAGAGATTTTACGTCACCAAGGTTTCCCAATGATATCCTCCTTATCCGAATATCAATTCTTGCTCTTGCCTTTACATCTTTTAAGGATTTGTACCATTTTTTATACGTTTCTGTTTGTCGTACTTCAAACATTATAAGCAATGTATCCCGCAGGATACAATCTGTCCATAATTTTTTCTATGCTCCACCCATCGCCCCGGCGGAGGGATGGGTTATTCTCTGCGAGATATTTCCCTCCCCCCAATCGCCTTCCCGCTTTAGTTATTCCCAAAAAAAAGCTTGTATGGTTATCCATAAATCCAATACTGTTATGAAAATCTTAATACAAGGAGTATTTATGAAAATGACAGTGAAAATGACTGTACTGGCTTTGATGCTTTCCGCGGGAAGTATTTTTGCCAACAGCTTTGAAGTAAAAGTTGGATCCTCCAATGCGGTGGTTGCCGATAAATGGGGATTTGATGCAGGGATTGGACTGAATTTCAGCGTAAATGAGTTTTTTACCGTGGGCGTGGAAACAGGTCTGCAGTGGATCACCTGGGATCGGAAAACAGGAAAAACCTATACTCTGCCTTCCGGACAAACTGCTGAGGAAAAAATTGATTTAGATATTTACAATATCCCCGTTATGTTCAACCCTCGTTTCATGATGCCTATGGGCGGAGATGGAATGGGCGGGGGAGCCGCGTTTATTCCGTACCTGACCGTGGGCGTGGGTTATTCGGCAGCTATGTACAGTGCGGTTTATCCCGATTCACTGAAAAACGCTTACCCAACCATAATCAAAGACACCACAGAAACCCTGAGTGGATTGATTGTCCAGCCCATGCTGGGAGTGCTCATCCCCATTGGCGGTGGCGGTGACTTTGGAGGAGCCGATACCGGGATGAAAATCATGGTGGAAGTGGGTTACCGCTACAATGAGGTGGAAAAAGACGCCTTTAAAGCAGATATGTCCGGTCTCATCGTAAGAGCCGGAACCAATTTCGCTTTCTAATTTTCCCTTTCCTTTGCGAGGGAGCCTGCCAGCATACCGCAGGCTCCCGCAATATCCTCTCCTGCGGAATTGCGGATAAACACCATCTTGTATAGCCGTTTTATCTGATTCTGGAAATCCACGCTTTGCTGCCAGGAGGGTTTTCGCATCAGATAATTTTTTATCTTCAGAGTTTCCCCGTTATACGGCACCAGATTAATCCGGCCACCCAGAATCTGCCCCAATTTCCCCAATTCCCGTGCTTCCTCCGGTGAATCATTGATGCCCGGCAGATGAAGATACTCCAGCATGATGGTTCTACGGTTAAAGTATTCTTTATTCTCAACCAGAAACCGGATAACCTCCGCAATGGGGTATTTATCCTCCACATCCATAAAATCCCTTCTTATTTGATGATCAAAAAAATGCAGGGAGAGAGCCAGGGCAAAGGGCTCTCTATCCCGGATAAATTGTTCCATCGCCGGCAATACCCCGGACGTACTGATGGCAATCTTTTTCACCCCAATCCCCGCCCCCTCCTGCCGGGAAAGGATGCGGGCAGCCCTGAGGGTATTCTCATAATTATAAAACGGCTCTCCCATCCCCATAAAAACAATATTATTGATTTTCTCTCCGGTTTTCCGGATCAAATCATAGACCGGGAAAACCATCTCTGCCACGGAAAGATTCCCTTTGAACGGAATCCGGCCACTGGCACAGAACCCGCAGTTCAGACTGCAACCAGATTGCGTGGATAAACAGACGGAATTCCAGGTTTTATGGGGAAGATACACAATTTCCATCTCCTTCCCGGCAGGGTGACTGGCACCAGGGAGACTATACAGAATTTTTTCACTGCCATCGCGGAGGCTTTTCCGGATATCCGGATCTCCGGTACCTGGATATGGCTCAAACTCCCGGAGCAGCCAGTCTTTGATATCCACCGGAAGATTGCTCATGGCCGCCGGATCAAAGATGCGTTGCCGGTGCAGCCAGTGAAAAATCTGGCCTCCCCGGTATTTTTTCCACCCCGCTCTCACCACGGCGTCTTCCCATTCCGGCAGATCCAAATCCAGTATATTCACCGTTACCCTTTCAAATATTTTTCTTGTCACGGCAACGCATAAATAAAAATGCCTTGTGCACAGAGATATTTCCGGATTTAAGAACGTAAAATTTGATATTCTGGTGATTGGTGGGGGCATTTCCGGGGTAGCCATTGCCTGGGAAGCCGTTACCCGGGGTTACAAAACCGCTCTCATTGAAAAAAATGATTTTGGGCATGCTACCTCCATGGCCACCTCCAAACTCATCCACGGCGGGTTACGTTATCTGGCCCAGTATGACTTTGGAGTGGTGCGGGAATCCCTCCGGGAAAGGCGCTACCTCTCCCAGATTCTGCCCCATCAGGCATTTCCCCTGCCCTTTTTAATCCCCATCTATGATTTCACCCCCACTCCGGGAATGATCCTGGGCATAGGGCTCAAAATGTACGATTTTCTGAGCTATGATAAAAATGATCTCATGGACACGGATAAACACCTTGCCAATTCCCGGTATCTGAGCCGGGAAAAAGTCCTGGAATATGAGCCCGGATTGAATCCCAAAGGCCTCCAGTACGGTTATCTGTATTATGATATACTGAACCGCCATCCGGAGCGGAGTAACTTTGATTTTGCGTACTCCGCCGCAGAGACCGGGGTTACCGCTGCAAACTATGTCATGGCAAAATCCTTCCGGCTCAAAGAGGAGAACGGAAATAAATCTATCCATGGGGTGAACGCTGTGGACATGCTATCCGGAGCGGAGTTTTCCATTGAGACAGCCAACGTCATCAACGCCACCGGTCCCTGGGGGGATATTGTTCTTTCCACCCTGGAGAAGACCCCCATCCGTAAAATCACCCGCTCCAAGGGAATTCACATGGTCTTCCCCCGTTTTCATAAAAATACCGCCATCACGTTTGAAACCCGGGATAAACACCACTTTTTTATCATCCCCTGGCTGAACTATTCCCTGATTGGCACCACGGACACGGAGTATTCCGGCAGTCCGGACGATATCCGCGTAACACGGAAGGATATCCTGGAATTTATGCAGCAGGTGAACGACCATTATCCGGCCAATTTGAAATATGAAAATTTGAAACATGCCTATGCCGGGATCCGCCCCCTGGTTTCCGAAGAAAACAAGGAATCTTCCTATGACGCTTCCCGCCGGCATGAGATCATTGACCACAAAAAGCTGGAGAATCTGGAAGGGCTTTTTTCCGTGTTCGGCGGGAAATGGACCACATCCCGTGCCCTGGCGGAACAAACCATCGACCAGGTGGAAAAAACCAATGATTATTCCCGCACAAAATCCGTCACCAGGGAGCACCGGCTCAAAACTTCCCAGACCGGAAACCGCTTCTCTCTATTTGTCAACGACGCCCACCACCGTTTTGATGATAAATACGGCTCCCGGCTGGTGGATCATGCCATTGAGTATTATGGCTCTGAATTTGACAAAATGCTCGCATTCATTGACAAGGACGCTTCTTTAAAAGAACCCATCGAAAAGCGTACATTCCATATCAAAGCCCAGATACTCTATGGTCTGGAAAAAGAGATGGTGCACAAACTTTCGGATTTCCTGCTACGGCGGGCCGGATTTGGGAATGAGGGCATCCCCCATGACCAGACCCTGAATTCCGTGGCGACCATGATGGGGGATTATCTGGGATGGGATAAAACCCGCCAGGCGGAAGAGATCAAGGAATATAAAAACTCCCAATTCATCGTGGAGGACTGATCTGGAGAACGGAAATCTGGAAAGCTTTCTGGTTTCCTCCGGTATTCCCTTTTCCCGGAATGTTTCTCTGGAGAAATATGTCATGTTCCGGACCGGAGGACCCGCCGGTTTTTTTATCCAGCCAGGCAATACGGATCATCTGCTCCGGGCGAATGAGTTTCTCTGCCGGGAGAATATTCCTTTTTTTCTGCTCAATGGCGGTTCCAATGTGCTGGTCTCGGATGCGGGTCTGGATGTGGTGGTGGCCCCGGAGATAAAAAATAACTTCCGGATTCTGGAGAAAAACCCCACAAAACCGGATGAATGGCTGGTGGAAGCCGGAGCGTTCACCTCAAACCGTTTTTTTTCGGAATCCGCCCGGGAACAAGGGCTCTCCGGAGGGGAATTTCTGGCCACCATCCCCGGAAAACTGGGCGGAGGGATTTTCCAGAATGCCGGCTGCTATGGATGGGATTTTTCCCAAATAGTGCACCATATTCATCTGATTGACCGGGGAGAACGGATAAGCCTGTCCGGGGCGGATGCCGGCTTTGGATACCGCACCAGCATATTCCGGGAAAATCCCTGCCGATGGATTGAATCCGGCGTTTTTTCCCTGAAACAGGCGGATCCGGAAAGCGTGAAAACCCGGATGGATGACTATATCCAGAGGAGACTCCAGACCCAGCCCTCCAACCGGAAAAGTGCCGGCTCCGTGTTTAAGAATCCTCCGGGAAAAAAAGCCTGGGAACTGATTGAAAACGCCGGATTAAAAGGGTACCGGATGGGGGGGGCCGTTATCTCAGAGAAACACGCCAATTTCATCCTCAACCAGGAAAATGCCACCGCCACGGATATATACCGCATGATCCGCCATATCCAGGAAACTGTTTACCGGGAAACCGGCATCCGGCTGGAGGCAGAGATTTCTTTGCTGGGGGATTTTACTTCTTAGATTTCTCCTCGTCCAGACCAAACGTTCCGCCGGGGTTCATGATACCCTTGGGATCAAAATAGTTTTTAATGGCTTTGATGGCCCCAAACTGGATTTCCCCCATATTTTTTCGGTACCAAGGTGCCAGCATTTTCCCCACTCCATGGTGGTGGCTCAGGGAGCCTCCGCTTTTATCAATGGCGTCAATGATTTTCTTATGGAAATTTTTATATTCAGAAATGGAATCCATTTTCCCAATAAAGATAAAATACAGATTGGTTCCCTGGGGATAAAAATGGGAACCATGCACCATGCAGACAGTCTGGGGGCGGCTTTTCACCACAGAGCGGACTTTTTCATGCACTTCTTTGAGATTATCCCATTTCACCGAGGTTTCCAGCGTATCGATGATAATTCCATAGTCCTGCAAATCCTCCCGCATATACGGATCCCGGTAGCGGCCTTCTTCCCATTTTTTCACCACATAGGACGTGGTATACAGCCCCCGGTATTTTTTCCCGATTTTCCGGATCATTTTTTTCACATGGCAGCTTAATCCCTTTTCCCCCTCCGTATGGCCAATGACCAGACAGCGGTTTCCCGCCTTATACCCCCGCAGGGAAATATATTTATCCAGAATGGTGCCCTCCACCCCATACAGTTTGAGAGCAATGTCCGTTTCCTCCGGATCAGAGAGGCGCAGGACGGACGGCAGACCAAATTCCCCCTGGGATATTTCCCGGACGGCGGCGATGGCTACGTCAAAATCCGGAAAGATGAAGGAAAAACCCCGCCGGTTTTCCGGCATATAACGGAATATCTTTATGGTGGCACTCACCATCACCCCCAGAATTCCCTCCGCACCAGATACAATATCATTCATATTCGGTCCGATGGCAGCTGCCGGATAATCTTTGGTGACAAATTCCCCAATGGGAGTAACATATTCCTGGCAGACCACCAGATCCTTCATGTCCCCATAGTATGTGGAACCCTGACCGGAGCCCAGAGCAGCAATCCATCCACCCACGGTGGAAAACTCAAAAGATTGAGGGAAGTGTCCACAGGTATAATTCCGGGAGGCATTTCTTTCCTTCCGGGCATTGTTTAACATATCTTCCAGGGCAGGACCAAAGATGCCGGGTTCCACCGTCACCGTCTGGTTGGTTTCATTGATTTCCAGGACTCTGTTCATGTGGACACTCATATCCAGCGAAACCCCGCCTTTGACGGATTCTGTACCCCGGGTGACGCTGCTTCTGCCACCAAAAATATACACCGGAATTTTCTGGGTGTTACAGTATTCTATGATTTTTTTTATATCTTTTTTATCCCGTGGATACAGTACCGCATCCGGCAGATTTTCCAACTGCTTTTTCCGCAGCCGCATCAAATCAATCATGGTTTTCCCGTATGCCGCCCGTAGCCGGTTATAGGGATCTGTGTGAATATTGGCTTCACCCACAATTTTTGAGAGGGCATCTGTCTGGTTTTTTTTCAGGCCGGAGGTTTTTTTAAAATCCACTTTTTCCAAACCGGTTTCCTTTTTTTCCAGAAAAAATTCATCGCCCAGACCAAATATTTCTTTCATATAAGTAAAAAGTCTTTTGTTGGGGTGTTTGAATTCACCGGGAGCTCCCCATTTAAAAATGGAGCGGTAGGAATTGGCCGGAGGAGATTCTTCCATCCAGGCCGGAATAAATACTTTTTCTTTTTTCATGGGATTTCCTTTATCGTTGCCAGTCTGAATCTTTTTTGCAGGACGACAATGATTTAACCAATATGAAAAAATGGAAAATTTGCGGAATCACCAATAAGGAGGACGCCCAGGCCGCCATATCCGCTAACGCCTTTGTCATAGGTTGCGTGTTCCATCCGGAAAGCCGACGATTTTGCGATCCCCGGACGGCAACCACCATTGCGGAGGAATCTCCCGTTCCGGTAGCTGCTGTGTTTGCCTACAATCCGCTTTCTTATATCCGGGAGATCGTCTCCGGATTTTCCCCGCCCTTTTATATCCAGACACCTGCGGATCATCCGGACTTTGCGGATATACTCCGGATTTTTCCACCAGAAATTATCACCCCGGTGTACCTGGTGGATTCCGGATTTTCCATTCAACCCATCGCGTCCGATGTGCATATCCGGGAAGGAAAATACCCCTATATTATTTTTGATACGGGAGGGGTTAAAGACTCCGGCGGCAATCCCATGGCGGGCGGAACGGGGAAGACTTTTTCCTGGGAAATCATCCGGGAAGTGGACTATCCTTTTCTGATTGCCGGGGGCCTGAACAAAAGCAATATCCCGGCGGTACTGGATTTTCTGGAAAATACACAGGGAATGGGGATAGATATTTCCGGCGGTCTGGAAAAATCCCCCGGATTCAAGGATCATATTTTAATGAAAGAATTATCACCTCTTTTTACAAGGGAATAGCATGGAAGAACAGAATCTGAATACCCCCATGATGCACCAGTATCTGGAAATCAAAAAAAAATACCGGGACGAGGTGTTGTTCTACCGGATGGGAGATTTTTACGAAATGTTTCTGGAGGATGCGGTTTATGCATCCCGGGTGCTGGACATTGCCCTGACAAAACGCCAGGATAAAATCCCCATGTGCGGCATCCCCCACCATGCCTGGCAGAATTACGTGCATAAAATCCTCAAAGACGGCAGGAAAATCGCCATCTGCGAACAGACGGAAGATCCCAAATTGGCCACCGGTAAGATTGTGAAACGAGAGGTGGTCCGCATTCTCACTCCGGGGAGTATTTATGAAGAAGAACTTCTTTCCGGGGCGGATAAAAACACCCTGGGAGTTTTCCTGCTGGATAAAGATTCCTTTTTATTTTTATCTGCAGATCTTTCCACCGGCACCCTAAGCCTGGATTCCGGAGATGGATGGTCCCAGATTCCGGATAAACTTCTGCTCCACTGCGTCCGGGAGGTGGTACTGATCCATCCGCCCAAAAATCTGGACATGAGCCTTTTTTCCAACCTTCCGGTGGTGCGTCGGCAGCCGCCTCCGTTATCCTCATCCGGGGAAGGCCCCTTCTTTGAAAAACATCTGGGGATTTCCAACCCCGGAATACTGGAAATTTCAGAAAAAGAAAAAAGCCTTCTGGCTGGATTTTTCCGTTATCTGGAAGAGATATCCCCCCTTTTGAAAATGCGGTGGAAAATGCCGGCTCGGGTGGAAACCCGGAAAACCATGAAGCTGGATGAAAACGCACTCCGTACCCTGGAAATACTGGAAGGTTCGGACGGCAGCCGGAATGCTTCCCTTTTTTCCATCCTGAATGACACCAAATCCTCCCATGGGAAACGCCTGCTCGCGGAATATCTGTCCATGCCTTCTCTGGACAATGAGGAGATTGAGCGACGTCTGGATGTTACCCAATGGTTAGCGACGGATAACCTGGCCCGGAAATCCGTGCGGAATTTCCTTGCCGATATCCATGATCTGGAAAGAATCCTCATCTCCCTGAACCATCGTCCCACCGTCCGCCATCTGGGACAGATCCGGGATTCCCTGAAAGCGGCCTTCCTGTTAAGGGAAAGGATAACGGCCACGGTGGGGAATAGTAAAAATCCGGAGTCGCCCCCTTCTGAAATCCGGGAATTCTGGCTGGATCACTTTGATTTTCCCCAGGATTTACGGAACTCGCTGGAAAATGCCCTGAGGGAAGAGCTTCCACCCCTTCTGGATGAGCGGCCTTTTCTGAAACCAGGTTTTTCCCCAATGCTGGACGAACTGGTGGTTCTGAATGACCACGCATTTACCGTGTTGAAAAAATTTGAAGAGGACCAAAAAAGCCGGTACAATATCCCCACCCTGAAAGTAAAGTATAACCGGGTCATTGGCTATTTTATTGAAATTTCCAAAGGGGCAAAAGAAAAACCCCCGGAATCCTACCACCGTCGCCAGACTCTGGTGAACGGGGAACGATACACCTGCGAAGAACTGAAAACCATTGAAGATAAAATCCTGCACGCAAAAGAAAATATTCTGGAAATCCAGAAAGGGATTTTTATGTCTTTTGTTTCAGATATTCTGGAAGAAACCCCCCGCCTCCGGAGACTGGCAAACGCACTGGCCCGGCTGGATGTGTTCCAGAGTTTTGCGGAGATGGCCGGACGACGAAAATACATCCGTCCGGTTTTTAATCCGGAAGGGAATTTTTCCGTAAAAGACTCCCGGCATCCTGTGATTGAAGAGCTTTTCCGTTCGGAAATATTTGTCCCCAACGATATTGAATTGGATAAAAACCAACGGCATCTGGCCATTATCACGGGCCCCAATATGTCCGGAAAGTCCACGTATATCCGCCAGACAGGACTGCTTTCCATAATGGCCCAGGCCGGCTCCTTTGTTCCGGCGGCTTGGGCAAACCTGCCACTGGTGGACAGAATTTTTACCCGGATTGGGGCATATGACCGTCTGGCCAAAGGAGAAAGCACTTTTTATGTGGAAATGAAGGAATGTGCCGGGATTTTCCACTATATGACGCCTTCCTCTCTGGTTTTGCTGGATGAAGTGGGACGAGGAACCTCCACCTATGACGGTATTTCCATTGCCCGTGCCATGATTGAATTTCTGAACCAGGAATCCTCCGGGAAACCACTGGTTCTCTTTGCCACGCACTATGGAGAACTTTCGGAAATGATTGCCGAACGAAGTGGCATTGTGGGATTAACGGTATCCGTTCTGGAGGAAAATAATGAAATTATATTCCTCCGGAAAATCGTGGAGGGCGTGGCAGACAAATCCTATGGCATCTATGTGGCAAAGCTGGCGGGGCTGCCCGCCTCCATTACGGAACGGGCTGAGTCTCTCCTGGAGGAACTGGAGGAAAAGGGATTCTGGGAAAAGAAGGCACCCGGCGGTCGGAAAAAAAACCCCCAGGATGACTCTACCCAGCTTCATTTTTTCTAAACCCGATGGATACCGCCAGGGCCAGGAGTATGACCATTCCGCCCAAAATTGTATGCGTAAAAACCGGCTCCCGGAAAAAAATTCCGGCAATGGCAGTGGCAAAGACAGGCTCCATCAGATAGATCATGGCCGCCAGATTGGAAGGAACAAACCGCTGCCCGTAAAACATCATCCCGTATGAAAAAATACTGCCGGGAACAACCAGAAGAGACATATATAGAATAAATTCATATTGCATAAGAAATTCCCGGTTCTTTCCATAATTTGTCCACAGGATGGGGATATTTGCGATCAGAAAAATCACCGCCGTGATAAAAAATACCACCGTCAGAATATCCACAGCAGAATTTTTCTTACTCACTTCTTCCACAGTAATTATATAAACGGAGTAGCAGAACGCACTGGCCAGAATCCACACATCGCCCATGTACATTTCCTGCGGAATGGAAAATCCATAGGACAAAAGATAAATCCCCAGAAGGGCAATAATAACAGATAATATTATTTTCCGTTCCAGGTGGTATTTTCCCCGAAAATGATTCAATACCGGCACCATCAAAACGGAAAGAGCTGTGATAAATCCGGCATTGGCGGAGGATACCGTTTCCAACCCGATTGTCTGGAGATATATAGCAGTAAAATTAATAACACCCAGGAACAGAAGGAGCACGTCTGTTTTCCAGAAATTCCGCAAAAAAGAATAAAAATAATACGGACGTATCAGGATAAGCAGAAGGGAGGTGAAAAAAAAGCGCAGAAATAGTATTTCCACAGTGGTGCCGTAACGCAGGAGCTCCTTTGTCAATGGAAATGTGGAGCCCCAGAGGATGGTGGTGATAAACAAAATAATGAGCCCACGGGAGTATTCCTTCATCGCTCAGGTTTAATTATGCAGACGTCCGGGCATTAAAAAAATGGTTTACATTTTCATAACAATTCTTATTTCATAAGAAATGTGCATGTTTCTGGATAAAATCCGCCAAAGATATAACGATGAATCCTTTTTCATCCAGAAAAAAACCATCTATCTGATTTATACCAACCATATTTTTATTCTAACGTTCTTGGCTTTTACTGTTTTAAATATTTTTACCACAGATTTTTTCATAGCCTCCATTCTGGGTTTTTGTACCTTTCTGTATTTGGCGAATTATTTTCTGATTTATCACAAGAAATATGAGCTTGCCGGCAACATCACTTTATTGCTACCCATGGTGGTGGTGGGTCTGGATATTTTTCTGGCAAAGAATGACGCCATTATTGGATTCCACATCAGTTACAGAGCCACAGTATCGTTTTTTACCATGATGCTCATTATGTCGCTGATAGCGGTGAAACGTTACCAGCCCATTATGGTGGCTGGGCTTTCCTTGGGGATTATTATCGCTTTCTTTTTTTTACGCTTTTCCGAACAGCCAAACAGGATGGACTATGCCGTTTTAATCAATACCATGATTCATTACGTCATTGCAGGGGGAGCCTCTTTTCTTACTTTGTATCTGACAGAAGACCTTATCCGAATAGCGGAAGAAAAAACCAAAGAGGTATGCAATACCAATATACAACTGCGGGAATCCCTTTCCCAAATTGAAGAGTCAAACCGGGAGATACTGAAGACCAGAGAAAAAGAATCCATCATATTGAACTCTTTTCCGGATTTAATTTTCATTCTGAATATATCCGGAGTGGTCAAGGAGTGCCATATCTCCAACGATGAGCTGGTAGCCTATTTTGGAGAAAACTGCAACGGAAACTCCATATTTCCCCTGCTAACACCAAAAGATGCCGATCTTCTGAAAAAATCTCTGGAAGCAGCATACATAGACAGGCAGATACAAACCATCCAGTGTATCCTTGTCCGGGATACCGATGAAAAACAACTGGAATGCCGGATAAATTTTTTACAGGATTATACGTTTATCATGATTGTCCGGGATATGACCAGCCAGATGGATTCTCTGCGGAGGTTAAAGGACGCGGAAGACAAAATGATCCTGACATCCCGGCTTTCCACTCTGGGGGAAATTTCCGCCGGCATTGCCCATGAAATCAACCAGCCCCTGAATTATCTGAAAGGGGTTCTCCATATTTTGGAAAACGAAAAAACGGATATTTCCACTTTTCGGTCCAGGATAGATAAATATCTGAAAAATTCCCAGCACAGCGTGAACAGAATAGAAAATATTGTCAATCATCTGAGCAATTTTGTTCACAATCGGGAGCTGGAAAAGGAACCCATTAACATAATGACGGCCATTGAAAATTCTCTGATATTTTTTCATGAAAAAATAAAATTAAGAAAAGTAATGCTGAATATCCACCGTCGTGGAATGAATTTTATCATTCTGGCCAATCCCACCCGCCTGGAACAGGTTTTTGTGAATCTGCTCCAGAATGCCATGGACGCACTCTCGGAAGTGGAGGAAAAGCAAGAAAAAATCATTCATATTGATATTGAAAAAAGTGTGGTATCCAGCATCCCCTTCCGGTATTCCGTGATCATCACCGTGTACAATTCCGGTAAAACCATGGACCATTCCATTCGAGATAAAATCTTTGATCCATTTTTCTCCACCCGGGAACAGGGAAATGGAATGGGGCTGGGTCTTTCCATTGTTGCCAGCATTGTCAAAGAGCATAACGGAACCATACACCTTGTGGACAAAAATGACGGGACGGCATTCCGGATGGAATTTCCGGGGTATGCGGATGAACAATAAAAACCCCATTTGCGTGATTGACGATGAACCATTAAATCTGGATATTATTTCCGATGTTTTATCCAAAGAAGGTTACGCCGTCATCACTTCCTCCAATCTGGACGATGGTCTTATCGAAATAAGGAAAACCCACCCAACCATCCTGCTTCTGGATTTGAATGTATCCGGTAAAGACGCACGGAGGTTTATCCGGGATAATTGTGGATTTTTAAAAGATATCACTATTATCATTATCAGCGGTTTCATTGGAAAAATGGAGAGAAGGGAGCTGGGGAATCTGGGTGTTAAATTTTTTTTCCAGAAACCCATCGACTTTGATAATCTGGTGGACACCATTTCTCATCTGGAGATATAAAAAAAGGTTGAAGAACGGTTCCGGAAAAAAACTATAATTCCATGATAAAAAAATCCAAAGAAAGTTTTCTTCATGTACAGAATCCTGCCACCGGGGAATATACAGAGAAAATTAAAATAGCATCCAAAGAGGATGTTGAAAATGCGGTGAAAAAAGCACGGGAAGCACAAAAATCCTGGGCGGCTTTATCCGTAAAGGAAAGATCAAAATATATATTAAAAGTAAGAAATTACCTTCTGGATCATATAGATTCCATAATTGAAACGTTACATAATGAAACCGGGAAAATCCAGATGGAAGTATTAAGCCATGAGCTGCTGGGCCCCATCGATACCATGTACCAGTATGCGAAGAAAGCACCCCGACTTTTATCCCCGCAGAAATTTTTCCTGCACCTGGTTCCCTATAAACGATCAGAAATTCACTATAAACCCAAGGGCGTCGTTGGAATTATCAGCCCTTGGAATTTCCCGTTCACCATTCCCATGGGAGAAATCATCATGGCCGTACTGGCTGGAAATACTGTAGTGCTCAAACCATCGGAAATTACCCCCCTGAGTGGACTGCTCATTGAAAAAATTTTCAAACGCTCCGGATTCCCGGACGCAATTGTGCAGACCATTGTGGGGGACGGAAAAACCGGAGCGGCACTTCTGGATGCCCCCATTGACCATATTGTTTTTACTGGATCCGTGAATACAGGTAAAATCATCGCGGTGAAAGCGGCAGAGAAAATGATTACGGCAACCCTGGAGCTGGGCGGAAAGGATCCCATGATTGTCCTTCCGGATGCGGACATCCAGAGGACCGTAAGAGGTGCCCTTTTTGGGGCATTTGCCAATTCCGGACAGGTTTGTGCTTCCGTGGAAAGGGTCTATGTGCATTCCTCCATTTATGAAAAATTCCTGGATGAAGTGGTGTTCCAGACAAACCAGCTCCGCCAGGGGAAAGACCGGGTTGCCGGAGATTTTGACATTGGCCCCATCATTTCAGAAAAGCAGATTGATACCATCAAACGCCATATTGCAGACGCCAAAAAAAAGGGAGCCCGCATTCTCACTGGTGGAAATCTGAAAAAGGGAACCAAAGGGCGTTTTTTTGAACCCACCGTCATTGCGGACGCCAACCATTCCATGGAATGTATGATGGAAGAAACCTTTGGTCCCACCATGCCCATCATGCCGTATGAGACCATTGAGGAAGCCATCCTCCTTGCAAACGCTACCGCTTTTGGACTGACCGCATCGGTCTGGAGTAAAGACCGGAAAAAAGCCATGAAGGTTGCCTCCCGCATAGAAGCCGGAACGGTGATCATCAACGACGCAATATATACTCACGCCATGGCGGAAACCCCCTGGGGAGGGGTCAAAAATTCCGGTATGGGAAGAGTGCATTCGGACATGGGTCTTCTGGAATTTACCAATCCCATCCATATTAACAAGCCGGCGTGGATTAATATTGACCTCTGGTGGTATCCGTATACAATGCGTTCTTTCAATTTTTTCAAGAATTTCATTTTCCTTTTTTCTGGAAATATGGTACACCGTCTTAAAGGTCTCCTGGGATTCGCATCCTGGAATACCATCACCTTTGGGAAAAAGAAGGACGATGAGCTCTGATGCGACGCCGGAGCAGATTGCCGCAATAAAAGGATTCTGGGACAGGAATACTCATCTTCTGCTATCCGCCGGGGCCGGATCCGGAAAAACGTATACGCTGATCCAGAGCGTATCCTACGGAATCCGGAAAGGATACTCAGAAAGCGATATTTTTCTGATCACCTTCACCAGGAAAGCAGCGTCAGAAATGAGGGAAAGGCTCAGGAAAAATAGCATATCCACTGGTTTTGCGGGCACCATCCATTCTCTTGCCTACAAAATTATCCGGCAGATGAATCCGGGAAAAAAATTCAGTATCATAACCAACCCGGAAACCATCTTCAAGCAGTTGATTATGGAAAAATTTTCCCGATTTTCCCACATTCCCCCGGAGTATATTCTACGGGGTCTGGATGAAAAAAACGCCATTGATTTTCTGGAAGCATATAAATCCCATAAGGAAAAAAATAATGCTCTGGACTTTGAAGACATGGTTTCCGTGGTTGCCCAAAGGGATTCTTCACTCCTGAAAGATTATCAGAATAAAATCATCTTCATTGATGAATACCAGGATACCTCCCCGGACCAGGTGGCCATGCTGAAAAAACTGAATCCGCAGAAACTCTTCGCAGTGGGGGACGCCAAACAGTCCATCTACCAGTTCCGGGGAGCCAATCTGGAAAATTTCTTCCGGTTTAATGAGGAATTCCCGGATTCCGGAAGATTAAAACTGACCGCCAATTTTCGGAGCCAGAAAAGAATTGTCTCCTTTGCGAATGCATTTATTAAAAGGAGCTCCAGTGCGGATAAAATACGCTTAGTGGCCACAAAAAAGAACATGGAAAAACCCATTATCTTTCATGCCAACACATCGGTATTGCAGGAGAATATCCGGATGATGCTGGATCATGGAGAAAACCGCCCCAAGGCTCCAACTCTTCCGGCCACCATTCTGGTAAGAACCAACTATCTGGTAAAAAGCATAGAAACGCGGATACGGGAAAAAAAGCTGGAGGAACGTTTCTCTGTGATGACCATCCATAAAGCCAAAGGTCTGGAATTTGACCGCGTGATTCTTTTTGGGGTCAGTCCCCGGTTTTTTCCCCATCCCAATGGATATCCGGAGGAAGAGGACAGGATTTTCTATGTGGCCGTCACCCGAGCAAAGGAGCATCTGGAAATTTATGCCTGGCCGGATGAAAACGGAAAGGAATCCCGTTTCCTGTCCGTAATCACCCGGTTTGCACGGAACCAATATCTTTCCAGTACCACCGATAAAAAAGGAAAATAATATAAAATAATCCCAGCAAAACCACGGGCAGACGATTACACCCCGGATCCGCGTCCGGATAAACCCCCAGGGTATAGCATTTCTTTTCCCGGAAATGGATATCCGCTTCTCTCCCTCCGGAACTCCCTGCCCGGTCTGGCGGATTCAGGAAGGATATTCTTTCCGCATGTGGCATTCCCGGGGTGAGAAAGGGGGAAGAATATTTTTCCCTGAAAAATTCCATACTGGCGTTATTGATATGAAACCCATTCCCGTCATCCTCCAGAAATTTATGGTAAGAAGCCGGGATTTCCTTTTTTGCAAATTCCGGCTGGATTATTTTTAACCTGCCAGAGTACTCCGGATATGCGGAGGCAAACACAGATTTTTTGAAATTCTGTGCCGATAAAAATCCATACAGGGCATCCTGGAATTCCGGGCCGGAAAAATCCCCAGTGGTTCTGGAAAGTCCGGAAGAACCGGTATAATGTATCTCCCAGGAATCCCGGCCTTCTTTGATTGTAAAGACTGGTTTATCCGCCTGCTTCCGGGGTGGTACACCGGGGGGAAGAATGGAAAAAATAAAATCCGTATTCCCCTTTCCTGGATGGTGCATTCGGATACCGGGGATGCTAAGCAGCTCCTTCTGTATTTTAAAACTGACCGCTCCCGGATTTTGGTTATCCCAGATTCCTTCCATGTATGGATTCTCAAAACTCTGTACCAACGTATAAGAGGATAATTCATTTTTTATTTCCGGAAGAGTAAAATACAGAAGATGGTTGCCCCGCCGGATGTTCCGGGTATCCAGCGGAAAAAGATGTTTGCCCATCCCCGGTTCCAGCATCCGGCAATGAATTTCCCTGCCGTCCATTTTCAGGCAGATTTTCCGGATGGAATCCGTGCGGTGGAAAACCGTAAATACACAGCTCCCGCCCAGGGCACAAACATCCGAATGGGAAATATCCACAATTCCTTCAGGGATTTCTTTAAATGGGAGACGGATCAATTTCATCTGCGGAGCAAAACTCTGCGGATATGCAAAATCCGTGATCAGCAAACCCCGGTTTTCCATTTTCCCATCCGCCCGGCAGGCATCCCCGGAAAAGGACTTCTCCGGGTGAAACGGAAGATTGTCTGTGGTAAAAATATTATCTTTGGAAATGCCATATTGAGCAGCCACTTTCTCCACCCCGGATAGAATTGTTTTTTTTTCCAGAAACCGTATGGAGCAGGAATTATCCACATACAACCGGGCAGAGGAAAACGGAATCCGGATTACCGGGGATGCCAGCACCAATCCCCAGAAAAGAAAATCCACAAAGTACATTTCCTTCCTGGCCGATGTGTGCAGCAACGCCAGAAGAATTCCAGCGAATACCGGAATCCATAAAAATGGTTGGATGATGCTCCCGCTATCCACGGATCATGGTTTCCGCCAGAGAAACGGCTTCCGGAGTGATGGTTTCCCCGGAGATCATCCGGGCCACTTCCTGTATGCGTGCCTCCGTGTTCAGGAATTTCAGATCTGTCCCCATTTCTTTTGTTTTGGTGACTTTAAAATGGGTAACATTCTCTCCTCCCATCCCGGCAATCTGGTGCAGGTGGGTCACCACCATCACCTGGGCGTTTTTGGATAATCCGGCCAGTTTGTTCCCCACGGCCTCCCCGATTTTCCCGCCAATACCGGTATCCACCTCATCAAAGACCATACTGCCCACCGGATCAGAATCAATGATGACCTTTTTAATGGCCAGCATAATCCGGCTCATCTCCCCACCGGATGCAATTTTCCGCAGTGGACGCAGAGGCATATTCTCATCGCCGGCCAGATAAATTTCAATATTATCCAAACCATGGGAGTAGATTATATATTTCTTTTCCGGTTCATTTTCATCGGCAATGATTCCATCATCACCCAGATCCCATTTAATGGAAAAACCCATCCTGGTATCCGCCATACCCAGATCCTTCAATTCGATTTCGATGGCTGTCTCCAGCCTTTTTGCGTGCTCTTTCCGTTTCCCGGATAAATCCAGAGCCTTTTCCCGGAGCAGACCATTGATTTTTTTCAACTCCGCACGAAGTTTTTCTTCCTCTTCCGAGGATAATTCAATCCCCCGGTATTCATTCTGTATGGTTTTATAATACTCTTTGATTTTTTCCACCTGTCCGTATTTCCGGATCAGCTTCTGGAGCATGGCCAGTCTTTCCTGGACAATGGATAACCTTTCCGGATCCGCATGCACCTTATCCACGGCATCCCGTATTTTTTCGGAGGCATCCTCCAGATGGTAATAAGCTTCCTGGATGGAATCCAGAGAGTGACCCAGATCCGGAAGAAACTCCAGATTTTTTTCCAGAGTCCTCTGCAAGCGGGATATCCGGTGGATAATATTCTGATCCGACTGAGATAATTCTTCATAGACCAGATTAATATCCCCCAGCACAGCCTCCGCATTTTCCAGGGTTTTTTCTTCCTGGATCAACTGGTCCGGTTCATCGTTATCCTGGAGATCCGCATCTTCAATTTCCCGGATTTCATGGCGGATAATTTCCATGCGGCGTTCTTTTTCTTTTTCATCCAGAGAAACGGATTTCAGTTTTTCCTGAACTTCATTTCTCTGCTTAAAAAGAGATTCCACTTGATTTTTTAAGGTTTCCAGGCGGGCAAAACGGTCCAGCATTTCCCGATGTGTGGCAACGGAAAGAATATTCTGGTGTTCATTCTGGCCATGGATCTCCACTAGAAAGGAACCGATATCCCTCAAAACACTGACCGGAACCTGCCGGGCATTGATAAAACTTTTGCCTCTTCCCTCAATGTTGATCTCCCGTCGCAGAATCAGATAGGATTCTTCCACGTCCAGCCCAAACTCCCGGACAAAATCACTGAACCGGGCGTCCTTTAATTCCCGCAGAATGTCAAAGCGTGCTTCCACAACAGAATACCGGGCTCCGGCACGGATCAGATCCGTAGTTGCTTTGGAGCCCAGCACCAGATTTAATGCCCCCAGAATGATGGATTTTCCGGCTCCGGTTTCCCCTGTGATCAGGTTCATCCCGGAGCCGAATTGTATCTTCAGCTCCCGAATGAGGGCAAAGTCTTTTATGTATATTTCTTCCAGCATTCCGAGCTATCAGAAAATATGCATGAAGTCTATGTAAAGGCCAGTGTTCTCATCAGACATACCATAGTCTGCCATGATGATGGTTGCTTTATTCCAGACAATACGAAAACCGGCACCATATCCGGTCTGGACATGATCCAGATTGGATTTGGATGCGTTGTCATAGGCCTGGCCGGCGTCAAAGAAGGGAGCCAGAATCAGAGCAAACTGCTGCCCCCCAACATTGAAATTGAAGAATGTCCAACGCAATTCCACGTTAGCCAGAGACATGGCTTTTCCCACAAAACGGTCAGCCGCATAACCACGGATGGTACGGGTACCGCCCAGACCGCTTTTGCTTCCTTCCGTAAACTGGAAATTGTTCTGGTTAAAGAAAGGCATATTTCCTTCCACCATGGTATAGGCAACCCGCATCGCCAGCACGGGATCCATCCACTTGGGCATATCCTTTCCGGCCATTCCGGATACCGGAGAATAGTACGCCTTCTGCGAGATGGTATACTGCTGGTAGGTAAAATCAGAAGCAACTTTATCCTGGGACATGTTGAAGAAAACTTCGGAAAACAATCCATTGGAAGGATCCGGCTCATAGTCCCGGGTGTCAAACGCCAGTCCCAAACGGAGTTCAGAGTTCCAGCCGCCGTTATAGCCCACCACACGTCCGGCTTTATTTTCCCGATACAGGAGGGTCTCTCCCATGGTGGCATCAATTTCTTTGTCCGATCCGTCCAAGGCCTTCACCTTGTCTCCGGTATAATCGTCGATGGTGGTTTTCACAATCCGGATTCCCGCAAAAGGACGGAACAACCCGCCCATAATTTCCCTTTCCACGGAAAACTTGAATGAGGGAGACTCATAGGCAAATTTGTTAAACTGGGAATAGGTTTTCTGTGTTGATGAATCCACATATCTCAGGTCTTTGGCATAATCGGCAAAGGAACTATATTTCTTTCCGGTTCCCGGATTTACCAAATCTGCTGAGCTGGCCGCTCCCCGGTAAAAATAATTCGCGGATGTGTTTTTGTCATAGATTAAATCCGCCCGCAGACGGAACAGGCTCCCGTTAAAATAAGGTGCATCCCAGCCCAGCCAGTGGTAATTCCATCCATTGGTGGTGGCAAAATACTGGGCCAGAACCTGCTGCTGGTAGGGAGCATATTTAAAGAAGGGATCCGCTTTCTCTCCGTTAATGTAAACATACGCTCTTACCCCATAGCCAATTCCTGTATCCGGATTGGAGTTCACCAATGGGAGACCGGTGGGATACCATCCATCTTTTTTATCCGCCAGTTTCTTGGGGTCCATCATTTTTTTCCTCTCCAGTCCGGGAGGAACTTCCATATTGATCTCACTGGATAACTTTTCGTCCTTGACCTCCTCTGTCTGGGTGGTTTTATCCGTATTATCCGCTTCTGCTGCCTGTGCGAAAACTCCGGCTAAACCCAACCATGAGAAAACCATGGTGATTATTAAAATCTTTTTCATTTGTTCTCCTTTAAAATTTTTTTGTTATTTTTTTCTTTCCTTAACAAATGCTCAATTCTGTCTGCGGATTCACGAACCCCGGCATCGGAAATGTCCACCACTGCATGGGCAGCTTCCCGATACCATTCCAGTCTCTTCCGGTAAATCTCCAGAAAATGTTCCAGACTGTCTTTTACACCCAAAGGGACCTTGGTCACCGGGGAAAACAGTCCCGGCCTCTGGGAATTTTTTCCTTTCTCCGCATTTTTTATCCGAACCTTCAATTTATCCTCAGATAAATAGATAAATATTGTAAAATATTTTTTTTTTAGGATGTCAATCTTTTCTATACTTTTTTCACCGGATTTTCCTTCCACCACGCCACCTCCGGCATCCAGAATCAGCTCCATGGCGGGCGGGATTTTCTCCAGAAAGGACAATTCCAATTCCCGGAAGTAATTCCAACCGTTAGCGGCAACAATATCGGCAATGCTGGCTCCCTGGTTTTTCTCAATTTCATCATCCATGGAAAGAACCGGTATCTCCCATCGCCGGGACAGTTCTCCGGAGAGGGTACTTTTCCCAATGAACCGGAAACCAATCAGGGCAATGCGTTTTTTCAACGGTTTAATGGTATCTTTCCTTGACTCATATTTCATTCATTTCTTTAAGGAGTGCATTTTCCATCACCGTTATGGGAGCTGTCCTCTTAGTAAACAACTCATACTGACGGGCTCCCTGGTGGAGCAACATCTTATAGCCCGGAACAATCTCCGCTCCGGATTTCCGGGCTTCGCGAACCAGAGGAGTCACCATGGGGTTATAGACAATATCAAACAATACCTGACCCTTTCTGAAATTCTCTGCGGAAAAAAAAGCCACATCGGCCAATGGATGGTTTTTCATACCCATGGGGGTTGTATGAATAATAATATCAAATTCATGGATCTGCTCAGGCATCACATAGGAGCAGTAGAAAATTCCACGGTAATTTTTTTTCTCTCTGGTGGCGATTTCCCCTTCCCCGATTTTCCCCTTCTCCGGAAGGCTCATGATTCCCAGGCGGATTTTATGGACAATATCGGCCAGATTATGGATGATCTTTTTTGCCTTGATTCTATTCCTGGCCGCAAGGGTAATCTGGGCGGGGTTTTCGCGGAATACTCCAAAAGCAATGGACCGGGCAGAGCCCCCCGAACCCGCGATAAGCACCTTTTTCCCGGCAAGAGAAACCCCGTTTTCTTTGAGAGAATGGACGGCTCCGTAAGCATCGGTATTGTATCCCTTCAGAATATTGTTTTCCCAGACCAGGGTATTCACAGAGCCAATCTGCACAGCCGCCGGATCAATGGCGTCCAAAATCCGCAACACATGGATTTTGTGGGGGATGGTCACGGATAATCCCTCAATCTTCAACTGCCGCATGGAAAATTTCAGAGATATCAGATTCTTCATGGGAAATACCAGATAAATTCCGTTAAACCCATCGGCGGAAAAAGCCGCATTGTGCATGGCAGGGGAAAACGTATGGGAAATGGGATACCCAATAATCCCGAATTTTTTGGTTTCCGAGTTGATGGATGTCATATTTCTTTCCTGATAAGAGCTTTGATTTTCTTTAATTCCGGAAATTCTTTTATGTCATCCTTATCAATAATACCAAAAACTTCCTGGGCAAAACCAGCAGGGATTTTTTCTCCCATCATGATTAAGGGAGATTTTTTCATCTTCATGGGATTGTCCCCTTCATCAATATTTCCATACTTCAGCTTTCCTTCCTTTCGGCTCCATTCCAGCGTCTGGTTTTTCAGGGAAATCTGGAATTTTTCCAGCTTTTCATCCTCCTGGGTCTGCCATAGAAATACACTCATCCCCTCCCCGGCATTGGACAGAAAACGGTACAGATATCCGCCCTGGTTCTGATTCAGAATTTTCCGATTGATTTCGTAAAAACTCATTGTTTCATTTCATATCCTGGAGAATTAAATCCAGAAGCATCTCCAGATACACAAATTGGATGGGGGGCAGCCGCTTACCATTCGCTATGAGAGTGGGTGTTCCGGTGACCCCGGCTTTTTCCCCCTGTGCAATATCTTCCTGCACCATTTTCAGGATTTTTTCCTGACGCACACATTGGGTAAGTTTCCCGGAATCCACTCCCAGGGATTTCATATTCTGGAAAACATAATCTTCAGAAACGCCATTGCTGTACCAGTATTCCATGGAACGGAAAGACCATTCGTTAAACTCCCAGAACCTCCCCTGCAAGCCCGCACAGTAAAGGGAATAGGAAAGAAAACAGGCTCCGGGGTGCATCTGCCGGCTCATCCCCTTGTTACATTCAGAGTCCAGAGGGTACGAAAGCTGGTAAACCTTTACATCAGACGGGTGTTTTTTCTGGTATTCCTTGAGCCAGAGTGCGGCATTCCGGCAGTGCGGGCAGAGCGGATCCGTAAATTCCACAATCACAAGTTTCGCTTCTTTCTCTCCAATAAACGGCCGGTTGGCCAGATTCAATTCCAAGGATTTCTGCACATGAAATTCTTTTTTCAATTCCAGCATGGCTTTCTGTATCTCCGGGGATCCGGGCGACTTTCCCGGGGAAGACTGTGCGTATATATAAAGCCCGGTGGAAAATAAAATCCCCACCACCAGAAAAAGCTGGATGATTACAGCTAAGGATGCTCTCCGGAAAAAATGAAAAAGATTATTCCAGTGAAATATTTTTTTGTCCATTATAAACCCCCATAGTAAGGTGACCACCGCCATGCCCAATCCCGCGAAATACGTAATCAGACATAAATTACAGATGGTTTTCAGAAAAAACAATGAATACCCCGCAAGAAAGGCGTCAAACAAAAACCCGAAAGCAGAAACATAGAATAGAATCCCCATTATGGGACGAGAGTTTTTTTCCCTTACCTCGGCTTTGCCCAAAAATGATACCATAATCAAGGCAATGGCTGCCATATAAAAAAAATAACCCCAGAGAGCCATGGGAAGATGAAACAGGGTGGACAGGTCAGACTGGGAAACCACCCGGCACCCGGATTTTACTTCCCCGCCACAAATGGCGGAAACCATACCGGAATGCCCGCCCGGGTTTTGGTGATACCAGATGAGAATACCGGAAAAAAACGCCCCCAAAACGGCAAAGAAAAACAATACTATTCTATATACAAGATACGGCATGGCTTTCTTTAAAAGGGGAATGTGTTCCGTCAATATTAAAACTGCAATTCCTCTTCCAGTTCCAAAATCTGAACACGGATAGCTTCATCGGAATCCATGTATTCGGCAATTTTTTTCTCTGCATGGATCACGGTGGTATGGTCCGTTTTACCAAAGGCCTGGGCAATCTTCAGGAGGGACATGCTGGGGATCAGTTTTTTTGCCAGATACATGCAGATATGACGGGCCATAACAATGGTCTCCACCCTGCTGTTCCCTTTGATTTCTTCTTCCTGAACATGGAATTTTTTGGATACCAGACGCAGTATTTCATCAATGCTCACCTGGGACACTGTGTCTTCGATGGGGAGGTCACGGAGAGCGATTTTTGCCATTTGCAGGTCAATGGGATGGTTTTCCACTTCCGATGTAAAATGCAGCTTGGACAGGGCTGCCTCCAGAACCCGGATCTGGGTGGATAAATTGGTGGCGATATATTTGATTACATCCGATGGGACGGTAATTTTCATTTCGGAGACCTTGGCCTGCAAAATGGCCTGGCGGGTTTCCAGATTGGGGGGTTTGATATCCACAATCAGGCCGGATTGGAAACGGCTCCGCAGACGGTCCGTTAGTTTTTTCAGCTCATGGGGCGGGCGATCACTGGAAATCACCACCTGTTTTTTATTCTGATACAGATAGTTGAATGTATGGAAAATTTCTTCCTGGGTGGCTTCCGCTCTCTGGCTGATAAACTGGATATCATCAAAAAGGAACACATCCACATTTCTGTATTTTGCCTTAAAATGGGGCATGGAATTATTCTGGATGGCTTCCACCAGATCACTCTGGAAAATCTCCGCCGGAACATACATCACCTTATGGAACGGCATATCCGCAATTACCTGGTTACCAATGGCCATCAACAGGTGGGTTTTCCCCAGACCAACCCCACCGTAAAGATACATGGGGTTATGGTATTCCCCTGGTTTTTTGGAAACACCAATGGCGGCGGCCAGAGCATGATCATTGGAAGGGCCTTTTACAAATCTGTCAAAAGTATATTTTGGATTCAATTTAATTTCTCCGGGATAAGCCGATTGGTTGATAAAAATCCCCTTATTCTGGGATTTCTCCCTGGGACGGTCCATTTTGGGCTCCTCCGGTGCGGACAGGGATATTCTGATCCCGTGACCGAACACTTCGGAACCTTTTTGCTCCATTTCCGTGAGGTATCTTTTTTCCAGGTGGTTTTTTATCTGTTCATTGGGGGCAGAAATATTCAATACCCCATTTTCCATTCCGCCAAAGGCCAGTGCGGAAAAAAAAGTATCATAAAATTTGGAGGAAATACTGATTTTTATAGAATGAAGAAAATTTTCCCAGGCGGGAAAAACATCGCCGGAATGCGACGGAACGTGGATTTCAGTTTTTACAGCAACATTTTCCATATCCGGATAGACGGTTTTTTTTTCATAAAGCGACAAGTTTAATTTCTGTTTTCACAATCTATTTTTTTTGTCAGAAAAAATGGGTTGTTTCCAAATTACACATGATTATGTCACATTATGGTTCTACAGGATAAGCATGGCATCGCCATAGCTGAAAAACCGGTATTCCTGCTCAATCGCTTCCGCGTATGCCTGCAGGAGCAGATCTTTCTCCAGAAACGTGGCCACCAGCAGGATCAGGGAACTACCCGGAAGATGGAAATTGGTGATGAGACCATCCACGGACTGGATTTTATCCGGCGGATACAGAAACAAACTGGTCTTCCCATGCAGGGAATGATGGTATTCCCCGCCCGTTTTTCTCCACACCGTTTCCAGAGTCCGCAGGGATGTGGTCCCCACCGCAATAATCCTGCCATTTTTTTCTCCCCGTAGCCGGTTAGCCGTGATCTCCGGAATAACATAGGCTTCTTCATGCAGTTCTTTTTTTTCAAAATTAATACTGCGGAGAGGGGCAAACGTCCCGTACCCTATGTTCAGCCGCACCATCCCCATCCCAACCCCTTTCTTTGCCAGAGTGTCCACCAGCTCATGGGAAAAATGGAAGGAGGCCGTGGGTGCAGCAGCTGCGGAACCGTCCATTTCTTTAACCGCAAAAATACTCTGGTAGCGTTCCCGGTCGATGGATTCTTCTCCACGGGCAAGATACGGCGGGATGGGCATCTCCCCCAAGATATCCAGAAGCGATCCGGAGTTTTCCGCCGGAAAAAGCGGGGTCAGGAAGATTCCCTCCGGGGTTTTGGAAACAGAAAAGGTATACTCCATCGCTTTTTCCGCATACAGAATTTCCCCGTTGGCAATCCGGCGGGCATTTTTCATCAGGACTTCCCAGGAATCCCCGGTTTTATCCAGAAAAACAGATTCCAGCCGGGCACCGCTTTTTCGTTTCAGATAGACCCGTTTTTTTTCCACATAGGTGTTATTGGTTATGAGAAAATCCCCCGTTTCCAGAAACTCCGGAAGCTGGTGGAAAAAGGCATGCCAGATGTTGCCGGTTTTCCGGGAGATCACCATAAGACGAGAGTTTTCCCGTTTTTCCGCCGGATATTGGGCGATTCTGTCTTCCGGAAGATGAAAGTGGAATCCTTCCAATACCGGATGAAGAATTTCCTTCCCCATAATTACAAGGGTTTTCGGGACGGTTTTTCTTCCGGATTCACACGTAAAGTGGTCTTGAAATCAGGTTCGGAATAGGGGATATATTTATTGGATGCATTCCACATCATATAGCCTCTGGCCCCGGAACGGTAAGTTCCCGCAATCTGCCGGGTAATATAAGAACCGTTATAGGAACTCACCTTCATGGGAAACGCCTGTATCCAAGGTCGGATAAGGACAGAATCCGGGATGATGCTTTTCACCCGGATACAGCCTTGGTATAAAAAATATTCCGGGGAATCCGCCGGATTCTGGATGCCGGAGAAAACATCCCCAAAATGCGAAGGATACAGCATGGGGGAAATAATATCGGCGGCCTGGGACATTATCTTCAGATCTTGTCCCGTGCTCAGAATATCCGCCGGCTCCTGCCAGGCAACCACCCCAAATACGTCGATGGAGACTTTCACGGAATATGCTTTTGCCAAGGAATGGACTCTCTGCAGGTATTTGGTAATGACCACAGGTTTTTGATCATAGGATTGGATTTTCCGGTAAGAAACATTCCTCCAGTCTCCGTCTGTGGGATAGCGGATATAATCCAGTTGTATTTCATCTACTCCGCTCTGGAGGACTTCATGGATAATCCGGAGATTATACTCCTGGATTTCTTCATTGGCTGGATCCATCCATGCCGGCTGGCCTTTTACGTTATAGGAATGTCCGTTTTTGTATTTCAGTGACCACTGTGGCATTTTTTTTGCCATAAATAAATCCTGAAACTGGGAGATCCGGGCGATGGAATACAACCCACGGTCGTGCAGTTTCCGTACAAGGTTTTCCAGATTTTTGATGGGGACATGGTAATCCTGGTTTTCCTTCACCATTTTTACGTTCGATGGGTAGGTAATATAACCGGTTATATCCTTAATATCAAAAACAATGGCGTTCAACCCATTTCTGGAAACATAGTCCAGAAAACGGGGCAGTTTTTTCTCTGAGGCAGAATATCCGGTCAGATAAATGGCACGAATATTTTTATGGTTTTTTATCTTTTTACCAGCCAAGCGGAGAATTTCACGAGAATCCGCAAACAAATCCTGCTGCGTCCAACCCGGAGCCAGAATCCGATATGCTGCGGGGATACCCCATTCCATGCTTGTCCGGTACAGAAACCGGTCATACGCGGATATTGAGGATATCTGCCGGAATGCTCCCCGAACATTCTCCATAGGATGAAAGACACCGTTGATAAAACCGGTTAGAAGCAGAGCACTGAGAATTCCATAAAATGAATACCGGGCAATGAAGCGGAATTTATCCAGGATAGCATCCATCACCAAATAAAAAAACAGAAAAATCTGAAAATATCGGGAGAATACCGGCATAGGTTATAGCTATTATCGATAACCGGGCGTAAATATTTAATCAATTTCCGGCATCTATATTGGTTGACGGTGTCTTTCCCCATAAATATTTGATCCATGATTAAGAAAAGCATTTTGCTACTCACGTTGTCTTCCTTTGTCCTGATATTCCAGTGTGATGGCAAGGATACGACCAGTGTGAAAAGCATGGAGCCCGGAATCAGTGAGGATGAACAGGTCTCCATTTTTGTATCCAGCAAGGATGAAGTATTGAAGCCCACCCGCTGGGACACCGGAGATACCACCATTTCCAATGAAGACCGCTTGGAATTATACCAGCCTCATATAAAAGACCTGAAAGGTGGCTATATTGGGGTGGGTTCCATCCAAAATTTTCTTCTGGCAGCATGGGCAAAATCGGAATGGATATGGCTCACCGATTTCACCCGCATTGTGGTGGCCACCAACAAAGTCCATATTTCCTTCTTCAAGGAAGCAGAAAATCCCGTAGCTTTCCGGGCACTCTGGGAAAAAGCAAACAGGGAGAAAGCCAGAAAAATCGTAGACAAATATTATGCAAAAGAAAAAGACTATGCGTTTATTCTTTCCTCCCTGGATGTGGCACGTCCCTTTCTTCTCAAAAGGTTTGCCCTGGAAGATAAATTAACCAAAGCCCGGAATTATACCGTCTGGCATACAGACCTGGAGCAGTACAACCACCTGAGAAATCTGGCGTTAAAAAACCGCATTCGGGCACTGAATGGAGACATTATGGGAAAAACCACCATTCTGGAAACTGTCGCTGCCGCCAGAAAAATGGGGGTCAAAGTCCGCATCATATATTTTTCCAATGCGGAAGAGTATAATATTTTCCGTCCGTACCCAGCCCAGTTCAGAACCAATTGGAAAGATGTGCCGGTGGATGAAAAATCCCTCATCGTCCGTACCATCTCCGTGCACCAGAAGGTATGGCCATGGGCGGATGAAAGCCATTACAGCACAAAAAGAGGCTTCCATTATTCCATCCAGTATGCGGATGATTTCACGTACCGTCTGGCCCACAACCCGGACAAGAA
This sequence comes from Leptospira biflexa, assembly GCA_020720785.1. Taxonomy (GTDB): domain Bacteria; phylum Spirochaetota; class Leptospiria; order Turneriellales; family DYLW01; genus DYLW01. The sequence goes on from DYOA01000016.1 coordinate 31,629, forward strand.
ATCTTTTCATGTGGTCACCATGATGCATCAGGCAAAGAAAACCAAAGAACCCGGATTCACCATCATTGAGCGGCCAGCATCCTATTCCTACGGCCCGGCGGCAAAAAAGGAAAAATAAAACGATATGGAGCAGGAACATAAAACCATTTTAATTGGGGTTTCTGCTTCCATTGCCATCTATAAATCCCTGGATCTGGTGCGGGAACTCAAGAAGAAACAGTACCAGGTCCGGGTGGCCATGACCAGGACGGCGGAAAGCTGGATTAATCCACTTCTGTTTTCCGCTCTTTCTGAAAATGAAGTCTATACAGAGTCCCAAAACAACGTGGTGGCCATGCCCCACATTGAAATACGGGATAACCTGGATTTATATCTGGTGGCTCCCGCCACTGCGGATCTCATTGCACGGGCAGCGGTTGGACGGGGCGATGATATTGTTTCCGCCACTCTGCTCTCCTATCCCGGTCCCCGGTGGATTGCCCCTTCCATGAATCCCTTTATGTATAACCATCCGGCCACGCAAAAAAACCTGGAAATCCTCCGTAGCTATGGCTATGAAATCCTTGCTCCCCAGAACGGAGAGGCCGTTTGCGGGGATAACGGGAACGGGAAAATGGCCCGGATTGAGGACATCATCACCCGTATTGACGGATTTTTTAGTATTCCTTAAAATCCGAATATTGTATCCAGCTTTTTCCATTTTTCCGGCAGCCGCTGGATTCCATTCCAGAACAGATAGGCGGACGCGAAAGAAAGCCCCAGAGTAATGACAAAGGAAAACGTAAACGCATAAACCCCCAGGGACTTCAATGCCCATTCCGTGATCCGCAGGTAGAGAGTGTGGAATAAATACACATGGAATGTCAATCCGCCCCAGAAAGAAACGGCTTTTGCATTTCTCAGAAAGTAATTATTTTTAAACCTTTCCTGCCAGGCGGCGTCTTCCGGGAAAAAACGGAAAAAGACAATCCACACGGTCAGGGAATAAAAAACCACGGTCATTCTCTGGAAATGGTTAAAAAAATCGGGTTTTATTTTCTGGGAATAATAATAAAAATATTCCCCCAGAAGAATGCCCAGAGATAACAAATACAGCAGAAAAAACCAGGTACCGCTTTTACTTTTTATCCAGGTAACAATGGCAGGTTTATAACGGGAAAAAACCATGCCGGTATAAAAATAAAACATCCAGTTGATGAATACGGTGGAAGGGAACACATATTTTTTAATCCCCATGGATAACAAAATCTGGTGGGACGGGGAACATAAAATCAGATGCAGAATTCCCAGAAGTACCCACAGGGAAATGGTACGGAAGCGGGCAAAAAGCGGGAACAGCACATACATCTGAAAAATAATGATCAGAAAATAAAAGTGATAATCTGCCCCCCGGATAAAGGCAAAATGGGAACCCAGTTTCCACACCCCTTCCCAGCCATCCGCCTTATACCGGGCAAAAAGCGGGGACACATAAATGGTGAACAACGCCAGCATGGTCCAGAAAAAGTATGGAATAAAAACCCGGAACATTCTTTTCTTATAGAACTCCCGGATGGAGGCAATGGAATCCATCGAGCCGGGAGCAGAGTAGCGTTCAGAGAGGGCAAAGCCGGAAAGAATCAGAAAAACCGGCACACAGAAACGGGCAATCTGCGACAAAATCACCGCCGTCAGTTCCTCTCCGAATTTCCATTGGAAAATATCCGGAAGATGAACCATCAGCCCGTTTTCATGCACAGAAGAGGCGTGGATGAGCACCACAACAGAAATGGCCAGAATCCTAATGAGGGAGCTGAGAGTAATCCACATATTTTTCTCCAATTTCGCTTAATTTATGAATACTATGGCGGTGCATGATTTCTTTTATCTCTGTGGCAATCCGGGTGAGGATGGAATACACCCCAAACCGGCCATAGGCAACGCTGGCAATCGCAGAAGGCCGCCCAATCAACACTGCATCGGCCCCCATTGCCAGAGCCTTGAATACATCGCTCCCGCTACGGAATCCACCGTCAATCGCGATTTTTATGTGTGGATTTTTTTTCCGCACAAAAGAAGCGATTTCTTTTAGAACAGAAATACTGGAAGGAAGCTCATCATCCACTCTGCCCCCATGGTTACTGACCACTATGGCGGCAGCGTTGGCATCCATGGCCTTTTGGGCATCTTCCAGCGTCAGCACCCCTTTCACAATAAACGGAATCCCGGCAAAATCGGAAAGCTCCCGTAATTCCTCCGATGTTTTTCTGGATGTTTTCTGATTTTTGTTCTCCATTGTCACCAGACCGGCGGAGTCAATATCCATGGCCCAGGCAAAGATTCCATGGGATATCCCTTCAGAAATCCGGAATTTAATTTCATCCTGATTTTTCCGGGGTTTGAAAACCGGTATGGTGTTACCCATCTTTTTCTGGTTTTTCAGGGCGATGTAGAATTTATTGGGAGTGGCCCCATCCCCTAAGAAAGCCAGGGTGCCGGCACGGAAAGCCCCGGTGGTTATTTCTTCGGCCATTTCCCATTCTGTTATGGCAAAATCCAGATTGGTGACACTGCCGGTTATGGGAGCGGTGAAAACGGGCATCGCATATTTTTTCCCAAAAAATGAAAAGGAAATATCCGGTTCCGCATTCTCTTCCGGGTGTTCCGGCTCAAGGATGCGGATACTCTGCAGATCCCGGTAATTGGCATAAAAGGTGTGATTTTCCCCTTTACCGCCCATGCCGGGAATATGGGAAACACAGTTTTTCCCGTCACAGACATCGCAGGCAACACATATCTGTGGGTTGAAAATTTCCCTTGCTTTCCGGTTAATCTGTTCATCGGACAGAAGAGTATAGCCAGTGTCTGCTTTATAGGATTTTCTGATTTTTTTTATTAAATTTTCCAGATCAGGATAGTCATCCGACTGCAGGATAATATGGGAACTTTTCCCCACATTACTCCTCAATGGATATATGATATCACCAGGTGAAAACATGGGAAAATTATCCCGGATATGGGCGGAATTATAACGCTCCGCCAGCTCTGTTTCCGGCAAGGGAGAAAGGAGTGTCCCCGGAACCGCTTCAAAATTGATCTCTGCTGAATAACGCCGGGGACGAATTTCTTCCGCCAAAAGGGAAACATCGTTTTCCAAAAACCGCAGATAGAGTTCCATTAAATCCTTATCATAAGAATACGGAAAAGTATGGGTGCTCATAAATCCGCCGGAAAGCCGGCTGGCAATTTCACCAATTATAAAATCCTTCCCTTTTTCCATGGGATATTTTATATCCCCCTTGAGAGGTGCGTGGTACGGATATCCCTGGAGACGGGAAAACGCATCACATATTTTCTGGAACGTAGATTTCATGGAATCATAAATCTTTTCATATTCCAGAGAGGGCATCAAATGTCCCCGTTCAATAAAATACCGCTCCTGGTATGTCTCAATCATTCTGTCCGCAATGCCGGTTAAAATAATTTTTCCCTGAAAACACAGAGCATCCACAGACAACTCAGCAGTGGGAATATACTGCTCCATAATGACTCTTTTGGAACGGGAAAATTTCTGGGCATATTCCAGAGCATAAAGAAGATGGGTTTCATCCGGCACATACTGAACCCCTCTGGCTCCCATGTTCCGGACGGGTTTAATGACAAATCCGGAAGTATGGGATGGGTCTTTATCCATAAAAACTGTCAATTCCTGCACATTGTCCGATGCGGTAAAATCCGGCTGAGCAAAGCCATTGTCCCGGAAGAATTCCCTCATTTTTTCTTTATCTGTGGTGATCTCTCCAATGGCCGGGGAATAGAAAGGGATGGATAGTTTTTCGGAAATCAGGGTTGTTTCCAGAGAAAAATCCGTGGCAATGGTCACAATCCGAAAAATACTTTTTTTATGAGGAATCAATAAGCGGACAATGGACTCCCAGTCATGGAATGGTACAGAAAAAAAGGATTCCGCAAATTCCTTACCTGGGGCCGATGGGTTTTCATCAAACAGGAAAATGCGATACTTTCTGGAGGCAGCCTTTATAAACGGAACCTGGAGAACCCCTCCCCCCAGTACCACAATGATACGACCCATACGTCAGAATATCGGCGGTTTTACAGAGATTCCGTATTCTTTTTCCAGGCCATCCGCCAGCAGGATGGAGAAACCAGTAAACACCGTTTCTGTATTGATAGCACCCCCCGGTTTCATAGCTACCTCGCGAATGTTTGTGTTGGGGATGCTCAAACCGCAGCTTTTAATGGCTGCATAATCCCCCAGATCATTGGATACATTGATGGCCAGACCATAGTACACGGTATTTTTTTTGACAGACAATCCAATGAACGCAATTTTCCCCTGCCGGGTGAAAACCCCGGTACGGTTTTTTCGCGTAAAAGCCGGGATATCCCATTGACCCAGGAATTTAATGATAACCCTTTCCAGAAACCGGATGTATAAGGTTATGTCATTACGGATAAAAGAAAAGGGAACAATTGTATACACCACCAATTGGCCATTATTATGGAGGGTTACGGATCCGCCTCTTCGCACAAAAATTGTCTCCAGTGCGGGATTTTGGAGATGTGTCATGCGAAAATTCATACCCCGGGTATACACAATATCGTATTCCAACCCCAGCAAAAACCCTTTTTTTTGCTGGACAGATTCAGCGATCTTTTCATCCATAATACTCAATGATTCCCGGAAACCGGTTTTTCCCAGATAGATAAATTCCAGGGGGATGGACATGGTTTTGATGGAATTCTGAATGAAGATATGGAAACAAGTGAAAAATTAGACTGCTTTGCCAAAGACCATGCCCCCAAACTGCACTATGCGATTCTTTATTTCATCAACCGCATGCCGGGAAAACTGAATCGGTCCACGCTGTCCAAGCATTTATACTATTCCGATGGGCATTTTTATCAAAAATACCAACGGAAAATAACAGAAATGAATTACCTCCATGTGGAAGGAATGCCTGTCCCGCGTTTTTTTAACGAACTCATCCATTGGATGGTAAAAGAAAAAGAGATTGAAATTATCCCGGATATTGTGAAAGAAGTTACGGATGCAGAGCCCATCACGGTCATAAAAGGCCTTTCCTTCCACCCCAGGATGCCCTATGATTTGAGTATATTCTCCAAAGAAGAAAAAAAAGTCCTGCACTCCGTAGCTTCATTGCTGAATGGGCAGACTCTTCTGGAAACCCGCTATTTCCCCAATTTATACCAGGCCTATGTCCAGACAGGAATGTTTGAGGTCATCCCTTTTCACGTTTTCCCAGACGGAATCCGGCCCCATTTAAGCTGGAAAGCCTGGGCAGGGAAAATATTCCGGCTGATGATGGAATAATCAATCCGAACGAAACGCAGAATATTCCCACGGAATACCGTTGGATATTCCTGCCGCATACAGTGTATCCGGAATTTTTTTTATGGGAATGGAATAAATTCCGGGGTGGGTGTCCAGAAAAAGGATTTCTTCAAATTCAAACCGATGGATTTCCAAATATAACTGGATTTTCCGGCAATAGTGGCGGATTTCCACAATCATGGCATTGGGAAAAAACCCAATCACGTAAAAATAACCGGAATCCATCTGCAGGAAAGGGATTTCCAGTATTTCAGCTGGATTTCCCTGGTTCGTATCCCCGTAATCTGTTATCATTCGGGTAAAGTGGCAGGAGGAATAGCGGGAGCGGTAGTATTCCAGTATCACATCCCATAAAACAGTACGGCTTTCTTTCCCGGAGGCCTGCCCACCGCCCACCCTTTCCATGCGGTTCCGGGATACACACCGGAGATAAAAATCCCTGATCTCCGGTTCTTTTGTATGGATTTCCGCAAGAGATGCATCCGGAACCCCGGAAAGAATGGTATAGACTTCACTCCGGGAAAGAAACGGAAGGATATCCTCCCGGAATATCTGGTTCTGCAGAAAATCAAAAAAACCGGGATCACTGTGCCGGATGGCATTCATTATTTTTCTTTCTTCATCGTCCTGGCCGCCCCGGACAATCTGGATTAATTTTTCTAATTTTTTGGAATATGGGAAACGGGAAATATTCTCCAGTAGACGGTCCATCCCTCCATCCGGATCCAGAATATTCTTTAAAGAAATACCCCATTCCGGATAATAAATATCGGCCTGCCGGATAGAATTTCCATATCTGTCCAGAATTGCCGCAATATCCTCCCCCGTATCTACCAGATAGCACTGCCCTGCCGTTTCCAGATTTACTCTGTTTTTATGAATATCCCATTCCTGGGTTCTGCCATCCAGGGATACTATCAAACCGTCCATACGGATGTAACATTCCTCAGGATGTTTTTTTTCCAGCATAGCAAGATGAATTGTTCCGTTTTGGAGAGCCAGCTTAAGTTTTCCGGGATGGGGAAGTTTTTCCCTCAGGTATTTTTTTCTGGTTTGGAGATCCTCCACATTCCATGCAAAAACAGGCAGAAAATGTTCCTGGGAAAGTAGCAGGATATTCCCGGCAGGCCGGTTTACAATATAATAGGGTTCCCGTGGAGTAATCCCAAACCGTAAATATTCCATCTTTTCCTTTTGCGGAGAAAAAAACAGAAAATATTCCAGTTCTTTGCGGATCACCGGATTAATTTGACAATCATTTCCAGTTTTTCTGCGGTTTCTATGGTTTCCGCCACTTTTTCTTTATCAATCAGAATCGCCGTATCTGAAAGTTCCCTTCTGATAATTTTTTTACCTTTTATCTGTCCCAGAAGCAGGGCCATCTGGTTTGCATCCGATGTTTCCAGCAAGGTCACCCCTTCTTCTATGGTGACAATATGTAAACCTTCGCTCCAGTCTTCAATGAGATAGGTCAGGTTTTGCGGAAGTTTGTTTTTGGACACTTCTTCCAGAAAATTCAGCAAATCCGTTTTTAATCTTCCCAGCAGTAATCCGGTTTGCAGGGATTCCCGGGTGATCTGGAAGTGATAGACTCGGTCAAATTCTTTTAATTCCGCAAAACTCTTCAATACATGCAACCCAAATATGGAAAGTTTATCCGGGAAGGCCACCAGACTGGCATCCGGGTTGATGATAACCCCATCACTCTGGTTGGCGGTGGAAAGTTCCCGGTCTTCAAAAAAGTAGTACCCCAATTGGGATAAGCGTATATATCTCCGGGGATATTCCACTTCCAGAAGTCCAAACAGATGAAAATAGAATAGAACAGAGATAATGGAATTACGTTTTTCCAGATAAAGAGATTTGAAATCTTTTACCCGGAAACTGGGAGATAAAATCACCCATTCCCGGATAAGCTCGGAAATAAACACCTTTACGGAAATTCCTTCCGGTTTCTTTTTGAGAATGGAATAAATCTCATCCAGATATGGTTTTTTATAAAAGGGAATCTCCAAGGAAAGAAAAACCTCATCCCCCACCAGCCGTTTTTCCGCTTCCACCGGGGTCACTTCCAACAACCTCTGGATCACATTGAGCGGATTTTCCTTCAGAAACTCCTCATATTTTGATTTCAGAATTATATTTTCATCTTTCAGATCCACCAGATCAAACACTTTCAGAAAAGGGAGCAGAACTTCAATCAGATGGACCTGGGATTTTTCCGGAAACAGACGCAGGTCAATATCAATGAGGGAATTTTCACTCCGTTTCATATCTGCCTGGCGTATCTTTCCGGACTGGGATAAGGTTAACCCGCGGTTAGCGATGAAAAGAAGCAGCTTTTTCATGTTCAAAACCACATCGAACTGGTTGGAAATGGTGATGGGTTGCATTTCTTTTATGGTATCTGTACTGGGGAATACGGGATTTGTCTGAAGATAGCGGAAGAGCTCCACAGGAATCACCAGAATACGCACATATCTTTCGTCAATATAATAAAGATCCTTCAGAATGTTTTTTTCATGAAATGAAATTAATGTTTTTTCCTGATGGAGTTTCATATCATCCATGATGATTCTGGCAGCGTGGATTTCCAGAATCCCTCCATTGGAAAATGCGGCATCCAGAAGAAACTGTTCGCCCTGAGAAAGCTCCATTATTGTTTTACTGAAATACTCGCTCCCCGTTGCCAGCTTGACAAATTCCGCTTTTTTGATGGATGTTTTCTTTTTTCCGGCAACATGATCCAGATAGGACGCCGGAAGCTGGTTCAGCAAAACCTGGTTGATTTCATCGGTGATGGTATAGCGGAATTTCTCCCCTTTTTTATTCTCATCAATGCAGACATTCTCTTTGATTTCATCGTATGGATAATACTTATCCATGTTGGATGTGATTCGTTCCCGGTTTTTCCGCTGGTAAACCAGCATCAGATGCTTCAAAACCGCCAGCTCATTTTCCACGTTAATGGGCTGCATACGGATTTTCCGGGAAATCTCCCCCAATGTCAGGACAGTTTTGGATCCGATGATAATGGCAAATATTTTCACCTGGATGGGAGTGAGCTGTTCCAGTATCCCTTTTAAATAATATTCATCGGTCGCGGCTTTTGCCAACTGTTGAATAATACTTTTTTTCTCCAGGGAAATTTTTTTAATTTTCCAGATTTCAGCTATGCGGGTCAGCTGTTCCTTCTCCAATTTCAACAATTCTTCATTTAACATCGACATAGAAACCTTAACCAAAGCTATACTTCATCGTCGATACATCCTGTAAAATAAGTTTTCATTTCAGGGGAATATCCGACAAATTTTTTGCCAATAATGGGCATGATTAGTAAATTAAGTCCAAGTTACACACTCATCTTACAAAAAGTTGTTAAAGGGAGGCTCAATGAAGAAAATAGCAGTAATCGGTCTGGTTATCGTATCCGGAATGCTCAGCATGGCAAATGCAGCAGCACCCATGAGATCCATGACTTTAGGGGGGGCAACAGGTTTGATTGTGACCCCATCGGCCAGAACAGGATGGGAAACAGGGGATTTTGGTTTTAACCTGGGATACCACTATGTATCCGATCATGACGGAACCCATCTGCCCAAATTGGGATTTTACCTTTTTGATAAATGGGAGATTGGCGGAACCATTGATACCCAGGAAGAGGACGCAACGGACGTACTTTTCCATACCAAATTCCGTTTTTTCCCATGGAGCAAAAGCCAAGGGGGCGGGAGTGCTCTGGCCATCGGTGCCAACTACCAGTCACTGGAACCATGGGATCAGGATCTGGTGCAGGGGTATTTTGCGGTGACCTATGACGGAGAAATCTTTGGAAGCCACAGCGAAACATCCTTTGCTGTTGGAAAAACATTTGCTACAGAGGGTAATGCCAATTCCGATGTCGACTTTGGGATGGGTTTTTCTGTGGCGTTCCTGCCCTCCATTCTGAAAGGATATGTAAACTGGGTAACGGATTTTGGCAACTTTGGATACAGCGGGGACGCATACGGTGCCAACGCCATGTACAGAGGGGTTTTTAATACCGGATTCCGGATTGCCCCCATTAACAGAGGCAATATTCACCTGAAGATTGATGTTCTTTTTCTGGATCTTATGGATGATAACCGCTCCTTTGGCGGTGGCTTCGTTTTTGGGATGGTTTTCTAAGAAAAAAGAAAAATTCCGTGTAAACCTCGTTTACGCGGAATTTCTTTCCCCATTGAATGGTTGTTCTCAAGAGTGTTTCCGATTTTTTCCTTCTGGTTTTCTCCGTCCTCTTCTTATCCATTCTGCTGAACTATCCCAGAGCCGAATCAGGAGTGTATGTCCAGACTGGCCAGCGAACCACTTCTGAAGAAATCCGGCAAATCCAGTCCCAGGGAAGCCAATCCCGTGGTTTCTTTTCCTATTCAGCAGAAAAAATCTATGATACCGTTACCTTTTCCTGGGGAAACACTCTGCACGGGAAAAGCGTTTTCACGGAAATTTATCATGCATTTGTCATCACCTGGAAATTATCCCTTGCTTCCGGATTTTTATCCCTGTTTCTGGGGATATGGGCAGGAATGTGGGGAGGGTTCCGGGAAAAAACAGGTTACCTTCTGGAAAAAATGGGGCATTCCACCCTGTCCATTCCAATTTTCCTTGTTTCTCTGGGATTTATCTGGTTTTTTTCCGGATATCTGGCCTGGTTGCCCCCAGGAGGAACGGACACGGATTTTTGGATGGTATTACCGGTGCTGGCCATGAGCATAAAATCCACGGTCCGCATGATGCTCTTCACGATGGATTTCATCCGCAAGCAAAGAAAAAGAGCCTATTACCGGATGCACCGTTCTTTTGGATTAAAATTTTATCGCATTAAATTTATCTTTCTCTTAAAAAATATGGCTATTCCACTGGTGGCTCTCTGGATTATGGATTTCACACATGTAATCTCCGGTTCGGCCATTGTGGAAACCATCTTTTCCATCCCCGGCATTGGCTATCTGACATTGAAATCCATCAATATGTATGACATGAACCTGTTTTCCTCCATACTGATCAGTGTGTCCATTTTTATTTATGTCCTGAGTCTTCTGCAGAAATGGTTGAACCTTCATTTTTCCCGGTATGAAAATTAGGTATTTTATTTTTCTCTTTGCATTTATTCTTCTGGTGGCATACCTGCCATATCCGGAAATATCCCCGGAAAAAGCATATTTATCTCCGGAAATCCTTCATTGCAAAAATTTCTGCGAAGGAATATTCGGGTATTCTCCGCTGGGGGAAAGCCTTTTTCATCTGATTTTCTGGGGAAGTCTGAATACCATCGTCTTTGGCCTTTCTGCCAGAATGTTAGCGGTTCTGGCTTCCCTGCTTTTTATGTTTGCGATTCTGGGCATCTGGAAAGGGATTTCCACTTTTACCATGAAAATAGCCGATATTATTATCACCCTGCCCGTGATTTTTATTGCAGTGTCCCTGATGATTCTTTCCCATGGGAATGCCCTCTCCGCTATTTTTGCGGTGGGACTGGCCGAATGGGCATTCAATATAAAATGGCTCATTTCCCGTGCGGTGGAGTATGCAAACCCGGCCTATGTCCAGTATTCCTTTCTTACCGGCGGAGGAACCATCCACCAATTCCATTACCACCACTGGCCGGAATTAAAAGAGGACATTGTCCGCCTTTTCCAGATATTTTTACCTGAGAGTTTGCTGGCTATTGCCGCCTTGGAATTTCTGGGGGTATCCGGAGAAGGTTTTTTCCCGGCAGACGGACTGGGCTACCAGATTGCGGCGTACAAAGACCTGCTTTTTCTGTACCCGCATCTGGTTTTCATTCCCGTGGCCGTGCTGGTGGGGATTCTGCTGGTCGCAAATGCCGGATTAAACCGATTTAAAAACGACTAATGTCATATCATCATGCTGCTGGGCACCCTGGGTGAAATTATCCAGATCTTCCACCAGCTTTTCCACAATTTCTGCCGCATTGTATTCCGAATACGCAAGAATTTTTCCCCGCATATTTTTTAATCCAAATTCATTTTTCATCGGATCCCAGGCTTCCGTGATGCCGTCCGTATAAAGGATGATCATATCTCCGGGCTCCAGTTTAACCTTGGAAATGGAATAACGATTGTTCTCGTCAATACCCATCGGCAGGCCTTCAATTTTGGCAAGAGTAATCAACGTATCAGCGGATCGGTAAATAAACAAGGGCCCGTGACCACCATTGGAAAACTCCACTTCCCGGGTTTCCGGATCATAGATAAAAAACAGGATGGTGGCAAATTTATCAATATGTGCCTGGGAAGCCATCACAGAGTTAATGGTGGATAAAACGATGTCCGGACGCAGGTATTTGTGCAGGGTCAGAAATGTGGTCACCACCGTTTTTATGAGAACCATTACCAGGGAAGCGGATATGGATTTCCCGGAAACGTCAGAAATGAGCACAGCCATTTTACCGTCCGGCAGACGAATGATATCATAGTAATCACCACCCACCCCTTTGGCCGCTCGCGTGAATCCTTTTATCTGGTACGTACTTTTTTTGAAGAATTTTCCGGGATTCATACCTTCCTGGATTTCCTGTGCCTGCCGGATCTGTTCATCGGTAATTAATTGTTCTTCCCTAGCTTCCTGGGCTTTTTTCAAACCATCGGTCATCTGGTTGAACTGTCTTGCCAGTGCTCCCAGTTCGTCCTTGCCCAGATCCGGTATTTTGTGATCCAGATTTCCACCCCCCACAATCCCCGCTCCGGTATACAGGACATTGATGGGTTTGACAATCAAACCGGACATCAGGAGAGACCCGATAATTCCAATGATCCAGAACACCAGAGCGGAAATCAGAATTAATTTCAGGTTTTCCCGGAAAGCTTCCTGTATTTTTGCATCAGAAAATACAATCTGGGCTGTGGCCAGCCGGTCTTTTTTTCCGATTTGGAACGGATGATAAACCGGGTAGTGAAACACATATAAATTGCTTCCTGTATATTTATCCTTAATCCGGACTAATTCCGTACGGATTTTCTGGATTTCCAATTCTTCCGCCTGCTGGGGATATTTATCCCAGGCCTCCAGTACTTTCTGGTGGAACAGCTTATCCAGGTTTTCACGATGCTTCTGGGGTATCCATGTTCCATATCCGTTTATCAAAGCGGGGGATTTGATTTGATTATCCTGGGTGGTCAGCACGGAACCATAGACAAAATGCCCCAGTTTTTGTAAAAATTGAATATTATCAGAAATATAAATATCGTCCTTGGAGACAAAAGCTCTTCCATATCCAAACGCCAGATAGATGACCCTGTCTTTACCGTCCTCAATCAGCTCATTTTCCAGGCGCTGGTTGAACTCATTCAGGAGCAGAAAACCAATGGAGCCAATGATCAATGCGGTGAAACTGATGATCATAACCGATATTTTCAGACGGATACTGATTTTAATACCGCTTTGGGATTTGTCCTCTGACCTGTTCTGGTTTTCTGTGTTTTTTTCGTTGTCCGGTGGCACCATATTATATTATTGAATTCGTTTCACATTATGTAAACTAATTTATATTTTTTCCCATCGTCATGAAAAAATGCTTTACCAATTATTAAGGAAATCCCGCTATCATATATGGCTATAAAAGGAATGGATGCCCTGGATCCCAGAGGGAAAAAAATTATCATCCGGGTGGACTTTAATGTCCCCATGGATAAGCAAACCGGCAAAATCACAGACGATACCCGGATTCAGAAAGCACTGCCCACTCTGCACTATGTTCTGGACAATGGAGGCAGTGCAATACTGATCTCCCACATGGGCCGCCCCAAAGGACAGAGAGATTCCTTTGTCACCATGCAGAAAACCGCTGACCATTTATCCACTCTGCTCAGCAATAAAATTTATTTCAGTGAAGACGCCATCGGTCCCAAAGCGGGAGAACTGGCAAAAAATCTGAAAAGCGGGGAAATTCTGGTTCTGGAAAATATTCGTTTTTATCCGGAAGAGACATCCAAAGAAAAAAGCGAGCGCACAAAATTTGCCCAGGCAATCGCAATAATGGGAGATACTTATATAGATGATGCCTTTGGCTCCTGCCACAGAGCCCACGCATCCATTGTGGAATTGGCGGAGCAACTTCCGGCTTATGCAGGATTATTACTGAAAAAAGAGGTGGATATTCTGGAAAGAATCCTCAAAAAACCAGAGAAACCTTTTGTGGCTGTGATTGGCGGGGCAAAAGTTTCCTCAAAGATTACCGTTCTGGAAAAACTGATTGAGAAAGTGGACACCATACTGATTGGCGGGGCCATGGCATATACGTTTCTGAAATCCCGGGCACTGGAAACCGGAAATTCCATGGTGGAAACAGAATATCTATCCAAAGCATTCCAGATCATTGACAAGGCTAATTTTCACAAAACGGGTTTTTTTCTTCCGGAAGACCATCTGGTGGCCAGTGAATTCTCTGAAAAAGCCAAAACAAAAACCGTGGGAAAAGAAATTCCCACAGGCTGGATGGGCATGGATATTGGACCCAAAACCATCGACCGGTATTCCAAAATCATTAAGGATGCGAAAACGGTACTCTGGAATGGCCCCATGGGGGTTTTTGAAATGCAGCCCTATTCCAAAGGAACGTATTCCATTGCCAAAGCCATGTCCAAAATGAAAGGCACCAGCGTGGTGGGCGGTGGAGACTCCGTCCTTGCAGTAAAAAACGCCGGAATGGAAGATAAAATAACCCATGTTTCCACCGGCGGCGGAGCTACTCTGGAGTATCTGGAAGGCAAGATACTGCCCGGCATTGCGATATTAGATAAATAAACTATGCAGGAGATAAATTGGGATTCCAAGATATCCCACGTTGTTCAGAAACTGAAACCCTCCGGAATCCGGGTTTTTTTTGATATTGTTGCCCAGAAAAAAGATGTCATCTCTCTGGGGGTGGGAGAGCCGGATTTTGTGAGTCCTCCGGCTGTGCTGGAGGCGGGGATTGAAGCTATCCGCTCCGGTTATACCCATTACACCGGAAACCAGGGAATACCCAGTCTACGCAAGTCCATCTCCCGGTATCTGGAAAAGGAATACCGGATTGATTACAACCCGGATGACGAAGTTCTGGTTACCGTGGGGGTCAGCCAGGGAAAGGATCTGGCCCTGCGTTCCTCGCTGAACCCCGGCGATGAGGTGATTTATTCCTCTCCCAGTTATGTTTCCTATGATCCACTCATTGAGCTGGCGGGCGGGAAACCGGTTAAGGTGGTGGTTCATTTTGAAAATAATTTTCAACTGGAAGTGGAAGACCTGGAAAAAGCGGTGACCCCAAAAACTAAAATTCTGTTTCTAAATTATCCCGCCAATCCCACCGGCAACAGCTATGACACGGACAAACTGGAGAATATCCGCTCTTTTGTGGAAAAACATAATCTGATTGTTATTTCTGATGAAATCTACGGGGAATTAAGCTATGAAAAAAATCATGTTCCCTTTGCCTCCCTGCCGGGGATGAAGGAAAGGACCATGACCCTGGGAGGTTTTTCCAAGGCATACGCCATGACCGGCTGGCGGATTGGGTATGCTGCCGGCCCCAAAGAATGGATTTATGCCATGATGAAGATTCACCAGTATTCCATGCTGAGTGTTCCCACCCTGGCCCAGCTTGCTGCAGAGGCTGCCCTGAAATATGCCCAGAAAGACCGTTTCCGGATGAAAGATTCCTACCATAAAAGAAGAAATGAGATTGTTCAGGGATTCAATTCCATTGGGCTGAAAACCCTGGTTCCGGACGGGGCTTTCTATGTGTTTCCATCGGTGCGGGAAACCGGATACCTCTCCATGGATTTTGCCCAGAAACTTCTGGATACCCAGAATGTGGCTGTGGTGCCGGGTACCGCTTTTGGGGATGAGGGCGAAGGATTTTTCCGGGCATGTTTTGCGACCTCCTTGAAGGAGATACAGGAAGCGATCCGGAGAATGGATTCCTTTCTGAATACAAAAAGTTAAATCCATAGCCGCAGGATTTCAATATACGGGAGCTTCTGGCTTCCCATGGTTCCTTTGAATTTTCCGTATATGATAATTCTTTTTTCCCTGAAATCCTTTTTAAACCGATCAATTTTATCCACAGATGACGTTATCATGGGATAAAAAGCATAAGCAATATATTTTTCATCTTTTTCTTTGCTCTGGAGATTCAGTTTGAGCTCCAGCCCATTATCTCTTTCTTTTAATTCTATAATTTCTGCATCATGCAGAACCAGGGCATCCACATATAAAGCTGGCTCAGAAATAATATCCTGCAAGGATATGGAATCATCAAAATCCCTGTAATGCGGCACCGGAATAAATTTTAAAAATATTTTTACTTTTTCCATTGTCCTGAAATCTGCATTGGAATGAAGAATTTTCATGGCCAGATACCGGGATTGGTTTATCTTTCCTTTACCCAGCAGCTCCCGTGCATTATTGAAATCATCAATGAGTTCTTTTCTGGTATTATACTGGACGATGGCCGGAGATTTCCGGTAAATATGTGCATAGTCATCTATTTGCATGCTTTCCGGTTTCACATTTTTCCCCCCTGAATCCAATAATCCCAGAATATTCTCTCTCTGGAAGAAGAGAAAACCGGAAAGGCCTGCCAGAAGCACAATAATGATAATTTTTATTCCACTGCGGGAAGATATCCTAACAGGCAAACGGGGGAGGAAATCCCGGAATTTCCGGATACGTTTGGGAGGAAAATCTTCACTCTCTTCCAGGATGGGAACGGGTGGAATTACCGGATCCGTTTCCTGGATCATTTTTTTTTCCAGATCATTGAAAAAATCCGGCAGGACAATGAACTCAGAAATCCTGCCCTCGCGTGCTTCCTGAACCAGATTTTCCCCGGATCTGGCTTTTTCCAGCAGGCGGACTGCCAGCCACCCTTCCCTGTTCTGGGTTAATTTTGTCCATTCCCAGAGGGCTTTTTCCAGATCATCATCCAGCAAAGCCACGTATGCCCGCATATAGATGATGGGTACGGCCTCCGGCTGGATCTTCTCCGCCTGCTCCAGATATTGGGCCATGGAATTGCGTTCGTCCAAATGTCCACAGGCAACGCTACCCAAATACCATGCCCAGAAATTATCTTTTTCTCCGGATAAAATCTCATCGACCTGCTGGAGAGTTTTTTCAAACTCCCCGTTTCTCAAGAATACAAATGCTTTTGTCTCTCCAGTGAGACTCAACGGTTCACTCGTTCCACGTAGGAAAAATCCCGCAGATCCAGCTTAATAACATCTCCTCTTTTCACAAAAAGAGGAACCTGTACTTTCCCACCGGTTTCCAGCTCCACTTCTTTTGTGGGATTGGTGGCGGTATCCCCTTTTACACCGTCTTCCGCGTATGTCACTTCCAGTTCCACAAAATTCGGAGGAATCACACTCACCGGCTTCCCTTCGTAAAGCAGGACCTGCAATTCCATACCTTCCCGCATGAATGGCAGTATGTCTTCTATTTCGCTTTTTTCCACCCGAATTTCGTCATACTGTACCGTATCCATAAATACCACGGCATCTCCTTCATCGTAGGAATAACTGACGGGGCGTTTTTCCAATTCCACATCCTCTAGATTTTCTCCGGAGCGGAATGTTCTTTCCACCGTGGTTCCCTTGCTCAAGCTTTTCAGGCGAACCCTCACAATTGCTGCCCCTTTTCCAGGTTTATGGTGCTGGAAACTCTGCACAATCTGTAAATCTCCTTCGATCTTCAGGGCCATGCCTCTTTTGATATGGTTTGAATTAATCATAATCCCTCTTTCAATTTTTTTAACATTTTCTAATAACGAATCATGTCATCAATATAATAATCCACTTTCAAGAGGGAACCATGAATTATTTTTCTTCTTTTTCTGATCTCCCTGGAATTATCCGTTTGCACGCGTATTCCATGGATAATGGTCAACTCTTCTTCTTCATGGGCAGTAAAAATATATGTCACCCGGAATGGAATTCCCTGAATACAGATTTCCCGGAAGCGATCATTGATATAATCGAACTGATCCCGGCGGTACCGAATATACAGCAAGTCACCATTTCCATTATAAAAAACAAGATAATTACCCTGGCTTTTCTGGAACAGATAAACCCCGGAGTATTCTTTTTTTTCCTCCATATTTTCCGGAAGATAATCCGTGGCATAATCGGCATGGAGCATTCCGGAGGAAAACCCAAGCAAAAAAAATACCCAGAGGAGCAGTATTTTATTTTTTGGGAATGATTTCTTTTTTATCCCCATTTTTTTTCGCTTCATCCAGTATTTTCAGTGCTTCTTTTGCCGCATTGATCACCGCGATACTGGAATCGTATTTTACTTTGAATTCCAGCATATCCCGTGCGGACTCGATTTTTAATTCTGCTATCTGGTTAATTGCCCGGATTCGGATGGCGTCATCATCATCTTTTGCCATGTCCATCAATATTTTTTCCACATCTTTATCACCCAGCTCAATCAAAGAATTGATAATCTGCATCCGGAAAAGTCTGTATTTTTTCTTCTCATCAATATCCTCAATATCATCTATTTTCTTCAGCTCTTTTGTTAGGATCTCCCGTGCATTGGGGATTTTTAATTTGCCCATCGCGTAAGCAATATATCGTTTATGGGTTAAGGATATTTCCGGATCTTCCAGATTTTTTACCAGATAATCCAATAACGTCTGCTGGTTGTATTTGATATCAGAAAAATATACCAGGATCACATTTTTATTCTCCGCATGGGTCTGTTCGCCCATTAATTTTTCCATGAGTAAGGAATTTATTTCCCTGGCACCAAGTTTTCCTGCCGTCCGCAGCATATCCTGCAATTTGTTATCATTTTCCGCAAAATCTGATTCCCGGATCAGTTTTTCAATTACCGGTAATGCAGATGCGATCTTCTTTTTTTCAATGGCTGTCAGGGCATTAAAAAATACATCCCGGTTTTTTTCCTCCAGAAATGGAATCACTTTTTCATCCAGATCATTCCATTTCACTCTGGATACCATAATCCCCAGTTTAGCACGAATGAGAATGTCCCTGCTTTCAAATAATTTCTTTAATTCCGGTATCAGTGCCTTTTGGTCATCTTCCGGCAATGTGAAAATCTGCTCAATGGCCCTGCGGACCTGCTCTGAATTGCCATATTTTATTGTTAATTCAATCCTTTTCCATTTTTCTGACGTGTCCATTTTCTGGGAAAAAATCCCGGAGCTCACCAGAAGAATGGAAACGACAAGTGCCGGAATTTTTTTCATTTTGACTTTTCCAGATACTGTATAATGTTCTGGTATTCACTTTTTTTTGGATGACTGGGAAATGACTGGACAAGCCGCTGGAACATTTCTTTTGCCTTTTCATTATTTTTCAGGTTCCGGTAGTAAAGATATGCCAGTTTATCCATGGCCACTGCGTCTTTGGGATTTCTGGCCAGCACTGCTTTATACTGTATTTCTGCAGCGGCGGGTTTACCGGCCTTCACCAGATTCTGTGCATACCCCAGACGAACATCGGAATTAGCCGGATCCGATACCAGACAAGCCTGAAAATACTTATCTGCCTCTTCATATTTTTCCATCCCATAATACAGATTTGCCAGATTGTAATTAATTTCAAAGGATCCGGAATTAATACGATGTGCCTTCAAATATGCTTCTTCAGCTTCCCGGGTTGAGTTTTCACTTTTGTACACATTTCCCAGACTCAAGTGAGCCTTAAAATAGTTCGGATTCATTTGTACGGCCTTCTGATAATTCTCCCTGGCTTCCGGAAAATTTTTCAGTTTTTCATAATTTTTCCCCAGTTCATAGAATACTCCGGCATCCTGAGGATCAGAAATTTTCTGCAGCGACGATATGGCATTCCCGGGATCATTCATTTTTCCGTAAACAATTCCCATATTATAATGGGTTCTCCCGTTGGAAGAATCCTTTTCCAGGGCTTTCCGGAATAAAGCCAAAGAGGATGGATAATTTTTTTGCAGAAGATAAGTTTCTCCCATCTGGTTAAAGACATTAGCGTCCGAACGTTCTTTGGATAATTCCTGGAATACCTTCAACGCATCGGCATACTGTCCGTTCTTTTTATGGGAAATACCCAGATTATATTTGGCTTCATACAAATCAGGCTTAATGGAAAGAGCTTTTTGGTATGAGGAAACGGCGGGCGAATACTTTTTAAGGGCATCATAAGCCAGACCTCTGGAATAAAAAGCAGCGTAATTATCCGGTTTCAGGCGGACAGCATGGTCAAATGAGTTTACCGCTTCATTATATTTCTTCTGCCGGAAATATAATTTTCCAAGATAATAATAGGTTTTTTCATCTTTGGGGTTTTTGCGAACGGCATCCTGGAATGCTTTTTCCGCCCCGGCGTCATCATTTTTCATTTCCAGTGCCCGCCCCAGAAGATAGGAAGCCTCTGCACTCTCCGGGTTGGACTTCAATGCATTTCTAAAATATTTTTCCGCATCATAATAATCCTTTTTGCCAAAAGCTTCTTTTCCCCGGCTTATTTCATTTTGAAAATCCGCCTTATCCCCTCCATTGCCGGAAGTTTCATTTTTACTATCATTATCAACACGCCCGGATTCGGACGACTTATTGTTTTTATCGGACGTTGCAGATGATGATCCATCATCCCCTTTTCCGGAATTGGATTTGGAATTTGCGGATTTATCTGCTGCGGAATTCTTTTCTGTACCATTTCCAT
>DYOA01000016.1:51795-56959 GCA_020720785.1 Leptospira biflexa
CCGGAATTGCCGGAACCGCCGCTACCATTCCCATCGCCGGAAACCCCGGAGCCACCATTTCCCTCCTCCAGTTCCTGGATTCGCTTTTTTCTTTTTGCTTCCAATGCCGTCGCGTATTCATTGTAAACCCTGGAATATTTCTTTTTTAAACCGGGATTACGGGAATTTGCAGCCAGGGATTTTTTATAATAATCCAGAGCCGCTTTTTTGTTTCCCTTCCGGTACTCCATATCCCCTTTTCTCTCCAATACCTGTGCATTGGATGGGTCCAGAGAATGTGCCTTATCAAGATATTCCCGTGCTTTTTCCTGATTGCCGGATTTTTCATAAAGCCGGGACATTTTATTATAAATTCTGGCTTTATCCCCGGCGGTGGCGTCTTTTTTATCTGCGGCAGCGGAATAGCTTTTCAGGGCATTTTCTGTATCACCGGCAACGGCATAACCATCACCCAGATTTTCATAAGACTGGAATTTTTCCGGATTATTTTCCACTCCTTTTTTGAGATAGGCAATGGCTTCTTTTTTATTCCCTTTTTTCAGTTGCTGCTTTGCCAGATTCATGTAGCTTTCCGGATTTGTCTTTTCCACTTTTTGTGCGGTCTTATACTCAATTTCCGCTTTTTCCGGCTTCTTTTTGATATCATAAATATTTCCGGTTTTATTATACGCCTTCGCTTTCATTGAGTCGATTTTTTTGGCTCGTTCAAGAAGAGATAAAGCTTTGGGATAATCCTTCATTCCGGAATAGGCGATGGATAAATTTGTAAGTGAGTCATACATTTCATTTTTTTCATTATTTTTCTTTGCAATATCATAGGCTCTGGTTAAATATTTTATGGCCATGGGATAATTTTCCATTTCCAGGTAAAGCAAACCCAGTTCATGATTATTCTTCCAGGAATCATCATTTGCCAGCATATTTTGAAGATTTTCTATTCGGAGGAGCCGTTCATCGCGTATGTTTTCCAATTGATATTCTTTCAGACCTTTCAGTTCATCCAGAAGATTGTCATTTTTTTTATCCGAGCAGAACAAATTGCTGATCAGATAAACAACAACAAGGAAAGAGCCCAGGATGGCCCCATAACGCAACACATTCTTTTTATCCATAACGGTATCTTCGGATTTTTCCGGAATACCGTTAGGTTTTTTTATGCGAACATTTTTTTCCGGAACACATCGGACAGGCGGGAAATGGAATGGCTTTCTTCCTCCGTGCCATAAAGGACAGAATGAAACCCAAAATGGAGAGCTCCCCGGAAATCTTCCCTTTCCTTATCCCCAATATGCAGGATCCGGGATTTTTCCAAATCTGGTTGCACTTTTCTGGCTTCTTCATAAAAGAAGGAAAAAATACGGGATGAGGGCTTTTCATATCCAGCCCCGGCCGATGTGACTATGTTTTGGAAATATTTTTTTATGCCCAGATTTTCCAACAGTACCGGCAACCGGTCATCCCAGTTGGAAATCACGGACAGAGATATATTTCTTTTCTGTGCTTGAGCGGTAAAATCCGCAAGCGAGGGTTCGATGTCCCAGTAAAGCGGTTTTAAAAATTCCGGAAAAACAATTTCGCAATACATTTCCAGATAATCCAGCGAAACATCCAGATCCCGGAACATTTCCTCAAACAGCATTCCCCAGAATCCACAACGGTGGTGGGGATAGGAAAATTTATCCACCCCTTCCGGGGTTAGAATTTTTACTTTCTCCATGGCCTTTTGCCAGTAATCGCTAAAAACAGATTTATCCTCCCTGAGGCGGGGGAAATCTCTTTTCAGAATCCTCTGGAGTACATCCCCATAAATCACCGATGGCGGGGTATTCAGAAATATGATGGTATCCATCGCATCCAAGGTAATGTGCCGGATATCAGTCATTGGCCTGGAGCTGTATGTTTACCCATTTTAATATATTTGCCTTGTCTTCCCGTGTTAAAACAACCTTTTTCAGATTCCCCTCATTGTCCTTCACCAGCACATCGGGAAAAACCGTCAGCGTTTCCGGATAATAGAATTCCAGATGGTATTCAGATATGGGAAACTCCCGTGGATACCGATACTGGTATAAATCTGTGACTGTCACCCAACCCACAGGATGAAAATACAACTGGAGAAAACCTTTCTGGTATTTTTCTTTCGTGTGATAAAATACGGCCTCTCTTGCGGGGATTTCCAGAAGCCGGAAGAAAATGATTCTCTCCTGCAAATCTGTAATATTCTGTTCCTGCAGAAAAGGGATAGCCAGATAAGGATGGGTGCCGTCATGCTCTGCTTTCCAGAGTTTTAACAATTCCTTCATTCGGTTTACCATTTCCGGCCTGAAATCCTCCAGCCGGATGTAAAACCGGGGATACGCAGGCAGATCGTGAAAACGGAAATACTGCTCTATGCTGGCAGAATTGAGTATGTAAACCGTTGCTCGCAGGGTGATTGCCGTGGAAAAATGACCATTTTGTTTTTTCAGATTATCCTTGAAATTTCCACAGAAACGAAGCTCTCCTTCATGGTATCTTTTTATTTTCAGGGAGACACCATTGTTGTCATAAGTGCTGTAATTCTGCTGCGGATTCATCCTCATGGAATTGAAGCATATATCCAGAGTTTTTTCATTTTTCTGCTGCCCCTCCAGCCAGGGTGGTGAAACAGTATAATCCAAATGCACCCGAAAATCATTTCTTTTGGAAGTTATATAATACTCGGTTTCTGAAAACTCCAGAGTTTCCACCATATCCGGGGATGCGGAAAAAAGCTGTCCGTCAATAAATTCCACGGAAAATGTTTTATCCGGAATAGGGAGAAAAGAGAGCTTTTCACCATTTTCCGGGTTAATTTTAAATAAATGGTTATTCTTTTCCGTCACCCAGATAGCATTCCCAAACCAGGTGGCTCCTCTCAGATAAAGGGTATCATCCTCCTCCGGTGTAATCTGCAAAGGAAAGCTCCCCACAATCCGCCGGGAAGACATGCTGTACCGGAAAAAACGGTTATAACCCCGGTCATAGATATAGAGCATGTCCCCGTTTGCCGCAATGGATGTGGGATCTTTCAGCTCCTTAATATATATTTTTTCCACTATGTTCCCTGTAATGGGATCAATGACCCATAAATGCTTCTGGAAAGGAGAAATCAGATATACTTTCCAGAATGCAATATCGCGCAAACCGGGAGCTTTCACCAGATTGGAATATGTTATTTTCCGGACTTCAAAATCATAACCGGTTATCCTTTTTTCTTTGATGTCGGAAACCCATAAAACTCTCCCATCAAACGCCATCCCCAACGGCATATTGGAGGGAATGAACAGTTTCTGCTCCTGGTTGGTTACGGTTTTTCCGGGCTCTCTCTCCTGTGCCAAAAGAATGCCCGCTACAAGGATTATAATGGGAATAATTCTAATGAGATTTTTCATAATAATTCAGTGTCAGTCCAACCAGAGATGCCGCCGGTGCCATAATCCAGCCATAAACGGGTATGAACATCAGAAGAAAAGAGGAAACCCCTGCCCCCCAGATGAGAGCCCGTTTCTGGGCGGTAATTTTTTTCCGTTCGGACAGCACAGGATAATCCTTTTCCATCAGGTAATCAAATGCCCCCCGCCCCATCAAATAGCTTTCCATAAAAAACAAAAGAATGGGACCCAAAGGCCCCAGGAACAGGGAGATAACCAGAACAAATATTTCCATTATCAGAAAGTAGAAGGACATCCACACAGCAAAGCCCAGATTTTTCAGCTCCTCTTTCCAGCCGATGGCTTTTTCATATCCCAGCAGTTTTTTCTCTATTCTACCCAGGAGTGGCCCCAAAAATGGAATCACCACCACCATCACCACGGATCGGTACAAAAAAACGGAAATAAAAAACCCGGCAATAATTCCCAGGAATTGCCCGGCATATAACAATGCATTCTGCCAAAATCCCGGTTGTATTCTCCCGGTGAGTTCCAGAATGATCCCAGTGATCCCCACATAAACAAACGAACCCATCGCCATCACGGTCACCACACTGATGGCTCCGGGAATAATCAAAAACAGAAATAATTTTTCCCGGTGAATATATTTCAGACCCCGGATTGTGGAGCCAAAACCGGTAAAAAAATCTTTTCCTGAGGAACCCATGAAATACGATCCTTATCTGTGGACCAGTGTCAAGTCTTTCACAGAAAATTTTTTTTGGGGAAAAAACGTGCCACCGTGCACAGCCCCAGCCAGTACACCAGGTTAAAAATGCGGTGCCAGCGGTAAGGTTTATTGAAAATGCGGTATAACCATATCAAATTTTTGTTGGTAATAAAATCCGGAGCTTTCTTTCTCTTACCGGAAAGGATATCCAGAATTCCGCCCAATGGAATAATATAGGACCGGGGAAATCTGTCTCTGTACTGGAGTAAAAAATCGGCCTCATTTTTCCATCCCAGACCCAGCAGGATCAGATGGGGTTGGGTTTTCTGCAGAGCCATCACCACTCTTTCCATACCCGGACCTTTTACATATCCATGATGGCGTCCCACAATCTGGAGCCGGGGAAACGACCGCCGGAGGTTGAAACTCAACTTATCCAGATTTTCATCCTTGCCGCCCACGATAAATACATTGTATTTTTTTGCCTGTGCCACCCGGATCATGTTCATGATATACGCGACCGATGGAATAATTTCCGGAAGGTCTTTTCCCGTCATTTGGGACATCCAGAGCATGCCCGCACCCGATGGAATATTCAGAAACGAATTTTTCATAATGGGGACATACTTTTTTCTCATCTTTGTCCACATAAAACGGTAAGGGTCCAAAAAAAGAGAATAATTATCCATGGCATCCGTGGTCTGGAGTTTATCAATATATTTCAAAGACATGGATACCATCTGGGGCAGATTCGCTTTATAAAACCGGTATCCTCCGATATTCACAGAAACAATATTTTCTGTTTCCATATTCTGGTATTCCAGAATGGGATCATCATCTTCTTTGACACTTAAATGGGCAGATGAGTCAGATTGCATTAGCCAGATAAGATTTTTTAAACGGAGTGTCAAACCAAAGCTGGGGTGGGGAGCACCTAATTCAAGTCGCAAGTGCAACACCCTTTCTTTTCAAATACTCCAACGGTGACTGGCCTGCACCCCTAAAACTGTAAACCTTTTTTTGCATTCTCAGCTTCAAATTT
>DYOA01000045.1 GCA_020720785.1 Leptospira biflexa
GAGGGTTGCATAAAACCATCCCATAAAAGCCTTGACGCCTGGTGTAAAAATTAAAAACCGAATCGCAGATCGGGCTGTGGCGCAGGGGTAGCGCACACGTCTGGGGGGCGTGCGGTCGCTGGTTCAAATCCAGTCAGCCCGAATCCGGTTTTGCCATGCCATTCCAGTTATATAATTCGTCTTCGCAAAAGAAAGAAATTTTTACACCCATGGAGAATGGGACGGTAAAGATTTATTCCTGCGGACCCACGGTTTATTATTATGCTCATATTGGCAATTTCCGGTCTTATATCTTTGCCGATGTGCTCCGCCGGTCGCTGAAGCTCTCCGGATATACAATTCAGCATGCCATGAATCTTACGGATGTGGATGACAAGACCATCCGGGGAACCAGAGAAAAGTACGCGGATGCGGGGGAAATCACCATCGACCGGTTGAATGAATTTACCGCTCCGTTCATTGATGCATTTTTTGAGGATATGAAAACTCTGGGAATTGAACCCATGGAGTTCCATCCCCGTGCCACACACAGCATGGAAGCCATGTCCGACCTCATGGAAAAACTGAAAGCGAAGGGTCTCACCTATGAGGAAGACGGTTCCATTTATTTTTCCATAAAAAAATTCCCGGACTATGGGAAACTCAGCCGGGTGGATCTGGCGAATGTAAAAACAGGTCTGCGGTATAACACGGATGAATACACAAAAGATGACATCCGGGATTTTGTTCTCTGGAAAAAGGAGAAAGCGGAAGAGGGGATTGCTTGGGACATTCCCGCCGGGCGGGGGCGTCCTGGATGGCATCTGGAATGTTCTGCCATGATCCAGTCCATTTTTAACGGCCCCATTGACATCCATACCGGTGGGGTGGACCTGCTGTTTCCGCACCATGAGAATGAAATTGCCCAGAGTCGCAATGCCTATGGGCATTCTTTTGTGAACTACTGGATGCACTGCGAACATCTGATGGTGGATGGGAAAAAAATGTCCAAATCCGAAGGCAATTTTTACACCCTGCGGGATATTCTGGACAAAGGATTTGATCCCATGGCCGTCCGCTATGCTCTTTTGTCCGTGCATTACCGGCAGAAACTGAATTTTACCTTCAAGGGACTTATGAACGCGGAGAATACCCTTTTCCGAATTTGGGTTTTTATGAACCGCCTGCACGGAAGCGATGACCATCCCAAAAGCTGGGATGTGGGGGAAAGAGAGAGTATGGTGGCGTTTCTGGAAAAAACCAAGGCCGATTATATCTCCGCTCTGGAGGATGATCTGAACATCAGCAAAGCACTTTCCGTTTTTCATGATGCCATCCGCCGGATCAATCAGTTCCTGGATGAGCAGAACCAGAAACCGGGGGATTTGAAAAAAACCATTCTGGAAACATTTTATTATATGGATTCCGTTCTGAATATTCTGGAGGGATTTAACCGGGTAACGGAAGCGGATTCCGCCTCCCTGCCGGAAGATATCAAGAGCATAGCGTCCCAAAGATCCCAGGCCAGAGATGAGAAAAACTTTGCCCGTGCGGATGAGCTGCGGGAAATTCTGTTTACCCAGGGTTATAAAATCATGGATTTTCCAGACGGGACAAAGTTGATCCGGATATGAACCCAGAGGTTGTTTATGGCATCCATCCGGTCATATCTCTTCTGGAGGAAACCGGTTTTTTCCCCGCCGATGAGATTTTCATACAGAAAAATTCCACCAATCCGCGCCTGGTGAACGTTCTGCATAAGGCAAAAAAATCAGAGGTGAAAATCCGGTACGCAACATACACGGAGATTACCCGGATTGCCGGGAATGACTCCCACCAGGGTATAGCTTTACGCAGAACGGAGAGTCTGGGGATGGAGCCGGAGGACGAAGAAGCCGCGTATGCGTTTGCCGCCTCAGAGAATGATGTGGATTTCCCCCGGATTTTTGTGGCTCTGGATAAAGTGACGGATCCCCGTAATGCCGGTGCAGTCGCACGTTCTCTGGGAGCCTTTGCGTCCGCCGGACTGATTCTGGGGGAGAAAAACGCTCCGCCTCTGGGACCCACCATGCTCAAAACCTCTGCCGGGGTGATCTCACGAATCCGGATATTCCGCGTGGCCAGTATCTGGAAAATTGCCGCGTATTTCCGGGCTCAGGGAATTCCTGTTCTGGGGTTGGATATCCGCGGGGAAAATATAAAAGATGTGGAAAAAAACCTGCACTCCCGGATTCTGGAAAACGGAGTGTTAATCATTGCCGGATCCGAAGAAAAAGGATTGTCCCGGGAAGTCCGGGCACAGTGTTCTCATCTCATCCGGATCCCGCACACCCCCCTTACGGAGAGTCTGAATGTTTCCGTGGCGGTATCCATTGCCCTTTATGAAATATCCCGGGAATATTTTTCCTGAGAGTGGCTTTAACTGAAAAATATTTTTTTATGGCGGGATAGGATGTGGGACCAGTCAAATTTTTCTTTTGCGATGGTTTTCCCGTTTTCCACCATTATTTCCTGCTGTTGTGGGTTTTCCCATAAGAACGATAGTTTTTCCAGAAAGTCCTGACGGGAATTTTCCCGGAACAGCAATCCGTTTTTCTGGTGCTGGATCACAGAGGGGATGCCTCCGCTTTTACTGGCCAGTACCGGGCATCCTGCAGCATTCGCTTCGCACAGGACCCGCCCCATGGTTTCTGCGTCCCGCAGGCGGGTTTTTTTATCCACATGGACAATACTTGCCAGGATAAAAAAATCGGCGGCCCAGTAAAAAGGAGGGGTCTGTTCATAGGGTACTCTTCCCGTAAAAGTGACACGGTGCCGGATTCCTATTAATTGGGAGAGCCGGACATATTTTTCATAACGGCGGCCGTCACCCACTACCACTAGATGCCAATTCTGGTTTTGCAACCCTGGATTTTTACACTGCCCGGATAGGATATGGGCCAGGGTTTCCAGCAGAAAATCCACGCCTTTTTTATCCACCAGCCGGCAAACGGTCAGCAGGATTCTTGCGTCCTGTGCAATCCCGTAATTCTGCAGAAAAATTTCTTTACGGAAAGTATCCGGGCGGGAAAAAAATTCCGCATCCACACCGCCCACCAGCATTTCCATGTTTTCCGGATGGATTCCATGAGCGGTAAGCATTTTCTGCGTATATTTACTATTGGCCAGAATCAGGCTGGCTTCCCGGGCAGATTCCACCGTTTTGCGGAGCCGGGTTTTTCTCAGAAGAATCTCCAGCCATTCCGGCTTGTGCATCTTGCGGAAATAATTATAGAGCGGCCTTTCTATAGCGGGCAGGGCGACAATCCGACTTCCCCAGGAATACGGATACACAATCCAGGGACGCAGTATATCATTGCCCACAGATCGGCAGACTGTCCGGATTCCGGTTGTTTTCTGCAGGATTCCATAGAATATGGTGCTGGCATAAATCCAGTCCGGGGAATTTTTTGTTGCGTATTCTGTTAACAGCCGTATATTGTACATATAGGAAATCCGGGACAGGACGCGGTGGACGGGAAACGGGAGTGTTTCATCCATTTTCCGGCATTCTTCGCTTTCTTCATGGCAACGATAGGTGAAAACCTGGATTTGCGACCCCATTTCGTGGATGAGGCGTCCCAGAAGCAGGGCGTGGGTCTGCATCCCGCCGATGCCAGGGGGGAATTCTGTGAAAACGGCCAGGATTTTTACGGATGGAGTGGATCCCATAGTGCATCCGGTGTGGATATAAAAGGGATACGGTAAAATAGTTTTTAGTTTGGCGGTAAAAAATACGAAAATTAAGCAAGCTATGGATTACCCAATGATAAGAAAAATATTCTCCCTGATCTTATTTTCGAGCCTTTTCATAAATCCATTAGCAAAAATTTGTCCAAAAAGTGAAAAAATTTTCTATCGTGTTAAAGACGGAGATAACCTATCAGAAATTGCACAAAAATACAATGTCCAGGTATCCGATATTAAAAAATGGAATTCCCTGCGTTCCTCTTCCCGTATCTTTGCCGGAAAAAAAATTGTGATTTATGCAAAATCCGGTCCGGTTTCCTCCTCATTTTCCCCATATACTCCTCCTCATACTTTTTATACCCCCATAGAAAAAGGGAAAATTATCCGGCATTTTAATCCTTTTGGAGATGCTCGTCACTTGGGTTTGATGTACCGTATCCCTCCCCGGACGATGGTAAAAAGCTCCGCACCGGGGAAGATTATCAAAGTGGATCATCTGAGGGGTTACGGCCATTATGTCATGATTGATCACGGGAAGGGCTGGATTTCCATGTATTCCAATCTGTCCAGAGTGGAAGTGCGTGCCGGAAACCGCATTGGAGAGAAAGAAAATATTGGGCGGGGTGAAGAAAAATTGTTTTTTTTAATATCCTATAAAGGGGAGCCTCTGGACCCATTGTCTCTGGGGTTGAAAAGGAGTTGATATGAACCTGCATTTTACCAACGGCACCATTGTAACCCCGGAGAAAATCATTTCCTCCGGAGTCCTTTCCATTGAAAATGATACAATATCCCATGTGGGACAGGAAATCCAGGGAAAGAATGGTATCACCATAAAAATCCCCGGCCTCTTGGTATTCCCCGGAATCATTGACGGCCACGACCACCTACTGGGGACATACATGCCCAGAGTGGGGGACAGACGGCCATACCGGAACTGGCTGGAGTGGGATAATGATTTGAAATCTTCACCTCATTACAAAGAACGCCAGAATATTGAATCCCACGATTTATACTTGCTGGGAACGTACCGGCATCTGATCACCGGGGTAACGTCTGTCCAGGATCATATTCCCCACTTTGTCCGGGATTTATTTAATCATAATCCTGCCGTGCGATTGGTGGATGGTTATAAAATGGCTCATTCTGTCACCTCTTTTGCCCTTGCCTGGGGGAATGGAATCCGGCAGGAGCACGAGGAAGCCGTCCGGGAAAGGAAGCCGTTTATCACCCACTGCTCGGAAGGGTATGACACTGAGACCAGAAACTCGGTGGTCACTCTGGAAAAAAACGGGGCAGTATCCGAACATACCGTGCTTATCCATGGGATAGCGTTTTCCGATGCCGATATTGATCTTCTGGCAAAAAGAAAATCCAATGTTGTGTGGTGCCCGGTCTCCAACCTCTATATGTTTAACGATACCGCTCCCATAAAAAAGCTGCTGGATGCCGGAATTAACGTGATGCTGGGGACGGATTCCCCCATGAGCGGGTCTGTGAATATTTTTGAAGAAATGCTGATTGCGAAAAAATATTATTGGGAAACGTACGGGGAAGATCTGGCGGATGAAACCATTTTTAATATGCTCACCGCGAACGCCTCCAGGGGATTATTTCGTGACGATCTGGGTTCTCTGGAAAAAGGGAAAAAGGCCGATTTCATTATAGTACGGGGGAATGTAAACCTTCCTTTCCAATCTTTTGTCCGGATGAATTATTCTGATATTATGCTTGTCGTAATAGACGGGAAAGTACGTTATGGCGATGCTGGTTTTATGGAATTGTTTGAAGAGCTTGACATCCCTTTCCAGAAAGTAAAGGTGGCAGGATCGGAAAAACTGGTGAATGGGGATATTCTGGGTTTATTGAAACGCATAAGAAACGCGGTGGGATACCGCAAGGAATTGCCGTTTCTGCCTGTGGAGCCCTGGGAATAAAAAACAAATGGGAAGCCCAAAAATAAGAAATTATAAAGCCGGATCTGTCATCTATTTTGAGGGTGATACAGGAACGGAGATTTATGTCCTCCAGAATGGGAGGATCCTTCTCACATCCGTGGACATTGGGACCAATGAGGATGTGAAAGAAGACGTGCAAAGAGGACAATTCTTTGGTGTTAAGTCTGCCTTGGGGCGGTATCCCCGGGAGGATACGGCACAGGTGCTGACGGATTCCATCGTGCTGGTATTCCAGGTGGATGACTTTGAGGAATTGAGCCTCCGCAATCCCAGGGTGGTACTGCAGATGCTCAAGGTGTTTTCCAGCCAGCTCCGGAAAATCCATCGGAAAGTACGGGAATTTCTGGGTGAAGACCACCAGCAGGATTCTTCTGTGGAGTTGCTGAAAGTGGCTGAACATTATTATAAAACAAAAAGAAATGATCATGCCCTGCATGCTTTTGAGGCCTATATCCGCCACTATGCCAATGGTTCGTTCATAGACCGTGCCAAAAGCATGGCACATATGATCAAGAAGGGAGATCCATATCCCGCCCACCTTTCACCCATTGAATCCGAAATGGATAAAGTCAAATCTATGGGCTTTTCCGGGGGTAGTTCCGGCAATTCAGGTGCCGATCTTTTGGGTACACCTCCGCTGCAGTCAGAATCGCTGGCTCCACCTCCCCTGGAAGGGATGGAGGAATCCGGGGAAAGTGTATCCACATATTATTATGACGCCCTCAATGCTTTTTCCCAGCAGGATTATGAAAAATCCATCGAGCTGTACCAGATGGTGTTTACCATAAAAAATATGAAAGGGGAGTCTGACCGGAAAATTGTGGAGAAAGCCCAATTCGATCTGGGGAAGGTATATCTGAAAGCTAAAAAATTAAAAGAAGCAGAAGCACAACTCATCCAGTTTATCAAAAAATACCCTAACAGCGAAAACCATAAAAAAGCTTTTATACATATAGCCGAAGTTTACATATCTAAAGGGGATAAAGCCAGGGCGACAGCAGTGCTGCAAAAGGCGGTGAGTATGGTTCCGGCGGATGCGGATACCAAAAAAGCAAAGGAATTACTGGTAAAACTGAAATAATATGTTAGGTGCGGGATTATATAATAAATTTGGCAAGGAATACAAGCCGGGGGAGATCATCTTCAGTGAATTTGAGCCCGGTAATGATTTTTATTTAATCCAAAGCGGAAGGGTGAAAATCACAAAAATTGTGAAAGATAAAGAAAAAACCATGGATGTTCTGGAAGCGGGAGATATGTTCGGGGAAATGGCCATATTGGAAGAACAGCCCAGATCCGCTTCTGCTATTGCGATGGATAATGTCTCTCTGTTGCATTTCAACAGGGAAAACTTTGTTTCTCTGATGACCTCCCAGCCGCAATTAGCGTTGAAACTTCTGGTGGTTTTTTCCCGCAGAATTTACGACGCCCGGCGACGGGTGATGATTCTTCTTCTGGATGAACCCCAGGTAAAAGTGGCGGATGTGATTTTGATGCTCAGCGAAAAAGAAGCCAATCACAAAGATTTATCAGAGATTACGCTGATGGTGAGTGTGGAAGACATCGCCAACTGGTGTGCGGAGCCGGTGGCTAAAATTCAGGATGTTATCTCCAATTATATAAAAAACCAAAAAATGGAGCTGTATCCGGACAAGCTGGTGGTCCATAACCTGCGTGACCTTCGCCGGATTGTGGAAATTAAACGGAAAAGTCGGTCATTATAGGTAAACTGGTATTATAAAAATGCCGATGTATTAGCATAAGGGGAAAAGTATGAAAATAAAAATTACGATGGCTTTATTGGTGATGATGAGCGGTTTTATGCTTTATGCTCAAGCACCGGATAAGAAAAATGAGGATGATCTTGCCAAAGCCGGAGAAACCATTCCGCTAAAGGGCGGATCTCTCTATGACGAACGCTTTGGTTTGGAAAAATTTTCCTTTTATAAAAAATATGCAGCCAGCGGAAAGGGGGAAATTCTGGAAATGTATTTTGATATTGTTAATCATACAGACCAGAAAGTGAATTTGAAAATGTATGTTTTCTCTGTCTGTGAAAGGAATAAAGTTACCCCCCAGAGAGAGTACAAAGGTGGATATCCGCAATGGCGTAAGAGAGATTTTGAGCGAGAAAGTATTATCATTAAAAATTTTTACAGCATTCCGGATCTGGATAAGGAAAAAGTAAAGGAATGGGCCATTGACACCCGCATTGAGTTGAATAACCAGAGAGATGAAAAAGAAAAGCTTTCCATGAACAAAGAGACCATGATGAAATCCTATGATATAGATTTGATTGATTATATCAGCTACTCGGAAAAAAATATCGAAAACGGAGTGGATGTGCTCCTGCGGGGAAATGAAGAAAGCCTGGAAACCGCAAAAACCTCCATTGGTGGGGATAACTACCAGATGTTCCAGAATCCCCGGAAAACGACCGTGATTGCCCACATGTTCTCCAAATTCAGAAAAGACTATTCCTTTTTCAACAGGATTGGCGTGATTCTTTATGACGTGGATCAGAAAAAAGTGGTCTACCGTCAGTTTTTTGTCATCAATCCAAATATGAAAATTCGCTGATCTGCTTTTTGCGTCCGGGGGAAGCCTATCCCCGGAGGCAAAAAATAATCTCTGAAATTAAATTAATTCCTGCGGTTTTTTCACCATTAGATATAGAGTAACTTTACCGCTCTCCAGGGGCGATGGGTTGACCTTGGATTACATTTGACGCGACATCCACGAAAGAAAATATACCCCAAATGCGCCCGTAGCTCAGGGGATAGAGCGTCGGACTTCGAATCCGTGCGTCGGGGGTTCAAGTCCCTCCGGGCGCGTAAGGCAAAAATGGTTTGACGCAGCAGCGAGCGTGGTGAAATTGGTAGACACGCTAGATTTAGGTTCTAGTGCCATCGGTGTGGGGGTTCAAGTCCCTTCGCTCGCAAAGTCGCGGGAATAGCTCAGTGGTAGAGCATCTCCTTGCCAAGGAGAGGGTCGCGGGTTCAAATCCCGTTTCCCGCTATAATTTTTCCTCTAATATGATTGACGTGGCTGGGATCGTCGGATTGTGAGTCATGCACATCGTTAAAATACTGTTATTTTTATTATTGGGAACCCTGTTCAGTGGATTCGTTTATGCATCTCCCTTTGGAAGCACAATCGTACAGATTTCGGAAAACCTTTCCGGTCAGTACCGTTCAGAAGCGAAGTCTTCTCTGCGTCCCCGGCTGGCGGTTGCGGAGTTTTCCATTTCCGGTCCTTCTCTGAAGGATAAAAATTACAATCGGCTGCTGGAGGATGAATTTTCCTCTGTTTTCAGCAGATCGGATTTTGTGCTGGTGGAAAGGGGAAATCTGGCTCCTATGCTGCGGGAAATGGAGCTCCACCAGAAAGGCCTGGTGGAAGGAGAGGAGAGGGAAGTGCTGCTGGACGCCGCTGACTATTTATTATACGGGACTCTCACGGAATCCGGTCAGACAGCATTGTTAACGGTAAAATTAACGGATGCCGCAAGCGGGAAAACCTATTCCGCTTCTGAGAGTATTCCATTGGGCGATCTTGTTGCCGGCAAAGAGAAATTTCTGGACCGGCAGTACCAGATGGCCAATGTCGCCGCCGTGAGTATATTCATGGAAACCACCCTGTGCGGGGA
Organism: Leptospira biflexa; assembly: GCA_020720785.1. Taxonomy (GTDB): domain Bacteria; phylum Spirochaetota; class Leptospiria; order Turneriellales; family DYLW01; genus DYLW01. Next base: position 9,316 of record DYOA01000045.1, read on the forward strand.
TAGTTCCACGCCCAATCCCATTCCCGCCATAGACCAGACCGGGATATCCCGGCTTCCGGGAGTGGAACTCAAATACCGGTTTTCTCCCAGTTTTGCCTTGTCCACCGGCATTGCCCGGATCTACGGACATGCGGAAAGGTATGATTCTCTTACTGCTGCGGGAAGTCCGTTGGGATTGTCGCAGACTGGACCATTCACCGTGATTGTTTCCGGGAATTCCTATATTTTCAATGCCTATTTTGCCGTACCGCTGAATCGGAGAGTCCATTTGTTTGCGATGCCGGGGGTGGAATATTATGTGATTACGGTCAACGGATATTTTGATCCCAGTAAGGGGAATGGTTTTGGTATCAATGAAGTGGGTCCCATGCTGAACGCGGAAAATTTTGCTTTCCGGATTATGGGCGGAATGGAAGTCTTTGCGACACCCCGGCTTTCCTTTTCCGGCAAGGCAGGTTATGTGTATTTACCCATTTCCGTTCCTTCCGGGGCAATACAGCATATAAATGGTCTTCCCAATCCCATTGATTCTGATTTGGGTGGTTTTTCTTATTCATTGGCAACCACTATATATTTTTGAACAGTAAGCGGTGGGTTTTGCCAAAAATAACCCCGGAAAAAAATGAGTACGGCGGATTATTTATTTTCTTTACAGTTTACGAGTTATTTCCACAATTCGTTGTGATTTTCCGTAACAAAGTTATTTGGTGGATCCTGGCGATTCTGCTTTTCCCGTCAATCGGGTATGCTTCCCCCCGTTATTCTGCAAAAAATGGGATTCTGGACCTTTCCGCCTGGAATGGGGAAGAATTTATCAAGCTGGACGGCCAATGGGAATTTTACTGGAATGAATTCCTTCCACCGGATAAGGCAGCAACCCGTCAGGAAAAAATGCAGTATATGAATGTCCCCAGCGGCTGGAATGATCATAAATACGGAAACACAATTCTGCCCATGAAGGGTTATGCCACGTTCCATCTGCGGGTGGTCAATATTCCGCGTATGGAGAATCTGGCATTTCAGACAAACGGGCTGTCCACGGCCTATTCCCTGATGGTGAATGGGAAAGAAATCTCGCGAAATGGGCAGATTGGAAAATCTTCCATGGAATCCATCCCGGCGTATCATCCCCAAACCACTATTGTACCACTGGAAATTCTGAAAAAAGCCCCCGGACAAGCAAGGGGCCGTATGGATCTGGATATCACGGTACATGTTTCCAATTATCATGACCGGAAAGGGGGGATAACAAGGCAGATTTCGATGGGAAGCTATGACACCCTTAATCTTAGGTTTATTTATAAAACGATCATAGATACAATACTATTCGGCATTATTCTGATCATGGGGTTATATCATATCAATCTTTATGTCCACCACCAGAAGGATTTATCATGGCTGTATTTTGGTTTTTTTGCCGTTCTCATTGCCTTCCGGACGATGGTGACCGGAGATCGTTTGTTTTACTATATATATCCGCAGTTTCCCTGGGCGTTGGGGATGAAAGTGGAGTTTTTATCGTTTTATCTGACCGTACCGCTTTTTGCGGCTTATCTCTACCATTTGTTTCCGAAGGATTTTAATCGCTTTGTGCATAAACTCGTCTTTGGGTTGGGTTTGGTTTTTTCTCTGATTGTGGTCGTTACCAACCCAATTTTTTTCACCCGGACGGTGAAGATATATCAGGTGGTATCCCTCCTGATAGCAGGATATTTATTCATTGTTCTGGGGACAACCATCTACCGGAGAAGAGAAGGTTCCATTATCCTGCTGGTGGGGGCATTGATTTTGATTACCGGTGTTCTCAATGATATAGCCTATCACAACTATCTCATCAAGACCATGGAAATTGGGAGCTATGGAGTTGGATTGTTTATTTTATCCCATTCCTATCTTCTGTCGCGTCGCTATGTGAGTACTTTTAAAATGAAAGAACGGCTTGCCGAAAATCTGAAAACACAGGCGGAATCCTTTCACCGGTTTGTGCCCACACAGTTTCTGGAGCTGATTGGAAAAGATATCAACAATATTTCGTCCGGAGATTCCCGTGGAATCCAGATGTCTGTGTTGTTTTCTGATATCCGCTCTTATACCACCCTGTCAGAAAGAATGACCGTGGAGGATAATTTCAAATTTCTGAACAGTTATCTGCGGCGGATTGAGCCGATCATAGAAAAATATAACGGCTTTGTGGATAAATTCATTGGCGATGCGGTAATGGCCCTGTATCACGGAGATTGGTCCGGGGCTTCCGCTCTGGATTCCGCCATAGAAGTCCAGCGGCAGATAACAATTTATAATATGGACAGGGCAAAAGCCAACTATCCCCTCATCCACCTGGGAATCGGGATCAACACCGGGTTTCTGATGATTGGAACCATCGGCTCCAGCAACCGGCTGGATACCACGGTCATTGGGGATACGGTGAACCTAACATCCCGTATGGAAAACCTGACCAAAATATATGAAGCGGATATTTTAATCTCTGATAATACCTATAAAAACCTGGAAAATCCCGATCGTTATTATATACGGGAAATTGATTCCATTCGCGTAAAAGGGAAAGAGCGTCCCACTGTTATCTATGAGGTTTTTGATACCAATCCGGATGACCAGATTCTGCTGAAGAACCAGTATGCCGGAGAACTGATGAGTGCCATTTTACACTACAAAAGCCAGAATTTTTTTGAAGCCATGAAAATTATTCTGGCCATTGAAAAAATCAATCCATCGGACAGGTTGATTCAGATATACAAAGAAAGAATCCGGCTGTTTATGGAAGATCCTCCCGGAGAAAAATGGGATGGAGTGTTTAAAATGGAAAAAATTGTCTGAACGGAGGAAAAATGAAAAAACTGATCTATATTTCTGGAGCAGTGGTGGTGGTTTTATTTCTGGTGGTGGTTCTTTTCACCCAGAATTTAAAAACAAAAGGTCTGCCGGATTATAACCGGAATTTATCCCTCAAGGGACTTTCCGGGAATGTGAAAGTATTCCGGGATAAATACGGGGTTCCGTCCATCTATGCCGGGAACCAGAAAGATTTATACCGGGCCACCGGTTATGTGATGGCACAGGACAGAATCTGGCAGATGGATTTGCTGCGCCGGGTGACCATGGGCAGGCTATCAGAAATCCTGGGGGAAAAACTGGTGGATATTGATGAGACATTCCGGATGCTCCAGATTCCTCAGAAATCCAAAAGCATTATGGAAACTCTCCGGCCGGAAGAAAAAGAAATTCTGGAGGCGTTCACCGCTGGTATCAACCAATATCTGGAAGATAACAAAGAAAATCTTCCGGTGGAATTTACTGTCCTGGGTTACAGGCCGGAGAAATGGGAGGCCATCCATTCCATCAATTTAATTGGTTATATGGCGTGGGATTTATCCTCTGCCTGGGGTAATGAAGTGGTGGGGCAGGAAATCATTAATAAAATGGGATATGAAATGTATTCTCATCTGATGCCCGCTCCCGGTAAGACCAAAAGCAATATTTACCAATATACAGATAAATACGTCCCGCCCGTAAAAAGTGCCATGCTGGATGCACAGGACGCAGAAAAACTTCGGAAAACCATGGATTACACAGAGGAGAATGGTCTGGATGTCTTCAAAGCCAGCAATAACTGGGTGGTTTCCGGCAAAAAAAGCAAAACAGGAAAACCCATCCTTGCCAATGACATGCACCTGGGGCTAAGCTCTCCGGGTATCTGGTACCAGATCCATCAAAACGCACCCGGAGTTCATGTTACCGGAGTGGCCCTTCCCGGAGCTCCGTTTGTCATTGCCGGGCATAATGAAAAAATTGCCTGGGGTATGACCAATATCATGATTGATGATGCGGATTTTTACGAAGAAAAAGTGAAAAAAGACGCCCAGGGAAATCCCGTGGAATATGAATACATGGGGAAATGGCATCCCGTGAAAACCCAGGAACTCCAGATCCGCATTAAAGGCAAGGATCAACCGGAGATCCGCAAATTGCCTTTTACCCATCATGGTCCCATTATTTCTTCCATTAAGAAAATAAAAGACCGGGCGGTTTCCATGCGATGGCTGGGTAATTCTCCCAGTAACGAGCTGCGTGGGGTTTATCTTCTGAATGTGGCCGGCAATAAGAAAGAATTTTTAAACGCCGTTGAGAATTTCAAGTCCGTCAGCCAGAATATTGTCTACGCTGATGTGGAAGGCAACATTGGGATGTACTCATCGTCCTCCATCCCCATCCGCAACCGCAAGGAAGGGACATATTTTTATGAGGGATGGAATGACTCCAGCGATTGGAAAGGTTTTGTCCCTTTTGAGAAGCAGCCGCATGAGTTCAATCCCAAAAGCGGAGTTCTGGCTTCCGCCAATAACAAAACGGTGGATAATAAATATCCCCATTATATCAGCAACTGGTTTTATCCGCCGTACCGGTTTGACCGGATTGTGGATGTTCTGATGGAGAAAGAGACCATTTCCGTGGAAGATATGCAAAACCTCCAGTTGGACCAGATGTCAAAAATGGCCCGTCTGTACATGCCGGACATTCTTCTGGCGATGGAAGAATATTGGAAAAAACCGGATTCGCCCAACGTAGCCGATGTGAAAGCTCTCTATAACCGTATGCAGAAATGGGATTATTCCATGGACTACCGCTTGAGCGAACCACGGGTATTTGAGGAGTTTTATAATGCTCTGATCCGGAGTGTCCTCCTGGATGAGATGGGGGAAGAAATCTACAAAAAATTTGTGAACAACCGGGCTCCCACCCTGTATACCATGGAACAGCTCTGGCTGGATGACATTAATCCTTGGTATGATGATGTGAACACAAAAAATATCAAAGAAAATAAATTTGATATCATCCGCAGGATTCTGGTGCAGATTGCGGTTGCGGAAAGCGAAGGGCGGGACTCCAAACGATGGGGGGATGTGCATGGTCTGGCCATGAAGCACCCTCTGGGTTCTGTGAAAATTCTGGATTTCTTTCTGGGTCTGAACAAGGGGCCATATCCCGTGGGAGGCAGTCTCCATACCGTATCCCCGTATTCCTATAAACTGGATAAAGATTTTAACGCAGCGGATGGGGCGTCTCATCGCCATGTGTTCGATGTATCCAACTGGGATAATAGCAAAGTGGTGATTCCCACCGGGCAGTCCGGTATACCGGGAAGCCAGCATTATCTGGACCAGCTCCAGGATTACATCAAAGGTTCTTTCCATCCTGCCTGGTTCTCCCGTGAAAAAGTGGAAAAAAATGCCCGCTATTCCATGGAGTTCACTGCCCGATAAATAAACCGTTTTTTTCCAGAAGCTCCCTTATGGCCGGCATGTCCGGTTCCTGGGAGCTTTTGGAAAGGACATAGTCCGCCACGCTCATCCGCTCATCCGGCGGCCTGCCCACGCCGATACGTATCCGGTGAAAATCCGCACTGCCCGTTTTTGCGATAATGTCCCGCAGTCCGTTGTGACCCCGGTGTCCTCCCCCCAGCTTATATTTTATCTCTCCTTCCGGAAGATCAATTTCGTCATGGAAAACCACCATGGCCGATGTGGGAATTTTATAAAATCGCATGGCCGGACCCACGGCGTTGCCGGAGAGATTCATAAACGTCTGCGGAAATAGAAAGACAGCCTCCGGGGATTCCCAGATAAGAGAGTTAAATTTTGTGGTTGTTTTTTTGGATGCCACTGGAAATTTTTCTTCCAGAATGTTCCACAAAGCTTTCTCCCCCATATTATGCCGGGTATTCTGATACTGCCTGCCGGGATTCCCCAGCCCCACCCATAGAATCATGGGCTATATCCGGGAAGAAAAACAGATTGTCAAATTCCAATTGATTCTCAGTTTATCGCGATGTCCCGGATATTATCCATGATCCTTTTCTGCAGCACTCTGGCTGGTTGTGTGGGCATGGGGAGGCAGGAACTGCAGTATTCCGGAACCCGCTCCTGGCCATTCCATTATGCGGAGAATCCGGCGGGAAGCGGAGAAGAAAAAATCCGGCGTGGCTATTGGGAACAGGAAAGCAAAGAAACCACCACATACCACTCTTTTATTCTTTTATACGCGGACTCCCATGACAGAACCTTAAATGAAAAAATCCTGAAAGGTGAGTACCAATCGGCCTGCGGTTTTTATACAGAAGGAAACCCGGAGAAAATCCTGGCCAATGAGCCCGCCCGGGTAGCCTTCTGGAATAACCGTGGGGTGTGCCAGTTTCTGATGGGCAATGCCAAGGATTCCCTGCGGTCTCTGGACACCGCATTTTCCCATGACCCCGGAAATCCGGACATCCTTTCCAATAAACGCCGGATGATGGATTTAATAGCAGGGATGAATGAATAGATTTATATTGCATTTCTTTATGATTATTATTCTCTTCTTTCTGATGTCCTGTATGCACGGAGAAGTGCCAGCGGATTATTACTCCGGAACGGATAAAATCAAGGGGGGAGACAAACCATCCGCGGTGGTTTTGGATTCGTTTAATTTATCCTCCAGGCAATTCCAGTGGAGCCCGTCTGTGGACACGGAGACAGGTTCTCCGGTGGAAGAATATTTTATCTTCTGTTATGCTAATTATATTCCGGAAAATATTTATGATGCCCGTTATCTGGCGTTTCAGGTGAACGGCAGTACCTATGCGGATATTTCCGGTTACATTGTGGAGAAGGGGAATTATTATTTTATGGTGGTGGGCAACGATGGTAACAGGATTTCCGAGCGTTCCAATTTTATCAATCTATCTGCCACGGAGACTCTGTACAATACCACTTATCTTTTTGGTAAAATTTCCACCTTTGAGGATTCCACGGCACGCTGTTTTCTGGAATAAAAGGCAGGGGTAAAGATGGTGGCCAGAGGTGGAATCGAACCACCGACACAGGGATTTTCAGTCCCTTGCTCTACCGACTGAGCTATCTGGCCGTCCGGTTATTCATAAGCATGTATTCAGAGTGTAAAGCAATTTCCGGAAAATTTCTGGTTTCAGCGGATGATTTCTTTTGCCAATTCTGAAGCCATTTTCCCGTCATAAAGACCGTCAAAATTTTCCTTGAGATACTTCATGGCCAGACCAATATTGGCAGCCCCGGATTTGGAAATGACTTCCCACAGTTCATCCGCAGTCATCTGGCGGGGGAGATAGGATTCCAGGATGGATTTTTCCCTTTCCACGCTTTCCTTTTTTTCTGGCGGTATTTTCCCCTGGGCAATAAATTCCATATTCTCATGGACGCCCTTCAGGAAAGAGCGGATCACTTTGAGGACAAGCTCGTCTTCCACCGCGTCCCGGTGGCCTTTATCTATGGCGGCGGTTTTTGCCTGTGCCAGAACGGTGGAGAGTAAATTTCCTTTCACGGAATCCCTTTCTTTTCTGGCGGTGAGAGAATCTTTTTGGATTTGTTCGTACAGCATACACTTTTATGGGAATTGGGATGGCCATGTCAAGAAATTATGCAACTCGATTACCTCGGCGTTGGGGGGGGATGCACGGAAATGGTTTAATCCATTGGCGTGCATCCGCAGAGGATTCTTTATCTTTG
>DYOA01000002.1:0-27867 GCA_020720785.1 Leptospira biflexa
ATGAATTCTATCAAATAGTCAACTATAATATGTCAAACCAAAGCCCGATTGACGCTGGATGTTTTTTTTTTCTTCTGACCTATGTCGCAGATCAATCCATCGGGCTATGAAGGAAAACAGGATCATATCCGGGAGCAGAAAACCCCGCCCATTGAGGTTTTCACCAATATTTATTCGGATGCGGAGTATACCATTTCCTTTGTCATTCCGGAATTCACCGCCATCTGCCCCAAAACCGGACTCCCTGATTTTGGAACCATAAGCATTGATTACATACCGGATAAAGTGTGTTTGGAGCTAAAATCCCTGAAAGAATATTTTTTCTTTTTCCGGAACGTGGGTATTTTTCATGAAAATGTGGTCAATAAATCCCTGGAAGATATGGTCGCTTCCTGTAATCCCCGCTTCCTGAAAGTCCGGGGAGAATACAATGTCCGGGGCGGAATCCAGACAACGGTGGAACGTGAGTATCGCAGGAAATAAGAAAGGCCTCCGGGCGGGATACATCGGCGGGCTGCTTTTTTTAATCCTGGCTCTTTTACTGGTACAGGGCATGGCTGTGGTAGCCGTTGTTTTCCAGATCATCCCGGACAATCCGGAAAAGTTCACCGGTTTTCATATCTTCCTGATGGTACTGATGCAGGCCTCCGCGTTCCTGCTGGTCTTTGGGGGAGCATCCCGCTTTCTGCCGGAGTACATTTTTTTCCAATGGAAAGTACCCTCTCTGGAAGTGGCCGGAAAAGCGTTGGGAGGGCTGATCCTTCTGATCATGGCTTTGGGGGGATTCCAGTGGATGATGGAATATCTGGGATTTGCTACGGATCAGTTTTCCGGGTTGGATAAAAAGAACCTGCTTTCCGAACCATTTTATTTTTTCCTCTCGGTTGCGGTCATTGCACCTCTCTACGAGGAAGTCATTTTCCGGGGAGTTCTCTTAAGCATTCTCTGGCCAATGAATGACCATGGAAAAAACCGGAATTTAATTTTGAAATCGGTTGCCGTCTTCATCTCCAGTCTGGCGTTTACGGCTATGCACTTTGAATCCCTGGAAAATGCGGTCATACTGATCCCCATTTTTTTTCTTTCTCTTTACCTGTCGTTTCTTACGATCCGGCAGGAGAGCATCCTCCTTCCGGTGGCCATACACTTCAGTCAGAATTTAATCAGTACGGTGGTTCTTTATTCCATGGATACCTTCATCCATTTCCCTTCCGGAATGTCCCCAATCTGGTAATTACCCAAGGCAAACCGGAACAGGTCCAGCACATCCACTCCGAATTTTTCCATGACCTTGCGGATTTCACGGTTTTTCCCCTCTTCCAGATGGATTTCATAATGAGCATTTTTTTCCAGTTTTTCCAAAAGCAGAAACCGGTAATCCACATGCTTAAAATTGACTCCTTTCTGTGTAACCATAATTTCCCTTTCAGAGAGAGGACGGGATGTGTGGACTCTGTATTTTTTGACTGTTTTTCCGGAAGGGTGGGTCAAACGGTAGATAAAATCCCCGTCATTGGAAAAAACCATCAAGCCACGGGATTTAATATCCAGCCTGCCGGCATAAAAAAATGTCTGCATAGTCTCCGGAAGAAGCCGGTACACAGATTTCTGGTTTTTCTGCTCTTTGCGGCTCACAACATAGCCGGGCGGTTTATGGAAAAGATAGTACTCCAGATTATTGTTAAAATGTACCTGCCTGCCATTTATTTCCAGAAAAGAATTTTCCCTTATGTTTAAGGTATAATTGAGATCCACAATCCGGACGCCCTTGTGAAGAACGGTATTTTCTTTCAGAAACTCCGGCGTATTCCTCCGTGGGCAAATCCCCAGATAAGATAACGCCCGGCCAATTCTATACTCCGGATTTTCCATCAAAAACTGCTGGATGTCTGGGTAAACTTCACGGGGGTTTCTTCATGCTCCGCTTTCACGATAAATGAGTTCCCCCTAAGCTCTCCCATGATATTTTTGTAAACAAACTTATTGGGGTTTTTTACAAGTATCTGTATATAATGACCGGATATACTCTCTTCATATTCGCCTTTGAAATACAGCTTTTCCCGGAAGCCGGTCTGGACAATTTTTTTTGTGGTGTCCATTTTCAGATACCAGTGGGTGATCTTATTCTGGTCATCCACTATATACCAGACCCCATGCATCATTTCACGGATTTTTGCATTTTTCTTTTCCACTGCGTCTTTGGAATTTTTCACCTGGAGCTCCGCATCCAGATAGGCTCCGTATACCCAGCCAATGAGTCCATCCTCAGTGCGAATCTGGTACCAGTGGGCAGAAAAATTCCCCATGGATACCTTTTCCGGCGATCTTTTGAGAACTTTCAGCTTCATGTTGTAAAAAACATTACCCACTTCTGATGTCATGGAGTTGGGTCCGTTTCTGACCTTCAGCTCTTCCGATTTCACGGTCACATATTCCGGTACGGTTTCCGCTGCGGCATCTTTTTCGCCCCCATCCCCACAAGACAGGAAAAATACAACCAGTAATAATCCGGAAATCATCGTATTTATTTTGGGCATACCCGTTGATAAAAAGTTGACACCCGATGTCAATTTTAAATTCTAACTATTATGGATCCACTGTACGGACAAAGAACAACCCACCCCAAAGGCACTCCTTCCCCGGAATGGATTTTGGTGGACGCGGAAAACCAGATTCTGGGAAGACTGGCCTCACAACTGGCAAAGAGACTGATGGGCAAACACAAACCGGACTACCACCCCTCCGTCGCACATGGAGATTCCATTGTGGTTATCAACGCCTCCAAAGTTAAGGTGAGCGGTGATAAATTCAATAAAAAAGTCTATCGCACGCACAGCGGATATATGGGCGGGCTCAAGGAAAGACTTTTTTCCAAGCAAATAGAGATGGACTCACGGAAAATTATTCTGCACGCGGTGAAAGGGATGCTCCCCAAAAACAATCTTTCCCGTAAATTAATGACCCGTATCCGGGTTTTCCAGGATGACAAACACAATCTGGAATCACAGAAACCGCAAAAAATAGAGCTATAAACAGGATAGATAAATGGATGAAACAATAATTCAGCAAAAAAGAGAAAGAAAGCCCGGCGATCTGTTTACCGGCAGAAGAAAAACCTCCGTGGCCAGAGTGAAACTGATCAAAGGAAGCGGAAAAATCACTGTGAATAAAAAACCCGTCTCCGAATACTTTGGGAGGTCAGATCATCAGGATTTAGTCACAGAACCCTTCCGGATTCTGAGTATCCAGTGGGAAAATGAATACGATGTAATCGCCAGTGTTCGTGGCGGAGGAATCACCGGACAGGCAGAAGCCGTTCGGCTGGGGCTTTCACGGTGTCTGGATGTGGTGGCGGAGAATTATCATGTACCACTGCGCAAAGCAGGATTGCTGACCAGAGATCCCAGGATGGTGGAAAGGAAGAAATTTGGTCTGCACAAAGCAAGGAGAGCAAGCCAGTTTTCCAAACGTTAAGAGTGCATTGCTTCGTCTATATTTTCATATATTGGGAACATTGATTCCAGCTTGGAGAGTTTTATCAATGTTCTCAATGTCTGGTTCAGATCCGTCAGGCGGACAGATCCGCCGTATGATTTTGCCTCTTTCAGGATGGTCACTAATGCTCCCAATGCTGATGAGTCCAGGTAGTCTACTCCGGTGAGGTTTATAATCAAAACTTTGGGTTTTTTTTCCAGGATCATGGATATCTTTTCTCTGAATATCCGGGAGATTGCCATATCTATCCGGACTTCATTAACGGTTAATATTATTCCATGGGTAAATTCTTTTTCGGTTAAATCCATAAATTTCAAAGTTCTATTATTATTAAGAATGTCAACATCTTTTCGGTTATTTTATGGGAATAATATTTAATAACGCAGGCATGGCGTATGGCAGCCAGGTCCTTTTCCATGGCGTCAATATCCAATTCAATGATAGTGGACGATATGGAATCACCGGTGCCAACGGGACAGGAAAATCCACCCTCCTGAGGGTGATAGCACAGAAGGAAACCCTTTCCGAAGGATCCATAACCATTCCCGGAAATCCCAATATCGGGTTTCTGGAGCAGAATTATTATTCGGAAGAGCATGAGATAATCCTGGACATTGTCCTCCAGGGGAATCCAACTCTCTGGAATGCACTGAAAAAAAGGGAACTGTTAATTGAACGCAATGACAATTCCGGAGAACTACTCCATCTGGAAGAAACCATTGAAAAGGAAGACGGTTATGCCGCTCCCAAAAAAGCCGCCCGGATACTGGAGGGGCTGGGCATAAAAAGTGATGCCCATTTCCAAGCCATTGCCATTCTTTCCGGGGGTTACCGTTTCCGGGTGTACCTTGCCCGGTTGTTATTCTCCAATCCGGACATCCTGATCATGGATGAGCCCACCAACCATCTGGATATTACATCCATCAACTGGCTGATCTCCCATCTGGCAAAATCCTACCGGGGCATGGTCATTATTATTTCCCACAACCGGGATTTTCTGAACAAAACCGTGAACCATATTGTGGATATTGATTTTAAAACAATCACCATATTCAAGGGAAATTATGATCAGTTTGAAAAAGAAAAAACCATCCAGATGGAGATGAAGGAAAAGGAAGTCCAGAGCCAGCTTAAAAAAATTGAGAAGATGAATGAATTTGTGGAAAGATTCCGGGCAAAGGCATCCAAGGCCCGCCAGGCCCAGTCCCGGGTTAAACAGATTGATAAAATTGTTATACCGGAAGTGATCCCGTCATCCAGAAAGTTTCCAGGAATCCATTTCCACGTTGGGAAAAAATCCGGGTCGGATGTTTTAAATATCCGGAATCTGGAAAAATCCTACGGAAAGAACAAAGTCCTTTTCGGAATCACCCTGTCTGTACAAAGAGGAGAGAAAATTGCCGTCATTGGTCCAAACGGTTCCGGAAAATCCACTTTGCTGAAAATCATCATGGGGCTGGAACCCAAAGATTCCGGAAGTGTCCACTGGAACCAGAACGCGGACTTTTCCCATCTGGATCAGAATATTCTGTCCCAAGTGAATCTGGAGCTGGCATTATTTTCGTATTTTCACTCCCTTTTCCCGATGGAAGATCTGAAAAGACTGCGTGGACATCTGAGTCAATTTTTATTTTATGAAAAGGATGTTCAGAAAAAATTAAAATTTCTGAGCGGTGGAGAGCTGACCCGTCTGGTTCTTGCAAAGATTGCCTATGAGAAAAGAAACGTTTTGATAATGGATGAGCCCACCAACCACCTGGATTTGGAAAGCACCATATCCTTGGAAAACGCCATGGCGGAGTATGAGGGAACATCCATTATCGTCAGCCATGATGCCCGTTTCATTGAGAGAACATCCAACCGAATTGTTTTTCTTCCGGGAAAAGGGATGGAAATGATCTCCCATCCGGGTTCCTTCCGGGAATTCCAGGAAAAATACGGAGAGTACATCGGTACCATGGAGGAGGAGGCCGCAATGGCCAAAACCGGGGGCGGAAAAAACCAATACCAGGCAAAAAAGGAAGCAGAAAAAAAAATCCGGAAACTGCACAGCCTCCGGAATCAACTGATCCGGGAAATGGAGCTCCAGGAGGAAAAATTAAAAGCTATGGAAAACACATTTGCCGATGCCGGATTATATGCAGATTTTGACGCCGAAAAAATACGTTCCCTCCAGCAGGAAAAAGACGGTCTGGAAGCCGCCATCTCCCATAATCTGGAGTTACTGGAAAAAACCGAAAAAGAAATCAGCGAATCTGAAATCCATTAAACTCCCAGAAGGGTTTCCTGAAAAAAATCTATCATAATTTTCACATTGGCCAGCTTTTCTTTCTTGAGCATATTGGGGGAGTCATCCGTATAAATATGGATATCCTTTTCTCCCTTCAGTTCATGGAACATAGCAAACGCTCCATGAGGAGACACATTCCGGCTGAGGATATTCACGATGGTTTTACTGGGTATGGTTACATCCCTGGCAAAAAAAGTTCCATCAAAGTACTGGAGGGTATCCATAATTTTATTTTTTGCATTTCTATGGGAACGGACATAAGAGCGGATTTCATTCTGGGTCAGGTTAACGGCAGTGAGGGCGGAATCCACTTTGAAAAAATCCGGGTATTGCAGAATTATGGAATTCCCCCTTTTCATGCGGGTGGCCACAAAAATCGCCATCAATGCCCCCACACCTTCACCAAAAAAGGATATTCGGGATGAATCAATTTCCCCCCGCAACCGCAGGATTTCCACAGAACGGTACGCATCCAGCAATAGATGTTTGAGATAATAGGAATTTTTTTCCGTGAGGTTTTCTGCAAAATAACCATAAGACGCTTTTTTTTCCTCATCCGGATCATTTGATTCTGTCTGCACCAGCGGGATCTCATGGCCACGCAGCCGGACAAAATACTGGGCAATTCCTGCGGAAAAAAGACTTTTAAACAAGGCGGGCGGGGTCAGATAATTGCCAAAAATCACAACCACCGGAGGTTTTTTCCCCAGTTTTTTGGGTGCCAACAGATGGGACTCCAGAGCATATTTATCGGATGACTGAAAATCAATAACCAGGTTGTGTTCTTTCAGAAATTTTGTGGATACTTTTTTCTTGACAGATTCATTGAAGGGTACCTTCTTCAGGGATTCAATCTGGGAGTCCCAGAATTCATTAAAATCGGCCGGCTTCCGGGATAGATCCGGGAGGGTGGAATAGCATTCATCAAAAATGGACATGCACTATAATTTATCTTTTATACTGGCTGTAAAGATAATGTAAAAGGGCTTTCTGGGTATGGAGCCGGTTTTCCGCCTGATCAATGACCCGGGAATACGGAGAGTTGAAAAGATCTTCTGTAATCTCCTGTCCCTTGTTAGCGGGAAGACAGTGCATTATGATGGGTTTTTTCACACATTTTTCCAGATACTCACTATTCAACTGGAAGGGTTTCAGCTTTTTTTTCCGGATAGAGCTTTCCTTTTCTTTTCCCATGGAAATCCACACATCGGTATAGGTTGCATCCACATCCAGGCATGACCCATCCAGTTTATTCTCCAAGGTAACTTTTCCTCCCAGATTTCTGGCTTCCCGGATTATTTCCTCCGATGGTGCGTAACCGGATGGCGAGGCTACAATTATTTCATTTTTTGTAATACCGGAAGCCAGAATCAGGCTATGAGCCACATTGTTGTCCCCATCTCCGGAATAGCAAATCTTCAGGTTATTCAGCCGGCCGGATGCTTCGTAGATGGTCATAAAATCCGCCAGCGACTGGCAGGGATGGTATAAATCCGATAACGCATTGATGACCGGAACATCTGCAAAACGGGCAAAGTCCTCCAGAAATTTATGGGAATTGGTACGGATCACCAATCCATCCAGATAGCGGGACAAAACTTTTGCAGTATCTTCAATGGATTCCCCCCGGGAAATCTGGAGTTCATTTGCGTTCAAATGAATCACCTCCCCTCCCAGATGATGAATGGCCACTTCAAAAGATATACGGGTGCGGGTGCTGGGTTTTTCAAAAAATATGCCTATGTGCTTTCCCTTCAAAGGAGTGCCCAGATAAGCAGGATTCTTTTTTGTTTTCACTCCATTGCGGACTATGGCGGAAAAACTATCCAGGTTCAATTCTGTAACTTTAAGAAAATCCATCGTGCTTAATTAAAAAGGATAACAGGTTGAAAATTCATTTTTTCCAGTTTACTCTGCATGGAAAGCAGACTGTTTTTCTCATTCACTTTTTCCGAGCGGACAAACCAGAAGCGGCTCCCCCTGACCACCATGGTTTTTATGCCATTTTTTTTCAGTTTATCTTTTAATTTGAGGGCATCTTTTTCATGGACATAGGCAGCCACCTGAAGAAAATACTGCTTATTGGCTGCTGCCGGTCCGGATGGATTCCTTTTTTTATTTTTTACCGGAGAGAGAATCTTTTTTTCCTCCGGTGCAGTATCCTGTATTGCCGTGTCCGGTGGTGCTATGGTTTTTTTCGCTTGAAGGGTTTCCCTTGGAATTTCTTTTTGGGTTTTTTTGGACGTGTCCCGGTTTTTCATGCTGTCCGGAGAGTAAACCTCATCCGGCTGGGGGGCATTATCCACAGAGTTTTCCATCTGGATTTCTGAAAGGTCATTTTTGAGTACCTTCTCAAATTCGCTCATATCCATAGCCTGCCGGGGATTTTCAGGAGGGATGGCTTCCTCATTTCCCTGTCCCATGGTATAACCAATCAAAAAGAACATAGAAATAAGAATGGCAAATGCTCCGGACAGTATTGTGATCCTTTTGGGGGTTAAATTAATCTGGTATATTTTTTTTATTTCCATTGTTTATCTCTTCCCATACTGCCCTCACCTGGGAACGCAGCACGGATATATCTGAATTATTCTCAATTAAATAATCGGCCATTTCCTTTTTCTTTTCAATGGAAATTTGTCTGTCCATCCGTTTTTTGATCTCGCTTACCGATTGGTGGGAACGGAAAGCTGCCCGCTGGGCACAGATTTCCGGATAAGCATAGACCACAATTACCGCTTCAAACATGGAGTGCATATTATTCTCAAAAAGGAGAGGCACGTCATAGATCACAATCCCCCGGGCATTCTCCACTTCCCTCAGGAAAAGCCGGTGTATTTCCGGATGGATCATTTCATTCAACAACTTCAGACTTTCACTGTCATTAAAAACCAGATTGGCCAGGGCTTTTCTGTCAATTCCTTCCGGTGTCCGGAGCGGCCTTCCCGTAGCATCCAGGGTTTTCTTCCCCAGAACCGTTTCCAGCCGGTCCACTAATGCCGGATAATTTTCATAATCCGGAGACGTTACATAACGGGACAACGCATCGGCATCCACGATTTTCGCACCCATTTCTGCGAAAATGGCCGCCACGGTGCTTTTCCCGCTACCAATCACTCCGGTCAAACCAAAGATTCGTTTTCCCATAATACCGATGTCAGATGTATCGGCAGTTTTTGGTAACGGGACAGAAAGCTTTCTTTTTCTGCCGGAGAGAAATCTTTCCATTCTTTGCGGGGAGGAAAATTATCCCTGAATTCCGTGAAATTATTTTTCCTACTGTATGATGTGGATATTTCCGGCAGGGGATTATAGCTTCCCCGGGAATCCTGGTCACGCTGCACATCCCCAAAAAACTGCCGCAGGACATACTCCGTTCCTCCGGTTTTTCCTGCCATGGAATATCCGGCAATATGGGGAGTGGAAATTTCCGCAAAAGGTATCCAGGATAAATCCGGAGGCTCCACAGGATACACATCCTGGCACCAGATTTTTCCGGTTTGGGCATACGATGGATAAAAATCCGTATCCCAGATTTTCCCACGGGAGGTCTGGATGATATACGGGTTCTGATCCCGGAAAATAAAATATTCTTTTTTTACCATTCCCATCGTGGGAAAATTTCCGCTAACGGTCAGCGGGACATGGAAGGATACAATCCCGGCATCATAAAATTCATTTTTTTCGGGATGGGTCAAAGGATCATAGAAATCAAACGGCACCCCCGCCCCGGCAAGCAAAGAACCCAGAATTTTGCCAATCCGCCCATAGCCAATAATTCCTATTTTTTCTCCCATCTTTTCCGGAACCGCCCGGTATAATTCCAGAAGAGCCTCGTATGTGTATTCGGCCACGCTCCGGGCATTGAATCCCTCTCCATGGATAAACCGGATGGAATCCGGAAGCGGAAAAGGAATATTGTCCTTTCCCGTGGATACCAAGCCGATTTTTTCCAGATTCGGGAAACGCGACATCCAGTCCAGGGTCAGTTTAAAGTCCGCTTTAATGACAGCTCCGCTCACACTTTCGGGATTGCAGGATTCCCCCGGAGAGATTTTTCCATTTTTATCCATAAAAATAATTTTTTCATTTTTCCCGGAGTGGATAAGAAAACCATCCAGAAAGATTTTTTCCTGGATAAGGATAATTTCCTGCATGTTACGGAAAAATATCCGCCAACATTTCCACAACCCAAATTTATCCGGATTTTGTATTTACGTCGCAATGCCGGTTTCATGATTCCCTATGCGGAAAAAAATACCGTTGGCGATGATATCCTTATACTGTGCGGGGTTTTTATTCCTTCTGGACAATGTCTTCCATGTTTTCATCCTTGCGGTTCCGGGTACTATCCTGCTTTTCCTCCTGAAATATTCCACCAGAAAAAAGGTATCCTTTTATGTTCTCTCCGGGGTCTTCTGGGGGATTTTTCTGGTTCTGCATTTGTATGTATTTGTGATCAGGATTTATACCGTTACAGACCAATCCATGTTTCCCTCCTATCCGGAAGGGATTCTGGTGGGAGTGCTGCCTCTCCATGCTATATCCCGCTTCCTCCGCCCGGTTCGTCCAATGGATGTGGTGGTCTTTCCTGATCCAATGAAGCCGGAGATTCTGCTCATGAAACGGATTATAAAAATTCACTTACCGCATTCACCAATTCAGAAATTTCCTGCTGAAGGACAGAATCTGGAAAGAGATAATCTGTGTTCCCACGCCGGAGGCTATCCATATTCCCTGCCCAATCAGAAAAAAATCCATTATTTTCTTGCCGGGGATAATAAAAAAAAATCCATTGATTCCCGATGTTTTGGATGGATCAAAGAAGATGCTGTAAAAGGAATTGTCTGGGGAAATATTCCCGTCCTGGCTCCATAAAATGAAAAAGTACAAATTCCGCTATCTAACTCTGTTTATTTTATTTTTTATTGTTTTCATCATTTTTTTTATACGGGCCTATGAGCTTTTTTTCCAGAATCCATTGGCCCTGTCCTATGGGCAAAGAAACAATATACGCAGAGGAATGATTCTGGACAGATCCGGTCATGTCCTGGCGGTATCCAGGGATATGGTTTCCGTGGCTGTACGGCCGGCAGAAATCACCAATAAGCGAAACACAGCCAGGCTCCTGGCCAAACATCTGGATATTCCGGAAGACACCGTCCTGGAGGCATTGTATTCCGATAAGAAGTTTATATTTCTGAAAAGAAAACTGCATTATGAAGATATTTCCAGACTAGCGGCACTGAAATTATCCGGAGTTATTTTTGAAAAGGAAGCCCACCGGTATTACCCAAATGGAAAGCTGGCTTCCTCCCTGATTGGATTTACCGGCATGGATAATTCCGGGCTGGCCGGGGTGGAATACCAGTTTAACGACACCTTGACGAAAGACAGCCAGCATTCCCTCACCGGAAACAATGTGTATCTGACCATCAATTCATTCATCCAGCACAAACTGGAGACAAATCTGCAGGAAATGATGGAGAGAACAGAAGCAAAGGGGGCCATGGGCATCATCATGGACATCCATAACGGGGATATTCTGGGAATGGCTTCCCTGCCCGCCTTTGATCCCAATAATCCAGAAAATGCATCCACCAACAACCGGACAGTCTCTGATATTTTTGAACCGGGGTCCACTTTCAAAATGTTTTCTCTGGCATCACTGATGAATGAGAATTTATTCCGGGAAAACAAGAAATACTACTGCAAAGGTTATTTTGAGTACAGAAACCAGAAAGTCCGGTGCACCGGGGTCCATGGTGAGCAAAGTATGAAAGATATCATCAAAAATTCCTGCAACTCCGGAATGATCCAGGCAACCTGGCAAATGCCGATTGGTAGATTTTATGAAAACATAAGATACTTTGGATTTGGTTCCGGGACGGATATTGATCTCCCCGGGGAAGCCAGAGGCTATATTCCACATCCCAAAAAATGGGACATGTATTTAAAGATGACAATACCAATCGGCCAAGGGATTGGGGTAACGGGCATACAACTGGTCACTGCCGCCTCTGCCATAGCCAATGGAGGACACCTGCTGAAGCCCAATATCCTGGAAAAAATGGAAACTTCCGATGGAATTCTGATTTCAGAGAAAAAAACCCATATCCGTTTAAATGTGACAGACCCGCAGAAAACACGTAAAGTTTTGGGTTATCTGAACTATGTGGTTACGGAAGGAACCGGCCAGCTTGCCAATCTGAATTTACCGGGAATAACCGTCTGCGGAAAAACGGGAACGGCCATGGTGGCAGATAAAAGTAAGTATCTGGAAGGTAAATACAACGCATCTTTCCTGGGGTTTTTTCCCTGTGAAAAACCGGAAGTTACCATTTTTATCATGATTGAACAACCGGCCAGCGGTAATTATTACGGCTCCACTGTGGCCGCACCGGTATTCCGGCAGGTTCTTCTGGACACAATTCCCCTTATTTATAAAGGTAAAATTCTGGAAATTTCTGAAAATCCATTAAATACCAGGAAGACAACCCCGGCATTTACCAAAACCGCTGTTATGCCGGATTTCACTGGATTATCCAAAAAAGAGGTTTTAGCTATTCTGAACCAGTATTATCCCGGCAATCACCGTTTGGAGGGCTATGGCTATGCCGTACAAATGGTTCCGGCCCCCGGAAGTCCGCTCACCCCGCCTTACCAGTTCACAATAAAATTCATACCCTATCCACAAAAAAAATTTCCGAATGGGGATTGAATAACAAAAAAAAACTTGAAGCCCTATTTTTAACTGATATACTGACAAAAAAAAGGATATACTATGATTGTTGTTGAATCTTTCAGTTATTTCAATATTGTTGCCCATGATCTGGATAAGTCCATCGATTTTTATACCATGCTGTTTGATTTTGAATTGCAGGAAAAAAATGAAAAAAATGCAATTGTAGTTTTTGATAACATTGCCATCCGTCTTGTATTAAACAATGATATTAAAGAATCCTGCCCTCTTCCTGTTGTCTCCTTCCTGATGGATGTGGATGACTTCACAGACGCACTGCAGGAGCTGGAATCCAATGAAGTGAAAATACAGGGACCAACCGCAACAAAAACCGGGGAAGCCATCGCTGTTGCTGACCCCGCCGGCAATCTCATTGAATTATATTACGAGGAATGAGACGGGCGGTTCCGTATAGAAACAACCTTACCCGGATTATCCTGATTTCCGTTCTTTTTCTTTCCCACTGTGAGAAATCGGACACAGAGAAAGAGGCAAGAGAAAACAGAGAAATCCTTTTCTGTAAAAATATTACCGGAAACTCCTGTGAACCTCCGGTAATTGAAAAAAAGGTGTATTATCCGCTGTCAGGGTTAAACCATAAGGGCAGTCTGCGTGATTATTTCAATTCCATCTACTTTTCCGGAGATACCCTGAGTTTTGAGATGCGGTTTCATTCTGCCTTTTCGGAAACCCTGCTGGCCAAGTGGAAAAATCAGTTTATGGTTACATACTCCTTCCCGGATATCCGGAAAGAGTACCCCATGGAGAGGGTGGATTTTTCCCGCCAGAGCATCACCGGTTTCTCTCTTCTGGGCACCATTCTGGAAAACCGGTATTCGGATCATTTGTCCCAGCCATACCGCAATATTTCTGTTGTTAATATTACCATACACTTCTATCTGCATGAAAAGAAACTGGGAGAACGAAGCCTCACGGTATACCTGAATGACCTCCGCAATTAATCTCTGGTTCAATCTCCCATCCCGGCAGGAAGGAGAAAATTATTTCCTGATATCCGGAGAAGGAAATGCTACCAAGGCATATTCGGAAAAATCCATCCAGAGGGAAATCCGGAGTCTGCAAAGCCAGAAAAAAGAAGGGGAAATCCTGCTTTTTTTTGCCCCCTACCTGGTGAATATAGCCAGCCAAATCCCGTTCTCCACTGACATATACTGGATCACCACCGGATTTTTCCAACCCGTGCCCTCCCGTCCCGGTATCATCCAAAATCCGCAGGAATGGGAATTTTTTATCAATGAAATCAAACCAGGAGACAGATTCCAGGTTGTGATCCATCCTTCCCTGCGTGCTCTGATCCCAGAAGCTACCTCCATTGTGCGGGAGGAACTCTACCGGGCTGCCCGGCGGCTCAAAACCATCGGTCATTTCCGGAAAATATGGACATACAATGCCCGCCGGAATGCTCCGCTCCGGGCAAGGGCAGTTCCCCTCACTCCGGATTTGAAATGGACTCCCCCTGCCGTATTTGTGTTGGGCGGGCCGGGAGCCGATGGGTGGATCCGGAAAGCGGAAAAACCTGACTCCGTCTGGGCGACGGATACTGCTCTGGCATCTCTTTTATACCATAAAATTGTTCCAGAACTGGTTTTTTCCATCGACGCCGGATACGGGAGCCGGGAACATTTCTGCCACATTTCCGGCAACGATCTATCCAAAACCAGCATTATTCTGGATCCCCTTTCTTTCCCGGGAATATCCGCTCTGCCCTTCCGGAAAATATATGTGTATTCCGAGAACAATCCGCTTGTACAAGGCCAGTTTCCCGGTGCGGTTTCCCTATATAACCAAACCGGGGATGTGTTTGGCATCATGAAGGCGTACCATGAATTTCTTTTTCCGAAAACACCCCTGCCCACCATTGCAGGCAGAGACGGAGGATCCGTCCGTAAGGTCACCCATCTGCGCGGCTCCGCATACCACCGGCGGTTTTATTATAAAGAGGACATGCTTAATCCGCCGGAGACTTCTTTTTACCTGTTTTCCCGGCGGTATGATTCCAGATAATACTGCCACCCGGCTCCAGCAGGATCAATCGGGTTTGGGGATATTCCCGTTCCACTTTCCGCATGAATTTTTCCAAGGACACATCCCATAAAATTTGCGGTTTTTTATCGGTTTCTGGTTGGAATCGTTTGTGGAAAAAATTATCAAAATGAATGGGGACCACCACTTTTGGTTGGAGCATCCCGATTGTTTCCGCAAGGTATTCCCGGCTGTACTTCCAGCCAGCCACTCCCAGAAACAGGATATCCGCCCGCTTACCATCATACATCCCTTTCCGGAATCCGGCACTCCCATGGTGTACAATGGTCACCCCAGAAATCTGCATCATAAAAGAATAGATTTTTCCCATCCGGAAATCCCGTGCCCTCACCGGACGGGGGGATTTTTTTGTTATTTCCCCGGCATAGGCAATTCTTCCCAGAACGGCCTTTCCATGCTCAGATTCCAGACCCGTTATTTTCCAGTTTCCCAGGGAAATTTCTTTCTCTGATTGAAGGAGTTGAAATTTTTTGGATATTTCAGGAAAATGCCACAGATAATTGCCGGCACTGTCACTCCCATACACGGGAATGATATCCTTTTTTCTTCCCTTTTTGCGTTCATCTTTTTCCCAATCGTCAGCAAAAACGGGAACATCCAGAATATGATCATAATGGGAATGACTGATAAAGATTCCATCCGGATTCCCGCTATGGTGGATCAATTGAGCTATGGTATTTTCTATGGCTGTATTATGGATCCGTAATTTTCCTGTTATTATCCCAAACATGGACTGGTACGATACAAATGGATCCACATACAGAGATGTCTTCGCATCGGTCAGAAAAAGGCCGGCCGTTCCCGTCCAGATGGCCCGGATGGTTTTCCGGATTCGCGGGACAGGATTTCCTTTCGTCGTTAAATGAACCGAATTTTTATAGGGAAGCATGCTGTATGAAAAATTTGAATCCGTCCACCATGTCCAGAATTTCTTTTACCTTGGATAAATTAATTCCGGAATCTCCGTGAGAGACAAAAGGAGTCAGGAGAAGTCTCACATTTTTTTTCCGTTGCTTCATTTTGTGAAATACTTCCACGGACTGGGAGGGCTCGATGACGCGATCATGGGAGCCATGTAGCAACAGAGTGGGGGCAACAATTCCTTCCAGATACTGGTGGATATCCAGTTTTTTTCCTAATTCATCGGTGGTTCCCTTAACCTGTCTCAGAATCCGGATTCGGTAAAGAGGATCATAGATGATTTTCTCTGATATTTGCCTTTCCTCCGGGGAAAGCGTATCCATATATTCTTTCAGTGCGATGGGATCCCTTTTTCCTGTGTCCGTTTTCACAGCCAAATCCACCGCTTTCCAGACCCGGGGATTATTCCCAAAAAAATCCTGCCCCACATTTTTTATGATGATGAGCATAGCATAAGGATCCGCATCCGGATTTTCAATCAGGTTGTTTAACACTTTCTGTCCGTCGGAATACGTGCCAATGGTCATCACCGCAGAAACCGAGTCCCGGACGTCCGCAAAGGAAGCGACGGCCAGGGCCATCCCCCCGGAAAAGGAAGGGCCAAAGAGAGCCGTTTTCCCATAGAGAGAGATGGAATGGGCCAGAATGTCATGGATGTCTTTGATATTCTCCGGATTGAAAAACGCATTTTTTATATCCGGAATCTCCGGCATCAAAAACCCAAAGCCAACCCCTGCAAACGCTTTGGCAATGGAAACCAGCCGCTCATCCCTTTGGGCATAGGGAGTCATTCCATGGACACCCAGTATCACCCCACGAGGTTTCCCATTTAATGGAAAATACGAATCCACAATATACTCCCGCCCGGATATCTGCCATTTGTTTTCCCGGAAATCACATTCCGGAAAACGGGAAGACTGGAGGGACAGCAACACCTTAAGCGATGAGGAATAATTTTGAACGATGGGAATCATATAAATATAGGTTATTTCTTCTGTTCAATCTGCTCTTTTTTGGAGTCAATATACCGTTCTCTTTTTTTATCCTTGAGCCTCTTGACCGGAACAATAATCAACCCATCTACACAGTTCCCAAAGGATTCATCAATGCCAAAATCCGGAAATACCACTTCCCCCACTTCACATAATTCTGTGTATTGTTTGTACAGGGTGGGAACAGATGCATCATAATATTTTAAGGAGGATTTCAAGGTTTTAAAATCCTCTTTGTAATCAGCCGCCGTGAACAGGGTTCCCAGTTCGGCTTTTTTCTTTTCCGGAATGATGAACGGATTTTTGGATGCGGCCAGGCCTTCATTATCCGGGAACCACTTGCGGTAAAAATAAACCAGCATTTCCTTGGCATCCTTGGTGTACGTGGGGCTGATGGTTACCGGTCCGATGAGATAATCCGTATCCGGGTTGTGAACCAGAAACGCCCCAATTCCATGCCAGAGATAATCCAGGGCGTAGCTGTTCCAGTATTTCTGCTGCACAAAAGACCGCCCCAGCTCCACGGATTTGGGAATATAAGAATCAAACTTTTCTGTATAGTCAAAGAGAGTGGAGGTATAGAGAGCAGAAATACCCCGGTTCTGGACAATTTCTTTTGCAATTCCAAAACGGTACGCCCCCACAACCTCCAGCTTTTTATCATCCCAGAGCACCAGATGGCGGTAGTATTTATCGTATTCGTCCTGGTCCATTTTCTCCCCGGTTCCTTCTCCCATTTTCCGGAAAGTCTGCTCCCGCAGCCGCCCGATTTCCCGCATGGTCACAGGATAGTTCTCATACTCCAGGAAAAAAATCATTTTCTCATCCTCTGTGGTGCCCAGCAGAGGACCTTTCATAATTTCTTCTTTTAAGTCCTTGCGATCCACGGGATGGATGATGGTTCTTTCCGTGCGGAAATAGCTTTTTTTTCCCCGTGCCAAGCCGTATGTGTGTTTGCGTAACAGCATGATTCCTGTTTTGGGTTTTAATTCAGAAAAGGCGGAAGGAATGATGGGATTCCCCACTTTAATTTTGATAGTTTTATTTTTCTTTTTCAGGGTTTCTCTGGGAAGCATCAGCATGGAGAGCCTTTTGCTGAAAAAAGACACCAGATAAAAGAAGAAGGAATTTTTTCCCGTGATATAAACAGGTAGAACATGCACATTGGCTTTCTGGATGAGAGTGATCACTTCCTTCCGCCATTTTGTTTCTTTTATCCGGGATAAACTCAGCCGGGATACTTCCGGAGACGGGAATAAAATCACCGCGTTTTCATTTTTCAACGCCAGGTGAATTCCCTTGAGATTATCCATATCCATCTCCGCAGAAAAGGAATCATCGTATGGCAGAATAAAATCCTTGAGAGGTTCAATCCGGTATGTGATATCATTGGCCACGATTTTTACATCCCTGCGTATTTTATGAATGATATGAAGCAGAGCCAGCCCATCCAGTGCCCCCAGGGGGTGGTTGGGGAGAATCAGAATTTTCCCTTCCGATGGTATTCTATCCATATCTTTGGCGGAAATGGAATACGTAAAATTCAGCTTTTCAAAAATATCTTCCACAAAGGCAATGCCTTTCTTTTCCAACTGGCTACTCAGGAGAAGGTTGATCTTTTTTTCTTTTACAATACCGCGAATGATATTAAAAATGAAGTTACGCCAGAAAGCGGGTGCTTTCTTCAGATAATGGGGATATTTCTCCCGGATAATCTCCCGGATATTGATCATTTTATACGTTTTTAAATCTTCCATTGGCCGCTCCGGGGTCTATAATGGAAACCAATCCGGTACGTCAAAAGAAAAATGGTCTATGGGGAAAATTGTGAGTACTTTAAACTTGGTGAATTTGAAGAAGTGAAACGATGAAAATCAGTGTACTCAGTGGAAAAGGTGGAACCGGGAAAACCTTTGTATCCACTAATTTGACCCGGGTGGCCAGCCAGAAGAGGAAAACCCTGCTCTTGGACTGTGATGTGGAAGAACCCAATTCCGGATTGTTTTTTATGACCAGTAATCCGGTCATTGATCTGGTTTCCACCCCGTTACCGGTGGTGGACCAAAACCGTTGCACTCACTGCGGCATCTGTGCTAAAAAATGCCAGTTTAATGCCATTGCCTCTTTCCCCAAAACAACCATCGTGTATAAAAATTTATGCCATGGCTGTGGGGTATGCTCCATGGTCTGCCCGGAGCATGCTATTTCAGAGACACAGAAAAACATTGGCCAATTGGAAACCACGGAATTGGGAGAATCCTTATCGATAGTAACGGGCAGGCTGAATGTTGGGGAGCCGTCCGGAGTGAAAGTGATCCGGGCGTTAAAAAAGCACATTCCCGCGGAATCTGATCTGGTGATTCTGGATTCTCCGCCCGGTGCGTCCTGCCCGGTAGTGGAAACCCTGCGGGGGGTGGATTTTGCCCTGATGGTCACGGAATCCTCTCCGTTTGGTCTGCATGATCTGCAGATTGCGATGCAGATCGCAGAGGAGATGAAAATTCCCATTGGGGTGGTGATCAACCGCTATGATGAAAAAAATGATAAAACCAGGGAATTTCTATCCGGAAAGAATATCCCGGTTTTAATGACAATTCCATTCGATATGGAAATTGCCCGGCATTATTCCTCCCAGAAACTTCTGGTGGATATCTCTGACCATTACCGGAGTGAGTTTTCCAGCCTGTTGGAAAAAATAGAAGGTATGCTATGATAAAAAAAATAGTTGTGTTAAGCGGAAAAGGAGGCACAGGAAAAACAACGATTACCGGAGCCCTGCACCACCTCCTGGGAACCCATGTTCTGGCCGATTGTGATGTGGATGCATCCAACCTACATCTTCTGATCCCCCATAAAGTTCTGGAAACGGTACATTATGTGGGGGGAAATAAAGCAAAGATTTTATCAGAATTCTGCATCTGGTGCGGAAGCTGTGAGAATATCTGCCGGTTTGACGCAGTAAAATTTGACACGGAGAAAGGGTATTTCATTGATCCTTATGCCTGTGAGGGATGCAAAGCCTGTACTTATGTTTGCCCCCAGAATTGCATTGCCATTGAAAAAAATTACTCCGGAGAATATTACCATTCCCAAACAATGGAAGAAAATGCCGAATCCCTGGATTTTTTTCATGCCCATTTATATCCCGGAGAGGAAACCTCCGGTGGTCTGGTTGCAGAAGTGGTCAATCTTTCCATGAAATACGGGGAAGAAAAATCCGTTCCATACCTTCTTGTGGACGGGGCTCCCGGCATTGGCTGTGCCGCCACCAGTTCCATTGTGGGAGCCTATTATATCCTGATTGTCACGGAGCCCACGGAATCCGGCTTTCATGATATGAAACGGCTCATTGAAACAATCCATAATTTTCATTCCCCTTTTGGAATTGTCATCAACAAATGGGATATCAATCCGGATAAAACCCGGGAGATAATGGATTTCGCGAAAAAAAATAATTACACCCTCATGGGGAATATACCAATGGACTCAAAGGTGGTGCAATCCACCGCAAAAGGGAAAAGTATCATGGAGGAAGAAGATTCTCCTGCTGCGAAATCTATTCGGGAAATATTTATGAAAATACAAAAGGAGCTGAAAATATGAAAGTAGCCATACCCATTTTGACCAATAATGGAGAAAATTCCAGCATCAGTGAGCATTTTGGACATGCTCCCTATTTTGCCTTTATTGAATTTCAGAACCCCAAAGATGAGATCCTGCATCTGGAAATTGTGGCAAACCCCATGCTGGAACACGGACCGGGAGAAATTCCCCAGTATATGAAAAATGAGGGAATCTCTGTTTTGATTGCCCGGGGGATTGGAGGTAAAGCTATCCAATTCTTTTCTCAGATGGGTATACAGGTATTCCGGGGAGCCAGCGGCAATGTCCGGGAAATCTTTGAGGCCCTCCGCCAGAATTCCATAACGGATCTTCCTTACGAAGTCCAGAACAAACTGCACGAACATTAAACTAACAATAAAGGAGAATACAAATGAAGATAATTGGCATTCCCGTATCCGATAACCAGCCATCCGCCCAACTGGATGAACGTTTTGGGCGGGCCAAATATGTCTATATCCATAATATGGACACAAACGAAGGAAAATTTGTGGAAAATTCCGCCACCGATGCCCATGGACAGGGTCCCAAAGTGATCCAGCTTCTGGCATCCAATTCGGTGGAGTGTATCATCACACAGAATCTGGGTAGCAATGCCTTTGAGGCCACCACGGCTGCCGGCATTACAGTCTATTTTCCAAAGGGAAACGGCATTCAGGAGAATCTGGATGCTTTCCGGGAAAACAGCCTGACCAGGATGGAAAAAGGCACTAAGGAATCCCATTAAGATAACGGATCACGACGCTGAATTTTTTTAAAACAGCGTCGTACTGCTCTACCTGGGGAAACGGAACCAGATAATCCCCGTAATAGAGGGAATGGGATTCCAGAGGCAGGGTTCTTTCCACATGCAGTTTCCCGGCATCGGCCAAAAAACCAAAGTGTACTTTTTGCACTAGTCCGGCCAGATGGAGAATACCATTTTCTGTGGAAACCACCATGTCCTTGTCCATCATATGTTCCATGGCCAATTGGTCATCCCGGGAATGCAGAGCACCCAAAGACCGGAATTTTATTTTCTGACGGGCAAGCCGCAGAAATAGCGGAGCGGCACATTCCGGGGAGCCGTAAAATCCCAGAAAATGGGTATGGTTCCTTGCCAGGTTCATCAGGGAAAAGAATAACTCTTCCGGAAAGGAGCAGTCCAGAATCCAGAGAATTTTTCTGATTTCCGGTTTTTTTTTCTCCGGTTCTCTCTTCTCTACTGCAGAAAACCCGCGTTCCAGGGAGTCCGGTTTCCGGGGATATTCCAGCCCCATCACTGCCGGCAGATGGTATTTCTTCCGGAATCCGGCTTTTTTTATGATGTCCAGATAGCGGTAATATAAAGCGGAATGGACATGGGATTTCAGGGAGGGAAAGATATTTTTCCTTTTCGGAGAAAAAACCATTATCTTACCCGGTGCCAGACTCCGGGCAAAGGAACGCAGGGAAGGATCCAGGACTATGACCAGATCAAACCGGAGGAAACGAACCAGGGAATCTGTCTCATTGATTAAAATTCCGGATTTATCCATTGTGTAAAGGACGGCTTTTTCCACCCAGGATAATTTCCTGAACAGGTGGTCATTGGCCGACGTGGTTAAATAATAGATGGACAGGTCTTCTCTTTGCTGATGGAGAGAAAACGCCATGGGCAGTGAAGCAATCAGGAATTTTTCTTCCGGAATGATCAATACACGGGATATCGCTTTTTTTTTTCTCCGGATCATTTTATATGCTGGGTAAGCTGGTATATGGGAAGCATTATGGCAAGCAATATTACAAAAACCATCCCTCCCAGCAATAAAATCATGACCGGCTCCAGCAGAGTGGTCAACCGCTTAACAGAAATATCCACTTCGTTTTCCATCATGGTGGCCACCTTCAGCAGCAGATCCGCAATCCGGTCCGTCGATTCCCCGGCGGCAATCATACCCCGCACCAAGTGGGGCAATACCACAGAGTTTTTTATGGAATCCCGGAAGGATGATCCTTCCTTGATTTCCTCCCGGGCAGCCATCAGCTCATTCCGGAAAACTTCATTGCCCACAACCCCGGAGACAATTTCCAGCGAGGTCAGGAGAGGAACATTGGCAGCCAGGAGGGCACCCAGATTCTGGGCAAAACGGTTCACCACAATTTTCCGGAATAAATCCCCCAGATACGGAATCCGCAGAAGAATTGTATCTTTTTTTAATCTTCCTTCCGGAGTGGCTATGTATTTCATTAGAAAGAAAAGCCCTCCCATAATAACCAGAATAATAACCGGCAGAAAGTTCTGCAGAAAATTGGAAATCCAGAGGATAACTCTGGTGATGAGGGGAAGTTCCGCATTCATATTGATGAAAATTTCCTCAATCATGGGAACTACAAACGTGAGCAGAAAAATGACCACGCCAATGGAAATAACCACCATGATGATGGGATAAAAGAGGGCGTTAAAGCTCTTGTTTTTCAAATCCGCATTTTTTTCTTCCATATCGGCCAATTGGTTCAGGATTTTTTCATAGGAGCCGGTGGCTTCTCCCACTTTTACCATGCTTTCATATACCTTGGGAAATATATCGGAGTGATCTGTAAAAACATCGGAAAGGGTTTTTCCTTCCACGATTCCGGATTTCATCTGGGCGATGATATTTTTCAAATTACGGTTGGATACCGTTTCCCATACGTCATGGATGGCCGCATCCAGGGAAATCCCCGCCCCCAGCAGGGTTCCCAGACTGCGGATAAAAACCCCGATATCCTTCCGGGGAATCCGGTAAAAAAGGCGGGATAAAAAAGGAAAGAGATCCCGGTCCCGGTTGGCAGAATCTTCCTCTATTTCTTTTATGTAATAATTCTGGGCTTTCAGCTTTTTTTGGGCAACAGAAGCGGAGACAGCTTCTATTTCCCCCTCCACCGGTTTACCGGTTTCACTAAAGCCTTTGTATTTAAAAATTGGCATCCGTCACCCGGAGGGCTTCATCCAGAGAAGTTACCCCTTCTATGACCTTCTCCAGAGCGGACATCCGCAGAGGAGTCATCCCGTTCTCAATGGCTTTGCGGGCAATATGGGGGGAATTTTCATGATTGAGGATCATGGTATTGATATCATAGTTCATGACCAGCAGCTCATAAACCCCGGTTCTTCCCTTATATCCCGTATTCATGCAGGCTTTACAGCCCACCGGCTCGTATATTTTCACTTTCCCCTTGGGCAGGGGTCCCAGATAACCCAGATTTTTCAGCTCACTGGCTGGAATGGTTGTCTCCTTTTTGCATTGGGGACAGAGCACCCGTAGGAGTCTCTGGGCCATAACCCCGCGCACGGTGCCCGTGATCAGATATGGCTCAATGGCCATATCCATAAGCCGGGTAACGGCAGACACGGAATCATTGGTGTGCAGAGTGGAAAAAACCAGATGCCCGGTGAGGGAGGATTGGATGGCAATGCGGGCGGTTTCTTCATCCCGGATTTCCCCCACCATGATGATATCCGGATCCTGACGCAGGATGGAACGCAGACCTTCCGCAAAAGTCAGACCCACCTTGGAGCGGACGGCCACCTGGCTGATTCCAGGAATCTGGTATTCCACGGGATCCTCCACAGTGATGATATTTTTCGACTCATCATTTAACTCCGTGAGGGCGGCATACAGAGTTGTTGTCTTTCCGGATCCGGTGGGACCGGTAATGAGCATAATCCCGCTTGTATTCCGGAGGATTTTCCGGAAAGATTCCAGAATAGTCTCTGTAAACCCAATCCCGGACAGAGAGAAATTCATCTCGCTTTTGTTTAAAAGCCGCATTACAATTCTTTCCCCAAACTGGGCGGGGAGAGAAGATACCCGGATATCTATGTCCTTCCCGCCAAAGCGGATTTTAAACCGCCCGTCCTGAGGAAGCCGGTTTTCCGCTATGTTCAGATTTGCCATAATTTTTATCCGGGAAATAATTCCATTCTGGATTGTCTTGGGGGGAGCCAAAACCTTATGCAGAATTCCATCCACCCGGTAGCGGACAATCATCTCTTTTTCCATGGGCTCAATGTGGATGTCAGAAGCTCTTTCACTGACGGCGTTGGAAAGAATCACATTCACCATTTTGATGATGGGAGCTTCATTGGCAATATCCATGGAATCATCCAGATTCTCTATGTCTTCCAGAAACTCCAGACCCTCTTCCAGCTCCATCTGGCCTTCCCTGTCCGTGGTTTCTGCCGCGGGATCATAGAATTTATGGATCACCTTGATAATTTCCGATTCCGGAGCGAGGACAGGTATCACATCAAAACCAATCCACAGAAGCCGGATTTCATCCAGCGGATGCAGATCCAGAGGATCGGTCAGGGCCACCCGGATTTCATTACCGTTCAGAGAAAAAGGGACAATTCTATACTTCTGAACAACTTTGGCCGGCACCCGGGATGTCAGGATTTCCATATTGGATAATTCCAGTTTTTCCACGTACTCAATTTTGTACTGCCGGCTTAATGTGAGGAGCAGGTCTTCCTCTGAAACCAGACCTTTTTTGATCAGAATCTGTCCCAGTTTTACATTGGATTTTTTCTGGAGCTGAAGAGCCTTTTTGAGATCGGTTTCATCTATGATACCGTATTCTTTGAGGATTTCACCCAGAGACCGATGCATTTACTGTAACCGTCTTTCCCTTGCCCGGATTTCTTCACCCTGTCTTTCAATGGAATCCTGGGTCACCCTGTCCGCTATTTCCTTATTGGTTAAAATATGCGGTGTGATAAAAACCAGAAGATTTGTTTTCTTGAGCACAGTGGAATTTCGTTTGAACAGATAACCCAGCACCGGAATGTCCCCCAAAAGAGGAATTTTCCGGACAGAATTTGTCTTATCAGTGGAGACCAGCCCGCCAATGACGATGGTCTGCCGGTTGCGGGTTTTTATTACTGTTTTGATATCTTTTTTGGTAAACCGGGGATTGGCAGTGGTATCCGAAGTGGATCCGGCAATGGCTTTCACTTCCTGGTACAGCTTCAGGGTAATTAATTTTTCCCCTTCTCTATTCTTACTGATGGAGGGTGTAAAAACCAGCTTGATCCCCACTGGACGATACTCATACTGGTCCACAGAAACGGTTTGATCCCCTGCCCCGGATGTCCTCTGTGCGGTGCGGACAGGAATATCCTGCCCCACATTGATTTCCGCTTCCTGGTTATCCAGGGTTAATATCTGGGGTGCGGAGATTATGGCAAAATTTTCCTTCTGCATATTTGCATTTAAAATACCCATTACGGAATTGGAGCCTCCTTTTAACACTCCCAAAGAGAATCCCAGAAGCGTGTTGATCCCGGTCAAATCCCCCTTAGTGTCATAGACCCCGCCTTCTGCGGCCAGACCACTGTTGAACTGGGCTTCCCCGTCTTTGCGGATTCTCCAGTCAATTCCAAAAGAATTATTATCATCCGCCTCCACTTCCACAATCAGCACTTCCAGAAGCACCTGGTCTCTTTCCGTATCCAGAAGCTCCACAATATTCTGGACCACAGAGAATTCCGCGTAACTGCCCACAAAAATGATGGAATTGGATTCTTTATGGGCCACCACCATTATCTTATCATTTTTATTCGCCGGGGGTGTCGCATTCCCACCTTCTTTATTGTCCCCTCCCTCATCGGCCAGAGCAGGCATGGTAAGTTTGTTCAGGGTTTTTTCCACTTCCAACGCATCCAGATTTTTGAGACGGATAAAATGCACATTCTGGTTTTTTCTTTTTTTGGGGTCTTTTTCTCCCGGAAGATCAATGGCGTTCACTATTTTTATGAGGTGGTTGATTTCATAGGAACCACCGGCCAGCACCAAGGCGTCGATTTCATCGTAGTTTACAATAATGGTATCCGGAGTGGTCAGTTTCCTTAATACATTGGATATGGAGGTGGCATTCAGGCTGTGTAGCGGGATGATCACCGTGACCGGTTCTTTCTTGTCCACCTGCTGGTCAATTTCTTCCCTGCCGTAAAAAATGATCTGCCCCATGGCCACCGCGTCCTTGAGAGGAACAATCCGCAATACATTCCCTTTTTCCTCAATCACACCAAAGCCTTTCACCGCCAGGACGCTTTTCAGATACGCTTCTGCCTGGCTCACATTGATCTTTTTGGGGGAGATAACAGTAATATTCCCTTTAATCTTGTCATCGGCGACAATGTTCTTTCCGATGATGGCACTCATTGCCTTGAGAAAGTCCCCCACATCTTTATCCCGGAAATCCGCCCGGAATGTTTTCTGGGCTTCCTCCGGGAAAATATTCACGGGTGACAAAACGGCAATAGCGGATATTGCCAGAAGGATAATTGCGGTATACGCATATTTTCTGTTAAAATTCATAGGACGAATCAGATTCCAAACTGCCTGCATCCCTGCAACCAAAAATCCATTCTGCCGATGGGAGGTTCCGATTAATTATTGCATAGGGCGAGTCTACATTTTTAGCAATGGGAAACGAACGGAGTACAACCGGACAGAAGGTTCGCCCGCTCCCCCGGTTCCCCAGCGGACTCTGGAAACGGAAGAAATACACGAATCGTTATCCACCTGTACTGATTTATGTTGACAACTTGTCCATATGGGGCTGTGCGGCAGATCGTTAGAAGAGAATGCCCCCATTGGTGGGTTTCCCATGACCGTCGATGGATGATCCGCCAATGCCCGGAACGGTTGATTGTGCGACATTGGCAAATATTTGTGAGGAGGAAAATATGAAAAATACCATTCTTTTAACTGTGATCTTTTTTTTTCGCGAATCTCCCTTTATGGCCATCCTATATGGCTGAATGTGAACTGAAAGTGGAGATAGAAAACGTAGCACCGGAAATCAGCAAACATAATGGAATCTTTGAACGCATGTTGAAATTTAAAGTCGTTAGTCTGGGAAACCAGGGCGTACATAGCCAGACCCATTGTTCGGACTATCCGGGCAAGACTTTCCATGAGAAGGTGACAGACACCAATAAAAAGAGGCTTTCTGCCCTGAAAAAGGGGAGTCAAACCATTCTTTTTTTTCGGACATCGTCGTTATTCTGACGGATAATATGGGAAACCATCGGGCTGGTTCCAGCAAAACCTGGAAAATCAAGGGATGCAGAAAGCAGACGCCATGATCCGGTGGATCTGGGATGTAACGGGAAAAATCTGTGTCCGTGCATGTTTTCCGGTATTGGGCGGAAACCGAATTATGGTTAAAAAAGGTTGGACAATGAATTACACAATTGCAAAAAGAGAACATGTTAAATCATTATTCATTTATGACAGAAACCGAGCCAGCAGACGGGGATTTGCTAAATCTTATGGAAGACGTAAGGATTTCGGTCATGGAGAGAATAACCTTTGCTGATGAGCTGTTTTGGAAAAATGTAAAATCTGAAATAGAAAATGCAAAAACATTGAGCACGTCAGGAAATAAGACGGATGCAGGAAAAACCTAAATTAATTATTGTTGGAGGTCCAAACGGTTCCGGCAAAACTTCTATCACATGGAAAATTCTAAATCATGAATGGGTCAATGATTGTGTATATATCAATCCAGATGAAATAGCTCGCGATAAATATGGAGACTGGAATTCTCCGGATGCAGTCATCAAAGCAGCAAATTATGCCAAAGAATTACGGGAAAAATGTCTCCTCCAAAAAAAAGTCATATATTTGAGACAGTCATGTCTGCACCGGATAAGCTTGCCTATATTGCAAAGGCTAAAGAAAATGGATTTTTTATCCGGTTATTTTTTGTAGGGACGGACCATCCCTCCA
>DYOA01000002.1:27967-50270 GCA_020720785.1 Leptospira biflexa
AAAGAAAATGGATTTTTTATCCGGTTATTTTTTGTAGGGACGGACCATCCCTCCAGAATAGCCAGAAGAGTTCTGGAGGGCGGGCATGATGTTCCCATTCCCAAAATAATCGCCCGCTATGGAAAATCGATTGCTAATTGTATTCCGGCAGTAAAAAAAGAGATTTATGAATTTGTTAAGCAATAAGAAATGATAAGAAAGCGTACCCCTCCGCCCGGTCAAACCGTACAAAAAACTCCTTTACATAAGCCATTCTTCCCAAAGAAAAGCGGATGCAGAAAGCAGACGCCATGATCCTTGCGGTGGATCTGGGCACATCGGGGCCCAAAAGCGGATTGATATCCATGGAGGGCCGTTTTATTGCGGACGCATTTTCTCCCGTGGAGGTAAACTTCCTTCCCGGAGGCGGGGCGGAGCAAAAGCCATCGGCCTGGATGGATGCGATATTCCGCACCTGGAAAGAACTCAAAAAGAAAAATCCCACGGCATGGAAAAACATAACCGGGATATCCGTTACCGCCCAGTGGTCCGGCATTGTGGCGGTGGACCAGAATGGGAATGCTCTCACCAACGGGATCATCTGGCTGGATTCCAGGGGGAACGCGATAACCGCAAAAAAGTTTCGCGGGATTGTGAATATGGAAGGATATGGAATCCACCATCTGTGGGAGTGGATACGGAAAACCGGAGGAATTGCCTCCCATTCCGGGAAGGATTCCCTTTCCCATATCCTGTGGCTCCGGGAATACCATCCTGAGATTTATGATATTACCTATAAATTTCTGGAAGTGAAGGATTATATAAATCTGAAATTAACCGGGGAATTCCGGGCCACCTATGATTCCATCACCCTGCAATGGATCACGGATAACCGGGATATCCATAGCATTCACTATGATCCGGCATTAATCCGCCAATTGCGGCTGGATCCGGAGAAATTTCCTCCGCTTCTCCATGCCACTGATTTCATTGGGAATATACTTCCTTCGCTTGCGAAAGAATACGGGATTCCGGGGTCCGCTCGTGTCACTGGCGGTACCCCGGATATGCAGAGTGCCTGCCTGGGCAGTGGAAGTTTCCGTCCGGAGATTGGGCATATTTATATTGGTACATCTTCCTGGATATCCACCCATGTTCCTTTTAAAAAAACGGATCTCTTCCATAATATTGCTTCTCTGCCTTCCGCCCTGCCCGGTCATTATTTTATTGCGGCCACCCAGGAAACCGCCGGTGCGGTATTCAAGCATGCCATGGAGCAGATTTTTCATCACCCAGATTGGAATCCCCGCCACGATGCAAATGCGTATAAAAAAATGGATGCGATTGCCGCCAAGGCACCTGCGGGCAGCAGGGGGGTTCTGTTCACTCCCTGGATGTATGGAGAGCGGGCGCCGGTGGAAAATTCTCACCTGCGGGCCACGCATTGGAACCTTTCTCTGGACACCGGGATAGCGGAATATTTACGCTCCATGCTGGAAGGGGTGGCCCTGAACCAGAAATGGCTTTTGCCTTATGTGGAAAAATTTGCCGGAAATACTTTTGCGAAAATTCACTTTATTGGAGGGGGAAGCCATTCTGAAGTTTTTGGGCAGATACTTTCCGATGTGTTAAATCGACCGGTTCACCGGCTGGAAAGCGGCATCCGCTCCAATCTCATGGGAGCCTATTTTGTGGCCAGGATGGCGTTTTACGGGAAAGACACAGATTTATCCCCGTTTGTTCACATTGACAAAATCTTTGAGCCCAATCCCGCTCACCGGAATGTTTATGACGACCTTTCAGAGAAATATATTTTTCTGTATAAAAAATCGGTACAAATTTATTCCCGGCTGAATGCGGGACAGGGAGGAAAATAAAATGATCCATAGATTAAAAAACAAAATCCTGGGGATTTTCATCAAAACAGCAAAAAAGATTCCGGCGGTAAAAAATAAAATGAACCAGGAATATGCAGGCATTATGGCGGATATGGAAAAATCCCTGAAACCATACCGGGGAAAGGTGGAGACTTTTTCTTCTCTGCCCACAAAAGGTCTTTCTGAGGAGTTAATTCTTTCTCTCATTGAAGGCATGAACAAAAACGAAGAGAAGAACTGGAAAAATGGAAAAATTTCCGGGGCGGTTTATCATGGAGACAAAAAACACATTGATTTTTTAAACAATGTGTATTCCATAGTTTCCCAGGTGAATCCCCTCCATGCGGATATCTGGCCCAGTGCATCCAAATACGAAGCGGAGATCATCGCCATGACGGGGAATATGATGCATTCTGCGGAAGCGGAAAAAACCGGAGATTTGGTTTGCGGAAGTGTCACCTCCGGCGGGACAGAAAGTATACTACTGGCGATGAAGACATACCGGGATATGGCCAGAGAAAAGAGAGGAATCCATAAACCGGAAATCATAGCTCCGGTAACTGCCCATGCGGCGTTTGATAAAGCTTCCCAGTATTTTAATATACGCCTCAGAAAAGCCAGAGTGGACGGGTATTTCCGGGTGGATTTGAGCCATGTAAAAAGTCTCATCAATAAGAATACCATCGCCCTGGTGGGTTCTGCCCCGTCCTTCCCGCATGGGATGGTGGATGATATACCCGCCCTGTCCGACCTGGCATACCTCCATGGGATACCCTTCCATACAGATGCCTGCCTGGGCGGTTTTCTGCTACCCTGGGTGGAAAAACTGGGAGTGGCGGAATATAATAACAGAATACCCGTTTTTGATTTCCGCCTGCGGGGGGTTACCTCCCTTTCCGTGGACACCCATAAATACGGGTTCGCAGCCAAGGGGACATCCGTTGTATTATACCGGAATCCGCAGATCAGAAGATACCAGTTTTTCAAGGTCACCGATTGGCCAGGCGGATTGTATTATTCCCCCACGTTTGCCGGTTCCCGCCCGGGGGCTCTTCTCGCAACGGCCTGGGCCTCTCTGATAAAAACCGGTGCATCCGGATATATGGACTCTGCCCGTAAAATCATGAAAGCAGCGGACATCATCCGGGAGGGAATCCGGAATATACCGGGGCTGGAAATTATGGGAGATCCTCTCTGGAATATCGCGTTCACAACGGGGGACCACACCGTTTACCGGATCATGGAAGCCATGAACCAGAAAGGCTGGAGCCTGAACGGGCTGCACCAACCGCCCGGCGTCCACATCTGTGCCACTCTGGTACACACACGGAAAAATCTGGCCGTTCAGTTTGTGGAAGACCTGAAAGAAGCCGCCACCTATGTGCGTGAGCATCCGGAAGACAAAGGACACTCCGCTCCGGTGTATGGCATGGCCGCATCCTTTCCGGACAGGGAAACCGTGGGGGATCTTCTGGATGTCTATATGGATACACTCTATAAATTGTAAAAAAAGCCCGGATACTTTTCTTATGGAAAAATATCCGGGAAGAAAGTTCTATGGATTTTCAGAACGTCATTTTGGCACTGATGGCCACCATGTCTTTGTATTCCAGCATGTCAAAAAATGCGTCATCGGCAGAGAAGAAAAAATATCCTTCCGTTTCCATGGTTAAACCGTTTTTAAAATCCCAGCCCAGCTTATACAAAACTCCATAGCCAGGACTTTTATCCACCGGGCGGATAATGGTTCCCAATTCGGTGATGAGTCTTTCATTGAGCCATTTATCTTCCACACGGAAAAGGAGGAGACGATTCAGCAGAAGCTCCGAATATTTTTCTTTGTTGAAAAGATAATATCCTTCCATCCATTCCGCCAGCACCCGGCCATTGTTTCCCCAGAGATTATAATCCACTCCCACCACGTAGGAGAGATACTGCTCCCTTTCCGTTTTTCCCATTGTGTATTTTCCCGGTATAATAAGGATCATTGGATTAACGGAAGATAACGTTTTATCATCCATTTTTTCCACCGCCGGCATATCATTCGTGTAAGAGCTTTCCGCCCGAACGGACAGTTTATCCCAGGTAAACGCAAAATCCAATCCCGCAGACTGCACCCGGGAAAAAACGGGATCCATATTTAATTGAGCTGATCCGGGAGTGACCACTTCCAGAGAAGGAGCAAACAGAAAGCTCCGGGAAATTCCATTGAAGTACGCCAGATGAAAATCAAAATTCCCCAGGGTTCCTCCCGAACGGGCGGCGTAGGAGGCATTCCTCCAGCCGGAGGCTACATATCCGGAACGATTGATTTGCACCGGCAGGGCTCCAAAGGGAGTAGAGTATGGATCCATCCGGATTTCCCACTCTTGGG
Organism: Leptospira biflexa; assembly: GCA_020720785.1. Lineage (GTDB taxonomy): Bacteria > Spirochaetota > Leptospiria > Turneriellales > DYLW01 > DYLW01. The sequence goes on from DYOA01000002.1 coordinate 32,198, forward strand.
AAGGCAAAAGTGGAGCCGCAAAATACGGGATGGCCAGAGTCTCCACGGAAAACTCCCCAAATATGTACTTCAAGGATGCGGAATACACTCCCAGATAGCGGTCATCTTTATCAGTGGCAAAGAGTTTCCGCTGGTCTGCCTGGTCGGTGTAATTCACCACATTGAAAACATCGGCACTGCCCCATTGGTATGCCTTTTTTCCTATGAGGAAGACCAGAACATCCCCGGCAGAAAAATACATTTCCCGCAGTTCTGCCCTGCCATCGTCCAGATCATTACTGGCAGCGGAGGGATAGGCATAGACATCTCCCGCCACTTTCACATACTGAAATTTATTCCCATACCGGAGATTCACATTGGCTCTGGCTTCATTGCGGAGCGTCATCATGTCCGCATAACGGTTCGCGGAGAAAAAATTCCGATTTTGAAAGAACCCATAAACATCCCACTGGTTTTCCATGGGTACTTTTTCTCCGGAGGGGGATTTTTCTCCTTCCAATTCTGCATCCAGCCTGCTTTCCAGATCGGAAACTTCAATGGAGCTACCCTGGGCGTAGAAAAATTGCAGCGGGAAACTCCATGCAACAAGCAGGATCATCCCGGCAAATATTTTGTTTTTTGTTCCCATCGATGCGTCCTTTCAGAAATTTTCTTTTTTCAATTCCGCATCGTTGACCGATTGGTTATGTTGGACAGATTTTACATAGAGAAGGCTGGTACCTTTTCCATCGGTTCGGGTCATTTTCAATTTCCGGGGTGTCCAGATGCCGGATATTTTTTCGTATTTTTCAAAATACAGGGTTTTTGTATGACGGCCATTTTCGTACAAATCAATCTGACGGGGAATAAATTCTGTTTTGTCCATATAGAAGATTCCCTGAGAATATACTTTGTCTCCCACTTTTTTCACTGCCGAAACTTTATAAACCTCAAACTCTCCGGATTTCCCTTCGCCTATGAGTTTGTATGTATAGGTATCAATATCCTTATCCCCAATGTCCTCGTTGTAAAAATGGGAATTCATCCATGGCTTTCCCTTATCAGAGGAAGCCACCTGTCTCACCTTCCCGGAAGTGAGTTTGATCCACTGGGTGGAGTCTTTTCCTGCCTCATCATAAATCAGAAATCCCATACGGGTGGGCGAAGTGAATGTAATTTTTGTCCGGGTATTCTTACCGTATTTTTTGGATACGGAAGAGAATTCTTTCTTCTCCACCAGCTTCCCCTTCTGGATGGCCAGAATGGATGCCTGGATACTCGCAGACGATGACGGAAGTTTATCATTTTTTTCCATGATTTCCCTTCCGGTGATGGCAAAGGCTGCCGGTGCCACAAAAGCCAGTATCATTATTGGCAATATTGTTTTTTTCATATACTCTCCTTTTAATTTTTATTTTATTTCCGAATCATTTTCAAAGAATTTATCCAAATGAATCCAGTGAAATATACCTTTGGTATATTTCACTCTCAAATCCACTTTAAAAAAGCAGATTACCGCAGGCAGCAGAAGAAGAGCACCAATGGTGGTCACCACCATGGTGGATGCCATCAGCCACCCCAGATAAAACACGGGCTCAAAATTGGAAAACATCAGAACAGAAAACCCAAAGATCAATGCCACCGATGTATAAATCACGGATAAGCCCGCCTCCCGGTGCATGGCAATAATGGCATCCTTCATTGTGGCAGAATGATTGAGATTCGCCCGCAGGGTTTTCAGCACATGGATGGTATCATCCACCCCAATCCCAATGGCAATCGCAGCCAGCATGGATTTGGGGATATCCAGAGGGATATCAAGGAATCCCATGAAACCATAGACAACTATAATGGTCCCTGATATGGGTATGATGGCCAGGATTCCCGCTTTAATGCTCTGGAACAACAGAAAAACGATTAATCCCACAATGATGATGGTGAGAAAAATACTCTGGAACTGTCCGCTCACAACCAGTTCGGAAAGCACCCGGAAGTTAATGGTTTCCCCCACTATTCTCCATGTTAATTTTTTTCCATAAGGATGGGATACCAGATAATCCGCAATCCTTTCCTGCCCCTTTTTACCCATGGATGTACGCAAGAGGTTACCTTTCCATGTGCCTGTGCGGACCACCACATTCACTTCCCGGAAATCCCTGTCCACAAATTGCTCCCATTCATCAATCCGCCCATCGGAATCTTTGTCATTTCCGGAATAAAGCTGGATATAATCTTCAATCACGGAACGCTCGTCAGGAATAACAAAGTATTCCATTTTATCTTCATTCATTGCCTTGTGCATCCTTTTGATTACATCTCCAAAGGCAATGGTATGAAGCTGCTGGTATTGATTTTTCCCCTCCTCATTTGTCAGAAAGCTGCGTAGCTCTTCAATAAATTTCAGAAATTCCGGATCTTTGGCTCCCCCATTTTTTCCGGAATCAATGATCAGATTTAGAGCAATGGAACCATGAAAATTCTCACTGATTTTTTTATCCGACCGGAATACATAGGAGTCTTTTTCAAAATAAAACATGGGGGCCGTTTCCACATAAAGACCAAACAAACCGAGGGAAAAAATCACCAGAATCCCTCCGGTCACGAATACAACCCACCGGGAGTGATTCACCACCAGATGGGAGATAAAATTCACTGCTTTCATAACCACCGGATTATGGTGTTCCCTTTCATTCGATGCTCCCCCCGCAGGCAAAAGATTCATCAGGGACAGGGCGGCGGGAATCATGGTAACCGCAATTCCCATGGAAAGAAGGGTACCCACTGCAGCAAAAATTCCAAAATGCCGCATGGAAGTCACTTCGCTGGTAGTCAGGGTGAGAAATCCCACAAAGGTGGTAAATGCGGCCAAAACGACGGTGAGAGAAATATAACTCATGGACAGTACCAGCCCGGCTTTTTTTCCCTCTCTGTGCATCTTCTTCTGGTCGTGCATATACTGGTTAAAAACGTGGATGGAATAGGAACTGCCCACTGCAATCAGAAGTGGCGGAAGAATATTCACAATGGTGGTCACCGGAATATTAAAATGCCCCAGAATCCCCAGAGTCCAGATCATCCCCAGAATCACAGATATGGATGGGAGCACAACCCCCCGGACCACCCGGAAATTCAGATAAAAAGTAAAAATAACCACAAGGATCACAATGGGTAAAAATATTTTTAAATCCCTTTTCATGTATTCCTGTATGAATATTTTTAACACCGGAACCCCGGCCTGTAGAATGGACACACCGCCTCCATCATACCTCTGGATGGTATGAAAAAAATAATTGCTGATTAAGGTATGATCCTTCTGCGGCCGCAGGATCATATTCAATGCCAGAGCTTCAATTTTATGGGATTTATTTCCTGACCCATCTTTACTGGAAAATAGTCCGTATTCAAAAGCGGGATTCTGGTATAATTTGTTCCGGTAAATATTCCATTCTTCCTTTGTTTGGGGAATTAGATAATTTCCGCCCGCATCTTTTTCCAGAAACTCCACAGGCTTCAATTCTTCCTGCGTGCCCACAATATCCTCACCGGTGATGGGATTCATAAAGGTTTTGATTATCTCCATGGACTTGTACAAATAAAGGAATTCCCATGTTTCCAGAATTTCCTGAAATGTATCCAGGGACAAGGGTGCGTTCTCATCGGTTATGGTAATTTTTTTATGATATATAATGGAATCCAACTGATATTTACCGGCACCATCCAGACCTTCTTTGATTTTTGCCAGGGAAATTTCATGATAATTATCGTACAGATAATCTCTACCGGCACGGGATGGTTCCATGTAGAAATCATTGGCCAGCGGCTTGGACAAATCCCAGTTGGGATTATCCTGCTTTTCCTTTTGCTTTCCGGATTCTGCCTGCGGAGCATCCGCGGTCTTTCCTTCAAAGATTTCCTCATCCAGACTTTTTTCCAGATCATTCTGTGCGGGCACGGCAGGGGTTGATTTCTGATCCTCAAAAATTTCAGAATCCATCTGTTCTTCAAGAGATTTTTCCATGGCCGATGGTTGTTTCTGCAAAGCAGATTTCTTCTCTTGGGTTTTCTCTGTGAATTTTACCCCGGAAATTTTCAGAAGATAATCCATCCTTTTATCTTCCAGCTCAAAGTTAAATTTTTTAAATTCCTCCAGTTCCGTAACCAGAGGAATGATATGATTAAACACCTTCTCATTCAGAATATCAGATCCATCCGTTGTTTCAATGGATGCAAGAAAAAATGTCTTGTTATCTCCGTATATTTTTTTTGCTCTTTCACCCAGCAGATAATGGACATCCTTTTTGGGCATGAGGGCTTCCGTGGAGCCATCAAAATACAGGTTTCTAAATCCTGAGAGCGAAAAAAAAGTGAACGCCGTGATAAATAGCAAAACAATTTTTGGATACCGTATGTTTAACTCAATCAGTTTTTTCATAATAACCCTTCATAATTTTTTCTGAATCTAACACAGAAAAATCCGGAATTCCACCGGATTTATAAATCAGGAAGAAAAAAGATTTGCTGTATTATAAATCGGGAAGCCTTGTTTTTCCGCTGGCTTTCCGGAATTCCGCCGGAGAAAATCCCGTTTCTTTTTTAAAACTCGCATGGAATGCCGAATAAGAGTTAAATCCGGCGTCATAGGCTATTGCCAGGGCATTTTTCTGCTCATTTTCCAGAAGCAATCTTTTGGCTTCCTCAATCCGAAAGGAATTCACATATTGATTAAAATTCTTTCCATACTCAGCATTGATCAGTTCGGAAAGCTGGTGAGAGGTAATCTCCACTGCATCCGCGAGACTTTTCAGGGACAAGGTTTCATCCCGGTAAAAACCTTCCTGCTGCATAAGGTTATCCAATTTTATTTTTATAGAATTAATGGAAACAGATGAGAGTTGGCTTTTATTTCTGCGGTTGGAATCCGTGGAATCCTTTTCCCGGTCATCCTTTTCACTCAAAGTTCCAAACAGCATCAGATACGGATATCTCTGGGAAAGGATATACAACAGAAGAATGATTATTCCCAGAAGATAAGAATTAATCCGGATGATCTGGATACTCATGGTCATCACCCCAATCAATGCGGACACCGCAGCTATCATCCAGGAAAAAAGCAGGAGGGCCAGAATTTTCCAGAATGCCCGGTTGGAATTGATGACTCTTCCGGCAATGACCAGACCGGAGAGGAGCAGATAAACGATAATGACCACCACTCCGATCACAGCAAAATAACGGAAGTAAGAATGCTCTCCTTTTTCAATTATTTCCTTCAGATAAATATCTTTGAATGGCCCATTGTTCACATTAAATAAAAGACTGATGCCAAAATATATTACGGGAAGAACCAGATGAATCCCATCCCGGATTTCCAGATTTTGCCGGGTCTGGGCAATGAAAGAAATATAAAAATATGTGGTGGGTCCCAGAAGGACAATGATGGGCAAATGCATGGGTAAAATCCAGGTGAAATGGTATACCAGTTTGGTGTAGATTAAATAAATAAACAAATGTGCCAATCCAAAAAGAAACATCAATACGCCCAGAATCACAATGCGGGTCTGGGGAGGGCGGAAAAAAAGAGCCAATCCCATTAAAAAAGGCAGTAATATGGTAAATTCAATGAATAAATTTCTCACGATTCACCTGCGTCGTTCACCTGTGTCCAGTGGAAATACCGGGATAAATAAATCTTCCCGGAAAAACCGAATAATGAAAAAAACTCCTGCCATTCCTCTTCCCGATACGCATCTCTGCCGGCTTTGGAACGAATTAAATAGATTTTTTTTACATTGTCCAGTAAAAATGGCTTCCATTTTACCGGGTCCAACCTGCCTTCCAGAATGATTGCAGAATCATGGAACAGGAATACACCAGCAGAGACAAAGATGGGATTATTTTTCATTTCTGGCTGCGGATATTTTTCCACAACTGAAAATCTGCTATCGTTCCAAATCCCGCCGATGTATTCTCCTGAAGTGAGGTTATCCATAATGTATGCTTTTTTATAATATGCAACTTCCCGGTTTATTTTTTTCATGATATTAACTTTATCCTGAATAAATGCCGATTTTTCACCAATAATATAAAGGTTCGGGTAATCCTCAATAATCACTTCATAGGGTAAAGCATGGAATTTCCAGCTTTCCTTGGGACGGAAGACATTGGAGAAAAGAAAAGAAGCAATCGTAAAAATCCCAAAAAATCCGGCTATAATCTTCCAGAAATGATGGCGTAAAAACCAGACTCTCTTCCGATGGGTTTTCCAGAACGCAAGCAATACAAATATCCAGAAGGAAAGGATGAATGCACGGGCAAACCACTCCGGAACATATCCAAAATTTCTTTCCAGATAAAGAAAATTTAATTGGGCGGAAAAATAAAAAAACTGATCCAGCAGGTTAATTACATTATCCATAAACGGAATGTGGATGGTCAGTATGGATAAAAAAAGATAAACAGAACCCACAGGGACAATCATCAGATTCCAGAAAAAATGCGACACATGAATATAATCAAAAAAGATATGGGACAGCACAACTGAACCGGAGAACGCCGCAAAAGTTAATCCCAGATGATCCCGCAACCATTTGGGATAACCGGTAAAAATGGACGTATACACTGGGAACAGCCACAGAATGGTAGCCGTTACCCCAAAAGACAGCAGGAAGGATATGGAAAAACTGGACGCAGGAAAAATGGCTTCAATGATAAACGCAGAAAACGCCAAAACATACCACACCGGAGTCCTCCGTCCAGCCAGTTTCAACGCCAGAAAAACGGACAGAAATATAAATGCTCTTAGCAACGAGACCCTTACGCCCAGAACCATTAAGAAAAGGAAGGAAGCAGAAAATCCCACCAATGACCCAATGCTTTCCCTCCGTGCCCATCGGAAGGGAAGGAAGAAAAATCCAAAGATTAATCCCAGATGCAAACCAGAGGCGGAGAACAAATGGGCAATCCCCATATTCCGGAACCTCTGGATGTAAAATGGATCCATCGTCTCCGTATCGGAAGCAAGAAACGAAGGCAACAGTCCTGACCCGCTCCGGGATATCCTTTCAAAGAAATATTGATTAATTTTTTCCATGAAGGGCAAAAGAAAAAAACTTTTTTGTATTCTCTGCGTATTTCTGTTATGGCAGTAATAGGAAATCCGCATGAGTTTTTCCGTTTGGGGATTATTCTCCCATTCATAGGGCATACAACGGGCGTGAATAGTGTCCCCTGGAAAAAATTCTGCCGGACGGACCCCTGTTAGCCGGAAGCGTCTGCCCCGGGATTTATCATAGGCAATCAGGGAAGAAGAACTGATCATTTCCACTCTGGCCGGGATGGAAATCTCATTTGGCTGCAATTTCATTTCTGGCGGATAATGACCATCCAGATACCACACCCAGCCCATCCCCAGCAGCAAGCCAAGGAACCAGTGAATAAAAAAATACGCTTTATGGCGGGAAAAAATATACCAGAAAATCCCGGATAACATAAGGTATGCCAGAACCAAAAAAGGATAGTAAATGGCCGGGAAATGGATACCCAGCCAGAGGAGGAAAAATGTGATAAAGGCAGACGCTATGAACATCCGCTTTTACTGGTTGTTTCTTTTATTAACTCTCAGATAGGCCGGTACGTTATAATTCTGTGTATCCACATTCGGGAACATGATATTCTGCTGAACCGGGTTCTGCTGCCCTGGGAACGGAATTCGCCTATTCATGGTAGATAACCTTTCCATGGAATCCGCCTCCCGTAAATCCTTTTCCAGAAATTTTCCATTCTCCGGTATAGCCATGTCTTTTTCAATGGAACGCTCTTTCCCCAGAGGCCGATTGGAAAAGCCCGTGGCAATTACGGTCACAGAAATTTTATCCTGCATGGAGAGGTCTTCCGTCAACCCGGCAATGATGACTGCATCCTTTGCCACAAGTTCATGGATGACCTTCTGCGCTTCATGGTATTCATGCATGGTTAGATCACTTCCGCCGGCAACATTGATGAGAACCGCCTTGGCCCCTTCAATGGAACGCCCTTCCAGAAGCGGATGGGAAATCGCGTTTTTCAACGCATCGGCAATACGGTTATCCCCTTCTCCATCACCCAAACCAATGATAGCATCCCCGTTCTGTCGCATGACAGTGGTCAAATCCGCAAAGTCCACATTGATAAATCCAGGCTTATTGATGATATCGCTGATACCCATTACCGATTTGGCCAGAATGTCATCAATATATTTATAGGCCACGGAAAAAGATGTATTTCTTTCTATTACTTTCAGCACAGAATCGTTGGGTATGGTGATCAGGGTATCCACCTTTTCCTTCAGATTGGCCTGGCCTTTTTTTGCCATTTCCATTTTATATGCACCTTCCGCACTGAATGGCAAAGTGACCACCCCAACCGTCAACGCCCCCAGCTCTTTAGCCACATCCGCTACAATGGGAGATGCTCCCGTTCCGGTTCCGCCCCCCATTCCGGCGGTGATGAATACCATATCGGCTCCTTTCAGGGCACTCTGAATCCGGTCTCTGTCTTCCGTGGCCGCCTGTGCACCCACATCCGGACGGGCTCCGGCACCTTTTCCGCCAGTGATTTTTTCCCCCAGATGCACTTTTACCGGTGCGGATGAGCGATCCAATACCTGTTTATCCGTATTCATGGCAATGATTTCCACACCCTGCAGGTTCTGGGCAATCATCCGCTCAATGGCGTTCATGCCTCCCCCGCCCACTCCCACAACCTTGATGATAGCGGGGCTTTTATCCGATTCCTCAAAAGCTAACATACATCCTCCCGATCCCCTTATAAATTTTCTTGGACCCAGCTTTTTATTTTTTGCATAAGACCGGAATTTTTTTTCTTTACCCGGTCAATGGATCCATAGTATTTCCAGTACTGTATCAGTCCGGAAACCGTAGAAAATACAGGAGAACTAATTTTATCCGCAATTCCCAATAGCCCTTTTGGATATCCAATGGAAGCCCCCAGTTGGATTACCTCTTCCGCAAGAGGTATTAATCCATCCACCAGAGAGCCTCCGCCCGTAAACACAACACCGCCGGCAAGAATGCCCTTTTTACCGGATTTTAAAAGCTCATGATCAATCAATTCCAGTATTTCCCGCATTCTTGCTTCCATAATTTCTGCCAGTTCTTTTCTGGCCATCATTCGGGGAGGACGCTCCCCAATGGATGGGACTTCAATGGTATCTGCCGGATCCACTGATTCCAGATCCACCGTTCCATATCTTCTTTTTAAATTTTCCGCCGCGTCCATGGGCGTTTTCAAACCCATACTGATATCATGGGTCAGGTGCTGCCCTCCTAAGATGATGGTGGAGCTAAAGACTACCCCGCCGTCCATATAAACAATAATGTCTATAATCCCTGCACCAATATCCACAATGGCCACGCCCAGATCCTTTTCTTCTTCTTTGAGCAGAGCATGGGAGGATGCCAGCGAGCTCACCACTTTATCGCGAACCCGCAAGCCGGTGGCGGCGATGGCTTTTTCCATATTTAAAATATACGTCCGGCTTCCGGTGATAATATGTATTTCCGCTTCCAACCGCACACCCAGCATTCCCTGCGGGTCTTTTATTCCGCTCTGGTCATCCACTTTGAATTCCCTGGAAAGTACATGAATCATTTCCTGATCGCTGCTCAGACTCACGGTGCGGGCGGCTTCAATCACGCGGTATACATCCGAACTCTGGATAACCCGCTCTTTATTGGTGATGGCAATCACCCCGCTGGAGTTGAGGGAATTCAGATGCTTTCCGGTTATATTCAGAATGATATCGCCCACTTCCACTCCGGCCATCAATTCCGCTTCTTCCACGGCTGAATGGATACTCTGGGCGGTCAGTTCAATATTGGTTACCGCACCGTTTTTTATCCCACGGGAATCCGCCACTCCATAACCAATAAGTTCAATTTCGTTCTGGGAGACAACACGGGATATGAGCACAACGGTTTTACTGGATCCAATATCCAGGGCGGTAATAATCTGTTCATTATCCATTCCGTTTCTATTCATTTCACTATCCGTTTTTCAGTTCCCTGATAAACGCGTTTTTTTCATAAAGATCCACCTTCCGGAATCCATTTCCTTTGCTTGCCCTCAGCAGATAAATCACAGCTTCAAGTCTTCTCAAAGTATCTTCATCCCATGGAGAATAAATATTTATTCTCGCGTGCAGATTTACCGGAAAAACACTGGAGAACAACTCGTCTTTCTCGCGGATAAAACTAATCTCACTGATATTACTCCACGCTCCGTAATAACGCACATGAGTCTGCTCCCATAGCCGGATTATGTCTCTTTTTAATTTCTTGGGAATGTTATTATTTGTATCCTCTTTCGTCAAATAGAAAACAATTTTTTGATCAAAATTTTTAACTTTTTTACCCTCCGTGGAATTTCCAATTAGTATATTCTCTTGTATAGTATCTTCGTTCATTTTTCTTTCAGAAATACCCTCCTGGAAATGTTCAAAAAAACTGCCTTCCACTTCCTTGATTTTTACACTCAAATGGTTGTTTCCTGTTTTTCTGACTTCCACAGACTCCACCATCGGATCCATCAGTATAGCCACTTTAATGTCTTCATCGCGGATGCCATTCTTGTCTGACCGGATCAGATATAAAATGGTGTCCCGGAGTTCGTTCTCATTGATCCGCTCCGTTCCGGTGATCTCAATTTTGGGCCGGGACGATGTTTTCAGACCCGGAAGAAATAGTACTCCCATTGCAATGGAAGAAAGTACCACCAAAATCAGACCAATTCGAAAAATCAGTCTATTCGTCATGATCAGAAGGAATTGCCTCCATAGCGGTGGTTTCATCGGGTTTTCTCAAACCATAAGTATTGTTCCATGTCCGGATTAATTCCAGCAATGTTAAAAATGCCGTAACAACAAAGGGCCCCATAATCAGCCCCTTGATTCCAAATTCAGCCAAACCACCCAGAATGGCCAGGAATAAAAAAAGCGGATGCACCTTTAATTTTTTATCCAGAACCAGTGGTTTCGCAAGATTTTCCAGGATTAAATAAGTGGACGCTCCCAGAATAGCCAGAAGAAGGGCGGATAACGGATCTCCATAAAAATATAAATAAAGACTTCCCGGCAACCAGACCACACTGGTACCCACAAAAGGAATTAAAGCAAAAAATGAGGCAATGGTTCCGTATAAAACAGGGGTGGACAACCCGAATATCCAGAAATAAATCCCCAGAAATATCCCCTGGATCACAGAAATAGCAAGATTCCCTTTCACCACAGCGTCAAATATGGCCACCATCCGGGCACCCACCGCTTTTTCCATTTCATCCGGAAACGGGATATTCGCATACAAAAATTCCGGGACTTTTCTGCCGCTTTTGAACAAAAAAAATAAAATAACCATGGAAAGAAGGAAATTCGCAGCATTTGTCATCAGAGCGGCAAAGAAATTCCCGCTTTCCTTGAGAGTGACAATACCCAGCTCCTGGGAATACTCTATAATTTTTTCCTGAATCTTCAAAATATCATTTTCCGATAAATGAATACTCTGCATGAACCAATGATACTTCTGGGAATACATATTGATATTATCCGGATTCAGCAAAAACTTCAATCGTATGGAAACCAGAATGGCTTCCTGTATCAGAACATAAACCATATATACCAGAGGAATCATCACCACCAGTATCACAAGAAGCGTGGATACGGAGGCAGCCACGGTGTCCCTGCTCTTCAGGCTGATCACATTCCGGATCCTTGCATGCACCCCACGGAATACAATGTAAAATATTCCTGCCCCAAAAAAAGCCATGGCATAGGACCGGTATATGATCAGGGTGGTCACCAGGAAAAAAATAAAAATTCCGCCAAATATGAACGGCAGAAAACGGCTAAAATCCAGAAAATAATAGTTCTTTCTGATATCCAAATCTTTTTTCATTGCACCTCCCTGCCCTTATCCAATTCAATTTTTGAAATCCCATAGCGGATATAGGAAGCCCCACCCGATTGGTTCTGTATATCCACGGTTATCACCACATACTGCACTTTTTTGTCACCCTGCAAATCCTTTTTTCTGAACTGTAAGGAAGTGGATGTTTTTACGGAAATTCTATTCTGGGGAGAAAAACCCGCTTCTTTCATCTGCTTGTCAAAAAAATTCAACAGATGAGACTCCGGAGTCATACACTTGGCCAGAAAAATTTCATTGTGAAAAAAAGATACACATCCGGGAGGGACCAATCCGTATTCCGTCACCCATTCCGGAATCTGGTTTTTCTGAGCCGGCCGGATTTCCACATTTTCCGAACCAGCGGACATGCCCTCCTTCCCGGCGGCACAACCGGCTATGACAGCAATCAATGCCATAAAAATAAATCCTCTGGCTTTCATCTTCCCGCCTTTTTGGCATCCATTATGAGACATAAAAAAACTGATTAACATGAATACAAGTTTTTTCCGGGAGGAAACGTCTGGATGAAAAAAAAATATACTTAACAAATGGAATTTTAAAAACGACCGATGACTTCTGTTTTAGCAGCGTTTTTACTTCTGGGAATCTGTATTTTTTTCCATGAACTGGGGCACTTTCTCATGGGCAAACTTGTGGGGGTAACCCCAAAAATATTTTCCATTGGCTATGGCAAAGGAATCTGGTATAAAAAATTCGGGAAAACCATCTACCAGATCACCGCGATCCCACTGGGAGGTTATGTTCAGTTTTACGGAGACAATCTGTTAAAAAAATATAAACGCTTTAAAAAAGGGGATTTTCTGGGTGCCCATCCGTTGAAGAGAATCGCCATCGCATTTGGGGGGCCGGGCTTCAGCATTCTGCTGGGGTATCTGGTCATTTTTATCTTGGTTGCATCTGGATGGCAACCCACATCCAATAAGATCATGATGACCCAGGATCACCCCGGACTGCAAACCGGAGATACCATAATCTCCATCAACGGGGAAAAAACGGATTCCTTTGAAGATATAGCTTATCACATAGCCCTTTCGCCCACTCTGGATACAACCCTGGAAATACTCAGGAATGGAAAATCTTCCCGAATTGTAACCAATGTGATGGGCTCGGACGGGCCACGTTATATCCCTGGCTTGCGGCCTTATGGAAAACGCTTCCTCACCATTTCCGATACAGATACGGAAAAAAAATCTGTCTTCCGGGCCGATGATAAAATTTTAAAAGTGAATAATAAGCCGGTCTCCTCACTTCCGGATTTGAAAAAAATCCTTGATAAACACAAAGAGAAAACCATTGAGGTTACCCTGGAAAGAAAAACCGGTAGCATCCTTAATCCTTCCCAAACCCGGGTCCAGACAATCCAGGCTCCCGTCTACCGCAAGGAAATGCTGGTATTATCCAATCTGGAAGATGCCCAGACCAAAGTAAAACTCGCAGAAAGAAAAATCGGTATCTGGCAAAAAGATATGTGGCAGACTATACGGTTGGAAACAGAAAGTTTTTCCCAATGGGAGGAAATGAAAAAGAACTTGCCGGCGGGGAAAAGACAATTCTATATTGGTTCTGTTCTGGTTTCCGGAGATGTGTCCTATACCCAATCCAATCTGCTGATGATATCCATCCAGCCAGTGATAGATGCGGAAAAAGCAACCCATCCCACAGATTTTTTATCCATGATCACCCGCTCCTTTGACCAGACCGTTTTTATAACCAAAGCAACCCTTGTTGGTATTTACCGGATATTCCAGGGGAAACTATCTTTTGAAAAAAGCATCTCCGGCCCCATAAAAATTATGGCCATTGCCGCCAAAACAGTGGACACCGGCTGGGAACACTATTGGCTTCTACTGGCACAAATCACCATTGTCCTGGGGATTATGAATCTTCTGCCCATCCCGGTTCTGGATGGTGGGCATATCATTTTCTATACGATTGAATGGATATACAAACCACTTTCACCGCAGATCATCGCTGGCTCCATCCGGACAGGTATGATTCTGCTTATGGTGCTGGGGGTCTATGTGATTGGATTGGATATCTGGGATGTCTTTGTACGCGGTGTTCTCTACTAATGGCTGGTTCTGAGAAATAACCCGATGGATAAATCCGCCAGATAAAAACCATTTTGATGATTTTTATCTGGCAAGAAAAAATACGTTAAAACAGGTGGGAAACCAGATCCACCACGCGTCCGGAATATCCCCATTCGTTGTCATACCAGGAGAGCACTTTCAGCATATTGCCCCCGATGACCGTTGTGGATAATCCATCGACGATGGAGGAATGGTTATTCCCCAGAAAATCCCGGGAAACCAAGGGAAGATCTGTGTACTCCAATATGCCCTTCATCTCATTTTCCGATGCCTTTTTCAGAGCAGCGTTCACTTCTTCCTTGGTGGTTGGTTTTTCCAGCTCGAACGTAACATCCACCACAGACACATTGGGAGTGGGAACCCGCATGGCCATACCATCCAGCTTGCCTTTCAGTTCCGGAAGAACCAGGGAAACTGCTTTGGCTGCCCCCGTTGTGGTGGGGATCATGGAAACCGCTGCCGCTCTGGCCCGCCGCAAATCCGAATGGGGCAGATCCAAGATTTTCTGGTCATTGGTATAGCTGTGAATGGTGGTCATTAAACCTTTTTTGATACCAAAATTATCCAATATTACCTTTGCCACCGGAGCCAGGCAGTTAGTGGTACAGGATGCATTGGATATAATGTGGTGGGAATTTTTATCATACTTGTCGATGTTCACCCCCAGAACAACAGTGATATCTTCCCCTTTGGAGGGTGCAGAAATAATTACCTTTTTTGCACCACCGTTATCAATGTGCTTTCTGATGACAGAGGCATCTTTATAAACGCCGGTGCTTTCAATCACCACTTCTGCTCCGTAATCCTTCCAACGCAATTCTTCCAACTGCCGGGTGGCGGTAACTTTTATTTTTTTTCCATCCACAACCAGATGGTCTCCATCCACACTCACGCTTTTATTCCAGATCCCAAAAACAGAATCATATTTTAACAGATGAGCCAGGGTGGGAGCGTCGGTAAGATCATTCACTGCTACCACTTCCACATTGGGGTTATCCCAGGCGATTTTGAACACATTACGCCCAATTCTTCCTAAACCGTTTATTCCAATTTTTATTGCCATAAAAACCTCTTTGCTTTTAATTATTTTATTTTAAAACCGCCCGATCATAGCACCGTTCCGCAAAATCCCAGTTGATCAGATGATTAAAAAATGTCTCAATATATTTGGGCCGTGCATTCTGGTAATCCAGATAGTACGCATGCTCCCAGACATCTATGGTGATGATGGGAAACATCCCGGACGTGATGGGATTTTCCGCATTGGATGTTTTGGTGACCTTCAGACCTTTCCCGTCATAAACAATCCATGCCCATCCGCTGCCAAACTGTCCAGCCGCTGCTTTGGAAAATTCATCTTTCAGAGCATCCATGCTCCCAAAGGAAGATTCAATAAGAGCGGCAATTTTGGCTGATGGGGAGCCCCCTCCGTTGGGTTTGATACTGTGCCAGTAGAATGTATGATTCCATACCTGGGCTGCGTTGTTGAAAATACCTGCCTTATCTGGCTTGCCAAACGTTTCCTTGATCACTGTTTCCAGATTTTTTTGCAGAAAATCGGTATTTTCAATAAGAGCATTCAGATTATTCACGTAAGCCTGGTGGTGTTTTCCGTGGTGGAATTCCAGGGTTTTTTCGCTGATATACGGCTCCAGCGCCTTTTTTTCATACGGCAGATTCGGTAAGATAAACGGGCCTTTTTCCTGATCAATCATAGTTCCTCCTGCAAAAATTATGATATCAATATAAAAAAATACGCCGGGATGTCCATTATTTTAATGGAAATCGTTGAATTTTTTCCCCGTTCAATTTTTATGGATTAACGCGAGGATTTTCCGTGCATTCTCATTCATATGTTCCTGGCGGAGAACTTCCTTGCTCATTTTTTCCGCCCGCTCCATGTTCCCTGACAGGCGGTACGCATCGGCCAGATTGATGAGATTGTTGATATTTTCCGGATCGCGCAAGCGGAATCTTTCCCCCAGGTCAATGGAATCCTTGAAGTTTTTATTCACTTTTGCAGAAAGAGAGGCCAGATAGATGTATTTGGAATCCTCCGGATTTTTCCGGTAAACTTCCTGGGAATACTCAAAGACCCGCGTATAGTCTTTCAGCTTAAGGGAAGTCTGGACCAACAGTCTGGCCAAATCCAGATCCGCCTTCTCCTTGTATAACAGCTCCCCTTTCTTCAGGGCATCGTGGTAGTTTCCATTTTCGTACAAAAAGGTTACTGGTTCCGCCAATCTCTGGCTGGCTTGTGCCTCCTCTCTTTCTTTCTGGTGGACTCCTCCGGTATTCTCTTTGAAGGAAATCCTGAGTATGGAAAGATCATCAGTGATTTCTCCTGTTTTTTTCAGAATATCCACCAAAGGATTCAGTTGCCCCTGGCTTTTTTCAATTTTTTCCAGAATGAGTCCCTCATTTTCATTCATGACCACCGTTTCCCCGGCATCAATTAAAATATCATCCTTACCGTCAGATCCAATAAAAACCACATCCCCCGCCTGGAGCTGGAATGTCTGTATCCATATTTTTCCTTTCACCCCCTGCGTACCCAGCTTGCGGAAAGTGAGTTCTTCCTCTATGAAAACC
Organism: Leptospira biflexa; assembly: GCA_020720785.1. Taxonomy (GTDB): domain Bacteria; phylum Spirochaetota; class Leptospiria; order Turneriellales; family DYLW01; genus DYLW01. The sequence continues at coordinate 48,837 of DYOA01000002.1, forward strand.
GCCTTGTTGTCCCTGTATAAAATGCACCAAGGATGTTCCGCGTTAATAAAATACATCAATCCGGATTCCTCATCAATCAGTCCCAGAACGGAACTCACCAGCATGGAGCCATTGAAACTTTCAAATATTTCCTGGAGTTCCACAAATGCATTTCTGAGCCATCGTTCTGGATATAATTCATTATATACAGACAGCACTTTTGTACGGTTGATCAGGGAATTCAGAACCGAACCCAGCACCAGAACACCACCGGCTCCCTGGATAGATTTTCCCATAGCATCAGCATTGATAAACATCAGGTATGGTTTTTCCCGCAGGCTAAAAGCGTCCGCCATGCAAAAATCTCCGCCAATTTCCTTTTCCCATTTGCGGAATTTGAATTCTTTTTTTTCCTTCACATAAAAGTCAATTTTCACACTGGAACTCTCAGTTTCATTCCGCATTAAAGGTTCGGTTAAAAGAGAAGTCAGAAAATAATCTCCATCCTGCTGTACTTTTAATGCGGACACCTTTTTTAAGGTTTCATTCAGCTCGCTAGTGCGTTCTTTTACTTTATTATCCAGATGGGCGTTCAGATCTTCCACCTGTTGATGAACGGTCAAAAAACTATTCGCAAGAGAGATGGCAATACCCATGACAAAAACGAAGAAACCATAGCGGGTCAGAGATGCACCGGTGTTCCAGAGAAAGGTGTCCACCACATCAAATATGGTTGTAAACGAAAGAACAAAAAAACCCAGAGAAAGATTCCCGGCATGACTGTAGAAAAGGGCATAAAAATATGCCTTATATGCCCGCACAAACGGGTTTTCCGGCTTGATTCCATTATTATTTTCGCCACCTGATGGTGCGTCTTCGTGAATTTGGGAACTTTCTCCATACTGGAGATGGCCATCGCCTTCCCTCCCTTTATAATATACCTTTATTTCTTTTGCAAATTCCCAGACCACCCTGCCCAGAATATAAACAACAACCAGGAAACCGGTCAATTGCCATATTCTTAATAAATCATGGTAAAAAGTTCCGGGCGTAAAGGGAACAAGCAATGTAAAAAAAAGCATAACCCCCAGATATATTTTTTCCACCAGAAATATTTTTCCCACCAGAAGCGATTCCATAAAAAAAAGTAAAATGGGTGCCAACAGGAAAAGGACAGACAATTCCACATTGGTGATGATCCGTGAATTATCCACCAGATAGAAGACAGTATTTGTCCGGCAGAACAGATAGAAAAACAACAGAATGCCAAACAGTCCAAAGTATAAATTATATTGCTCTTTGGGACGACGGATAAAAAGCAGAATATGGTAAAGCCCCACAAATAAATAGAGGGTAATCAACACAAGCCCAAAGCTTTCATTATTACTTTGGTACAGGGATTCCAGAGATGCAATTTTATATGGATCCGCAATGAACAAACCTGTATTGGAATAC
>DYOA01000002.1:50370-110629 GCA_020720785.1 Leptospira biflexa
TTCCAGAGATGCAATTTTATATGGATCCGCAATGAACAAACCTGTATTGGAATACCCCGGATCTCCCAAAATATGAAATCCCAGAATATTTTCCCCTTCTTTGAGCCAGTCTTTATCCAGGGGTAAAATCAGGGAACGAATATATCTTTCTTTCCTGATTTGTCCGGAATCATCCAGATAGATTTCTTTGCGAATAGATTTACCATTCAGGAAAATTTCATAATTCTCTCCAACGGCTGCCAGAATTAAGCCGGGATTTAATACCGCGGATTTTTGAAACTTATCCATAACAAACGGAATGGTAATGGTATAGTGGTGATCCTCCAACCGGTGGAAGGATAAAAAGCTGTGTTCCCGGGAACCTGCCAACTCCAGATCCTTCACCCGGATCAGACGGTTTTTCCGTGCCGGCATACTCAGCCAGTTTTTATCATTTTTATAATCCGTTGATTTGGTGACAAATTCCTCAGAAAAACCATTACGGATATACGCATCAAACCCGTTCAGATCAATTCCCGGTTCCGGATGGGAATAAATCCCGGAAATGGCGACAAAAAACATCAATATAAAGATAAATCTATAATTCCTTTTTAACATAGATGGATATTAAAATTCCGTGTGTATCTGTCCATCGTCTTTTTATTGGAATACATAACCCAGATACCAGAAATAACCACCGGGCAAAATAAAGATCATAATCTTGATCAGATATGGGTCTCTGCGTCTTAAAATTAAATCCACAAATCCGGTGAAAATCGCAGAAAAAATACCAAAGAAAGAAGCAGAAAGAATATCATAGTTCATGGAAAAAATAAACCATATTCCCACGGAAATTACTCCCATATCCAGAAAATCATACCATGCCGGTTTGTAAAACAGGGACTGGAATGTCTTTCTGGTCACCCTGAAAAAACTATGAACCCTTCCCAGCCAGCGTTTCCATAAATCCCACAAAGATGAGAAATTCTTCTTTTCCCGGCGGGTCGCTTTCCCCAGGAATTCTGTCAGGACTCCGTAAGAACCACCAATGATTTCCAGTACTTCATTATCCGGCAGCGAGCTGATGGTCATCCGCATTTTACGGAATTTTTCATCCAGATCCTCGGATTCCCCGGTCTGGAGATTCTTTTCCCGTATTATATGACGGTTTTTTATCACAGAAAAAAAGGATTCCGCACCGTCATACTGGAGTTTTACCACTCTCTGGAGCCGGTTGATCTCCACTTTGAGCCATTCACTGTTTTCATTCTGGTAGAGATAAAGCTCAGGATAGGGGCCGGGTCGGTGGTGGATGTATCGCCAACTGTACTTCACATTCTCTTATCGAACCGGGAAACTGCCGGCTGAAGTATTTATTCCGGAATATTATTTTCCATCAATTCCAGTGGATGGTATATTTTCTTCCGGGTATTTTCCGCAATCTGCATCCGGCAGGTTTCACAATCGGAAACCAGAATTCCTTCCTCTTCCCGGAGATGCGAGGATATCTGCTGGAACAGTAAACTGCCCACACTCTGGGATATGCTATAATTCTCTTTTTTCATGCCATAGCTACCGGCAATTCCACAGCAGTGTTCATCCATGATAACCAGATTATCCGTTAAACGCCGTAAAAGGGCGATGGTTTTTGCCTGCTGGGTGGAGTACTTCACATGACAAGGAACATGGTAAATGAGCCGTTTATATTTTTTTTCTATTTTAAGCGGAATTCCTTTTCTTTCCATTTTCTCCAGTAAATCATTAAAATAGATAATTCCTTTATGGTATTGCTCTTTGCTTTCCCCTTCCAATGGAATATGCCTCAGATAATCTGTATTGAGAGCCATGATACAACTGGAAGAAACTCCGGTTATAATATCTCCCTTCCGGAGAATATCCCAAAATATGGGGAAATGGTAATCCACTCTTTTCCGGTAAGCCGTCGCATCTCCGGCACTGGCGATGGGAATACCACAGCATTTCTGCGGGGGAATTTTTACCTCAATATTATGACGGTGGCAGAATTTCAGAAAATCCACCCCCAGTAATTTCTGGTTATAGTTAATATTACAACCATGAAAAAAATGGATGGTCATTGCGGGCCGTTCCGGCGGTCGATAGTTTTTTCTGAAATATGAGATAAAGGTGCCGGAATTATATTCCGGAAGGCGTCTTTTTTTCTCAATGGCCAGAAACCATTCCATGACCAGCCGAACCATGCCCAATTTGAGCACTACATTGGTCAGAATGGAAACGGAGGTGGCCAGTTTTCCCACAAGATCAATATAGATAAAGAACAGACTCCGGAGTTTTTTACGGATGGTTTTTTTCTGCCGGTATTTATCCTCCTCAATGAAATGGGTGATCTGCACATCGGAAGGACAAATTTCTTCGCAACGCTTGCAGTTCATGCAGAATGCGGATACATCCTCCACCGGAAAGCGGTTTTGCAAGCGGTATCTTTCACTGTCCGGACCCAGATATTTGGGACCGGGAAAATACGGAAACACGGAGGATACCGGACAAACGGTGTTGCAGATGGTACATTTGATACAATAATCAAAACTAACCTGTGGATTATCTATTAATTCTGTTATTTTCATAGCTGTTGTTTTATTTTTTCATGGACATAATAAGAGCTGGCGATGGACACCCCCCCGGCGTTTTTTTCCTTCAATGGGTGGAATCCTGAGAGGATCGCCCCCGCCACATATAAATTTTCCATCGGCTCTCCATCTTTTAATGCACGGAAAGTGGAATCTGTTTTTACACCAAATCCCATAAACGCATGGCCTCCAAAATCATGAAATCTTTCCTGAGTCCATTTTTCCGTATCCGGGATATAATCCACATCCAGGTTAAAGATGGGTTCCGAGATTTCATGAATACGGGAAACCAGTCCACCCGTGAAAAACGTTCCAGTGGCCAGAGCAAAAAAAGTCGCCTCCACAGGATAAAGATAATTTTTTACATGCAATGCCCGGAGTCTCTTTCCCTGCCAATCTCCTCCCAAAACAGGGGCGTTTTTCTCCAGGGTTCCTCCGTTTTCCAGATATCTCTGGCGGAGAACATGGGACATCCTCTCCCCCGCAACCGATGGAGGGCTTCCAGGGATTTCCCGGAATCTGCCTCCGGATGCTTTTTCCATTTGGGTCCAGAATTCTGAATACCGGGAATCCGCAGGTAAAAAAGTAGGGGCAAAAATTAAATCATAGGATGGGGATATCGTGGATATCTCTTTCACAATTTCTTCCCAGACGGATGGCTGGGTCAGATAATCGGATAAATTCCGGGAGCGGGTTAAAAAATATCGCCAGGGGATTTCCACCCTGGAAGTATAAATATTGATATTCCCAAATTTCCCGTCATTTTCCATCCCTTCCTTACAGAAATGATAGGGAAAATCTCCATAACCGGGAATCCGGAGCACTGCCACACGGGAATAATTTTTTTTCTCTACAGCCATGGAACGCTGGATGATTTCACTTTCTTCATTTGTCCCACCAAAAGGATTCACCGTGAAATAATTCCCGTTATTGAATATTAAATCATCGCCATAGATTTGCTGGAATTTTTTTGCTGACTCTTCAATGACATCCGTTTTTATCTTGTAGTAAGGGTGGTCTTCCCTTGTGATTTTCTTTATGCCACTTCTCCAGTCCGGCCCCCCATACAGGTCAATATTTCCGGAGGAAAAGCTCAGGCCGGAAGCCCCCTTGGAAAAAATAGCGGTATTTTTACCGGACATCTGGAGTAATATTCCCAGATTCAATCCTGCCAGCCCGCCCCCAATGATCACAGCGTCATACTTCATTTTTCTGCCTTCCAACCAAAGATTCCGGAATAAAGCCACAAAGCAAATTCCTCATTCCGGAGAGTGTCCCCCCAGAGAACATGTCTCACTCCCCTCCACCTCTCCTGCGTAAAATCCCGCAGCATGGTCTCTTTTTCCCCAAAGGGTCTTTCTTTGATTCCGGAAATTTCCATCGTCCGGACGGAGCAGAGGGTTCCCTGGCAGGGTCCCATTCCCAGCCGGGTACGCCTGCGAATATCTGTCAGCTTTTTTATATTGTTTGTCTCCAGAACATATTCGATCTCCGCATTGGTGATCATTTCGCATTCACAGACGAGAAATGTATCTTTTTTTCCGTGAATTTTTTCCAGAAAAGAATCTCCCTGTCTCTGGTAACCCTGCTGGATTCCATAATTATTCTTCAGTATGTCCGGAATTTTTATCTTGCTTTTCTTTATGGGTGGAAGCTCATCGGTGGCTGTCCGGCAATTGTTTTGATTCCCCAAACGCGTCGCAATAATATCCGTCATTTTTTCTGCCATCTGACGGTAGGTCATGAGTTTTCCGCCGGTAATACTGAAAAGATTCCGGGGTTCATTTTCCTGTCCATGGTCTTTTATCAGAAAGTTTCTGGAAACCTCTCTGCCGCTTTTGCCCACATCGGGCAGAGGACGGGCTCCGGAATAATGCCGCAGCATACGGGAAGTGGCAAACCGGGGAACCAGTTTTTCCGCATCCTGGATCATCCGGTATATCTCCTCCGGAGTAGCTTTCAATTGATCCAGTTCGTGGTACTCCACCGGACGGGAGGTTGTCCCTATAATGGATACCGTATCCCCCGGAACAATGATATCGCCATCCGCCGGCATACGCATCCGGTTAATGACGTGATTCACCACCCGATGATCCAGAATGACCATCACCCCCATGCTGGGTTTCATTTTCATGGTTGCATACAGCCTGCCCGCCGTCACATCCGCCCAAGGGCCGGACGCATTCACCACAAATTCCGGATAGATGAGAATTTCTTCGTTATTAAAATGATTTATTACTTTGACCCATTCAATGGCTCCCTCATGAATCCGGGAATCCACCACTTCTGTATAATTCATGGCCGTCTGGCCGTGAGCTTCTCCGTCTTTGATATTCATTATGGCCAGACGAAAAGGATCCACACTGCCATCCGGAACCCGAATGATTCTCTTTACCCCCGAATGGAGATGGGGCTCATCCCTGCGGGCAGATTCCAGCGTCACTTCTTCATGGGCAATACCACTCTTCCCCAATGCCGGTATCAAAAGCTCTGAATATCCCAGATCAGAATCATCCAGGGCGATAAAAAATCCTCCAGTATCTTCCACAACAGAGGAAGCGATTTTTTTCAGTATGGTATTTTCCGTGATACATTCTTTAGCAGAAACAGGATCTTTGACGGCATAACGTGCTCCGGAATGCAACAGGCCGTGGTTTCTTCCGGACGTACCGGTGGCAAAATCTTTTTTCTCCACCAGAACAGTGGATATTCCTCTTTTCGCAGCATCCCGGAAGATTCCTGCACCCGTGGCCCCGCCTCCTATGATCAGAAGCTGGGTTTCAATTTTTTTCTGATGTCCCTCCATGGAATGAACCGTTTTTTATAAGGTATCCATGGGATCAATATCTATTTCCAGAAAAAGACCGGGGTAGGAACTCCGGGATTTTTCCGCCAAATTCTTCACCCGTCCCAAGTTTTCCCGAGCCCAGCGGAGATTTTCATCTTTAATAATAATATGCCAGCGGTATTCGTTATTTATTTTTTCCAGGGGTGCGGGCACGGGTCCCAAAACCTCCAGAAAGTCCTCTACCTTATTTTCCTGTGCAAATAATTCCAGACTGGTCTCAAACCCGGAAATAATCATTCTTAATTTTTCCATAAATATTTGCAACTCTGCTTCATGGGCGTGCCTTCCTATAATCCGGATCAGATGGGTGAATGGAGGATACATGGCCGCTTTTCGTAAATACAATTCTTTTTCTGCAAAAGTATCATAGTCCTGTGCGGCAGCATACTGGATCACCGGGTGGTCTTTCCAACTGGTCTGCACAAAAACCTCTCCCTTCCGGTGTCTTCCTGACCGGCCAAATGCCTGCACCAGCATCTGGAATACCCTTTCCGAAGAACGATAATCCGGCAGATTCAAGCCTATATCCGCATCCACAACCCCCATGAGAGTCACCTTTTCCAGATCAAACCCCTTGGTGATCATCTGGGTTCCAATCAGAATGCGTACATTTCCCGTCCGCACTGCTTCCAGCACATCCTGGGAGTACCCTCTCTCCCGGGATGTATCGTGATCCAACCGGGCATAGGAAATTCCCGGAAAATTTTCTTCCAGATAATCCTCCATTTTCTGGGTTCCCGCCCCCTGCAAATTCTGGCCACCTCCACAGTATGGGCATTTTCCGATAAATGTTTTCTGATATCCGCACAAATGGCATTTCAATGTTCCGTCTTTATGATAAAAAAGAGAAACAGAACAATGGGGACATTTTTCTGTTTCCCGGCAATCCACACAGCGTGCAACCCTGGAATGCCCTCGCCGGTTGATCAGAAGAAGGATAGAATTTCCCTCCGCCAAATGCCGGCCAATGGCATCTTTCAATTTCATACTGACCATTTCATAATTATCCGGCGTTTTTTCATAGATGGTCACATCCGGAAGCGACATATCAGTTGCTCTTTTATCAATTCGGTAATAGAATATCTTTTTTCTGATACGGGCAGCATAATAGGTCTCTACGGAAGGGGTGGCGGAGCCCATAACAAGCCGGGTTTTCAGACCGGTGCTGCGGGTAATATTATCCAGACGCAAATGTGCCGCCACCCTTGCGTGGTAGTATGGGGAACGTGATTCTTTATAAGAGGAATCCTGCTCTTCATCCATAATAACCAAGGATAAATTTTTTACCGGTAAAAAAACCGATGACCGAGTTCCTGCGACCAGTCGTAATTCCCCCTTCAGAATTTTTTTGTACGCTTCCAGTTTTTTTCCCGGGGAAATCCCGGAATGATAAATGACCCCTTCTGTGGGAAAATAGTTTCGGATGATCCCGCCAATTTCTGTGGCAAGGGCAATTTCCGGTAGTAGAAATATGACCCCATTACCGGCATTCAGTGTGTCCCGGATCAATTCCCGGTAAATTCTGGTTTTTCCGGAGCCGGTAATTCCATGGATTAAATGGCCACTGAAACCCTGTTCCAGAGAATTCGTATGTATTTCTGTGAGTATCTGTTTTTGAAAATCCAGAAGAGGTAAATCATCCGGTTCGGGAATCCTGCCGATGTTTTCTTCCGGAAAGATTCTTCTTCCTCCCGGAAGCATCAGAAAAATAAATTCGGTCACATCCCGGAAATAAAACCGGGAAAGCTTCTGTGCAAGAGCCATCTGCTCCGTCGTAAACAATGGCTCATCGTCCAGAATTTTGTGGATAAATCCCAGCCGGGAAAAATCCAGCTTATATTCCTTCTTGGAAATTAAATTAACAACCAGCCCAACCCGTTTTTCGCCTCTGGCATCCACCTCCACCCGTTGAAACCGGCGGATTTTATTTTTATGCTTATCCGAAACCAGATAAGATAATACCCCACCGGTGGTTTTTTCAACAAGGGCGTCAACAATCATGGGATAAAGCGGTTAGAACGCTCTATCTCTGGACTGCAGGGCAATTTTTTCTGTGATCATGCGGACTTTCACCTGGGTCTCGTTGATATAATCTTTAGCAAAATCAATCTTGGTTTCTGAACGGGAAGCCATGTCAAGAAAAAGATGCGAAACAAATACCATGACCGCTGCCCATACCAGTTCACCCTGATAAGCTCCTTTAAATTCTTTGGAGGCAACTTTAAATGTCTCAATGACTCCCATGATCATTTTCTCTGAATCCACCAATCGGCCAAAGTGTTCTTTCAACGCATCCGGAGTCTGTACCCTTTCCCGGAGGCTTTTCTGGTAAGCCAGGAAAATACTGTTGTCTTTGGAATAGCTCTCAGAAACCCCGCCGATGGCAGCAACCACCTGGAGCTGGGATGTTCCCTCGTAAATGGATAAAATCCGTGCATCCCTGTAAATTCTTGCTACGTCATATTCTTCCGAATAGCCCACCCCACCATGAACCTGTATCGCTTTATAAGCATTGGTATTGGCTTCCTCTGCCGTATAGTATTTGGCAAACGGGGTCAGGATTTTCATCAGTTTGGAGTATTTATTATATTCCTCATCTTTTCTCCATTCTTTGGAATCCACACCTTCGTTGCGGAATTTCAGCTCCAGCCCTTCGTATATATCCACCACCCAAGCGGTGTGGTATGTGAGGGCACGGGATGCTTGTACGGATATTTCCATCTCCCGGATCATCTGGGCCACGGCCGGTATTTCTTTGATCAGAACGCCAAACTGAACCCGCTCATTGGCGTATTTTTTGGCTTCCCGGAGCGCAATTTCAGATGCACCCACAGATTGGGCGGCCACGGTGAGCCGGGCAGCATTCATCAAAGCCATGGTATACTCAGTCAGACCTTTCCCTTCTTCCCCCACCAGTTCGCCCGGAGTATTCTCCAGAGATAACATTACGGTGGGCGAGGAATGGATGCCCAATTTATGCTCCAGAGAGACAATCTCCGCGTCATTGGAATGGGCAATCAAGAGAGATAATCCACCGCCTCCGGTTTTTAGAGTCCCATCCGATTTTTTCACTGTCCTGGCCACTGTTAAATAGACCGTACCGGCATCGGTGTGCGGGGTCCCGTGGGTAATCCACATCTTTGTGCCCGTTATACGCCACTGACCATCCTTGAATTCCGCTTTAGTCTGGACATTTTGCAAATCGGATCCATAATTAGGTTCTGTCAAAAGCATAGCCGCCCCCATTTCTCCGGAGGCTATCTTTGTGATCCATTTTGCTTTTTGTTCCTCGCTGTTGGAAAACCGGGCGATGATATCCGCCAGATCCTGGCAGAACACCAGGGTGCCACTTCCCACATCTCCGGTGGATACCAGCTCAATGGCCATTACATTGACGGTATTGGGAACTTGCATCCCGCCATATTTACGGGGAGACAAAAGCCCCATGTATCCATTCTCAATGAGTACAGAAACATTTTTTTTCATGGGTTCCGGAAAGGAGACTTTCCCGCCTTTAAACTGAAACCCCTGCTCATCAATGGGACGTGCGTTTTCTTTTAATTCTTTCGCGGATATCTGCCCCAATCCTTCGAGTATGGATTTATACATCTCCACCCCATCGGCCACGTTGCCAAAAGAGAACGCATAAGTTTCATCCCCGGTCTCTTGGTATATATTATAATCCTTAAAATCCTGTTCTTTAAGAGGGACAATCTTATCCCAATCAATGACAGAATCAATATGAAATTTTATATCAGAATTATCTTCATAAAAATTACTGGAATCAATACTCATTTCCTGCTCCTTTTTGCTACCGTTATTTCACCGGCATTTTGTACCAATCTTGAAATGGAATGTTGCAAAGCAAGCGTTTCTTGATTATTAATTACATCCCGCCACCGGAAGCTCTTCTTTTCAGGAAGGAAAACAAATCATGGAATAAATTCGCAAACCGGGCAAGGATAAACGCACTCAGAAGAATATGGATAAACTGGGGCAGTTGCACTTTCATCCCGGTAAAAATCTTCAGTTCCGGCATTTTCACCACCAGCAGAAAGGACAAACCAATAACTATAATATTTTTAATTCCCTTTGTGAGGGTGCTCTGCAATAGCTCATCAATAAAAGCTATCTGGAAAATGGCACCCAGTGCCACATCCAGGATAAAAGCCATGACCATGATCATCCATAAATTATTTGTGAGTAAATCCAGCGAAATATCCATTATGGAACCTTCCTGTTTTTCAAAAAATCCGAATACATCATATCTGTTTTTAAAATGTGGTTGATGAGCCAGTCATATAAGAAATCCAGCATAGCTTCCACATCAATTTTTTCTTTTCTATCCATTTTCCGCTTATATTCCATAACCGAACCGGTCAGTCTGTCATGGACGTCCTGGTGCTCTTCCAGACTGGAATACCCATATTCTTTTAATAATTGTTCTTCGTAAAAAAAATGCTTGAGGGTATAATCCAGTAATTCCTTTATTACTGAATTCACTCTTGCATCGTTACCGGCAGCATTTTCATTTTTAAGGTCATTAAAAAGCACAAACAACCGCTTATGCTGGGCATCCAGACTGGGTACTTTAACCGAGTATTCTTCTTTCCATTCCATAATTCAACCTTCTATTATTTAAAATATCCACTTTTAAAAACCATCCCCATATAAATAGCTGAATAAGCAGAAACATGTTTAGCGATATCCTCATTCGCCAATTTGGGTGTACGACCATAGGCCTCCACAAAAACCCCGGTATGGTTGGCAAACAGGAATTCCATACCCAGGCCCACCGCTCCTCCGAATCGATTCATATTACCGGAAGATGTTTGGGTAACCAATTTTGACCAAGAATATCCCGCAGAAAGTAGCATGTATGGCTCCAGATAAAAAGGGCCGGCAAAAAAACCATAGCCCAGACGCAACCCAGGATCCAAACCCCATACTTCCAGTTTATAATTTTCGTCTTTATCTTTATTCACTCCGAATCCATAATAAATATACGGAATCCGCACATACCAGGAAGACTGGAAGCCACCATAATGATTGCTCCGGTAAAAATAAAAATCTGTGAGTGCAGACATATTCATAGTGGAAAATTTGTCCACTTCATTATATCCGGATTCCATGGCACCACCGGCACTGACCCCAAATCGGAAAAGCGGAGATTTGGAGCGGTAATAATCATATTTATAGGCCTGGAAATATTCTTTCTTCCATTCTTCATCACCGTAAACTCCTTCCGTGTATTGGACGGAAAAAAGGCCGGCAATCAAAAAGACCATAGCATAACGATTCATACAGAACAGATTGCTGAATTTAGTGTTAATGTCCAGCATTTTATTTGACCAGATACTTTCTGAGAACCTTATCTCCATCCCCCAAAAGAATGCCAAGGATAATAGATTTGCCAGATATGATCGTAGCCAGATATCCCAAAACCCATGAAACAATTATTACAGATAAACAAAGGATGGGAACATCCCATAACCGAAAATAATCCAGAATAAACGGGTGGATCAGATACACCAGAAACGAAGCACGGGATAACCGCCCAATAATATCTGATTGGATTCTGGTTAACATATTCTGCATAAAAAATATCACAGATATGGCATAGAATACAACCGGGATACGCCAGATTCTGCCTGCCGGGTCAGAGGACATTCCATCCGATACCCGCATGTAGTAATCCAGAATGGTCCACCCAAAAAATATCAACAATAAAACAAAACGGAAAATAGTTTTACTCAATACGGAAATGTGCTTTTCCAGAAATTCCGTTCCCGGCATTTTTCCTTCCCTTGCGGACCATAAACCCAGTTGGAAAAAAAATAATGAAAAAATGAGCATTTCATAGGGTTCCATATTGTAGTATTTACTGGCAAAAACCGCATCGGTAAAGTCTGTCTGCCAGCCCAGAAAAATGGGATAATCCTGGTAATCCGACGCAAAAATATGAACCATAACCAAAACCCCAAAAAACATAAAAAGATAATTCCAGGAAAAAGGGATTTTCCTCAATAACGGGAAAATGGCATAGAGAATACTGATCAGAGGAATAAAGTATAAATGATATTTATGGGCACCGGTGAGAATCCCCCACCAGAAATGATCTGCACTTGTTCCATTATCCAGATAATAAATTACAGATACCAGAAAATAAGGAATCCAAATACGCAAAAACCTATGGAGATAGAACCGCCCGGTATCAAAATTCTGGTTCAGCCTGTGCCGGCCAAAGGCATATCCACTCAGAAAAATAAAAAATAAAACAGAAGGTTTACCCAACTGGTTCATCCACGCAATCACATGGGATAATTCTCTTTCATAGTATGTCCCCACTTCACTGAAAAACCACCATCCAGTATGATTGATAATAATAAACGTGATGGAGAAAATCCTCAGAATATCTGTTGCCAGTTTGGACATGAGACAGAATTTATTTTTGGGATTCTTCCTGTAAAGCTAAACGGCGGGACTGGGAAAGCCGGAATCGCATTCTGGAGATGGAAATTTTTTCGTAAATTATACTCTGAGGAAAACTCAGCATTTTCTCATATTCAGAGGAGGCAAGCGTGTAGTCCCGGATATTAAATAGACTTTCTGCATAATAAAAATGATATTCCCGGGGGTAATCCAGACGCAGGTTGACCGCTTTAAACCAGTATAAGGAGGAATAAAAGTTACCCCGGTAAAAAGAAATTTTACCCATACCGGAAAGGGCAAAATTGAAACCGCGATCCTGCTTTAAACAATACCGGTACACTGATTCCGCCTCCCGCAACCGATTCAGATTTACCAGAAGGTCGCCCAAGGCAGTTAACGACTCCAGATCAAATGGATTCCGCAGATAGGCTACCCGGTAATGGTAAATGGCTTCATCATAATCCCCCGCAAGCTCATAACATTTTGCCATAAAAAAGTAATTTTTCCAGTACTGGGGGAAAAGTTTTTTCCCCATATTAAAGTTGTAAAAGGCATTTTTATGGTCATTCCGGGCAAGATACAGCATCCCCAGATTAAAGAAGGCTGGATAAAAATGTGGGGATTTACCTGTCACTTCTTCCAGGATCAGAATGGCCCGGTCATAATCCTGCATCAGAATATAGGCAAGGGCTTCGTTGTTCATTACCGTAGCCTTGTCCTTCCCGGATGCCTCCATATATCCATTGCGTAGCAAAATCTTCTCCCTGGGCTTTTCCGGATAAAGCATCGTTTCATCCTGCGTCTTTTGCAGAGATTCCAGAAATAATGGGGAAATATACGGCATCCGGAGCGAACTGTCTTCTGCCCATAAACCGGAATAAAAAAACAGGAGAGGGATTAAAATGCGGATATACCTCATATATTATATTATCGGTCAAACCCAAAAACACTTGTCATGCTTTGCAATATTTCTTTTTTGCCTTATGACAGTAAAGAAATTTATCATTATACCGGTTACTATTCTGCTGGTTTTTTCCATGGCAGTCTTGTTGATATCCTGCGGACCGCAGTCCAGAAAATTATCCCGTTTTACCGGACTGCCGGTGAAGCTGAAACTCCCCAAAGACTGCTATAAAGTGGTCAGTGTTTCCATCACCAATGATACTAAAAACAACAACCAGATTAAGAATATCACATACATCGCTACCAATGGGAAACTTTACACAAAAGAGTATACAGACTGGGGTATCCTGGAAGGAAGCATCGAATGGTCTCGTAATGACGGGACACCCTATATGAACCTGCAAAACCAATGAATTTACTTTTTATCATCAAACGCTACATTTCCGGACAGGGATCATCCCTGCTGTCCATCAATGCCCGCCTTTCCTTCCTGGGGGTTTTTCTGGGTACCTCCCTTCTGGTGATTGTCTTATCCATCTTTAATGGTTTTCAAAGCCAGCTCACAAAATCCATCTCCCAGTTTGATCCGCATCTGACCCTTAATATATCCTCCAGTCAGGGCGATGAGAAAATCCAGGACTGGAAAAACTGGGCTTCCCGGATTGAACTTAAGCTGGCCGGAAAAGCTACTTCTGTGGAGGGAATGATACAGAGTGCTGCTATCCTGCGTAAAAATTCCATCATAGAACATGTATTCCTGCGGGCACAGGAATTTCCTGAATATAAAAAACCGCAATCCTGGATCCGTCCCCATGTATCCCCGGATTCCACATTGGATTTTGAAAGCAAAAAAAATGATGATTTTTCCATTCCGGCACAATTTCCGGAAATTACTGAACCGGTCAATTTTAAATCCTTTCGGAAGGAAGATATTGCCTTTATCGGGCAGGAGATGGCCATTGCCTATAATCTTAGGATTGGAGATACCATCGATTTGATTGCCCCCCGTGGGCAGTTTAACCTAAAAGTGGGCGTTACCCCCAGCATGAAAACGTACAAAATCGCCGCTTTTTTTAAGACCGGGCACTACCAGTATGACAGTAAAGTGGTTATATTGCCGTTGTACGCCGGTCAGGCACTTTTTGAAACCGGGGATTCTGTGGGACAGATAATTATCCGGCTTCATGATTTGAAAAATCTGAATGAGGCAAGGCGGGAAATTTTTAAAATCTGGCCATTTCATATAAAAACCCTTGAAGAAGAACAAAGAAATTTTTTTGCCGCACTCCGCCTGGAAAAAACCATCATGACAATTATCGTATTCCTCTTTATCATTGCGGCCATGGTGGGTATCATTGTGGCTCTGTATAATGTTGTTCGGTCCAAGCGCAAGGACATTGGAATTTTAAAAGCCTTGGGATTATCCGATCGGTCTGTTTTGCTGATATTTCTGTCCAATGGATTTATCATGGGAAGCCTGGGTACCATTGCCGGAATTCTCACAGGAGTCTATCTGTCCTATAATCTGGAAAATATTATTCTATTCAGTGAAGGCCAGATTAACGCATTGGGAGCATGGTACTATCTCATCACAGACAAAGGATACTGGGAGCCGGTTCAGCTTATTCCAAAAAATGTCTATTACTTTGACCATCTTCCTGTTTTTATAGATATAAAATTCCTGCACCAATTGGCCATTACATCCTTAATACTCTCCGGCGTTGCTTCTCTGCTTCCGGCATATACCGCCTCTCGTTTACAGCCCATAGAAATAATCCGGGGGTCAGAGAATTGAAACAGATTGTGCAGATTGAAAATCTCTTCAAGACCTATTCCGTAGGAAATCAGGAGTACCCCATCCTCCGCGGTATTAATTTTTCAATGTATGAAGGCGATTTTGTATCCATCATGGGATCATCCGGGGCAGGAAAATCGACACTGCTGAATCTTGTAGGAGCCATTGATCGCTGGGATTATGGTTCCATCTGGATGGATGGGATTGACCTTAAAAAAATCATCCTGAATGGGAAATCCCATTTATACCGGAGAGATAAGATTGGTTTTGTTTTCCAGAATCATTATCTGATGAATGATTTTACCATACTGGAGAATGTCATGATGCCCATGTTGCTACAGAAAAGCGGGAAATCCAAAGCAAAGGAGAAGGCTCTGGCCGTCCTGGACAAAGTGGGGCTCAGCCAGCGTGCCGGATTTTTCCCATCCCAGATTTCCGGAGGAGAAAGCCAGAGAGTTGCTTTTGCCCGCTCTTTTGTCCATAATCCTCCCCTGATTTTAGCGGATGAACCCACGGGAAATCTGGATTCAGAAAACACCCAGAAATTCATCGATCTGATAGCGAATCTCCAGTTTGAAGAAAACCTGACCATTTTACTGGTCACCCACGACCACCGCCTGGCACAGAAAGCCCAGATCCAGTATTATATGGAGGATGGTTCCCTGAAAGAAAAATCCGAATAATATTTTTTCCTTTGCCGATATTTTATTTATGGAAAACGCACCCATTACCCAAGGAAATTATTCACAATCACTGCAGGAATCCGCAAGCCTGGACAATCTTGCCTTGGAGTTGGATGATCTTCTTTCTGAATTCTATTATTTTCAGGAGAAACGGTTTTCCCTGGAAGATAAATTATCCGTAGCAGGAAAAAAGGGTGAATACCAATGATGAGAAATCTTATCTTATCCATCCTGCTACTTATATTTTGGGTAGCTCCGGCACTGCCGGAAGAAAAGAGCTTACTCCGGAATCTGGCTATAGAGGATAATGGACAGGAAAAAATTACCCTGACACTGGAAAAAGAAATTCTTTACTCTTTCATGCAACCCCGTAAATCCTATTCCATAAATATATGCTTTTCCAATAGTCCTGTATCGGAAGCAGCTATTTTTTACTATCACCGGAAACTCATCCTGAACCAAAAAAACGGATGCTATTCTTTTCCCGGTTTGGACAATAATTCAGTATTATTTTTGACAAAAGAGAAATGGGACATCTATTTCGCGGAGGAAATAAATAAATTCCGGTCCAGTATTAATATCAATACTAAGACGGTACCCAGCGATGAAACCAATCAAATCCCCTTAGTATGGATACGAAATACAACAAACAATACTTTTCCGGAAAGCATCCGCCTGGGCGGGGAAACCGATAATAAAATGCAGACAACCCACCAGATACAGAGGAAAACCAGAAAACCTCTAAATGAGAAAATATCCGCATTTGTATATACAAACTATCTTTTTATTCTGGGAGCGGAATTTTTTCTGGTTCTTCTGCTGGTATATTTTAATTTTCGAAAAAGAAAATGGAGACAAGCTACCCCCCAGACATGGAATTATTACACGTATTCACTGGAATCCCTCCATGACCAGGTAAAATTAAAATCCCTGAGTCCGGAACTCAAGGGTTCCATAAAATGGAAAAAGAAGGGATTAAGGGTAAAACTGAAAGGGCAGAAAAAAATCCTGTTATCCCCGGAACAGATCAAAGATAGATATAAAATAGTCATTAACCCGGCGTTTTATCTGGAACTGGAGCCTTTTTTCCAGAATGATCCCGGAAAAAAACTTCTGAAAATCAATATCAATTTTTTTCGGAAGGAAAACGGGAAACCGGCATAAAAATATAATCTTTTTCCATTTTACGGATGACAGATTTTAAATAATTCGCAGCCCCGGTATTCTGGGCATCCAGAACCAGAAGGGCGTACCCATTATTTTCCAGGCTCTTTTTCAAATCCCCGTAAATGGCAGATTCCAGATATTTTCGGGATTGGTTTTCCTGAATAATTAATGTAGAATTGTAGACCCCGTAACCCATTACCAGAGCTGTGGGTTTGACCACTCCATCGCTTTCCATCCCCGTCATAAGTATAGAGTTGATCTGTCTGGATTTCACATTTTCCAGGAGCATCCTGAGAGCATAGATATTTTGCAGATAATCCGCTTCCTGGCTGAACACAAAGCCTGAAATATTTTTTGCCAAAAGACTCTTTCCCTCTTCCTTTTCATCAAAATACTGCAACTGACCCAGCAGATTATTAAGATACTGGTTCATGACTTCCGGATCACCAGCATTTTTTTCTGATAGCGAATTCTCAATGATGGACTCCTGGATGCCTTCAGATAAATCTATACTCAACCATAACTCCTGGTTATAGTTTGATATCTTTTCCGCAATCTCCCGGCTCTGGTCATTATTGGGAATCACGGAGTACGCAATGGGAACCCCCAGACTCTGCCATAGGAAAAGCTCTTCTTTTGTAGCCAGATCTTTCACAAAAATAGATATTTTTTTATTGCGTTTGAGCATATCCGGATATAAATCATAGGCATTTCTGAAAAATAATTTGATATACGCATAAGATCCGGACTGCGATGGATATTCCACTTTATAAAGATAAATTCCCGATTTCTTTTTAATTTCAAAATCTTCATTTTTCAGAGATGCATTATAGGAAAATAACACATCCAGAAACTTCTGCCTGTCTTTTTCTGAGTAATCCCGTTCACAGGCAATGGATATAAACGGATAACCCTTTCTGGATGAGATCATGGAGGAGCACACGTCCCCTTTCCCATCATCCCACAGTTGCAGGATAGCATCTTTCAGCAATTGGGCTCCGTCATTGGAGGCAAAAACAGCAGGCAACGCAATAGACACCACGGAAAGGATTACCAAAAAAACAACTGCATGGATCTTTCTGACCGGAAATAATATTCTTTTCTTCATATTATTTTTCCTGTATTTCCTGGATTAGGTTATTTTTATCATCCAGAGACAGATCGTATTTATTGGGAAGATTGAAAAGATATAAATTCTTCAGAGATTCCCCCAGCGAAAAAAATGGACTGCTTTTTTTATTATCAATGCTTTTTTTATTCTCCGATTTCCGGCTAGCATCCGAATAGTCCACCGAAAAAAGGGCATTTTCAAAAAGAACATTGTAATTTCCATATATTTTCTCAGGAGCAGACACCCCGGCAATGATTACTTCATTGTTGTTTTTTAAAAGAACAGATTTTTCCACAAACCTTCCCTTTTTGTTTTCCAATATCCAACGGGTTTCATAGACCCCCGGACGCAGAATGGAAAATCTTTCATACCCCAATTCTATTGAGGGGTAATAATAGGACAAACGGGCTGCCTTTTTATTGATCAGTGATTTTATACTTTCCTCTTTATCCAGAACAAATGACCGTACTTCAATGACAACCATTGGATTATCCGCCGGATGAAAATACACCACTTTCCCATTATTACCGGAAATCTCTTTCTTGATCCAGTTTCCCGGAATATCTATCTTATAGGTAGGCTCATCATTGAGCGGAGTGTACTGGTACGTCAACGCAGATGCGGAATAATTAAAAATAAAAAGGGCAATTGCCAAAATTGCCCTTTTCAGATGAAACATATCCAGGAATTCCATTACCCGATCTTCGGCATATCTCTCATCAAAAGTTAATAATCTCCGGATTATTTCAACCGGTATGCCAAACCAACCCGGAATTCAATGGGTACAGATTCGGCCTGGTGGTTCAGCAGATATTTTAACATGAAACTGGTGGTAAAATAAAATTTTTCATAGATGGGCACATCCAAGTTGACCCCCACATTAACTCCAAAGAGGTTGGGACTACAGTTATAGCAGATTTGCTGTGTTGTTCCACAACCACCCGTTGCGGCTCCAGGACCATTTGCAATAGATCCTCTTATAAGGCGATAGTAGTCAAACCCACCCTTAACCTGAAAATGCCTCTGGAGAAAAGGAGCAAACCAAAGCACATCCAGACCAATGGTATTATATTCTTCTTCTCCAAATCCGGAATAGGAAACTGTATTCAAATTGTAGGAAGTTATGGGAATTACATAGGATCCATAATTGGCCTCAATGCCCCAGGCTTTGTGCATGGGTAACTTGATAAAAATACCGGTATTCTCTGTACTGTCTTTTGCGGCAATAAAATAGTCCAATGCTCCGTATACCCCCAGCATCATATATGAGGTGTACTTATACTCTTTGCCTGTACTTTTATCTTCTGTTTTTGTTTCGTTTTCCGGTTTGGGTGCAGTTTCCTGTGCAAAAACAGGGTTCAGTACGAATAAAAACCCGGCCAGCACAAAGCTTGTGATAACTCTTTTCATTATATTCTCCTTTAATCCTTTACGGTCTGATCCTTTGTGGATATTCCTTTGAATTTAATCCATCTGGCAATTCATTTTTTTATTGTTCAGGAATACTTCTGCATAATATAAGCATCGATTCCTTTCACCGCTTTATATCCATCGGCAATGGCACTGATGGCATCCGCTGTTTTGTTGACAATGTCCCCTCCGGCAAAAAGCCATGGCAATTTTGTCTGCATATTTTCATTGGTTACCATTCGCCCACGGTTGATTTCAATTGCGTTTTTTATATCATCCGGGATGAAGGAATAGTCTGCTTCCTGTCCAATGGCCCCGATGATGGTATCCACTTCCAGGATATGCTCATCGCCCTCAATCAGCCGTGGAGAAGGACGTCCGCCCTTTTCATCTGCCACCATTTCTGCATTCCCATATTTTATGGCACGTACTTTCCCGCCAGCATCCGGCAGGATTTCCAGAGGAATGGTCTGGGGCTTAATGATAACACCTTCATGTTCCGCACCCTCAATTTCTTCCCAATCCGCCGGCATATCTTTAACACGGCGTCTGTAAAGGATGGTTACCTCATCCACAAATCGCTTGGCAACCCTCGCAGCATCGATGGCCACATTTCCACCTCCAATCACGGCCACCTTTTTTCCAATATCCACTCTTTTATCCGAATTGATATCCCGTAAGTAATTAACGGCCTGGATGGAATTTTCCAGCTCTTCGCCTTTTACGCCGATGGTGTATGGTATTTCATAGCCGATTCCAATGAAAACAGCTTCATTTTTTTCGTGTAATTCCTGGAGGGAAATATCTGTTCCCACTTTTGTGTTATACTTGATTTTTACGCCAATTTTTTCCATATAGGAAACCTGTTTATCCAGGCTTTCCAGAGGGAGACGGTATTTGGGGATTCCATACATGGTCATCCCACCCGCTTTTTCTTTGGATTCATATATAGTGACGTCATATCCTTTGAGGGCAAGATAATATCCGGCGGTAAGACCGGACGGGCCTGCCCCAACGATGGCCACTTTGTGACCGTTGGGTTCCCGTATTTCCGGGTGGACAATCTCTTTCACCATATCTGCGTTATCCGCTTTTTCTGTGGCATATCTCTTGAGCCAGCGGATGGCCACAGGTTCTCCCCTGTGTGCAATGGCACAAACATCTTCGCAGCGACGGGTACATACTTTCCCGCACATTTCCCCCATCGGGTTATTGTCATAGATAATCCGGATAGCGTCGTTTACTTCACCGTGATAGATAGCGTTGATGTATTCCGGGATGTGCATGTGCTCCGGACACACTTCCGTACAAAGCCCGCAACTGATACAACGGGAGGCTTCTTCCCGTGCTTCCTCGTCGTTATAGCCCAGAACCACTTCCGCGAAGGATTTTACCCGTTCTTTACCTTCCAGCTCCCGCATGGGAACTCGATTATAATGAAGAAGGGAATGGTGGGCGTCACTCTGGTAGGATAAAATCTCTTTTCCCTCCGGATTGGACACTCCCGGCGTCCACAGAAAAGAGTCCGCATCGTCAGTTACATATACATAGTCCTTGGTCAAACTCAGGGATCCGGTGGGACAGACTTCCACACATAATGCACACCAGCAGCAACGTCCGTTGTCCACCCGTGGCCGGAGACCGGAGTCTCCCGGAGCCAGTTTTTTTCCCTGCATCTGGTCCAGAAGCACCATATCTATGGCTTCATTCTGGCAAATGGTGGAGCAGGTTCCGCAGCCAATGCAATCGTCCAGATTATTATAGTGAAGACCCCGGTACCGTCCGGCAGTTTCCTTTTTCTCATAGGGATACAGCAGAGTATGTGGTTTCAGACCGGCCTGTTTTAAGGATAAAAGCGGATTGATAATTCCTTTGATGTTGATTCCCATAGATTACCTCTCAATTTCCGGTGGGCATGTTCCCAGACTGTTCATGATAAAAGACACATCCGCGAGGTTTGCCCCCGCAAGAATATTTTCCAGAAGGGAAACCCCATGCACATAGGCCGGTCCCCGAACGTGGACTCTGCGGGCTTTATCGCTCCCATCGCTGACCACATAATACCCAAATTCCCCACGAGCACTCTCTGTTTTCACGTAGGCGTCCCCAGGTGGAATTTTCCATTTTAATGGATTGGGGACTTTATTATAGTATTCCCCTTTGGGCATCATCTCAATCACCTGCCGGACAATGGAGATAGATTGCTCAAATTCCGCCCGCCGGACCAGTGCCCGTGCCCAAACGTCCCCCCCTTCTGCGGTGGGAACAATAAAGTTCAATTTATCATACACTTCATAAGGATCATCAATACGCACATCGCTGCGGATGCCGGTTCCCCTGAGCGGAGCACCCACAACCCCCCATTCCAGGGCTTTATCTTTGGGGATCACACCCACACCTTTTGCCCTTTTCTGGAATATGGCATTATCCAGCATCAGGCGGTCATAATCCTTGAGCCGTTTTTCCAGATAGTCCATGGTACTTAATACTTTCTTTTCAAAACCTTCCGGAAGGTCTCTCCGGACTCCCCCCGGCCAGATATACATGTGGTATACCCGCCCACCGGTGAGTTCTTCAAATAAATCCAGAATATAATCCCTGTCCCCAACCGTCCACTGGGGCATGGTATAAAGACCGGCAGAACCGGATTGACCGCCAAACCACAGAAGATATGCTGCCATACGGGAAAGCTCCAGCATCAAAACCCGAATATACTTTGCCCTTTCCGGTACTTCCCTGCCCTCAATTTCCTCGATGGCTCTGGCCAGATTTTCTTCGTTGGGATCCGGCTCCGGAACACATATACGGCAGACGATGGGAAAACTCTGCATCCACAGCCTTCTCTCCATAAGTTTTTCAAAACCCCGGTGGAGATATCCCACATGGGTTTCTGCCCGCTGGATGGTATCCCCGGTGACTTTCAATTTTACCATCATATTTCCGGTGATTCCCGGATGCTGGGGGCCTATGTATAAAGTGGTCTCTTTTTCTCTGACGGTCATTTTTTCTCTCTTTAAAAGGTTTATCTGGAGTATTTTTTCGCGTACTTGGGAATTTCCTCCAGAGTACGGGCAGCAATAAATTCCCGAACATCTTTTTTGTCTTCCCTTCCTGGTCTTTCAAAAAAGGTCTCGTTGACAAATTCCACAGTATCAAAATCCCTCCGCATGGGAGGTTTATTGTCCCAGTCTTCCAGGATGAACTCCCGGAGATCCTCATTACCCAGAAATTTTATTCCATACATTTCATGCATTTCCCGCTCATAAGTGTGTACCTGCGGCCATAAATGCTTCAATGTGAGAATTTCCGGTGTATCTCTGGGGATCTGCACTTTAACAAAAATATTAATTTTAGTATCAAAATTCCATAGGATATAAACCAGCTCAAACTGTCCGGCTTCCAGCCAGTCCACCACAGAGATGTGGGAAAGATGGATAAACCCAAGCTGTTGCTTGCACCAGGACAAAACGGCTTCCAGATTCTCCGTATTCGCCTCAGCCTGGATTCGATGATCCCGGATTACCTTTACCGGAATGTTTTTAAACTGGGATGCAATTCTTTGGATGGTTTCCTGCTCTTGATTCATTATTCTCCCCACTTACCAGTTATAGTCCGGCATATTCCAGTTTTTGATCACCTTTTTCTGGTTCGCCCGGTACCAGTCCAGGTTTTGCTGATAAAGTTCCCAGCCATTGGCCTTTCCGGTTTTGATCATTTCCTGCAATTTTATAAAACCTTCAATCACCGCTTCCGGCCGGGGCATACATCCATTGATATATACATCCACCGGTACATATTTATCCAGAAGCTTGATGGTGTTGTAGGAATCCCAGTACATTCCGCCGTTTATGGTACAGCTCCCAAACCCGATTATGTATTTGGGCCCTTGCATCTGCTCATACGTCCGGATCACCCGCTTGAGGGTTTTTACGGCCAGATATCCGGTAATCAGCAGAACATCCGCCTGCCGGGGAGTGGCACGTCCTGCAATCCCGAATCGTTCCGCATCATACCGGGAAGTCATGGTGGGAGGAATTTCAATGGCCCCGCAACCCGTCCCATAAGACAGAACAAAAAGAGAATGCCTTCTGGCATAATCCTTTATGATGTCAAATATCTTTCTGGATTCTTTGTCGTTAATATCATTTATTTCCATATTACTTATTCCATACCACCATTAAAATTCCCAGAATCCCAAAAAAAGTGGGCCATCCCCAGAAAAACCGGACTGCATGTTCGGTCCGGAAGCGCGGGGTCACAATCCCAATCAACATTGGGAACAAATAAATTCCAAAGGCTTTTAATAATAGTTCAAAGACATTCGTAGCCCCGCCCAGAAATAAATCCGTATAAAGCACCAGCTTGGCAAAAGCAAAAATTCCTCCCGATGACATCATCATTGCCAAATACTTACCACCAAATTCCGATGGCGGCCCGGAAGCCAGCTCCGAAGGGGCAAAGGGTACATCAAACGGAGTATAGGTGGCCATCCCCAGAAAGGCCAGCATGGCGGCAATAAACGCGAAGGGATGCTGAAAAATGGCGTAATTTCCAATGGAATCCTGGGCTTTCATAATCTCATGAAGGGATGTGGTATCATAGGCTATCATCAATGCCACAAGGGATAACACAAAGGGTATTTCATAACCCACAATCTGGCTCAATCCCCTGCTCACTCCAATGGCTGAATTGGGATTTCCCGTCTGGCCGGCTCCAAGAGCCATTCCCAATTGGCCAAAGACCATGATATACACCAGAAAAATCAAATCTCCGTCAAAGGTAAGGTTGGCAAAAAAAGTGGAATCCCTGAATACGGGAATGAACAGCAGAGCGGTGACAGACGCCGTAATCATAAACGCCGGCCCCAAGTGGTGCATCACTCCGTGCTGGATGGCAGTTTCCTTGGAATAGAGCTTGACCACATCCAGGATATTCTGGTAAAAGGGAGGACCAAACCGGTTCTGCACCCGGGCGGTGATCATACGATTAAAACCAACGTATACCAAACCCACAAAAAAAGCGGTCAAAACGGTAGCCAGAAATCCGGCTGTCTTTATTAAAATTTCATTGATATCCATGTTATCCCCTAAAAAATCCACTCCGCCATTGCCAGAAGGACGGCCAGAAAAACCAGAGTGTACGCCACATAGCTCTGTCCGTTACCGGAATAAACATTCCGGATCATGTCCCCCAGATCTTCTGTTATTTTTCCAACGCTGTTCCAGAAAGAAGTCATTTTATATTTCAGTACCACTCCCAGAGCCCGGGTATACGGCTGGTAGAAATCCACAGCAAACGTCAGATTTTCGTTTTCTGTAGGAATTTCCCCGGCGGTGTGAATATCCTTTGTGGTGGCATAGTGTGTCCGCTTCCGGTTCCGGAATGTGAGGACAATGGTGGCCAGCAAAAACACGGTGAATATGGCCGATGTGATGGTGATCAGATCAATGTGGTTACCCCATTCGTTGACCAGAACGGACATATTCCATTTCACTTGGGCAAATCCCAGATTTCCCATCGCAGCCGCTATGGGTTTCATGACCAGACCGGGGAAAACCCCCAGCACAAAGGTGATGCCGGAAAGCACCAGCATGGGGAGCTGCATGGTGAAAAAGGGAGCTTCTTTGATATGATCAAATTCCTTTTCTTCCTGCCCCAGGAAAACGGAAAAGATCAGCCTATAGCAGTAAAGATAGGCGGCAGTGGACGAAAAGAATGTCAGGATAACCAGAAAATAATGGTGGGACTGGATTAGGGATTCATACAGCATCCATTTCCCCACAAACCCTCCCAGCGGAGGCAGACCGGCAACAGTGATAATACCCATCAGCACTGCCAGAAAGGAGACCGGCATCCGGCGGATTAATCCGGTCAGCTCATCCAGGTTGGTCATGCCGGTACGGTATTGGACAGCTCCCATCGCCAGAAATAAAAGAGTCTTGAATATTCCATGCATGATGGCCATGAAAATTCCCGCCATGACAGCCAGCGGAGTCCCCACGGCAAGACCGGTGATAATATAGCCCAATTGTGCCACAGAGGAAAAGGCCAGAAGTTTCTTTCCATCATTCTGGAGGGCAGCGTAGATGGTAGCCATGGCCGATGTGATCGCACCCAGCCAGGCCAGAGCCTCCCGCAACCAGGAACCTCCGGGCAGCAGATATACCATTTTAAACAGGACCAGTGCCAGTCCAAAAATTCCCATTTTGGATAAAACCCCGGAGAAAAAGGCAGTAAAGCTCAGCGGAGATTCGGAGTAGGCTCCCGGTGCCCAGATATGGAGAGGCATGATGGCTGCCTTTGTTCCAAATCCGGCCAGCAGAAACAACACCACCAGCCACCGGTTCACGGCATCCAGTTGACCAAATCCGGCAAAAACATGGTCCATCCGGAGAGATCCCAGAGCGTTCTGCAGGATAAAGATGGCCACCAGCATCGCATACGCCCCGGAGGCACTGAAAATAAAATAGAGAATTCCCGGCTTTTTTCCGTTATCCCGGTCAAATAGTACCAGCATAAAGGAGGACCAAGTCATAATTTCCCAGAAGATGAATAATGACAGAAAATCCTTGGCCGCCAGAATACCCAGAACCGAAGCAAACGTTACCAGAAAATGGAAATAAAAATAATTCTGCCGTTCCCTTATGTAGGAAAAGGAAAACAGTAGCGTCAACAGAAAAATGGCCACGGATAACGCAGCAAAAAGCCAGTCAAAAGGAGTATTTCCCAGATAAATGGAAAACCCGCCAATTGTCCGGGAAAATGTTGCCTGCGAGGGTAACGCCAGATAAAACCAGCCGGCCACCCCGGTAATCATCAATGCCCCCAGATTTCGTAAAAAGGGGTTGATTTTCCCCAGCAAAAAAACCACCGGGGCTGCCACGAAGGACAGAGCTATGATATATTCAATCTTCTCCAAGTATTCCATATTACCTCACGCCCAGCGTATTCTGGATATAATCCGCCGGATTTAATAATTCCATTACCCCGGGCATTAACGCAGGGGAAACAATTTCCGGATACATTCCCAGGACAAGAACACCCACTCCCAGGATAATCAGTGGGATCCCCGCGAAAAGGGATGTCCGGGTAGCCACTCCCGGTTCAGTTTCCGGAGTTTCATACAACGAAGCCACCATCCGCAGATAGTAGACCGCTTCCACTACTGAGGCAATGAGCACCAGGATCACCCAGCTTGTTTTTCCCGCAGCTACCATGGCAGATAAGATATAGTACTTTCCCCAGAATCCGGAGAACGGTGGCAACCCGATAATGGCCAGGGAGCCCAAAACAAAGAAAAAAGAAGTGAAGGGTTTTTTCCGACCAATACCCCGGAGATCGTCTATGGATGTGCCGGTTATTTTATACGCCAGATAGCCCACAGAAAGGAACAGCAATGGTTTTACAACGGCATGGTTCAGCATCGCGAACAGACCGCCATAGACTGCCTCTTTTGTTCCCATCCCAAAGGCAATAACCACCAGACCCATCTGCCCGATGCTGGAATAGGCCAGCATACGCTTCAGATCCTTCTGGTGCAGGGCACTCATTTCTGCAATCACCAGAGTGACCAACCCCAGGAAAGCCAGAAAATCCAATGCCGATGGAATATTCATTACAGTAAAAATTACACGGAACAGTGCATACACCCCAGCTTTCACCACAATCCCGCCAAAAATAGCGGCCACCGGGATGGGAGCCTGCATATACGCATCCGGTGCCCATCCGTTCAGGGGGAATAACTCTGCTTCAATCCCCAGACCTGTGATGAACAGAATCAGAACAAATATCTGTACATGATACGGCACATCGGTCATTTTCTGGGCAATATGTGCCATATTCAGGGTTCCGGTGTAAGAATACAACACCAGGATGGCCAGTAGCAGAAAAGTGGAGGCCAGTGAGCCAATTAAAATATATTTAAAAGCGGCCTCCGCACCATGTCTATTGGGTAGAAACGCCGTCAGAGAATATGCGGCGATGGCGGTAATTTCCAGAAATACAAACATGTTAAAAATATCCCCGGTGAGAACGATCCCGGTGGCTCCCGCAATGGCCATCATAAAAAGCATGTAAAACTTATCCAGAGGAAGTTCCTCTTCCCGGTTTTTCATGTAAATGATGGAATACAGCCATACCAGAAAACCCAGAACAGCAAACAATGACGCCAGAAATCCGCCCAAAGGCCCATAATAAAGGTCAATACCCAAAGGTGGTCTCCAACCGGCAAGAACCTCCACGATAGGGGAAACCAAAGCTACGGGAAGCATGGCTGTGGATACCACCACCAGATAAAGGAATACCACACCTGGAATATAGTAAGTTAATTTTTTGGAGATCAATCCCAAAATGGGCATTAAAAACGCAGCCATTAAGGGCAACGCAATATAATGAACCGGGGTTACATCCATTATTCCGTATAAATTCATTTTATTTCCTTATTTTCCAATTATCCTTACATTCTGAGCGAACGGATCTTCTTTACATCCAGCGTCTTGTGGTGGTTAAAAATCCGAATGACCATCGCCAGAGCCACTGCGGTGACGGCCAAGCCAATCACAATGGCGGTGAGGACCAGAGCCTGGGGGACAGGATCCACCATTTTTTCCGGGGTCACAAACACATCGGAAAAAATGGGTGCTGTTCCATTCTGGATATAACCCACGGTGATAAAAAGCAGATTAATACCAGAATCCATAATGGAAAGTCCAATCACAATTTTAACCAGATTGCGTTTCACCAGAATAGCATACAAACCGATGAGGATCAGTGAGATTGATGCAAAATAAAACATATTTTATCCTTCCGTTCCTATTGTTCTTTTACTGCCTTCATAAGAGCATCCAATACTCCGGTGAGCTCTGCTCCCACCTTGAATCCAACCGCAATATAGATTATGGGAATAATACCAGCACTGAATAAATCATTCAGCTTTCCGATGGGGAGATAGTTTTCCAGAAATGTTTTTCCCAGAATCAGTCCAATCATACCCACGCTGACGAAGGTCAACCCTGCCAAGGATTCCAGCCAAACCAGCAGGGAATGGGAAACATGGTGGGACCGAAAAGCCATGAAAAGCATTAAAACGCCGGTAGCAATAATGGCACCTCCTTGGAAACCACCACCGGGAGTGAGGTGGCCGTGGATGAAAACATAAGCCCCCAGTAGAAGAACCAAAGGGTAGATAATCCGGGTTCCGGTTTTCACGATAATGCTGGCTGGAGTGCGGGAATCCTCTATTTTTTCTCTTCTATCTTTTTCCAGGGATGTCTCTGATTTGGTTTTTCGCGAAATAAAACCATAGAGAATTACGCTTAAACCGGTGGAGGCCAGAAAGAGGACGGTTACCTCACCCAAGGTATCAAAGCCCCGGTAATTCACCACAATGGCTGTCACCACATTGGCCGCTCCGGTGGATTTCACCGTTTCATGCACATAGGCATTGCCCACATCCATTTTGTTAATCCCGTAAGGAATCTGGTAAAAAACCTTGAACAGATAAAAACCAATAAATCCCAGAAGGATAATGGTGAGTACTTTTTTCATTCTTCAAATCTCCTGGTTTTTCGTATGGTAACCACAAAAATGATCCCGGTCAGGGCGACACCAATGGCCGCTTCTGTTAAGGCAACGTCCGGGGCGTGCAACAAGTAGAAAAACACCGTCAGAACCAGACTGACCAGCGAAGAACCGATAATCGCCAGTAAAAGATCTTTCTGGATAATAGCAAATAATGCGGAAGCGATCTGGACAATCACCAAAACCAGAACAAAAATATCAATCCAGTTCATGCTTAGCTCCTTTCAGGTGCTCCGGCATGGCGACAGAACTGGTTTTATCTTCCCCGTACTGGTCCACCACCGGATTACCATCTTTTCCCACCGGGAAGAGCCCCGCACGGTGGGTGGCCCGGGCAAGAGCATGGGAAGAAATGGGATTAGAGATTGCGATAAATGCTGTTATCAAAATGGCCTTTCCCATCCATTCAGGTTGAAGAAACCCAACCCCAATGATGAAGGCCATACTACCCAGAGTGGTAGCCTTGGTGCCAGCCTGCATACGGGAATACACATCGGGCATACGAACAATTCCCAAGGATCCCATGAATAAAAAAGTCGCACCAATAAAAAGAAGCGTATAACCAATATAGATCATTAGAGCCCTCCTTCCAGATAACGGGCAATGGTTAAAACCCCTATGAAACCCAAAACAGCAAAAATCAGGGAGATATCCACGTAAATGAACCGGGAAAAAATAAATGCCAGAAACACAAGAACCCCCGTCACTACAGTGGTGAGCGTATCCAAGGCCACCACCCGATCTGCTGCTGTGGGGCCTTTGATAAAACGATATACGGATAGCACCACGGAAACCAAAATAATACCTATTATGACCTTCTGGATGATGGATTCAATCATTCAAATACATCCTTTAACAGTTTCTCAAATTTTTCTCCAATAGCTTTGTAGGACTCTTCCGGGGAGGAGGTGGATACTTCCAGCCAATGGATGTAATACGTATCTTCCACTATATCCACGGTGAGAGTACCCGGGGTTAAGGTGATGGAATTTGCCAGCAGCATCTTTGCCATGTCTGATTTCAGGGTTGTGGTGAACTTTACAATCCCAGGCTGGATGGGAAGCCTTGGATGGAGCACAATCTTTGCCACATTCAGATTGGATTTTACCAATTCCGCCAGAAAAACAAACAGGAACTTAAAAATGAAGAATATCCGAACCGGAGAAAGAAACCGCAGACCCATGCGGGTAAACCAGGACGATGTAAAGATTGCGATAATCAGCGTTACCGTCCCACCCGCTACCATTTCCTGCCATTGGAATGTCGATGTAAACCCCAGCCACATGAGAAAAAACATGAGCCAGGAGAAAATAAAATTTCCAGCCATAATCACCTTGTCTCCAAACTGGAAATGCGATATTCCCCGTCAAGGATTATGGATAAAAAAACCGGGGCAAAGCCCCGGGAGAGATTTTGAAGGAGATATACGCCAAAAGTATAATAACAAAAGGGGAGAGAGAATCTCTCTCCCCGAAAAATCTCAGGCAGCACTCAGTCTTGCTTCATCAGTGGAAAAATGGATGTCCGTGATTGCCAGAGTTTCGCAGGAAAAACGGAACTGGGATGCTTTTTTCCCGTTCTGATCTTCCCAGCGGCTTTGGTAAAAAGTCCCCGCGATCAGTATTTCCAGATCCTTGGACAGATACCGGACATATTTTTCCGCGAGTTTTTCCCACAGAAGAACTTCAATGAAGTTGGCATGGCTGCCGTCTTTATCCGTTGTCTGCGGGGTGTAATACATCAACCGGAATTTCAAAAGTTTTTTCCCGTTCGGTGTTTCTGTCATTTCCGGTTCACTGACAATTTTACCTTTTAATTGAGCTATATTCAGCTTTTCCATTTTTTTTCTCCGTACTTGTTTTATTTGAAAGCCTTTTTTGCTTTCTGTTATACTATGAAAATCTGGCTTGCATTTTCGATCAGAAACCCTATATTTGTTGATAAAATTTTAAAAAAATTCAAAAAAAAGCAAATTTTGGTGAAAATCTGCCAAGAATCAGAAAAAACCGGAATTTTCCGGCGATTTTTTTATTATCAGAAAGAAGAAAACAGATAGTGAACGGTCAACCCGGCAAAAAATGACCGGTTGTTCACATAAATATTGTTGTCCATCTCATAGCCCATATCCAGGGAAACGGCCATACCGGGATGGATTCGGTAATGAACCTGGGTTTGTGCCCCCAGAAGGACAGTTTCTGAATGGGAATTTTTTATGCCTTGCATAAGGGATACCTGCAATCCGGTATAAATCTGCGGGATGATCTGCCATCCTGGAAAAGGAAAAAAGCGGTATCCGAATCCAAAACGGGAAGGAATCAGGATCAAACGGTAATCCACATCGGATGTTTTCTGATTTCGGATAAAAAACCCCGCATCCAGAAAGGTGGTCAATCTCCGGGTTTCCCAAATCGGCAGCAGTAAAAAAGAACCCTGAAAATGGAGTCTCTGCATCACTCCGGGATCGAAAATAAGCTCCAGATCCCCAACAGGGTGGTAATACTGTACGCTATAACCAACCTGCCAGGATGGCCAATCCGGGTTTGGGGGGACTCGTGCGTCTTCTTTCAGAAGGCTCTTTCGCCGGGTGAACGCCGTCTCCCGCTCCAAGGTCTCCACTGTCTGGCTGTAAAAGGCATCCAGAGGCGGAGATTTCCACGCATTACCCGTTTCCATTCTTTCCGCCAAGCGGTTTCCATCATGAGCCCGCAGAATCCGGAAAAATACCCTTTCCTCCGGAGTTTTGGGTGCGTTCTGGAGGATGAGAATATAATCACATTTTTTTTCCGCCGATTTCTGTGCTATGGAAAAAAGATCATAGTCCCCGGAGGCCTCTGCATGGATTACAATCGCCGAATCGGATGCGTTCAGCTTTTCCTCCAGTCCACGGTAACCCGACGGAATGCCGGAGATGACGCCGGATTCCCGGGAAACCACAAAATAGCATATTTTTGCCTTCTGCCGGATTACCGATGATTTTTTTGCCGGGTTCCCCTCCGGCTTCGTTGCCCCTGTCTCCCGGGCCGGGACCACCAGTGGAAATACAAGAAGGGCGATGGCAAAATAACGGATACGTATGGTCCTTTTCATGAAAAATATAACCCTAACTTTTGCCTTTATCATCGTTTACTGGTTTGCATCCACTTCTATTTTGGGTGGCTCCGGGGTTTTTCCATAATCCACGTTAAAGCCCCCCTCTTTGGTGATCCCCTTGCGGATAACAGTTTCCCCGTTTCGCACGATGGGGGTCACCTGCCAGATTACTTTGCTTTCCTTCAATTTTTCCAGATCCCGGAACAGGTAGAAATTCTGATCCTCCACTGCAACTAAGAGCAGGACGGGCTTTCCGTTGATATTCTGGTACATTTTAAATTCATAGTGGGTTGCTCCATCCACCTTATCCCACCGGAATGTGATGAAATCCATCTCCCCCACATCCATTTTCTGGTTTGTGGGCTTGGGGTAAATTTCCCGGATTTCCGGAAGTCCCCTTAATATGGAGAATGACCGGATTTCGCTGGCGGAAATTTTTGTCTCGCCCACATAGGATTCCACTTTCCAGAAATAATCTCCGGGAACCAGCCGGATGAGCCGGAATGCGGAGGAAGTGGTTTTTTCCCGATGGATAATTTCATTAAACGATTTATCTCTGGAGATGGAGAGGATATAATAATTTGCAGAGGACTCCGGGTTCCACCGGAAATCCAGATTCACCAGATTCTGGTCATTGGCAGGCATACGTTTATCTTTATCCGGAGGTTCCAACAGACCGATGGGCGTATCCGCCCTGATCTGAAAATATACGGAGCCGGATTCTTTTTTAATCCCACCCGGATAATGAGCCACAAGGCTCCACGTATAGGTCCCCGGAGCAATGTCCGGCGGGAGGGTATAATACGGGACGGTGGTCTTTCCGGAATGCAGGATGTTTGACTCTTTCCCCGGATCATAGATGATAATATTGTAAGACAACGCGGCGGTATCCTCCCATTTGAGGATGGCCCGGGAATTCTTTACTTCCTGGCCAGAGAAAGGCGGGTTAAGCGAAGTGAATATCCGGGGCAGGGCAAAATCTTTTTTTTGCGTTACCGTAAAAGCGGAAACCATGGGGGATGCCGTAATTTTCTGCATGGGGTTGGTGGATATGCTGGCCACAGAAAAATAATACTGTCCCGGAGCCAGATTGTCCGCCCGGTATGTGGTATTTCCCGTCTCCAGACTGAAGATGGGGGAAGAAAAACCGGCATCTTTTGCCAAACGGATGGAATACACCGGAAAATCCGTTTTGCTCTGCCAGCGGAAAGTCACCGATGTCTGGTTGACCCCGCTTTCCACCACACGGTTGTTTTCCGGAAAAAATATGACCGGATGGGAAAAATATTCCAGGGAAATTCTCCGGGCTTCCGAGCGGATATTCCCGTCTTCCGAAACAACCCTCCAGTACCACTGGCCTCGGGGAAGCGGCACCGAAGCGGTTTCACCTGAGGTTTTCCGTTTGATGGTAACACCGGTAAATGCAGGATTCCTGGATAATTCCAGAATAAAATCCCCCGCTTTTTCACCTTTAATGGAATAACGGAAGGAAAGGGATTCTTTGTCTTTATCCGTGTATACCGTATATCCATCGCCAGGGGAAGAAAGAAACACAGAAACATTTTCTTTCTTCACGGCTTCTGCGGACATGCTGGCCATTTCTCCGCTTTTCACGGTAATTTCTTCTTTTCCCGCAGAGGAAACGGAGATATTTCCTTCCTCCACCCGCACCGTGGATCCTTTTTCACCCTGCTCCAGGGCAATGGCTGCTTTATCCATTTTTATCTGCTCACCGGATTCTGTCTCCAGAAGTGCCTGGGTATCCCCGGAATTTTTTGCCACAATGGCTCCGCTTTTTACTTTTATCTTTGTTTCATTGCCGGAAAAATTCAGCTCCACCATACTGTTGGGTTTTAGATCCAGCTCCAGTCCGTTATCCAGCTTTAATTTTGCGTCTGAATTTTCTCCGGTAAGAATGGAATCATAGGAATAGACAACCGCTTTCTGGTCAATGTTTTCCCATACCAGACGGTCTGAGTATTTACGCTTCACTTCATAACGCTTGTACACAACTTCGCCCAGAGGTTTGGCCCCGGCGGCAGAAAGGTTTTTATTATAGTCCAGATAAAGGAGGGAAGAGAAAAAAATGAACCCTGTCAGAAAAAGACCGGAAACCATATAATCCCGGGGCGTAACGTTCATCTTTTATCCTTTCTCCTCTTCCATAACCACCAGTCCGCTCAATGAAGCATCGTCCACGGCCATGGGAAGGAAACCTGCATCTTTATGTTTCCTTTTTCGCTGGGAAGGGGCGGGTCTGGTATCGGGTTCCAGGGACATTTCTTGTTTTTCCGGAGTGGATTGCTTTTTCTCCTGAATAATTTCGTATTTGACTTCTTTTTCTTCGCCATCAGAGATTTCTTTGGGGGTTTCAATACCCACCAGAGTTCTCATTTCTTCCAATGTTTTGAGGGAATCCGGATCATCCACCCGCCCCAGGACAGCGTAAATCTGCTGCGGTTCTTCTTTTCCTTTTACTTTGATTTTCTGCATGGGAACCACATGGAAAATCCCGTCCACTGCGGATAAAGTTTCCGAGGAAATAAGCACATCGGTTCCAAAGGGCTTATTCAGGGATTCAATACGGGACGCCAAGTTTACGGCATCCCCAATGACTGTATACTCCAATCGGTCTTCTGACCCAATCTGCCCGGCAAGGACTTCCCCGGTGTTGATCCCCGCCCCGATTTTGATGATGGGTTTTCCGGGGCCTCCCCGGTCTTTGTTGAATTCAATCAGTTCCCTCCGCATCATCAGGGCAGCGTTCACGCAGTTTTCCGCATCATTTCCATGGCTCACCGGAGCTCCCCAGACGGCCATGATGGCATCCCCAATGAATTTATCCACCACTCCATTGGTTTTGCCCACAATCCCCACCATACGCGTCATATAATCATTGAGAAATTCCACAACCTGTGCCGGAGTCAGTTTTTCCGATATGGCAGTGAAGGAACGGATATCGGAAAAGAAAATCGTGGCATGGGCCATATCCCCTCCCAGTTTGAGCTCCCCGGCCAGCACCTGATTGGCAATTTCTTCGTTCACAAATTTCCCCAGTGCCCCTTTGAGTTTCTCCCGCTCTCCCAGGCCCTTGGCCATGTGGTTAAACGAATTGGTCAGATCCCCAATCTCATCATTGGATTTGGATTTCAGGGAGGTTTCATAATTGCCTTCCTCAATCTCCCGGCTGGCGACAACCAGCTTTTTAATGGGGGCAGAAAGTGTCAGGGCAAAGAAATAGATCAGAATCATCATTAACGATAAAATAGCCAGAGAAATCAGTAATGACCGGTACTGCACGGTTTTCACTCCTTCCAGAGCCTTATCCGCCGGGATGGTGGTAATCACTCCGGCATTCATTGTGGGAATCCTCTCATAAGCAGCAAAAGCATCTTCCTTTTCATACTGGTACCGCAGGAGGCCTTTCTGGGTTTTGGAGGAAAAAAGCCTTTCCACACCAGGGTGTTTGTTCATATCTCTGGCCGTCTGGACAAACGCCCCGTCCGGATGCATCAGGATTTTCCCGGAAGCGTCCACCAGAAAGGAACGGGTAATCCCCCCGCCTTCTGCTCCCATAAAATTTTTAGCAATAGTTTCCACCCGGAGAATCGCAATGGCTGTTCCCAGGACGAACTG
Source organism: Leptospira biflexa (assembly GCA_020720785.1). Lineage (GTDB taxonomy): Bacteria > Spirochaetota > Leptospiria > Turneriellales > DYLW01 > DYLW01. Next base: position 85,610 of record DYOA01000002.1, read on the forward strand.
GTTCTGATCCAGGATGGGAAAACCCAGAAGCCAGGCAGAATAATTGAGCTCCGGAGAAATATTTTCCAACACTGTTTCCCCCATGGAAATTCTCCCGTTTAATTCACTTTTTCTCTGGATGATACCCCGGATGACTTCCGGGCTAAGGTTGATCCGGGACAGAAGGGATGTATTAAAAATCCGGGCGGGTGTAATTATCTTCTCCGCACTCCGGAACTCTGCATAAATAAAATCCGATGTTTCCCCAAAATATTCTTTCTCCATCTCTTTTATCAAAGGAGAATTTCGTCCGGATTTCTGCATGGCTATATAAATATATTTTATAACTTTCTTTGTTTCCTGCGTTTGGGATTCCACTTTATCCGCCAACAAAGAGCTGCTGCGGGAATTGATCACGGAAACCATGTTTGTCATATCGCTCTGGAAAATATCCAACGTTATGAACATCACAATGGTGAGGGATATAAAAACCACTGCCGATGTGATAATCATCAGTTTGATCCGGATGGGAAAACGGAAACCCTTTTTCTCCGGTGGCACCCCTTTATCCGGCGTGGCGGTTTTTTCCGGATTTGGTGGGTCATTTCTATTTTTTTGTTCTTTTTCTTTTTCCATCGTCTTATCTGCCCGTTATTATATAATATAGCTACTCAATAGAACCGATACTCCACTCCCAGACTGGGCGTCCAGAAATCATCCGTACTTTTTGCATTTTTATAATCTCCGTATTCCCAGAACCGGGCAAACTGGACCATGACCATTATAGATAAGCCCGGCACGCGGGGTACCCGGTAATAGACAGCCAAGCCACCCAAAAAATACGGGTTATCATTCGAGAATTCAAAATATTTGTAATAGAGCTCCACATAGGAATAGCCATAACCGGCATACAGATCGGCACGGAAGGGACCATAGGAATACCCTCCCCCCAAAATAACGGCACCATGCACCATAGAAAGATTGTTCTGGAAACCGTTGTTCATGTGCCAGTAACCGGTCTGGAACCCCATCAACCACGGGAAATGGGTTTGATTTTCACATAATGCCAAAATATTCCAGGAAAATTTATTCTTCATGGAAATATCAATCTCCCCGTCCGCATAAAGAATAGTGCCCATCTGGTGAGAGGCGGAAAAATGCCGGCAAAAATGACCGCTCCCCGGATTTGGATCATAGGGAGGGTCCGCTTTATTTTCCTTTGCATACCGGTACTGGTGGTTTTTTCTTTCTTTTTCTTCCAGAAGCTTTGTCAGATTAATATTTTCTTTGGGCAAGGAGAGAGTAATTCCAACATACGGACTCCACTCCCCCGCCCGGCCAAAGCGGTCCACAGAACGCAGGCGGATGGGATACTTTCCGGCAGGCAGCATTTCTTTATGGACGATCTGGGTTGTGACAATTTCTTTTATGGGTTTATTATCCGGGGAATTAATTTCAATATGGTATTCCTTCACCCTGGGGACGGGCTTCCATTTCAGCGTCATTTCTTTGGGTGGGGATGGGCGGTCTTTTTCCTCATCAATCTTCTTGTCCAGTTTCCGGAGTTCCGTTTCCATCTCTGAATACATGTTGGCCGATGGGTGGATTCCGCCCATGCTCACAACCAACCCCAGAATGGCCAGACTTCGTATTCCCCTCAACAATGCCAGCTTCCCCCCGCGTCCGAAAATAGATTCCATCTAAGAATTATTCCGCTTATGATCATAAACTCCTCTTTATGGACAGGAGACCGATAGGGGCATCCCATATTTGGCAGAAAGATAGCACTCCACAATCTGCCGGTCTGCGGTGGAAAGAGCCGTATTGAAGAGGATGGTTTCTGCTATATGGCCATTATAATAATTTGAGGGGGGAATGTCTATTCCCAGAAAAAACTGGTTATTCAGGGCTCCGATGGGCGAAAAACTGGCCGATGATGATGTGACATTCACCGCATTTTTCCAAGCGGTATTGGTGTTGACAAGATTATTATACACCCCGGAAAGCAGAAGGTATTCATTGGCGGGAAAAGACCCCGTTGTTTCCAAAATCGATATCCCAGCCATTTTCAATTGGAAAGTAGAGGCGGGAGTATATTGGGAGATGATATCCTCCACCGTTCCGTCCAGACTGAAAATGGGAGATATGCCAGCACCGGTTGTTTTACCCGCATGGAAAAAGGTCACGGTATACCCCCCCATCCCCAGAGAGCTGGCAATCCCCATATACTGAGATCCGGTGAATTCCAGGACAGGCATTCCATTCCACTGGGCAGTTCTGAATTTTGGTTGAGCTACCGGGACGACTTGACTCAGGTCATGGACATTCCCACTCATATCCAGCAGTGCCGTCACAGCGGAGTTATCCGCCTGATTCAGAGAATCCGCCGCAATGTGAAAACGCAGTTTGCTCAATGCCGGGGTGGCGTTCCATACGCTGGTCTGGCTGGGATGATAACCGGACAGAGCCCGGATTTCCTGCAGGGATAAAATCCGGTTATAGATACGGACTTCTTCCAGTTCTCCCTTGAAGAAGCCAGCGGTATCTCCATTATCCTTGCCCACCCAGAGATTATTCTGGTTGTTGTTGCGGACAAAGGCGATGGATATCTGGTTTGTCCCGTTGATGGTATGAACTTCCAGAGCCGAATCATTGCTCACACAGAGATGTGTCCATACATTCTCAAAAATCCTCCCGGATTGTACAACCGTCCCCAGAGAATCCACTGACTGGAGAATTCCATTGTTCAGGCGAATGGTAAAGGCATTCCCGGGGTTCGCTACCCCAAAGGATAGAATGGGACGAATTCCGGTGGAGTCCTGGCTTCTGACCCAGGCACAGGCGGTGAAGGGTTCGCTGCCGATGGGCAGATGAGTAGAGGGAGCATCGGAATGGGCAAGATATTTATTTACCCCATTAAAAACATAAGCCGAATTGGGGATCTGGTGTCTGTCTCCATTTACTGCATGAGGCGGGGTCATTTCATTAAATTTCTGTACGGCGTTGATATAATCAATATTATAAATTCCCCCAACAGGCTCTTCCAGAACAGGCAGATGGCTCACCAACCCCGCCGGCACTGCGGTGGACAATCGAACAATCTGCTCCTGGGACAGAGCTTTTTCATAAATACGGATATCAGAGAGTCTTCCCTGGAAATAATTACCGGCGTCTTTTTTCCCCGGATATACATACATCACATAGGCTAAATTTACCGGCATGGGGCTTTGGTTTGCCATTTCTGTCCCGTTCACATAAATCCGCACGGTATCCGGATTTTTGGAATAATGGGCACAGATATGGCTCCAGCTATTCAGGGGAAGAGTGTGGGAAGCTTCCGCAAAAATATCTGCCACTGGATTATCCCCGTACAGCCCAATTTGCTGGGCCCCGGCCTGGTTCCGCATCGCTAAAACCATCTGGGTGGTGCCCATATCCCGGAAATCCAGAAGAGCCTGGAAATCCCCCGGATTCGCAGGGAGTTTTTTCGGATTTACAAACGTACACACAGTGAATCCCTCCAGATTGCCCATGCTCATCAGCTTCTTGTTGCACCCGGCGTTAAAATAACTGGTGGTGGAACCGTTAAAAAAATAGCTCATCCCGGTGGAGCCATTCTGGTTTTTTGCCGGAGTTGCCTGAAGAGACCCGCCGTCCGGCATCCCGCAGGAGGAGAAACCGGAATAGTCATAGCCGGACGCATCCCCCAAGCGCAGGGCCAAATTATCTCCTCTTTGCGTGGCCAGAGCCTTCACTTCCGCTACAGAGAGTGCCCGGTTGTATAGTTTCACATCGTCCAGATTGCCCCGAAACGGCCGTCCGCCTGCGACAAAAGCATTGCTCCCCCCCAAACGCAGTAACTGGATACCGGATTGCATGGTGGCAGGCACTCCGGCGGTTTGGGACGCCACTGCGGTGCCGTTAATGTACATCCGCATGGCGGTGGAATCCCAGGTAACGGCAATATGGTACCAATCATCCGGATGCAGAAATTCTTTCACAAAATTCCAGGAAATGGTGGCTCCGATGCCGGTCCCATCCACCACCCGGAATTTGAGAGCATCATTAGGGGTGTCATAAATGAGGTCCCATTCTGTCTGGGCATCAGGTGCCCCGCCTCCGGACGCCTTTGCCGCCAATGTCTGGATGTAGTCCGGGGAGGAACCCACCGTAATATTCTTGAACTGCACCCAGAGAGAGGCGGTGATTGCCGGTGGAGCGGTTATCTGGGAAGAATTGGAAATAACCACCCGGCCGTCATTCCCATCAAAAGAATACGCATTATTGATATCCCCAAAGGCGTTGTTTGTGACGGCAACTCCCCCGAACTGTGATCCATCATTACCGCTGGGGGTGATATCTGAGGAGGTACCCATCATGGGATAATGGGCAATCAGTCCGTCCGGGATGGCCACCGCAAGACGGGCAATTTCTTTTGGGTTTAAGTTCCGGTTATACACCCGCACATCGGCAATTTTCCCTTTAAAATAACTGTCCGCAAGGGTTTCCATCCGGCCAATATTGAAATTTCCGGAGGTATTTGTATTCCAGGCAGCGGCATTAGTCATACTGATTTTTCCGTTCAGATAGATGTTGGCGTTGCCTCCGCCATAGGATCCGCAGACATGCATCCACACATTGGTGGGGATAAAGAGGGAGCTTGCCACACCTCCTGTGCCCACTTCCTCAAAACCTAATTTCACACTGCCGGGATTCAACGCTTCATATTCCAGATACAGGCGATTCTGCTGGGCATGGGCTGTGCCGTAGGAAAAAATGGTCTGGATTTTTCCATCCCCTTTGCGATCATCCAGGGAAACCCAGGCACAGACCGTCCGGGGGTTATTCCCGGAAGGTAAAAGGGCCGCGCTGCCCTCCATATAAAAGGATGCTCCATCAAACCTGTAGGCCGCGTTGGTCCGGGCGTTATACGTGGCTTCTGTCACGGGGGATGCCCCATGGATATCCGCAGGATTTTCCGGAAACGCCCGGTCCCTTGCTTTTGTTGGATCTGCTGCATAGACAGAAAGCGGATATTGGGCAACCAGCCCGGAGGAAATCTGCCAGAGGGCATGCACATTGGTATCTGCCAGATAAAAACTCTGCCCATCGGACGCGAGTGCCGCCAGATAATTCCCCACAGAACCCGTGGATGCGGTAAAAATATCCCCGCCAGTATTACCACCGCCGGCTTTATCCATATAGAGCGTTTCCAGATATCCGGTGGACGGCAAATACCGGCGGATGGATGTTCCCGCTTTTTCCGTGACATAAATATAATGACCTTCGTGAAACAAATTTTCCGGTGTATTCACCCGTGCGGAGGTGGCTTTGCCGTCCCTCGTCTGTGCAACGCCATCGCCCAAGACCCCCTCCAGTACTTCCGTATCCAGATGGATGCGGTACACACGGTGGGAATCCGGAACCGCCACATACAGATACGTATCATCGGCGGTAACCCCGGACGGAGCGTTGGGAAATGTGGCCACCGTTTTCACGGAATTATCCAAAAGGCTCAGTTTTTTTACCTTTTTGTTGCCGGTATCCGAAAAATAAACATAGTTGCGGGAATAAACCAGCCGTCCGGGGGAGCTCAACCGTGCCACGGTACCCGTACCATCCACATCCCCGGAGGCACAGGCGACACCACAGTCTTTGGGGCCGGCCAATGTGAGGACTTTGTACGGAGCCCATAATTCTATTTTTTTTATGGAATGTCCTCCCGTATCAGAAACATAGAGCAGGAAACCCTCCGTGGTGATTCCGCCCGGATCCGAAAAAGAGGCCGCAACCCCGTCCCCGTCCATGGAGGTGGAGACACCGGACCCCGCAAAGGTACTCACCGCTTTTGTGGTCATATCCATCATCCGGATTCTTTTATTGCCGGAATCCGCCACAAAAGCGGCATTCGCAATGGTGGTTTTGATTAAAGTGATACCCGCCGGCAGGTTAAACCGGGCGGTGGTGGGTATGGCGTTATCCGCATAAGCATTGGCTCCCGGAAACCCCGCAAAGACAGAAAAATTGGTGGCGGAAAAATCCACCGGGGGCTTTATCCGGGGATCTTTGGCATACACCACACCTCCCACCTGGAATCCGGTCTGGCAGAGAACAGAATATATGAGGTCCATATCCGGCATAGCTCCGGCCAGAGTCCCCTGGAGAACGCACTGCATCCCCGCCGGAGCTGTGGGCAGGGCAGTAACGGCAAGAGTATAGGGTTCTGTCTCATAAAGGGGGGTGGAAAACCAGTTCACCGGATTGGCCGGAGTCAGGGAAATCTCCTGGGAACCATTCAACTGAATTTTCACGGAATCCGCCGTTAAGCCGATGGCGTATAGAATAATCGCATGGGGTTTTTTCCCTGGAAAAGGTGTCACTTTTATGATGGTATCCAGATATGCCCCCAGGGCGTCGTTGAACCGGACCAGGGCGAATCCAGTTTGGGACGAAGCCGTATACACTCCGGAATCGTTCACACTGTCTCCGGGGCGATCTGTATCATTTAAAATAGTGAATCGGTAGGGTTTGACACCACCGGTAGCCTGGATTTGGGTGCTTTCCCCCGGCTTAATTTCCGCATAGTTGGGGTAAATTTTGGGTTCGGACTGCCCTTCAAAAAGATTGGATCCGCAGGCAGTAAAACCTATGGATAAAACCAGAGACAGCCATCGCAACAAAGAGTATGTTCCTGACAATCCAGTTTTCATAAACCGCCACGCTTTTTCATATAATTCGATAGATTATACGTATAAAAAGCCACCTTGTCAACATTTTTATGACCACTCCTCCTTGGAGGAGAAGCTTTTAATAAACTATTTACTGGTTTTTCGGCTCCGGAATGTTCCTTTTTTCAGACATAAATGATTTCTGACAGATATTTCTCTTTGAGCGGACCCTTTTAAAGTACTTTTATCCACTAAATCCACTTTCCATCTTCGATTAAAGAAACACCGTTCCAACCCGAAACATATAGAGCGTAGTTATTCCAAAAAACATTTCCTTTTTCTGGGAAAGCATAAAACCATTTTCCTCCGCCTCACGGATAAATTCCTCCGGAGAAGGAAAATTTTCCACCGATTCCGGTAAATACCGGTATGCGTCTTTGTCCCCGGAAACCATCCCGCCAATGAAAGTGAGTATTTTCTTGAAATACAGATCAAACGCAGCGGAAAATAACCGGTAACGGCTGCGGGAAAATTCCAGAACAGCAAAAACCCCCTCCCCCCCATCCAGTACGCGGGAAACCTCGCGAAACACCGCCGCCCTGTCCGAGACATTCCGGATACCATAGGCAATCATAGCATGGGAAAACGTATGGTCAGCAAAGGGGATACTCTCTCCATAGGCTTCCACCGCATAGTATTTACCAGCCAGTTTTTTCTTGCGAAGGGCTCCCTTCATCATTTCCCGTGCCGGATCCAGCCCGGCGATGAACCTTGGATTTTTTTTCATGGCCATAATGGCCAGATCTCCGGTGCCTGTTGCCAGATCCAGAATCCGGGAGCCTGGCTCTATATTCATTTTATTGATACATACACGACGCCATATATTGTCTATGCCCAGACTCAGAAAATGATTTAAAAAGTCATACCGCCCTGCGATGCGATTGAACATCCTCCGAACTTTCTTCCTCTTATCCTCCGCATTCTGGAAATTCATATATTCGCTGCCTTTTTGCTTATTCTTCATTCCGATTCTCTCTTTTACCTTCGTTACGATAATGAAAAAACTGCCCGGGGGTCGCTCCATACCCATTGATAAAATCCCGGGCGGTCATGGGTTTTTTTCCTTCCGGATGGAGCTGGGATACCGGTAAAGCTTTACCATCCCCCGTGCATACCCAGAGATACTGATCCACCCGGAGAATTTCCCCAGGTTTACCGCCGGCGGGAAAATATTCGGATGCGGGGACAGATAATGCAAAGCTGATCTTCACCTTTTTGTTATTCCAGAAAGTAAAAACCCCCGGTTTGGGTGTGAATGCCCGGTACAAATTGATGATATCGCCGGAGGAATTCTGCCAGTTCAGATTACCCATCTCCGTGGTTATTTTCCCGCAATAGGTGGCGTTTTCTTCCCGCTGGGCGATGGGTTGCAGTTCATGGTGTGCATAGGCTTTTAGCCAGGGAAGAATATTTTTTTCCAGATTGCCAAGCATTCTTTCCGCCAGGGAATCCCGTGTATCATCCCGCAGAATCTCCACTTCTGACGAAGCCAGTACATCCCCAGCATCCATTTTTTCCGCTATTTTCTGCATGGTCCATCCGGTTTTTGTGAACCCATGGATCAGAGCATGTTCAATGGGAGATGCCCCCCGTAAAAGCGGCAGTAAACTGCCATGGAGATTGACAGCTTCCATCGGCGGGATTTGAAACAGGGAGGCCGGGATAATCTGCCCATAGGCAAAAACCAGATGAAAATCCACCGGGGAATCCCGGAAAAGCGGAATCAGATTTTCCGCTTCCTTCCTCAGAGATTCCGGCTCATAAACGGGTATCATATTATCCAGAGACAATTTTTTCACGGGAGACGGCAGCACTATTCGGTCTCTGGCGGAACGTGGTTTATCTTTGCGGGTAACCGTATAACCCACCTCAAATCGTTCATCCCGGATAATAGTCTCCAGAATCCGGGCTGCCATATCCGGAGTACCCCAGAAAGAAATACGTATTCTATCCATTTTATTTGTTACCGTTTATAATAAATTCCAGAGCATCCAGTAAACCCCGATTTTCCTCCGGACTGCCGATGCTGATACGGAGATAATTGGCCAGACGCTGCGTGTTGAAATGCCGCACAAGGATTTTTTTATCCTTCAGCCTTTCCATTATGGCACCCGCGTTCAATGAATGCGGACGGATGAGCAGAAAATTTGCCTGAGATGGAAAAACAAAAAAACCCATTTTTTCCATTTCAGATTTCATGAATATTCTTTGTTCTTTTATAATTCTTATATTATTCTCATAATAGACAAAATCTTCCAGTGCCAGTTCTCCCATCATAAGAGACAAATAATCTTCGTTATAGGAATCCTTCAGAGCGTACAAAGCATTCATAATCTCTTCATCCGGAGAAACCAGATACCCAATTCTGGCCCCGGCCAGGGAATAGCTTTTGGAAAACGTGCGGATCACCACAATATTTTTTGCAGAGTTAAGCCGTTCGGGATAATCCAGCATAGAGGATTTTTCCCTGTCCGCAAAATCTGCATAAGCTTCATCAATAATCCATAGCTTGGACGATTTTTCCGCCATGGAAAAAATTTCCTCCGGTGAAAAATATGTCCCGGTGGGGGCATTGGGATTCGCGAATATGATGGCTTTTCCATCGGCGGATTCCAGATCTTCCAGCCGGAATTGAAAATCCGCATCCACGGAAATCTCCCGGATTTTTCCACCGTAAATCCCGGACAGGACAGGATAAAGGGAATACGTCAGGGAGGGGCATATCACGGTGTCTGTCTCCTCAAATAATGCCAGAAATAAAAGGGCAAGAGCTTCGTCCGAGCCATTGGTTACCAGGATTTTTTCCTGCGAAATGGAATATTTTCCGGAAAGAGTTCCCCTCAGAGGTTCCCCCATGGGGGATGGATATTTTCGCAGTAGGGAGAAATCCACGCTGGATAGGAATTTTCGTATTTTCGGTGACGGTGGAAACGGATTTTCATTGGTATTTAATTTTATCCATCCTAAATCCGGCGGCTGGAAACCGGGCACATATCCGGTAAAACCCTGGAATTTTTTTCTGACAAATCCACTCATGCGTCTTTTTGGAAATTCAAGACCACCGGTCAAGAAAGGTTAAGGGGGAATCCATCCCCTTCCAAAGAGATTGACGCAAGGTATCCACTGGCAGAATTACCCATGCAAAGAAAATTTCTTCCCGCATATTTAACCCTTTTCTTCCTGCTCATCAGCCTGGGCGGTTTTTCCTGTAAATCTGCCTCCGGGGAAACGGTTCCGGCAGGTCAGGCCCAGACAAAAGAATCCATCCACAATTATCAGGAAAGAAAAATCCAGGCAGAGAAATGGATCTCGGAAAACGGTGTCTTTGCGACCACTGCGGAAAAAAAAGAATTTGATCAACTGAAAAAAAAGGAAAGCTGGTGGGGAAAACCCCAATTCAAAAAAATGGACCAGAAACGCAAATTCGGGAATTCTGTGATTGAGCAGAGATCCGGAAGAATGCGACTCTATGACCATAACATTTTTTTACGGGGAGTTTTTGCCGCAACAGTGGAGCACAAAGAATTTGGTTCCCTGGACAGTTTATTCAAAAATGGTATTTTTTTCGACATCGGCAGTGCCATCATCATGTTCGAAGGTGCCCCCACTGTCCGGGATGTTTATGAAGACCCTTGGGTAATGGAGCATCTGAAGACGGTCATCGCCTCCGATATTAATGACAAAAGCAGCCGGGAAAATGCATACATGGATAGATATCATGATAGAATTAAAAAAGTCCCCTCGTACCGCCTTCCGTTTCCCGTAGTGGAAATTCCCATGGCCATTGACACTCCGGAAAAATTCCAGCAACTGACAGAAAAATATTCTCTGGCAGATACCCCCATGATTTTCCGTGGTGCCAATTCCGGTCCGGATTTGTATTATTCAGCAGAAACCACCCAGAAACACCTGTCAGCCATGATCATTGCTTATGCGGATAGAAATGTTCTTTATTTTTTCAACAGTCTGGTGTTATTCAAACATAAAAGCCGGAATAACTTCCAGATAATTGGAATCATCAATCCCAGTGTGGGCTTTGCACACAGAGGAGAACCATGGGTAACCATTCCCTGGGAAGATAGAAAATTAACAGAGGCCTTTTTTCCGCGTAAGGATTATGTGGTCATACGTCCGGGAAAGCAGGAGCATGCAGCGGCCCAGTAATGCCATCGCAGGTTTTCTGCTGATTTTTTCTTTCCTGGGGATACGCAATGCAGATGCCCGGAGCACAGGTTACTATCTGCAGAGAGGGGACTCTTTTAAAGCGGTGAAGCGTTGTGAAGAGGCACAGTTTTATTATTCCAAGGCGGAAGTGAAATCCCTCCAAACCCAGGATAAAACTTATCTTGCCCGGATCTATAAAGGAATGGGGGATTGTTATGATATCACCGGAAAAATCCTCTTTGCCAAAGAATTTTATGTGAAAAGTTTATCCTTTGACGGGAACCAGCCCGACTTGGCACTCTATGTTGCGGATTATTATTATACTCTGCGGATGTATCCCCAGGCATCGCGGTTTTTTTCTGTTTATTATGAGTACTTCAAGGATGGTAAACTCAAAAACACCACTGTTAAGGATACGGAAAATATCATTAAATATGCGGTATCGTTATCGGCATCCGGTCATCCGAAAAACAGAGAAAACGCCCAATCCGTAATTGCCTCCGGAAAGAAAGCGGACGTTGAGGACACAGAAATACTACGCTGTTATGATACGATTGACAGGGCTGCACTCAAAAAACCCGATCCTTATGAAAGAAATAAAAATGAAGCCATAGAGTGTTTTTATCCCCTGCTGCAGAAAAATCCCGGGGAAAAAAACCTGTATCTTCTCTTTATCCACTACTACCGGGAAAAAAACGCACGCAGAGAATGGGCCATGAGATCCTTTTACCTTTTTGGGGGAGAAGAACGCTTCCGATGGCCGGCGGTCTTAATCCATTACACCATAGAGGAATATGAACGGGCACTTGTAATGGCGGAAGAGATGGAACAAAATAATATGGTCAGAAACAAAGCGGATTATTATCTTTTCATGGCTTCCCTTCTATATGAAATGGGGGAAAATTATCGGGCAGAACAGTTGGAAAAAAAAGCATTGAAAGAGGATACCGGCAATGACTGAAGGGTTCTGGACAGCACTGGGATTAACCACATTCGCAGGCCTTTCCACAGGCTTGGGGGCAATGGCTGCGTTTTTTACCAAAACCACAGATAAAAATCTGCTCTCTTTTTCCCTGGGACTTTCCTCCGGGGTTATGATATATGTCTCTTTCATGGAATTATTGCCGGAAGCACGGACAGTGTTCCACAAATCCCCATCTTCATACGGTGAGGTTCTGCATGTTTTATGGTTTTTTTGCGGGGTGCTTTTCATCGCGGTGATAGATAAAATCATCCCGGAAAAAACAAATCCCCATGAAGTAAAAAATATTGAAGAATATTACGACAATTTAGAATCCTTCCATCCGGGACTCTGGAAAACAGGCATTTTTTCCGCCATAGCCATCGGCATTCATAATTTCCCGGAAGGGATGGCGGTTTTTACCGCCGGTTTTGCGGATATCCGCATTGCCCTTCCCATTGCGGTGGCCATAGCCATCCATAATATACCGGAAGGGATTGCCGTATCCTTCCCGCTTTACCACGCCACTGGCAGCAGAAAAAAAGCCTTCTGGTATGCTGCGAGCTCCGGCCTGGCAGAACCGGTGGGAGCTCTGGTGGGATATTTTACCATTTTCCGATGGATTTCTGATGTGGATTATCTCATGGGGGTTTTGTATTCCATCACAGCGGGAATTATGGTCTTCATTTCTCTGGACGAACTACTCCCGGCAGCGGATAAATACGGAAAGCACCACTATTCCATTTATGGGACAGTTGCCGGAATGGCCGTCATGGCATTCAGTCTTTTCTTGCTGAAAGGTTAAAAAAACTTGCTCAGAAAACCGGATAGTTTTTCATTGAATGCCTCCGGGTTTTCCACCGGAACCATGTGGGCTGCGTTATCAATGATATGAAATTCTGAATTCCGGATGATTCCATGCATCTCTTCCATGGTGCAGGGAGTGGAAAGCTTATCCTCCTTGCCCACAACAATGAGGGTGGGCACATTTATGGTGGGCAACAGATTCTCCGTGGATGTTCTTGCGGCCATTGCCAGGAGAGCTGCTTTCACCGCAACCGGATTCTGCCGGATCATTTTTTCATAGTAAGAATCATAGGTTTTTCCAATGCGGTTGGGTGCATCCTGGGTAAAAAGCCCACGGATAAATTCTTTCATATAAGTCTCAATTCCCAATTCATTGATAGTTTTGATACCCAGGCCTCGGCGAATTTTTGTTTCATCCGCATCGGCAGAGGCCTTGGTATCCACCAGAACCATCCCGGCAAATCTGTCTTTATTTCTTTCATAAGCTCGCAGGGCGATATACCCCCCCATGGAAAAACCAACCACCACCGCTTTGGGAATGGAAAGCTCATCCTGAAGCATAAACAAATCATCCACAAAAGTATCCATGGTGAAATGTCCATCCCCGATATCGGACTTTCCAAAACCTCTTAAATCAGGAGCCACCAGATAATAATTTCCATTCAAAGAATTCAGTGTATTTTCCCACATGGAGGAATCAAAAGGAAAACCATGCAGGAATATGACCGGGGGTTTTTTCTTGTCCCCGGCAATAGTTATTTGTAACCCATTAATCATCATAAAGGGCAATTGGAAATTCCATCAATATTGACAACTATTTTTCTACCCAATTGCCAGTAGCTTCCGCTATTTTTTTCTGTACGATGAAGAAGTAAGTGGAACATTGGCATACAAAATATTATTAAGGGTATAAAATGGGTAAAAAAGGTATAGATATTATTAAGGTGGATAAGGATACATTGATCCAGATGCTGAATGCTGCTCTGGCAGAAGAATGGCTGGCGTACTACCAGTATTGGATTGGATCCAAAATGATGGAAGGACCCATGCGCAGTGAAATTGAACCAGAATTGATGGTCCATGCTACGGAAGAACTGGGGCATGCAGAACTGGTGGCAAACCGTATCATCCAGTTGGGCGGAACTCCCATACTGAATCCTTCTGAATGGGAGAAGAAAGCAAGATGTGCTTATGAAACCCCGGATGATCCATACGTGGAAAAGATTCTGGAGCAGAATTTGAAGGGCGAACGCTGTGCCATTGAAAGATACCAGGAGATTGCCAGCTTCACGGAAGGAAAGGATCAATCCACCCACCAGATGGCTGTGCAGATTCTGAATGATGAGCTGGAGCATGAACAGGATATAGAAGACTGGATGAATGACATCCGGATCATGCGGGAAGATCTGAAAAAAATAAGAATGAACTAAGCCGGGGTTTTTCCCCCATCGGCCGATGGGTAAACCCAATACCGAACCGAACGAGAAACGATACAATACAGATTAACGAGGAAAAAATGTCCATAACAATAAACAATAAAAGAATACTCATTCTGCTGCTTGGCGGTTCCTTACTGGCTGCCGGATGTGAAGGGAAAATCTTTTCCGGTCAAAAATACCTGGCTTGCGAGAGTGCCCCTCCGGGGATGGTCTGCATTCCCGGCGGAAAAGCGGTCATTGGGAAAATGGCCCCCGGGCAGAAGGAACCCATTGATACCACCAACCCGGAAGAATTTGCCAAACGCTTTTCGCTGAACCGGAAATTCAATCCCGCCAAAAAAATCATGGTTCACTGGCAGACTTATGATTCCTACGCCACCATCGGCAACCCGGAACCGGCATATATTGTGGATGTGGATACATTTTATATGGACAAGTATGAAGTCACCAACAAAGAATACTGGGAATGCGTAAAAGCCGGGGGCTGCGAAAATATATGGTATTTTAACAATAAACTGTACAATGGCTTCCGGGGGGACAAACAGGCAGCCGTTCCCATCACATGGAAAAGGGCACACCAGTACTGCAAATGGGCGGGGAAACGTCTTCCCACGGAAGCAGAATGGGAAAAAGTTGCCAGAGGTGGCATGAAAGCCACCACCTATCCCTGGGGTAATGAACCACCTGACTGTAAAAAAGCTAATTTCCAGGGGTGCAACGCCACTATACTAAATGTGGGGAGTTATCCCACTGGCCATTATGGAGTCCATGACATGGCCGCTAACGGCTTTGAGTGGGTAAATGACTGGGCCAGCGACTGCCGGGAGGGCTGCGAAAATGCCTGCGGAAATGCCTGTTTGGGGAAAAATCCGTTGGGGCCGTGCAACGGAAAAAATCCCTGCGAAAAGAAAACCATTAAAGTGCTCAAGGGAGGAAGCTGGTTCTGGCCCCAAGACCAGACTCCGGGGTATTTCCGTCGGGTGGAGAAGATTGAAAGTGCGGGAAACCGGCTTTCCTTCCGCTGTGCATCGGATACGCCCGTCCTGTCCAACAATACCGGGTGGATGATCCAGAATCCTCCGGGGGCACTCCCGCCTCTGGAGACGCCGGATCCGGAAACCATCCAGACCATCCACCAGATAGAAACAGATACGCTGGATAAACCCCACTGCGACTCTGTGGGATGGTCTTCCAATGAATGTAAAGATCCCACCAGCTATATCATCACCAATGAATACCGCCATTACCAGCTTGCTCCTTATGCGAAAAACCTGGGCGGGGGCTATGTGGGGGTCGCGGCAGAAGCAAATTATTCTCTTATTGCCCATGCCGGCAGCCGCTACGCCTGGCTTTTCGATTTTGACATAGTTATTGTTCGTCTGCACATGAATATCAAAGCCCTGGTAAAAAACGCCGCCAACCGCCAGGAGTTTATCCGGTTTTTCGCTCCCGGACGCAGTAACGAAGTACACCGGATTCTGGCCAAAGAATACCCCAGCCATCCGGATATGGACGGTCTGAAAGGGGTTTATGATAAATTCCGGGAAAAACTGTATGCACACTACCAGAGCATTTCCATCCCGGATGCTGCTTTTGGGGATTACGGATGGCTGCGTAATGATCAAGCATATCAATACATCCGGACAATGTTTCTGCAGGATAGAATTGTCATCAAGCCCGGAGACATGCTCAAGGATAAAACCATGCGTTCCATTGCGGCGGCAGCCCGTAAGATAAATGTCCCCATCCGGATTTACTATCCATCGGACGCGGAAGAGCATTATGTTTTTAATGATTCCTATAAAAGGAACGTGACATCGCTGCCGTTTGATGCTGCCTCCATCGCCATCCGGAGTATCTGGCAGGATGTTTCTGCGGGCTTTGGGGTCAAATTCCCCGGCTGGCACCAACCCACTCCGGGAATCTACTGGCATTATGTTATCCACGGAGCTCTTGCTTACCAGAAAAAAATTATCCTCCCGGATTACCGCACTGTGGATGACTGGCGGGGACTGTCACGGAAAACCGGGGCCATTAATCTGAGCACCATTGAACTGGCGGGGAGTCTGCCACCAAAACTGGCAGCCCAACTCAACGACCCCCGGAGAAAATTTTAAGGGGGCGTTTTTAAAAAGGAAATATCCGGAAGATTATTTGTGGGGGATATTTTTGCTTATGGCGTTGTATTCCTGACCGGAATGCTGGGCATCTGGAAGGCGATACCGGTGGGGATGGCCTTGGGGCTGGGCTTCTGGGAAACATCCTTATGGACGGCATTGGGTTCCTCATCAAGTGCCATTCTTTTGTTTATTTTTGGGAGAAAGGTAAAGAAATGGCTTCTGAAGCATCTCTCCAGTGAAAAACTGGAAAAAAGAAAAAACTCCGCCCGGAAACTGACCTCCCGTTATGGACTAACCGGACTTGCCCTGCTGGGAAGCGGGATGTTTGGTCCCATTGGATGCCGGTTCTGGCTTTGCTGTTCTACCATCCTGACCGGAAATTCCTGGGGTTTGCCCAACTGGGCATTGTATTCTGGTCTTATTTTCTATCTTTTTTAGCATATTCCGGGTTATCTGTTGCCCGGAATTTGTTTTAAATCAAAATTAAACCCGGACGGTTTCCCCCACTTTGAGTGGGCGGTATGCGGAAGGAATTTCTTCCTGAAAGCGTCCCATTGCGTAGTCCGAGCTGTCATGGGCAGAAAGAGCCAGAAGTTTTATCTTTTTTTCTTTCACCACCCGGATAGCATTTTCCAATTGGCTTTCCGTGATTCCGGAAAAAGGAGAGTTTTCTGTAGCAGCAATCCCCTGTAGATTCAAGGGGCCCAGCATGATCCGGCCGTTTTTTACCGGATAGTGTAGCCCGCCAATGATTCCATAGACTGGCTCATTAAAATTTTCTTCCGCCATCTCCAGAATTTTGTCCATGGTCTGATGTCCACAACCCACAATGATCACCAGGCCTTTCCCCTTCACGTTGATGGCCAAACCATGCTCCAGAGTTTCTCCCAGAACAAAATAGCGGGCAACCACCCCGGTGGACGCGATCCCCGCTTTGATTTTTTCCGGTTCTGTAAGCACAATATTCCGGTAGTCATCACCGGCGGGATTTTTTTCGGAGGGACGGATGGGCTCTGGAGAATAAACGGGAACATCGGGGAGGGGTACGGAACCGGCAGAAAAACTGAATTCCTTCTTCTTCTGTTCCTTCATGCCACCCACATGATCCAGATGCAGGTGGGAGAAAAAAATCATATCAATATCTTCCAAGGATTTTCCCATGCGGTTCAGGTTATGGATCAGAGGAGACGGATGTTCCTTTTTTTTATTGAAACCGGTATCCAGTAAAATGGTGGTATTATCCGCTTCAATCCAGTAAGAAACTCCCGGCTCCGTGCGGAACTCCGGATCCACGGAATAGTAGTCTATGATGGGGGTAACAGACAGATTTTTTACCGTCCCAAATTTTTTAATTTTCACGTCGTAACGATTGGGATATTTTTCATGGACTCTTTTTTTCCCCGCTTTAAACTGTACGGATTTCAGCAGGATAAACAAAAGAACCACTCCTGCTATAATGCCCAGAAAGAATCCCATATAAAGAACAATTTGTATTAATGTTTCCATGACTCTTTCTTTTTTTGCCCTTTAGCCTGTCAAAGAAAAATCTTTTCTGAGTTTCACCGCCGGTGGACTTCCACCCGTAAAAACCGAAACATAAAAAAAGTCACCCAGGCAAAGGTAAGGAATGATACCACAGCATAAGAATAGGAAAAAGACAGAAAATAATTATACATTCCGTGGAGAATACTGGCGGCCAGAAGCCCTGCCCAGATTAAATGGTAGGGTGCATTTTCTGTGAGATGGGCACCCATCCCGTACGCCCAGAAAACAGCGTATCCGGCATGCCCCAGATTCCCCAGAATCAACCGGGGGAGGGTCAGTTGCCATCCATAGGCGTAAAGATAAAGAATATTCTCCGCCCCCGCAAAGCCCAGAGCAGTGGCTATTCCCAGAAGGATGGCTTCATGGGTTTTTTTCACGCGGAGATTCCGGATCACCACCAGAAAAAATGCCAGAAATTTAATGCCTTCTTCTACCGGCCCCACAATAAAAAAGTATAGAATAAACTGATAAAGATGAAACCCATCCCCGGCCAGTGGCTCCTCCCCCATGAATCCGGTCTGCAAGAAATAGGAAATCACCCCGGCAACGGGGGCAGATAACACCCCGGCGGTAAAGGCAACCCCGGCATCTTTTCTGCCTGTTCCGGAGTAGCGTTGGGAGAAATAAAAAACCCAGGCAAGGCTGGCCGCAAAAAAAAGAACGGAGTATAAATGAATCATCCCAGGCCCAGCCTTTTGTGGATGGCCTGGATGAGTTTTTCATCCTGTTCCACACCCCATGCGTTCCGGTCCAGACGATGGGCCACTTTGAGCACGGTGCCGGTTCCGGCAAAAGGATCCAGAACCAGATCTCCGGGATGGGAAGAAGCCAAAATGAGTCTTTCCATCAGCTTCTCCGGTTTCTGTATGGTGTTGAGATATTTACGGTCCAGAAGTTCTTTGGATCTGTACGTGAGCTGCTTGATATCCCCCCACACATCGCCCGGATTTTTTCCTTTGGGATTGAACATAGTCCTTCCATAGGTTCCATTTTTTACAGAAGGAACATTCTCACACCTTTTTCTATGTTCCAGTTCCACCAACTGCTCCACGCGAATGTCCTCCAGATTAAACGTGGATGCATTCCCCTTGCTGAAATACGCGATGATGTCATAATTATTGGTATAATTTATTCTCCCCTGTGCCAGGCGGGACGGCTGGTACCATATAATTTTCGCATTCAATTGGAGATGAGGCCGGTAATCAATAAAATCAATGCAGTCCGGCTTGCCAAAGAGATACGCACTGCCCCCCGGTTTGAGAATCCGGGAAAAAATCCGGATCAGCTCCAGATTAAACTGCTGGATATTCCCCGGCCTGTCCCATGCCTGGGTGGTCACTCCAAAAGGGCCGTCTGAAATCACAAGATCCACAAAGTCCGATGGAATCTCTCTCTGGTATGCGAAAAAATCGGCATGGATGATCTGAGGAGGGTTTACCATAACTCACCAATCAAATAAAATCCGAATATGCTCACAGAGAAAAATTAAGATTATGCCCACAACGTCAAGAAAAGAAATTTCCCGGTATTTTCCATAAACTCATTGACGCAAAGGGTTTTATTTCCAGTATAGCGGATGCAGTTTTCACAGACCTTGAATTCATGGGAATTGATGCTTCCCATTTTTTCCGCCGGGACACTTTTTTCCGGACTCATTTTATTTATGTATATTTATCACAGGTCCCACCAGATCCTGTATTTATCCATTGTATTTATGGTTTTATCTTCCTTCATTTTTGTCTTCAGTGAATCCATGATTCTGGTGATGGGCAGTCTGATGGGGAAAAAGGATATTGGTATTCAGTTCCATCGCCTGGAACAGGTGGGAGGGGCATTTTTCCTGTTTGCGTTTCCCTTCTTTTTGACACATTTTCTGCATCTGCGGCCTTCCTGGAACCGGGTGAATCTGTACATTGCCTATGCCGGACTTGTCATGGCGGTTTCCATTACTATCATTGCGTTTACCATACCGGATTTATTTATCTCCATAAATAATCCTCAATGGAACTGGAAAACCCAGCAGGGGTCGTTTGCACGGGGAAAACAGGGAGTGGTCTATGTTTTCCGGGATGCCATGATGGCTCTGGTTATTTTATATTCATTTTCTTCCACCATTGCGGATCTGATAAAAAGTAAAGATATTCGTTATATCCTCCCGGTTTTACTGGGAATTGCCATAGCCATTTTTGGGGCATTGGATGACAGCCTGCATGTCCACACCTACCGGCATATTTCCTTTCCGGGCATTCCTTTTTCCCGCTTCACCACAGGGGTCACCATTATGAATCTTTTTATCATGGCATCCATGGTACGGAAATTCATTGACCAGAGTCTGCTCGTGGAGAAAACCACCAAACAATTATCGGAAAATGAGAAAAAACTGGTTAACCTGATTGAAGCAAACCAGAGCATTGTCTTTCTGATGAATACGGATGGAACCATTCTGGACGTCAATGTTGCCTTCCGCAAAACCCTGGGTTATTCCAAAGATGAGCTGATGGGAAAAAATATTTTTGAATTTCTTTCCCACCAGAATGAAGATGACAAATACCAGAAAATCTTTTTCATGGAACAATTGGAAAAACTGGACGCGAAAACACCCCGGGTGGAATTTACCATCGCGTTCAACCAGAAGTATTCCATGGAGCCCAAGGAATTCATGGTTCATCTTCAGAGAATTGATTATGGAGATAAAATTGAAATTTTGGGGAACGCAGTGTTAATCATGGAAAATTCCCTGATGAAATATGTTAGAACAGAGAGAATGAGACTCCATATATCCAACTATCTCTGGAATGCAGAGCAGGCTGCGAACCGGCTCACTTTAAATCTGAATAAATACCTTCCTGCCGATGCCATTCTGGGCATAAAAACCAGCCTCCGGGAAATGATCATCAACGCCATGGAGCATGGAAATATGCACATCAATTTTGACCAGAAAACCCAGGCACAGATGGACGGTACCTATTTCCAGTTGATCCAGAAAAAGCAGAAGGAAATCCACGGGGAAAAACAGTTTGTGGATATTGAATATGTACTGCGGGAAAATCTGGTGGGTTATCGCATCACAGACCACGGCGATGGATTTGATGCCAAACACTATCTGAAAAACGCAGTGCTCACAAAATTAAACGAAGAAGGGATTGCCCATGGCCGGGGTATCATGATGACCATCTCCGTTTTTGATGTTGTCCGTTATAATGATAAGGGGAACTCCGTCACCCTGTTAAAAAAATTCCCCACGGAAAACGGTGCGGGGAACGGATAACGGAGTCAGTCAATAGTTTTCGTAAGCGTCTTCCAGAAGCGTCATAGCGTCTGAAAATTCCAGAGCCTCCGGATTCACCAGAAGGGTTCCATCGCCCAGTGCTGTATTGGCGATGCTTTTCAACTGGTCAAAGTCCACTTTGGCTTCTTTCAGTGTACCGGGCAGGCCACAGGCAGCATTCACGGCTTTTTTCATTTCTATGGCTTTTTCTATGGTTTTCTGTGCCCTCTCCTCTTTGGGAGTATTCAGATAAAAATCTTCCCCGGCCAGCGGCAGGAGAAGCTGCCCAATCATATCTTTTCTCTTTTTGAGATTATACTTTAATCCATGGGGCAGGAAGATGGACATAGCCAAGCCGTGGGGAATATGGGCCACAGCCCCGGTGGCATGCCCCAGACCATGCACCACGCCCACCATGGAGTTGGAAAAAGCCACCCCGGCCATTAAGGACGCATTGGCCATGGCCAGCCGCACTTTGGGATCATTCCCTTTTGTTACCGCAGAGAGAAGATTGTCGCGTATGATGGCTATGGCGGCAAAGGCGTACGCATCGCTGAGCGGATTTTTTTGCAGGCTGATATAGGATTCCATGGCGTGCGTGAGTGCATCCATTCCGGTGGCAGCGGTAATATGAGCGGGAACCGTCAATGTCATCCGGGGATCCAGAATGGCCACTTTGGGCAGCAGACTATAAGAGGTGAACGGCATTTTTACATTCCGCTCCTTGTCTGCAATCACCGCCACATACGTTGCCTCGCTGCCGGTTCCGGAAGTGGTGGGCACCACAATCAGCGGACGCATGGGTTTTTTTATCAGCTCCGCACCCATGAATTTACGCAGATCGTTGGAATTTTCAGAAATGACAATGTTCACCCCTTTTGCCGTATCAATGGGAGATCCTCCCCCCACTGCGATCAGGGAATCGCATTTATTTTCTCTGTATATTTCTGCGATTTCATTGACCACATCCATGGAAGAATCCGGGGGAGTCTGGTCATAGATCGCACCAATGACGACGTTAGAGGAAGCAAAAGCACTTTTCACATATTTCATCAGCCCGGCTTTTACCACACCGGCGTCGGTAATGATCAGCGGACGGCTGGCTCCCATTTGATCCAGTTCATAGGGCAGATTATCCAGAGCTTTGTTTCCGGATGATATTTTTACGGGGTTATGAAATTCATAGTACGATGGTATCATTTTTTCTCCTTTAATATTCTATTTTCTAATTAATCCCATTGGCCTTATAATCCAAAAGGAATGGCCACCAGATAAATATAAAGCCGGACCAGTTGCTTCTTCAGACCCATTCTGGGCTTACGGCGTAAAATCAGCCGATTGATGATCCGGGGGAACAGATGTCCCTCCAGCACGTCCAGGCACCGCACAAAGGACATCACCATGGAGAGATCTCCTTTCGCAAAAATCCGGTGTTCGGCATAGGCCATGGGCGTGGAAATCTGGGCGGTGAAGGTCAGAAACGCAGAATCCACATTGCGGAAATAGATGATCACATCCTCCTCCGCAAATGGGGACTTATATGATTTCAAATACCCATTCACCTTCCGGACAGCCATGGATGGTCCGTTCGGCCAGATGGTCATTTTAAAAGAAAAACCCTCCGGCCACTGGTTCACTTCGCGACGTACATCCGAATCCAGACGGGACGCAGCGGATAACCCTCTTCCCAAAATAAACAGCACAATCCCGGACACAAGGGTGTAAAACCGCTTTTTGCCGGGTTTTATATTGGTTTCAATTTTTTCTGGCATACTTAATACTACAGAGGCTGGATTCTTTGTCAATCATTAAAAAAGAAATGACGCTACCCGCTAATATTCATAATTTACCGTCAATATGTCCAGTATGGAATTCATCTGTCTCCTTGACTACCACTGCGGAGGTCACCGGAGACGACAAAAGTACTACCCTGCATTTTTCCGTGGAAGATACCGGCCACGGAATCCGCCGGGAAAGCCGCCACTATACTGCTGGCAGAAGATAATGAGGACAATATTACCCTGGGACGAGTGGTTCTGAAAAAAAGCGGGCATAGCTTTGATATCGCCCGCAACGGTATGGAAGTTCTGGAAAAACTAACCCAAAAAAGGTATGATCTGATTCTCATGGATGTGGAAATGCCGGTGATGAATGGGATTCTGGCCACCCGGAGGGTCCGCTCCGGAAACTGCGGGATTAATTCTCCGGAAATTCCCATCATTGCCATGACCGCTCTGTAATCCCGGAGATCCGGGAAAAATGCGAAAACGCTGGCATGAACGGGTACATTGAAAAACCCATCAACATATTCAATCTGGATAGGGAAATCCAGAGGTATCTTTAAATTATCCTTAAAATAACCCCAGATCCCTGGCCAGAAGAAAAATATTCCCTCTTTTTTCCAGCTCCTCTGAAAGCTCATCGCTCTGGAGAATTTTCTGCACCACCTCTTCCGGAAGATTCTGCATGAGGTCATAATTTTCTTTGTACGCTTCAATGCTCATTTTATTAGACAAAATAAATGTCTGGAAATAATACACTTTATGAGCCAGCAGAAAGCGCAGGGTATCATAATCTTCCAGAGCCTCCGCTGTGATGATGGCGTCCCGGTTATCCGCCAGCCGCATACAGTAATCCAGAAATGCCAGGTTATCCAGAAATTTTGTGTGATCGTCTTCCGGTTTGAATTTGAAACTGATGGGATCCAGCTTGAATTCTTTTATCATCTCTCCCAGCTGCAACACCACCTGGTGGCTCTGGCTTTTGACACCAAAGTCATCGGCGGCAAAACTGATCCCGTACTGCCAGAATGTACTGCAGACCTCCAGAAGAGTGGTTTTATGCTCCTCATAGGGTTTTTCCACCAGCTCCAGGCGGACTTTCTGCGGATTCAGATTCTGGCTTCTGATGAGATTGTGAAATCTTTCCACTTTTTCCTTGCTGTAAAAGGTATCAATCAGCGTCTGGGGGGAAATATTGAATTTTAATAACCCCGGTGCACCGTTTAATTCCATGATCAGCTTTTCCAGAATCAAAAGCTCAATGCGGTTGGTGTCTTTATACACCGGAATATCATACATCAGGTCTTTATAGCTGTTATACAGCCCGCCGCCCACAAAGACCTCTCCTCCCTTGAGGGAAAAAGTCTCATTGGTTTTATTGAAGAAAATGATGGGCTGGATCACCGCGTTATTTTTGGAATTCGCAAAATAATCATTGGCACGGTTCAGACTGGTCCAGCTCCAGCGAACCAGATTATCATTCAGATTGGCCAACGAGGATTCTTCCAACTCCGTGAATATCTCTTCTGCGTCAGAAATATAATTCCCCTGGGTACGCCCAATTCCGAATTCAAACCGGCATTCCCGGTTCCGGATACATTCATCATGAAATCTTCCGGTGGCCCCGTCCACATTGGGCGGATTTCCGTATTTATGGGATTCCGGAATTCCCATTCCCAGCAGAATGACAGAAGAGTTTTTATATACGTAATATTTCACCATTGGTTTTTTTTCCGTGATAACCTCATCCAGATTATGGATTAACTGGTCGATGAAATCCTCCAGTTCCAGATTTTCCAGATTATGAACACGGATCAGAAACAAAGGTTTCCCCCGGTTTTCTTCTATGAGTTCTTTTTTAAACGCGGCTATATTTTTCTTTGTGCTCAGTTTGTACCGATGCATTCCTCATTTCTCTTTCACGCCTTTCTGGAATCTGCATCATCCAAACCCGATAAAGTGTAAACCATAAAAAATTCTGGATTTGGTCTTGACGCCTCACAATGTGGATATAGATGTTCACAAAAGGCTATGAACTTTTGAACTTCAACAAGGGAGAATATATGAAAAAAATTACAGTTTTAATAGCGGTGCTTTTCTTTGCGGGCAGTCTGATGGCGGGTCCTGTTAAACTAACTCTGACAAACAATGGCGGATTATCCGGTGCACCATTGACAGAGTTACAGAATCTGGTAACCGCTCTGGAAACAGAGATCAACAAAGATTTT
>DYOA01000002.1:110729-117510 GCA_020720785.1 Leptospira biflexa
TGCCCAAGGTGCTTTCATGGGCGGTTTGAATCTGAGAATCCTCCCCTTTTTACCGGAAATTGGACCCATCGACCTGAAAAAATCCAAACTCTATGTGAATTTCTTTGCTATGGAAATTCCAAATTTTGATAAAAACTTAACAGGTGATTTAAGCTCCTTTGGCATCCATCTCCAGAATAAAATCATTGATCCGGTTAAGCTTCCTCTGGGAATTGCGAAATGGTATGGAGTGGACGTATCCACCGGTTTGGATTTTTCTTCCCAAAAAATTCAGTATGTGTATCCGTTTAAGAAGACCAAGACCAGTGGATCGCTGACTGCAAATAGTACTGGCAATGCAACCTTGGGTGCGGAAATGAGTACATTCACCATCCCCATTGAAGTATCCTCCGGAATTGGCCTTTTCTGGATTTTCAATATGTACGCAGGAGCAGGCCTTGATTTGAACGTCGCATCTGCGGAAAGCATAGCGAATGTTAAAGCCCCGGTCACTTTTACCGGAACCACAGCAGAGGCGGTCGCAGCCATAGATCTGGGCAGCAAAGGGAATGCATCTGTCGCTGACATCCGTCTTTTTGTGGGGGGCCAATTGGATTTTACCGTCATGAAACTGGATGTCCAGTATCAGAAAAACATCACCAACAACGCCATGGCGGTGAACTTTGGAACCAGAATCTACTGGTAATCCATCCTCTTCTCTGCCTCCGGGCAAAGTCCGTCTTCAGTTTCTGGGAGCCACTGGTTATGTGACCGGCTCCCGGACACTTCTGGAAACCCCGCGTGCCCGGATTTATATTGACTCCGGGCTGTACCAGGGACCTTCCTATGTACAGGATAAAAACTATGAAGCCCTGGATCTGGACGCATCTTCCATTGATGCGGTGATCCTCACGCATGCCCATATTGACCACTCCGGCCTTCTGCCGCTGCTGGTAAAAAAAGGCTTTGCAGGAGTCATCTATACCACCCCAGCCACCCGGGATCTTCTGGAAGTTCTGCTTCCGGATGCCGCCCACATATTAAGGGAAGATTTTAAATTCCTGAGCAAAAAGAAAATCCGGGATTTCCATCTGTCCGGCCCGCTTTATGATGAAGAAGACGTAAAAAAAACCCTGGAACGGGTGCATCCGGTGGAATTTGCAAAAGAGCATCAAATCAAGGATATGACCTTTTCGTTCCACTGGGCAGGCCATATTCTGGGTGCGGCGTATGTCCATATCAAGGTGGAAGGGGAGTCTCCCAAAACCTTCCTGTTCAGCGGCGATATTGGCCCCCGCAAGCATATTTTCCACAATAACCGGGAAAAACCGCCCCGGGCAGATTTTGTGATCATGGAATCCACGTATGGAATGCGGCGGCATGAAAAAGAAAATTATATGAATAAGCTCCGCAAATCCGTGGAGTGGATCAAACGGAAAAAGGGCATGCTGCTTATCCCCTCCTTTGCGGTGGGGAGAACCCAACTGGTTTTATATGTCCTGTTCAAATTATGGAAGCTGTTTCCGGAGCTGAAACTCCAGATTTTTGTGGATTCCCCCATGGCCACCCGTGCCACCCGTCTTTATATGAATTATCCCCATGAAATCAAGCAGGAAATCATCCACGAAGGATTTATGCAGTTTCTGCAGAGCCGGGACATCCAG
This sequence comes from Leptospira biflexa, assembly GCA_020720785.1. Taxonomy (GTDB): domain Bacteria; phylum Spirochaetota; class Leptospiria; order Turneriellales; family DYLW01; genus DYLW01. Next base: position 112,373 of record DYOA01000002.1, read on the forward strand.
TACATTGAGGATGTGGGGGAATCCAAATATCTGAACTATTTTAACGGCCCCGGTATTCTGATCAGTGCCAGCGGAATGTGCAACGGAGGACGGATTGTCCACCACCTGTACAACCGCCTCTGGGATTCCCGGAACATGGTTCTTTTTGTGGGCTACCAGGCGGAAGGCACGCTGGGGCGCCAGATTCTGGAAGGAGCCAACCGGGTAAAAATCTTTAACCGGGAAATTCCTGTACGCACCAAACTGGAAACCATCAACTCCTTTTCTGCCCATACGGATAAACGCGGTCTGGAGGCCTTTGCAAAGGATTTGAATGCCCACGAAACCCCTCCGGAGATTATTTTCATCAACCATGGGGAAGATGAACCCCGGTACGAACTGCAAAAAACCCTCGTATCCTTCATGGAACACACAAAAATTGAGATACCCAAATCAGAGGCGGTGTATTACCTTTGACGGAGAAATCCAAAAATCCGGGGGAAAAAACTAAATTATACTTCCCATGGCAGAGCCCATTTTAAAGCTGGTCCCATAAATCGTCTTTGCTTGTTGGAAAGAAGACAAAAAGGAGGTTATGATGAATGTATCCCTGATGAGGACAAAAATCCACCGGGCCACCATCACAGAAGCAGATCTGAACTATGAAGGTTCTCTTACTGTGGATGAAGATCTGATGGACGCTGCCGGAATGCTGGACTTTGAAAAGGTCCATGTGGTGAATATTACCAATGGAAGCCGACTGGTAACCTATCTGATTAAGGGTGAACGGGGTTCGGGAATTATTTGCCTGAACGGTGCAGCCGCCCGGTTGGGGCATAGAGGGGATAAAGTAATTGTCATTGCTTATGCAGATATGACCATAGAGGAAGCAAAAAACTTTTCGCCCCGGGTTGTATGGGTGGACGACAACAATAAAATGACCAAAGTAAAATAAAAAAACGCTAAAAAAAGCCTTTACACACAGACTGATTATTCACGTTGTTCCCTCCATCCGTTTAGGAGGATATATCAAATAAATCACGCGGAGCGTGATGGGGAGGTGAGAATTGGCAAAAATTTTAATCGACAGGGATCAGGTTAAAAGTAATTATAAAGATTTTTTGAAGTATTTCCCGGATTTTATGACGGCATACGCGATAAAATCCAACCCCCACCAGGAAATCATTTCCATCATTGATCAATCGGCGGGGTACTATGAGACAGCCTCGTATTCTGAAATCCAGTACCTGCTGGATTTGGATATTCCGGCGGAACGGATTGTATTCAGCAATCCGGTAAAAGCACGGGAGTGTATTGAAAATGCTCTTACTGCCGGAGTAAATAAAATATCCTTTGATTCTCTGGATGAATTAAAAAAATTTGCTATAGCCCAAAAAAACACCGGACGGACAGTACATGCCATCTTCCGTATTGAAGTATCCAATGAGGGCTCCATCTGGCCTCTGCGGCAGAAATTTGGGGCACATGAAAAATTCTGGGATGCGATTTATGACTATATTCGGACAGAAAATCTGTATCTGGAAGGAATCACATTCCATGTGGGCTCCCAGGCAGAATCTCTGAATGTGTGGGAACTGGCCATGCCCAAAGCCCGCCGAGCTCTGGAAAAAGCCTTTTCCTATGGATTAAAACCCGACCTGCTGAATATTGGCGGAGGATTCCCCATTTTTCTGGGACGGGAGATCCCTTCTCTCCGGGAAATATCAGAGGTTATCCACCGGCATTTGGAGGACTGGAAACGGGATGATATCATTATCCGCAACCTGTATGCAGAGCCTGGCCGTTATGTTTCCGGGTCAGCAGGAACTCTGGTTGCCAATGTCATTGGTGTGGCCGAGCGGGAAAGCCAGAGATGGGTTTTTCTGGATGCCGGGGTTTTTAACGGTATGATGGAAACCATTGACGGAATCACCTACCCCACCCTCTCCACCGGCCAGGGAACTCCGGAAACCGTGATGCTGTGCGGGCCCACCTGCGATTCTGTGGACCGCATGTTTGAAGTAACCATACCTTCCCCCAAAGTGGATGATCGGCTGTATTTTTCCGGAGCCGGGGCATACACCCATGTCTATTCTTCCAATTTTAACGGGTTCAGACAGCCGGATGTCCAGTTCATGGATGATTATGATGCCATCCGGGAAAGCGAAGGATTGCTTCACTCTGTCCCCGGAAATGAATGAAACGGATTGGGAGCGGAATTTTCTTTTCCGCTCTTTTTCTTCTTTCCTGTGCGGATAAAGAACCCCTGTGGGATGAAGCGTTTACCCTGGAAAGCTTTGCCGGGGAAAACAAAATCGGTCTGGAAAAGTTATTCCAAATCCATGGGAAGCAGGTAGTCATCATCAATTTCTCCGCTCCCGCTTGCAAGCCCTGTTTGGATGAAATGCCCACAGTGAAAAAACTATCCACTGGCTCCACACCGTTTCTGTTTATACCGGCGGTGTCTTCTCTGGAATTTACCGCAACCACGGATTCAGTACCAACCCAAGACAGGGTTTGGGCCAGAGAAGAAGGCCATCAATTTGCCACCAGACATGGTATCCTTCCCCACTCCCTCTGGGCTCCTCCGGAGTCCATACGGGGACTCAAGATTACTGGATTTCCGGAAACCATTATTTTTTACCGCAGCCATGGCCGATGGATTCTCCACCGTAAATATGTGGGAATTCTGGATGAGAATCGGTTGACGCGGGATGTAAAGATTCTGAATCCGGTGCATGCTGGAAATACCACTGATAGAAGATAACATCGGAAAAATCCGGGAGACACTTTCCCGCTTTACCGGGGCCCGGCTGGTTGCCGTCACAAAAAATCATCCGGTGGATGCGGTTATAGCGGCATACCATGCCGGAGTGCGGAATTTTGGAGAAAACCGGGTGCAGGAATTGATGGAAAAGCGACCGTTATTTGAGGCGGAGTTTCCCCGGCATGATGGCCGGTTTCATTTCATGGGTACTCTTCAGAAAAACAAGTCTAAATTTTTTAATAACATTGTGGATTCCTATGATTCATTCTTTTCCAGAGACATCTATGATTCTCTGGAAAAGAAATGGAATTCTCCAGAAGATAAAAAAATCCTACTCCAGATTAACACAACCGGAGAAGGCCAGAAAGGGGGACTGGCCATTTCCAATTTGGAAGAAATTTATTCTCTGGCGGAAATCATCCTGGAACACCGGGTTTTTATTCTGGAAGGATTGATGACCATGGGGCCCACTCCCTCCGGTTTTTATCACAAGGACAATCCGGATTATATACGCGACACGCGGAAAGCCTTCTCTTTACTGCGGGAATTGAAAGAAAAAATGGAAAAAGATTTTGGCATTTCCCTGCCCCGGCTTTCCATGGGTATGAGCGATGATTTTGAAATTGCCCTTGAGGAGGGTTCCAGCGAAATCCGTTTGGGATCCGTTATCTTTGGGCAGCGTTATTTGCCACGGTAAGTAATTCTTCCTCTGGTGAGATCATAGGGAGACAATTCAACGGTAACACGGTCTCCGGGGTTGATCCGGATATAGTGCTTGCGCATCTTCCCGGAAATGTGCCCCAGAATATCATGTCCATTATCCAGTTTCACGGAGAACATCGCATTGGGCAGTGCCTTCACGATCACTCCTTCCACGACAATGGCGTCTTCTTTTGACATCGTACGTGAATCTTGAGTTTGCGGATACGGCGTCAAGCGTTTTTACATTGGAATTAATCCTCTTTTGAGGAGAATCGCCGGTTTAATCGTTTTCCTCTTTGCTCAGATTCCCATTCTGGTCCCGAAGAAAAGAGAAACATAATGGATATTTATCATAAACTCAGAGAAAAACTCGATGGCATGTCCAACGGGTTTCCCGCTACGGAAAGTGGCATTGAGATGGAAATCCTCCGGGATCTTTTCACGGAGGAACAGGAAACGCTGTATATCCCGCCCAAAACCGGAATGCGGACTTATAGGGAGATTGCCCAGTACCGCAACGGAAATCCTTGAAACGGTATGCCATCCCCATTCCCCCCGCCGATGGGTGGAGCCATGGAAGCGGAAGCATTTCCATTTTTTATGAGGATGCCGGCGGTTTGCGGATTGTTTCCATCGGGTTAAACGGGTTTCCCGGATCAGCAAAAAACTCCGGCCAGCCGGAAGAGGAAACCAGAACGCCGGTTCCTGATAGCCCGGCACGGGAGATTCTGCTCCGGCTGGACAATGCCATCCGGGAACACTTTTCCCATGGAAACGCAGATTATGGATCATTTTTCCCGTATCTTAACACATCGGCCAATGAAAAGGAAATACGGGTTGTGGACATCCTGAAAAAAAGCCATCCCGGAGACATCATGAGCTATTCCACCCTGGCACGGGAAGCCGGTCTGGGAAAAAACGCCGCCCGGTACGTGGGTTCCCTCATGCGGAAAAATCCGTATCCCATCCTGATCCCCTGCCACCGGGTGGGACAGTCACCGGAAAGCGGTATTTCACCGGCCAGGGGGTTTTCTCCCTGCCGGAAATCCTTCCCAGAGTGGGCCATTACGGTGGCGGCAAACCTCTCAAGGCGTATCTGCTCTATAAAGAACATTCTTTTATGCGACGCTAATCGCCCGTAAGGGTGGATGGTGGCGTTTCCTGGAAAAAAACAAGCACGTAATGAAATTAAAAAAAAATGGCCGATGTATTGCAAATGCAATACATACCTACGGTGAAAAAAGACGCAAACATCAATATACGCATTGAAAGAGAATTAAAAGCGAATGTAGAAAAAATACTCCAAAATCTTGGTATTTCCACATCGCAGGCTATTCAGATCTATTTCAGCCAGATTCTCAATCATAGTGGGTTGCCTTTTGAGATGCGAATACCGAACAATACCACGATGAATACATTGCAAAATACGGATGATAGAAAGAATCTTCATCAATTCCCAAATAAAGAAGAATTACTGAAAGACCTGGATTTATAGTTTCATGGAATACGGCTATACCAGTCAATTTAAAAAGGATGTTAAAAAGCTCCAGAAAAGAGGGAAAGACAAAAATTAGTTAAAAGTAACAATGGAGATGATCATTGAAGAGCAGCCTCTCCCTGACAGCTATAAAGATCATAAACTCATTGGCAATTACGCTGACCGGAGAGAATGCCATATTGAACCGGACTG
>DYOA01000046.1 GCA_020720785.1 Leptospira biflexa
TTGTCTGTGTTTCCTCTGGGTTTGTTTACCGCACAGGTTGTGTTGCACTCTCCAAAGTTCATGGATATACGCTACTTTGTCGTTCTCTCCGGAATGATCCTCGGTAATATGCTGCGGTCTGCCGTTGTGGCCCACAGCCATTTTTTTAAGGAACTCAAAAATTCCCCCGGATCGCTGGAGTATCGCCTTTCGCTGGGAGCAGCACCTTGGGAAGCCGTGAAGTCTTTGTTCGCCCGTTCGCTCACGGCTTCCATGGAGCCACAGATTGCCTCCATGATGACGACAGGCATTGTCTTTCTTCCGGGTATGATGACGGGTCAAATTCTCTCCGGCATTTCTCCCATTGAGGCGGTTCGGTATCAGATATTGATTATGCTTCTCATTTTTTCTGGTGCCGGTTTTGGCGGAGCGTTGTCTTTATACTTTTCCTGGAAAGTTTCATTGCACACGGCGGGAAAGCCCTAAACAGCGATACGCTGTGGACGAATGTTGAATGGGGCGGGCGTTTTGCTTCCCTTTTACAAATCTCACATATTGCGTGCAATTCAGGATGAAAAGAATCATAATAACCCCCGAAGAGTGATGTTCTGCGAACCGTTTATTCGTATAACATTTTTTTGGTATTATTAATTGCGTTTGATACGTTTCTACTAAACCGGTTTAGAATAATTACACCGCATCCAGAAAAGAAAAATCTATCTCCAAACCGGGTAACGCGGGAACAGAAACCACATCGGTGCTGGTGTATACCCGGGCAGTGTTATATTTTCCCTGTTCATTTAACAGGAAAACCTGAACAATTTTATCGTTGGGATGAACAATCCAGTATTCCCGCACGCCATGTCTTTCGTAGAGTTCAAACTTAGTGGTTAAATCTCTTTGGGCCGTATGGGGGGATAAAATTTCCGCAATAAAATCCGGTGCCCCGCGTGCTCCTCTTTCGTCCAATTTGGATGTTTCGCAGAATACAGAAATATCGGGCTGGACCACGGTACCAATCTCTTCATCCGATTCATTTTTCTCCGGCAGTCGCACATCGAACGGGGCAAGATAAACCTTGCATTGGTTTCCCTCTAAAAAACCATAAATGGCATGAAATATTTTGGCTACGATTTCCTGGTGTTTCCGGGACGGGGCAGGGCTCATATTGTAAGCCACACCGTCAATGAGTTCCCAGGATTCATCTTCACCCCACTGGAGGTAATCCCCGTAGGTGAAGAGTTTTTCCGATTTAACGGCAACGGCCATACGTCATTGTATATCATCCGTGAAGTGGAGCAATTCTTTTTTGGATTCTACCGCTCGGAAAAAGTTGCATCCGGTTTCCATCCGGGGATTATGTTTTGCAGCATGCGGTATGTGCGGAAAACCGGTAATCCCACCACGTTGAAGAAATCCCCATCTATTTTTTTTATGAAAAAGGCAGCCGCGTGCTGGATGCCAAAGCCTCCGGCCATATCCAGAATCGCCGGGTTGCGAACATACCCCTTTATTTCTTCCTCTCCGATTCTTCTGAAATGGACGATGGTTTTTTCCACGCAAAAATCCATGGATGAATGCTGGGAAGAATAGACCCCCACTGCGGTATACACCCGAATCCGGTGTCCGGAAAAATCGGCCAGCATGCGGTATGCATCCTCCTCATTCTCCGGCTTTCCGTAAACCCTATGCTTATAATAGACAATGGTATCTGCAGCCACCACGGTATATGGTTCTGCTGATAACCCCAATAGAACCGACTGGAGTTTACCCTGGGTAATATTCTTCACCATTTTGACCGGATTTTTCACCCTTGGCACATCCGCTTCGGTAAACCGATGAGGGATGACAGTGTACTCCCGGGAAAAAAAATTCCGGAAAATTTCCTGCCTTCGGGGAGATCCGGTGGCCAGATAAAATTTCATGGAATTTGCATGGACTCCGGGGGCTGTGCGTAAAGGAGAAAATTTCTTTACGCTAAAGCTTAATTACAGGTTGTAACGTATGCAGATATACAATTTTGGTACCAATCATAAATATCTGGAAGTGGATAAGAGAGAGAAAATATCATTTGCAGAGAATGAGATTAATCCCGCTATCCAGTATTTAACCCGGATTGATGGAATCTGTGAAGCCACCGTTATTTCCACCTGTAACCGGGTGGAGTTTCTTCTGGTTCTGAGAAAAGAGCTGGATGTTTTTGCTATTCTGAGGGACTTTTTAATAAAATTCAAGAAAACGGATATACTACCCTGGAAGGATAGTTTTTATCTCATGAACGGAGAAGAAGCCATCCGCCATACATTCCGGGTGGCCACCAGCATTGATTCCATGGTGGTGGGGGAAGCGGATATTCTGCACCAGATAAAGGACGCGTATCGTCATCTGCAGGAATCCTTTCCGAATTTCATCGTACTGGACCGTCTGGTTCATGCCGCAGTAACCACCGGGAAACGGGCCAGAAGCGAAACATCCATTGGGGCGGGTAAGGTATCTGTTTCCTCTGCATCGGTGGATTTCATCCACCAGATGACGGGGGATCTGGCCGGAAAAAAAATTCTGGTGATGGGAGCCGGGAAAATGGGATCTTCCCTGTGCCGTTATTTACAGAAGAGCGGGGCAACGGATATCACCATTGTGAACCGGAGTCCGGAGAAAGCCAGGAAAATTGCCAAAGAATTGAATATTCAATACGGAGAATTTGAGCATTATCCTCTTTACTTTACCTCCGTCGATGTCGCTGCCGTCTCCATCCACTATGAGGGGTATCTTCTGGATCGAGGGTTTTTGGACACGCTGGAGAAATCCCGGGAAAAGGGAATTCTGATTCTTGATATTAGTGTTCCCCGGGTAGTGGAAGAGAATACAGGGGGAAAAGTCCAGGTTTTTGATATAGAATCATTGAACAGCGTGATCCAGGACGGAGAGAAGTTCAGGCTGAATTCCATTATACAGGTAAACCGGATTATTGAAGAAAATCTGAAGAAATTTTCCCGCTGGACAGAAGAGTTGATCATCCTTCCGGCCATAATTGAAATCCGGCAAAGAGGAAGCGAGATTATTGAAAATACTTTGAAGAAAAAAGGGAAGAATATCCCACCGGAATACCACCAGGAAATGGAAGAAATTTCTCTATCCATTCTGAACCGGTTAATGCAGACTCCCATCGAATTTCTGCGCGAGAAAGTGATCACGGAAAAAAGGACGGAATACCTGGGTTATTTCCAGCAGTTTTTCCAGCTCATCCGGGAAGAGGATCCCATGCTCAGCTTCCGGGAAAAGCGGGGTGAACTGAAAATTGTCTTCCCCGGAGAAAGCCCCGCATCCGAAGAAAAGTCCCATCGTTCCGGATCCTGAAATGGCCGGGGTAATCAGAATCGGGACCAGAACCAGTCCGCTGGCTTTGTACCAGACAGAAATGGTTGCCCGGATTATTGGCCAGACAATTCCCGTGGAAATTGTGAAAATCAAAACCAAAGGGGATATGATCCTGGACCGTCCGATGCACTCCATTCTGGATAAGGGGTTGTTTACCAAAGAACTGGAAAAGGCCATTCTGGATGGAGAAATTGATATTGCCGTCCATAGTTTAAAGGATGTCCCCACGGCCATCCCGGATGGTTTGGCCATTCTGGCCTATCCTCTGGAAGAATCCCCGGCGGATGCTCTGCTCACACCGCACGGAAGTCTGGATTCCATTCCATCCGGAGGAACGGTGGCCACCGGTAGTCTCCGGAGAAAAGCCCAGCTTCTCCATCTGCGGCCGGATCTGGAAATTATCGATATCCGGGGCAATGTGCAGACCCGTCTGGAAAAATACAAAAAAAACCAGTACGATGGTTTGGTTCTGGCCTATGCCGGTTTAAAAAGACTGGGACTGGATTCAGAAGTTGCCCAGATTTTTCCAGAGGAGATGATGATTCCGGCTGTGGGGCAGGGGATCATCGCCGTGGAAGGACGCCGGGAGGATGCCGGTCTGCCCGTTTGGATAAATAATAATCCTTTGCTGACCCGGGCAAAGGCGGAAATATCCCGTGGATTTCTTGCTGCCATTGAAGGGGGATGTTCCATTCCGGCCGGATGCCATGTCCGGACAGAGCCATCGTCCATGGAATTTACCGCCATAGCCTTTATGAGTCCGGTGGATGGAAAAAATCCCGTTAAAGAAAGCCTTTCCGGGAAAATAGCGGATGGAGAGAATTTTTCCGCCTATGGAAAAGAACTGGGAGAAACAATTCTCCGGGGAGGGGGCTACCAGATTCTCCGGGAATGGAGACCATGAAAAACGTCCTGATAACTTCCCGGATTCCGCATAGGACAAGGCTACAGTACCGGGAAAAAGGCCTCCGGATTGTGGGGATTCCGTTGATCGCGATAAAAACAATAGCAGATATGGAAACCACCGCAGAGATAAAGCGCTTTGCACTGGAATGCGACCGGGTGGTTTTTTCCTCTCGATGGTCAGTGGAATCATTTTTTACGGTCCTAACGCCTCAAACGATGAAAATTTTCCGGCAAAAAGTAAGAGAGAAGAAAGTGCTTCTGTTTGCCATTGGGGAAAAAACAGGGGAACGGGTAAACCATTTTCTGAGTGCGGATGTCCTGCTGCCGGAAAAATTCCATTCCGGATCGTTAAAAGCATTGCTGGAATCCAATAGGGAGGAATATGTCCGCCATCATTGTTTTGCGTTCCCCAAATCCAGCATCGGTTCACTGGAAATTCCCCGCTGGGTGGAGGAAAACGCAGGATCTGTAAAGGTTATCATAACCTACGATACCATAAAGAAAAGTGATTTTTACAGTGCCACCAGAAAAGAGCAAATACAAAAAATCCTCCACGCCCTGTCTCCGGATGCCATTGGGGTTACGTCCCCTTCCAACTGGGAATCATTGGCGGATATTTTGGGCGATTATGATTATCCCTGCATATATTCCATGGGTCCGGCCACTACTTCGCGGATTGGGCAATCTGGCCGGGTGAAGAGGAAAATAACGGAACCGAAGTTTTCCCGTTTAGAGGATTTGCTCGGAGTAATTTTGGAAAAAGGATTTTCTTGTGGATAAATTAAAAAATTCATCGTTGGTGGATACGGCGTGGGGGAGGAAATCCACCCATGTTCCGGTATGGCTCATGCGGCAGGCCGGAAGATATCTGCCGGCATACCGCAAAGTCAGGGAAAAATATGATTTTTTAACTATGATCCACGAACCGGAGCTGGTAGCCGAAATTACCCTCCAGCCCTTGCGGGAGTTTCCGCTGGATGCGGCCATCCTGTTCAGCGATATTCTGGTAATTCCGGAAGCAGCCGGGACTGGCCTGGGTTTTTCAGAAAGCGGCCCATATCTGGAAAAACCACTAAAAGTGCAGGAAAATATGAAAGGTTTTCTGGAAATGCCTCCGGATGTTGTCAAGGAAAGGCTGGATTATGTGTATCGTGGGATCCGCCATACAAAAGACGCCCTCAATGCGGATGTTCCGCTGATTGGTTTTGCCGGTTCCCCTTTTACTCTTTTTGTCTATATGATGGAGGGCTCATCCTCCAAAACCTGGTCATCGGTCAAAACTATGATGTACCACAATCCAGCCATGGTTCATGCTGCCCTGGATAAAATAACCGATATGGTTACCATTTATCTCCGGGAAAAAATCCAAGCAGGGGTGGACGCCGTACAGATTTTTGACAGTTGGGCGGGTATTTTGTCTGTTCCTGCCTATTTTGAATTTTCCTGGGTATATATGGAAAAAATTATTCGCAACCTGGAAAAGGAAAACATTCCCGTATTTGCCTTCCTGCGGAATTTCCATTCCAATCTGGATAAAATCGCACAGTCAGGGGCAAACGTCATCAGTCTGGATTGGGGGATTGATTTAAAAGATGCCCGTTCTGTGATGGGTGAACGGATCACCCTCCAGGGAAATCTGGATCCCGGAATCCTGTATGGTTCCGCTTCCGAAATATCCCTATCCGCCACGCATATTCTGCAGAATGCCGGAGAAAGACACATCTTCAATCTGGGTCATGGAATTTATCCGGATACTCCTGTGGATGCGGTCAAGGTTCTGGTGGATACTGTCCATCATTTTACACGATCATGAATCTGGAATTGATCAGAAAATATTCGGTTTCCGGGCCCCGCTATACCAGCTACCCCACCGCTCCCCATTTTCAGGAAAATTTTCCTGCTTCCGGAATCCTTCGGGCGGCAGAGGATTTTGGGAAAAGCAACAAAGATATTTCCCTCTATTTTCATCTTCCCTATTGCGACACACTCTGTTATTTTTGTGCTTGCAGTATGATCCGTTCTAACAATCGGGAACGCATCTCCCGATATCTGGATTATCTGAAAAAAGAAATCCGGTTGTATTCCCCTCTTTTTAAAGATAAAAAGGTTACCCAGATGCACTGGGGAGGAGGGACCCCATCCCACCTCATGCCGGAGGAAATACTGGAGCTGGGAGCGGAAATATCCCAATGGTTTTCCGTTTCTCCGGATGCGGAAATCTCTGTGGAAATTGATCCGCGCGGATTAACCCCTGACCATCTGGACGCGTTCCGGGAAATTGGCATGAACCGGGTGAGTATGGGAATTCAGGATTTCCAGGAAAAAGTCCAGAAGGCGGTAAACAGAATTCATTCTTATGAAATGATCCAGGAGCTGGTGGACCAGATAAGGAACCGGGGGTTCCATGGAATAAACCTGGATCTGATGTACGGGCTTCCCTACCAGAGCCGTGAATCCTTCCGGGAAACCGTACATAAGATTCTATCCCTGCATCCGGACAGAATAGCTCTGTTCCATTTTGCCCACTTACCCGATTTGAAAAAACACCAGAGATTGATTCCCGTGGACGCCCTGCCGCATCCGGAAGAGAAGATACTCATTTTCCAGGATTCCCATGATGCCCTGCGGAAGGCGGGATATGAATACATTGGAATGGATCACTTTGCCATCACCACAGATGAGCTGGCCATAGCCTCCCGGAATAACCAGATGACACGGAATTTCCAGGGGTATTCCACCCGCAAGAATACGGATATTCTGGCCATGGGGATCACCGCCATTTCCCAGATGGCTTCTATCTATTATCAGAATTACAAAACAGAAGCGGAGTATTTTTCTGCCCTGGACGCCGGGATTTTTCCGGTTTACCGGGGTTTTTCCCTTTCTCCGGAGGATATACTGAGGCGGGATGTAATCATGACATTGATGTGCGACCGGCGTCTGGATTTTGCCCATATGGGAGAGAGGCACAGGATAACCTTCCGGGATTATTTTGAAAAGGAGATCCATTCCCTGTCCGGATTTGAACGGGAAGGGCTCGTGCAGATAAATCCGGATTCCATAGAAATAACGGAGGAAGGGAAATTCGTGATCAGAAATATCGCGATGGTATTTGATTCTTATATCCGGACAAACAAAAACATTACCTATTCAAAGACGGTATAAAAACCATGAAAAAGCAGGATCAAAAAATCGTGATTATTGGAACGGGTATATCCGGTTTGAGCACCGGATACTGGATGCAGAAAGCCGGATACCAGATCACCTTTCTGGAAAGAAAGGATCAAGCCGGGGGAAGCATGCTCACTGTCCGGAAGGAAGGTTTGACCATTGACTTTGGACCCAATTCAGGATTAGATTCATCCCCTTATTTCCATCCCATTCTGGAGGATATAGATGCGGTAGAGAACGTGATCTATGCGTCCGGGATGGCAAAAAACCGCTACATATTGAAAAACCATCGGCTGGTAAAAATGCCGATGGGTCCGCTCTCTCTTTTGAGTACTCCGCTCTTCAATATCCGGGGGAAGCTGGCCATATTCCGGGAACCCTGGGTGAAAAGAGGAGATGCCCCGGAGAGCGTGGCCGGATTTGTGGAACGCCGGTTTGGCAGAGAATTTCTGGATTACGCCATCAACCCTTTTATCTCTGGAATTTATGCGGGAGATCCGGAACACCTGTCCGTGAGAGAAGCTCTTCCTAAATTGTATGCATTAGAGGAAAAATACGGCAGTGTTATCCGGGGTGCCATCCAGGGAAGAAAAGAACGTAAAAATCGGGCGGAAAAAGCAAAAATTGCCTCCCGTATGTTCAGCTTTTCCGGGGGTATGCAGGCTATGGCCGCGTCTATAGAAGGCCATCTTCGGAAAAAGGGAGCGGAATTTCTATACCAGAGGGACGTAACGGATCTGGAAAAAACAAAGGGCGGTTACAAAATAAAATTTTCCCATACCGGTAAGGGTAAAAAAATACAGGAATCTCTGGAAACCGGGCAGATAATTTTATCCCTTCCGGCCGGACCGGCATCGGGTATACTAAAAAAACTGGATCCGGATTTTGCCGGAATTCTTTCTGGAATAGAATATCCTCCGGTACTGGTTCTGTATCTTGTCTTCCATGGGAAAGATATCGCATCCGGGGAGGATGGTTTTGGGTTTCTGATACCGGAAGTGGAAAAAGCTTCCTTCCTGGGGGCAATCTATTCCAGCACCCTTTTCCCGCAAACTCTGGCAGATCATTCAGAAAAAAACCTGCGTTCGTTTACGGTATTCATTGGCGGGGCCAGAACTCCCTTGCCGAATTTGGATAAGGACCCTGCCATGAGAAAAAAAGTGGAAGAAACAACCATTGGCGAATTGCAGAAAATCATCCACACCAAAAATCCGCCCATGTTTCAGGAGTCCCATTTCTGGCCTTCTGCAATTCCGCAGTACAATATGGGATACGATATGGTAATCCGGGCCAGAGAAAACTTTGAGAAAAACTTGCCCGGACTCTACATTCGTGCCAATTATGTGGACGGCATTTCCCTGTCCGATTGCCTGACGGCAGGATATAAGAAAGCGGAAGAAATTATTCAGATATTAAACGGGAAAAGGAAATAGAATGATGGAAACATTTTACAGGGGAAGAAGATACCGGGAAAATCCCATACTCCGGCGGGCTCTGCAGGAGACTACCATTGACAGAAATAAACTCATCCAGCCGGTTTTTTTTACGGAGGCTCCGGGCTCCACAGAAGTATCTTCCATGCCGGGAATGTATCGTCATTCCGTGGAAAGCTCCCTGCCATATTTGGAGAGACTGCTGAAAAAAGGGATCAATAAGATCATTGCCTTTGGTATTCCTGCAGAAAAAGATGAAACCGGAAGTGCTGCCTTTGAGTCCGATGGAATTATCCAGAAGGCTTTGCGGGAAACAAAAAAAAGATTCGGGAATGACTTGTATCTCATAACGGATGTCTGTATGTGTGAATATACCTCCCATGGGCACTGTGGCATTATCCGGGGAAATAACGTGGATAATGATGCCACCCTTCCGTATCTGGGAAAAATCGCTCTCAGCCATGTGGATGCCGGTGCGGACATGGTGGCACCTTCAGATATGATGGACGGAAGAGTGGGGATTATCCGGAATGCTCTCGATACCAATGGATACACGGGAACCCCCATTCTGGCCTATTCCATTAAATTTGCCTCTTCTTTTTACGGACCATTCCGGGACGCGGCCGGTTCCACCCCCGGCTTTGGGGACAGGAAGGGGTACCAGCTAAACCCACCGAATTCGCGGATTTCCTTACTGGAAGCGTATGCAGATATGGAAGAAGGAGCGGACATTCTAATGGTAAAACCCGCTCTTCCTTATCTGGATATTCTCAAGGAACTGCGGATCTCCACCAAACTCCCTCTGGCGGCATACCAGGTCTCCGGAGAGTATTCCATGATCAAAGCTGCGGTGGAGAAAGGCTGGCTGGAAGAAAAATCGGCCGTCCGGGAAAGTCTGGTTTCCATTTTCAGAGCGGGGGCGGATCTGGTAATAACATATTTTGCGGAGGATTTGGACTATGACCAATAACGAATTGTTTGAACTAAAAAAGAAAATTATTCCCGGTGGAGTGAATTCTCCGGTACGGGCATTTCTTTCTGTGGGCGGGACTCCCCGGATCATCCGGAAAGCCGATGGAGCCTATATGGAAGATATTGAAGGAAACCGCTATCTGGATTTTCTGTCTTCTTGGGGGCCCATGATCCTGGGGCACAACCATCCGGAGGTATCCCATTCACTGCAGGAAGCCATTGGACGGGGAACCAGCTACGGTACCCCCAACGAAGATGAATACAATCTGGCAAAAGCCATTGTGGACGCTCTTCCCGCCATGGATATGGTGCGGATGGTGAGTTCCGGAACGGAGGCCGCCATGACTTCCATACGGTTGGCACGGGCGTTTACCAGAAAGAATAAAATTATTAAAATCCATGGAGGTTACCATGGCCATGCAGATCCATTTCTGGTGGCGGGAGGTTCCGGGATGGCCGCCCTGGGTTCCCCTAACTCTCCCGGCGTTACGGAGGGGACCGTCGCGGATACTCTGACGGTACCCTTTAATGATATTCCGGCTCTGGAGGAACTGATCCAGCATCATAAAAACCAGATTGCGGCCTTTATTCTGGAGCCCATCCCCGGAAATATGGGAGTGGTGATCCCCAGCGATGGGTATCTTTCCAAGGTACGGGAAGTAACCAAAGGGAAAGGTATACTGCTCATTCTGGATGAAGTCATTACCGGTTTTCGCGTGGCCTATGAAGGTGCTCAGGGACTCCTGGGTGTGGACCCGGATTTGACTGTTCTGGGGAAAATAATCGGAGGAGGGCTTCCGGTGGGTGCGGTGGCCGGAAAGAGAGAGATTATGGAAATGCTGTCACCGTCCGGAAAGGTGTACCAGGCCGGGACTCTGTCCGGGAATCCTCTGGCGATGGCGGCGGGGAAAACCGTGCTGGAGATCATTTCCCGTCCGGATTTTTATAAAAATCTGAACCAGATGGGAGAATCCTTTTTTGATGGCCTGCGTACCATCACAAAAAATCTTCCTGTCCGGATAAATTCCTTTGGCAGCATGGGCACCATGTTTTTTTCTTCCAGAGATGTCCAAAATTATGACGATGCTTCCGCATCGGATGCAGAAAAGTACTCCGCTTTTTTTCATGGAATGCTCCGGAGAGGCTATTATTTTGCTCCATCGGCCTATGAATGTATTTTTATTTCTGCCGCCCATACCAGAGAGATGCTGGAAAGAGCATTAAACGCAGCGGATGACACCTTGAAGGAAATCCATAACCTTTGATAGAAGATATTTTCCGGAACCAGAAAGGAATTGCCCTATCTCCCATGGCGGGTTATACGGATTCTCCATTCCGGAGACTGGCCAGAGAGCATGGATCCACATTTACCTACACGGAATTTGTCTCCACAGAAGCCATTATCCGGAACTCCAGCAAGACTTTTTCCATGCTGCGGTTTGTACCCGAAGAGCGTCCCATTATCTTTCAGATATTCGGCTCCCGTCCTGAGGTCATCGCGGATGCGGTAAAAATACTTGCGGAATTGTCCCCGGATGCCATTGATCTCAATATGGGATGTTCGGTAAAGAAGGTCGCTCATAAAGGTTCCGGTGCCGGCCTTCTGCGGGAACCGGAAAAAGCAAAAAATATTTTTCATGCAATGAAAAGAGCATCCACCGTACCGGTCACCGCAAAAATCCGTCTGGGCTGGGATCCGTCTTCCCTGAATTACCGGGAGATAGCCCGGATTCTGGAGGGGGAGGGAGCCTCTGCCATCTTTGTCCATGGGCGGACAAAAAGTATGGGATATTCCGGTACAGCAGATTGGGAAAAAATCGCAGAGGTGAGACAAAGTGTTTCCATTCCGGTTTATGGAAACGGCGATGTGATTTCCAAAGAGGATGCGGAAGAACGAATCCGGAAATATGATCTTAATGGGGTTTTGATTGGCCGGCATGCAATGGGGGACCCATGGATTTTTTCCGGTATGGATAAAAACAGTGTAACCAAATCGGAAAAGCACCGTACCATGATCCGTCACATTGAATGGATGGTGGAATTTTATGGTGAAAAAATGGGGGTTCGTTTATTCAGAAAGCATTTTGTCCACTACACCCGGGGATGCACAAATGCGGCCGAACTGCGGAAAAAGGGTCTTATGGCAGTTACAAAAAAAGAGTTATTGACAGTTCTGGACGAATTATTATAATTCCTCTCTGTTGCGACTGGACATTAAAAATTCATCCGGCACATCATCAATGGTTTCCCCAATCTGTACAGCCAGACGGGAACCAACCCGTCCTGGGCGACATTTAAACTTTGCCCGATCCCCAACCTTAAAGACAAAATCTTCATTAGTGGTGGTATTGCCGATTTTTATCACGGAATTCTTTTTCAAATTCATGATCTCGTTGAAAGATAGCTCTGCCGTCCCAATTTCCACGGACACCGTCACTTCCACACTGTCCAGGCGGGTCTGAATCATCACCTTGTTCTGTTCGGATTCCCCTCTTCCCAGAGAGGAGAACATATATTGTGCGGATAATTTCTGGATAATCGGTTCGATGGTTATATAGGGAATACAAAGATTCATCATTCCCTCGCTTTCGCCGATTTTTGTCTCCAGGGTAATCAGCATCACCATCTCATTGGGAGGAACAATCTGTGCAAACTGCGGGTTTGTCTCAATGCCACTTAACCGTGGACGCAGGTCAATCACCGTGGACCAGGATTCCCGCAGATTCGTTAAGATGTGAACCACAATCCCTTCAATTACAGACATTTCGATTTCGGTTAATTCCCTGGGATTGCGGAATATTTCCCCCGGTCCGCCGAATAACCGGTCAATCACAGTGAACGTAATATTGGGATCAATTTCCAGGATGGATGATCCTTTCAGTGGATCCATATTAATAATAGCCAAGGTAGTGGGATTGGGAATGGAACGGATGAATTCCTCATAAGTCAACTGGTCCACGCTGGTCACATGTACCTGTACCATGGACCGCAACTTTGCGGACATCGCAGTGGTGGTGAGTCGGGCAAAAGTCTCATGCATCATCTGCACCGTCCTGATCTGGTCTTTGGAGAATTTATCCGGACGTTTGAAATCGTATATTTTTACTTTTTTTTGCTCTGCTTGCGGTGCCTGGGTATAATCGTCCGGCTGGGTGTCTCCACTGGAAATGGCAGTAAGTAGCTGATCAATCTCGTCCTGGGATAGAATGTCTGTCATTTTACCACCTGTGTTTCAATTCCTGTTATCAGCCATGTATTATTTCTGGATGTAAGATAGTATGTATACACGAATTCCCGGTCATAACCTTCAATTTTCCGTGTAGCCTTTACGGTCACCTCGGCAGTCTTTACGGGTGAATGTAAAATGTCAGTAATTTTTTCTTCCTGTACAGAAAATTTTATCAGCTCATGGGATTTTCTATTCTTCAGATACTCCATAAAATCATGGATTACTCCGTTTTTATCGGTCTCCGATGCCCTGGCATATTTATACGCAAAATCAGGATATGCCTTGATTAAATCCGGCTCTGAAATATATTTAAAATAGGATGACCATTCATTTTTATATTCGGAGGCCAGAACCAGGAATACAACCTCCCTGGGGGAGATGGTTCCCTTGTCCACATTGAAATAGGCGGAATGTGCTTTGGGTTCTTCTGAGACCGGATCCACAAAAATGGTATACTGATTCTCCGATGTTAAAAAATATTCCTGGGACTGGTCCGGGTTTGGATAAAAAAATGCGGATATCAGATAAGTCTCTGATTTATTGTTTTGGGGTAAATCAATCCATTCTTTGACAGAGATTTCTTTTTCAATGGTTTCTCCTGGTTTCAGAATCATACTGCGGGCTTGATATCCGGTTCCAGAATAGGATTCATAAAATGGGTCCCCGGATTTGATAATATTTTCCTGGGGAGCACGCTCCAGTACAGGCATACTCAACCCATTTTTTCCTTTTGCGATAATAACAAAGTTTTTTCTATCATCCCTTTGTAAATATAGAGTGGCGGGATAGAAACCATTATTGGTTATCCGCAGACTGATCCTCATATTTTCATTATACCGGAAACGGGTTTTATCAGAGGCAATCCGCAGTTGGATATTCTGTTGGGAATAATTTTCTGAATCCTCTCCTCTGAAATCCCATTTGGCATATACAGTCATGGCAATCAGAAATAATAATGGAATCAAAATAAATTTTCTGGGCATTGGAATAGCCATCAAATTTAGTATCGGTATTTTATGATCCGGGAAAAACAAAATATTATGAAAGGTGGAACAGTATTTCTGATAAATCCATCTCCCCATCCTCCGGAAATGAATAGATACGGGATTTGACCAGAGGACGAAAATTTTCATCCGGGTAAACGATGGACAACTCCCTTTGGATTTTTTTCACGGTTTGCCAGCTTTCCGTTTTTGTGGTCATGGGCAGGAAAAATAAAAATTCATTATCCATAACCTGACTGAAAAACGGAGGTTGCAGAAAATCCTGGATTATGCGGCGGATATTATTCTGCATGGATTTTTTTTCCTGATTATTTAAAATAGTTTCAATTCTCCGTGCATTCGCAAATTGAATAAAAACCAGCGAATAACGCGGATTTTCCCTGGCCAGAATTTGCAGACTGGATTTTACCGCATAAAACGGGTCTTGAATGCTTTGTTGAAAATTATTTTCCAGCAGATCCAGATTTTTTTGGGATTGAAAATATGTGGCCAAAAGCTGGAAAAAAACACCGGCATGAGACAAATCATCAGAATCTTTTTCTGAAGTATTCAGCATTAATACAAAGGATTTTAATCTGCTTTCCTGTTGGAATGGAAGTATCTGCATTGTCTGGTAGTAATTCCAGTCCCCGGATTCCATATTTTCATAAAAAAAATCATCATCTTTGAACTCTGGATAATGAAGCCAGTTATCCGAGGATTCCAATTCCCCGTACCAGTCCAGATTTCTGGCAAAATCAGCGTTGGCAAGGGATTCCGGATGCAGACGGTAGCGAAACGCTTCCTCCGTACCATTATAGGTTTCCATTACCAGAAGAAATGCGGAATCCGGATATAAATATTCCCAGGTATTACGGATAATATCCGATATTTTTGTAGCATCTCTGGATCCATGGAAAAGCGATTCTTCCATCCTGAGAATCCTATCCAGTTTATCCAGTCTGGTTTTGTTCACAATGTTTTCGTAGCGGTTCCCTGTCTTTCCGGAAAGAGCGGAGTAGAACAGTCCAATGATCTCCCCAAAGATTTTCAGGTACATCAGATCATAAGCGTTAAATTCCGAATTGCCAATTTTTTTATCTAGGAATATTATTCCGGTTAATTCTTCATATCGTAAAACAGGCACAATTAATTGAACATCCCCTTCCATGATAATTCCGGAATAAAAACCGGCTTGTATATTTTCTTTTCCAATGATTCCCTTTTCTTTATAAACGGGGGCAAGCCATTCCTCATGGATGGAAAAAACGGCATCCTGTGCAATGGCGTACCCTTTTTTTTCCTTTAGTATGAAATTTTTTTTGTCTTTGATGAATACGGCAGCGTTCATAATACCAGTGAACCCAATCAGCGTCAGAATGGAAGTGGACAAAAGATCAGCTTCTTTTTCTATCTGGGATATTTCCTTAACGAGCTCAAGAATATTGACGTAGATATCCCTCAATCTGGCATCGTGGTCATTTAACGAAACCTGCCTCTTTTCTGTGGGTGATGGGCGGACATCAGATTGTGTACTGCTTTCCAGGGCTGGACGTCTTTTTTCTTTTTTTCTGTCCTGAGGTGTCAAAGCAAGATTGTAATCCGTATTTGAAGTGAAATCCAGAGCTTTTTCCCGTAATCCCATATTTATACTTCGGATTAAAGGTTTAACTTGTCCATGACTTTTTGGTATAAAAGAAAGTATTCAGACTCGGCGAAGCTTTGGATGACTTCATCCGGCAGTTCACCCAAAAGCTGATCCAGGTAAGAAATAATATTTCTGAGTTCTTCTTTGTTCAAATCCCCAATATCTTCCTTGCTGTCCTCAGATTTTGTATCTGTAGGAACCTTTTCCTCGGAAGAAAGCTCTTCAATATCCTTTTCATTAATGATTGTTTTTTCCGGTGTTTTTGGGGAGGGGGGAGAGGCTTTGGGGACATCCGTTGGAATTACAGGAGGTTCGGGAACCTGCCTGCTGTCTTTTTCGCCTATGGTCAGAGATGATCTGGAAAGATCCTCCGTTAAAACAAACGGTTCCATCTCAAATGGTTCTTCATCCACAATGGGGGCGGAAACGCCCACTGCGGCAAGCGGCAAAGCTATCTCATCTTTTGGGTGTGGTAACGGCAAATCATCGGTTGGGACAGGTTCCTCTTGCGGATCAGTCTCCATCTCATCAACTATAAACCTTTCATCCGGGTGTTGAGTGGGGATATTCTGGGCAAGTTTTTCCCCCGCCAGAAGATCAAAAGATTGGATATTGTCTAATTCGGTGTCGGAGAGGGCAATGGGTTCTTC
>DYOA01000088.1 GCA_020720785.1 Leptospira biflexa
TTTTTATGTCACATATCACGGATGGATATGTCTTTTATGGAGCGTTATCGTGAATTTATTCAAGAAACCCAATTCTCCTGCCCAATCTTTATCTTCAAAACTTCCCGCACATGGGACCACAAATCGGCCAGGGTTTTGAGCAATACCAGAGCGTAGATTAAGGTGGAAATATCCCCGCCTTTAAGGGTCATCACGGTAACCCCACCCAGAATGACCAGATGCATCACCATAATTCTCGTGTAAGGGGAAAACAGAAGTTCCGGGACGCTGTGGTGGAGATATTCCTTTTTTCTCAGGGTATAATATTGAAAAGCGTATAGGTGACTGATAAAAATCAGGATCAGGGAAATCCATTCGCTGTGCAGAAATCCGGAAACACTGTTGATGGAAAATTCGGAGATGATTTTTTCCAGGGCAGGAATTATTTCGCTATCATTGATGGACCCATCGGCACCGGTTTTTACAAAAAGAAGAACCAGTAAAAACAGTCCATGGACACCCATAAACATCCCGTAGTGCACCAAAAAAAAAGCGATAAAAAAAATAGATCCCAGAAAGGTGAGCACCCCGCCAGACCAGCCGGCCAATGCCATTTTTGCGATATTGAGAATCCCAATGATGGCGGATTCCGCCCAGTAAATGAGGAGGATCATCCGTGGCTCCCATCCCAGAAGAGCAATCCCAAGGAGGGGAATCGCGTTCACGATGATCAGCACCAGAGAGGACTGCCACAGGCTTTTTTTCTTCCCCTCCAGGCTGGATAAGGCTTCTTCTCCCACAAGCAACAATATGGACAGGATTGCTTTCATTCATTCTCCTATGGCCAGTTAAATGCTTTCAGCCAAGTCCGGAATCCAGGAAAAGTTCAGAATGACAAACCGTTTTTTCCTGGCCGCAGAGCAAAACCCGTTAATGCGACGCAAAGAAGAACTCCTGGATAGGGGAGAGACATTTCTGGATCTTTCCGAATCCAACCCTGCCCATGTGCATTTCTCTCACATAGAAAGTCTTCTGGCATCCGCTGTCCACCAGGCCGATTTTATCGCCGGAATAAGCGGGTATTCCCCTCACCCACAGGGCGGAATTTCTGCACGGGAAGCCGTGTCCCGGTATTATGCACAGGCGGGGATTCCCATTCTGCCGGAAGATATTTTTCTGACGGCATCCACCAGCGAAGCGTATTCCTTTCTGTTCAAGCTCCTCACCAGTCCGGGGGAGGAAGTATTGTCTCCGTCTCCCGGTTATCCGTTGGTGGAAATGCTCTCCCGGATGGAGGCAGCAGAGGCCGGCTTTTACGTTCTGAAGAATCCCATCCCGGCGGCGAATATCCCCTACTCTATGGATATGGAAAATCTGGAAGAATCCCTGCGTCCCATGACCCGTGCCGTGGTTTTCATCAACCCGAATAATCCCACCGGAAATTATCTTTCTTCGGTGGAGGCACATCGGATTGGGGAAATTTTAAAGGAGAGAAAAATTCCTGCCATTGTGGATGAGGTTTTTTTTGATTATATCCTCCCGGAAGAAAAAGCCTCCGCAGAAGAAGGCCGGAAGATTTTATCCATGGCCGATGGGTTTATCCTGAACGGTTTTTCCAAGATGCTTCTGCTACCCCAGATAAAAATGGGATGGATTGCCCTCACCGGAAGCGAGGCATGGAAAAAATCTATGCGGGAGCCATTGTCTTTCCTTCTGGATCTCTATCTTTCCGTTTCCGCTCCGGCCATGGCTTTGGCTCCGTTCCTGCTGGAACACCGGGTGGCCTTCCAGATGCCCATGCAGGAAAGAATCCAAGCCAATCTGGAAATCCTTTCCGGAATCCCCGTAGAGGTTTTCCCGTACCGGGGAGGCTGGAACGCTATCCTCCGTATCAACAAAAACCCATCCATGGAAGACACGGAGGAATTTTCCCTGAAGCTTCTGGAACAGAAAAAAGTTTTCCTGATGCCGGGGTATTTTTTTGATATTCCCGATCCCGGAGCGTTTGTGGTGAGTCTAATCCTGCCCCCGGAGATATTCCGGGAAGCATGGAAACGGATTCACCTCTTCACTAATGGATAAAATCGGGTGGTTATTCCATTCTTTTGCGTTTTTTGTACATCGCAAAAGATTTGATGGTCTCCTCATGCACCTTTTTCCGGAATCCGGGAGTCCATCCCAGGAGAAACCCCTGGAGCCCAAACGCCATGCCTGCCCAGCGCAGGAAGGAAAAGCTGTCCTCATGGGAGATGATTTTTCTGTCTTTGAAGGTAAATCTGGCCGTGATCTTATTGTGAATTTTTCTATCGGCACTTCCAAAGGAATAGACTGCTTCCCACCGGGCAGTGCCACTTTTCTCATTGGCACGGATATCCCCAAAGGTAATCTTCAGATCTTTGCTTTTTTCCAGAAGCATCCGCCACATGGCAGTGGCATCTTTACCCACCAGCCGCCCAAAAACGGGGTCTGTAAACTGGACATCTTCTGAATATACACTTAACATTCCCTCCACATCTTTTTTCTGGAAACTGTCATAAAACTTCTCAATAATCATCTTGTTATTTTCATTCTGGCCGGCCATATTTTCTCCTTGCTACAATCTGGACTTAATAATATAATATAGAAACAAAGAATCGGCCATTATTATAAGGACATTCTGACGGTTTGGGACTGCACTCCCGG
>DYOA01000089.1 GCA_020720785.1 Leptospira biflexa
TGCATTGGAAGCGGTGGAAAAAGGAACGGCGGAAGTTTTCTGGCCTTTGACCACCACTCTTCTGGTGATTACCGCGGCTTTTGGCCCACTGCTTTTCATGACCGGGCTGATTGGAAAATTTATTTATGGAATTCCTCTGGTACTCATCATCAGCCTTTCCGCGTCCTGGTTTTCCGCCATGTTCATTGTTCCCAACCATCTGGAAACCTTTGGAAAAATCTCCGGAAAAAAGGGAGAGGATGAATCCCCTTGGTTTACACGGTTCCGGGAAAAATACCAGGCCCTTCTGGGATTTGTTCTGGACCATCGCTACGCCACATTTGGGGTCATCCCATCATATTCTTCCTTTCCCTGTTCGCGTCCGGAGTGTTCCTGAAATTTGTTTTTATGCCGGGCGGTGGCGGGGAAAAAATTTTGATCCGTACAAAGCTGCCACAGGGAACTCTACTATCTGTCAATGAAATGGAACTGAAAAAAGTGGAAAAATACGCCCGTGCTTTCCCTGCCCAAGAGCTGGAATCCATCCAGTCCCGGGTGGGGGTGGAGGTGGCCAGTGGATTGGATCCGGCCCCCAGCGAAGGGACGCACCGGGGAACCATTATCATGAACCTGACTCCGGTGGGGAACAGGGACAGAGAGGCATCAGAAATCCTGAAGGAACTCCGGGCAAATATCCAGACTGGGGAAAAAAGGAGAAATCTCTTCCGATATGAAATTTGATTTCCGGGTAAATGACGGCGAAGATGAAATTGATGTGCGGGTTCGCTTTCCGGAATGGGCCAGAAAAAACCAGTACAGTATGAACCAGGTGATGGTGGCCAACCACGCGGGAGGTCTGGTTCCTCTTTTTCTGGTCACCAACTATGAAAAAACTCCGGGGTATTCCATGATCAACCGGCTGGACTATAAAAGGGTGATCCAGGTCACTGCCAATATAGATACCAATACCATCACCTCACAGGAAGTCAATCAGAACATGCAGAAACATTTCGCTGAAATTTCCACGAAATATCCCGGATACAATGTAAATTACGGAGGGGAAGAAGAGGACAGAAATGAAAGTATGGCAAACCTGATGCTCCTGTTCCTGGTGGCGTTAATGATCATCTATCTGGTGCTCTCCTCTTTTTTCCGCTCTCTGATTCTCACCAGCGGTACCACTGTTCTGGGATTATTCCCCACCATTTATGGCCTGGGCGGAGAAGACGCCTTTGTGGCCCCGCTGGCTCTGGCCTTTGGTTATGGACTCATTTTCGCGACATTCATCACGCTGATTTTGATTCCATTCTTTTACCACATTGCGGAGGATGTGAAAAAAATTCTGGTGATGATTCCGGAAAGAATTCTGGGGGTTTCCATGCAGCCCAGTCTCTATGAAAAATCCGTGGAAGCGGAAGAATTTTACCACCGGAATAAATGATGGAATCTGGCTGGGAATGTTCTCATTTCCAGCCATTCCCTCCTCCGTCGCCGGATCCAATTTTTTATTTCCGGTTGACTCACATCGGCCAGTGGATTCAATTTTATTTTTAGCGGTAAGACTCCCGGTGACCATCCTGGCTTCCCGGCAGTTGTTCACCCGTCGTTTTCCGTATTTCATCTCAAGCATACAAAGGCCATGCAAATTCCGTGCTAAAACTCTCTTTACATTTATTCCCTTTTTTATGGGAAAATGCCCGATTTTTCCGCATGGATAGATTGTTTTTTATGCGTATTGATTTATATATAAGCAGATCGGCACGCAGATCCCCGGATTGGTAAAACCAAAGACAAATGCGGTAAATCCGGCGGTCTTATCCTTTCATTCTCGATGGCAGCATGGAAATTCCGGAAATGGAAAACGCCCCCACTTTCCGGAATTTCTCCTCCGCCGTGGTGTTTCCATGAATCCCAATGAAGCCCATCCCCGCATCCCGTGCCGCTACAAAATCATGGAGTCCATCCCCCACATAGACACAATCTTCCGGGAAGATATTATATTTTTTTTCTAAAATATCCATTTGCGGAAGGAATACCCTATGATCCGGCTTATGGTATGGAGATTCATCGGCGGTCTGGATATGGAAAAACCAGGAATCCTGAAAACCCAAAGGAGGAAAATATGTCTCAATGGCATAACGACTGGTGCCTGTCACCATCCCCAGAAGATAATTCCGGGATAATTTTTCCAGCGTTTCCAACGCACCGTCATACACCTTCATGGGATAACGTGCACTGGCTTCCCGGTATTTTTCCAGCAGTGCGTCCACGCTGTCCATGGGAATGTCATAGAGCCCGGAGATAAACTCCCGGTATGGCTTTCCCCACTGCGAAGCTATTTTTTCCTCCGTCAGCTCCCGGTGGAATTCCACCAGAGAAAGCTCCTTCAACGCTACATTTTTACATTGGCGGGTCATGACCAGGGTGTCATCAAAATCGAATAGAATAGCTTTAATTTCTTGTTTTATCATCCTCATTCCGGTTTGGGGACGCCACCATCCGGCACCTTTTACGCAATATGTCCTTTTACGGGATTTCCTGTCAAGCGATTAATCCCGGCGTTATATGCAACCCGGATAGATTTCCGACACCCATAATGACTATCCCCCTGCAAGATGAGACATAAATAGGAGGACATACGGCGTTATGGATGTCTCCAGTGGTGACTGTCACC
>DYOA01000047.1 GCA_020720785.1 Leptospira biflexa
AACGTATGAGCAAAATGGGAATCCGTCCTTGCGATAACCCGAAAAAATCTGCTTTAAGCTCCGCTTCTCGCTCCCCATTGGTCACCGGGCTGGCTTCGATACGTCCTTATGCCCTCGCCCAAGAGGCCAAATTTTCCCTGGGTTACGGTGTATGGATTCCATAGCCGGGTACGTCATAATAATATGCCATAGAAAACATGTCGATGGTTATCAACGCGAAAAAATCTTGACAGGACTTGTCTATTTTTTTCCTTGAATTAAATGGCAGAACATTTCAATGAATATTCCTTTTTCACGGAAGAGCATGAAGAATTCCGGGATTCCTTCCGGAAATTTGTGGAAAAAGAGCTGGTACCCCACCATGAAAAATGGGAAGAAGAAGGGATGGTTCCGCATTCTGTTTGGGAGAAGGCAGGGCAGTATGGATTTGTCTGTCCCGGAGTGGAAGAGGAGCATGGCGGAGCCGGGGTGGATTTTCTTTATTCCGTGGTTCTGATGCAGGAGTTGGCACGTAGCAGGATTTCCGGCTGGATGCTGTCTTTGCATTCGGATATTGTGGTTCCTTATATTCAGGAATTTGGTTCTGAGGAGCAGAAGAAGAAATGGCTGCCTGGTCTGGTCTCCGGAAAGATTGTTTCCGCCATAGCCATGACAGAGCCGGACGCGGGTTCAGACCTGAAGGAAATCAAAACCACTGCCATTTTGAAGGGAGATCATTATATTTTGAATGGTTCCAAGACATTTATCTCCAATGGTCAGGTGGCGGATCTGGTCATTGTGGTGGCAAAAACCAATCCCAGGGCCAAGGAAAGGGGGATCAGTCTGCTACTGGTGGAATCCAATTCTCCAGGATTTGTCAAAGGCAAGAAACTTAAAAAAATCGGACTGAGTGCACAGGACACTTCCGAATTATTCTTTGATGATGTAAATGTCCCCCAGGAAAATCTCCTGGGAAAGGCCGGACGTGGGTTTCTGTATTTGATGCAAAAACTCCAGCAGGAACGTCTGGTGGTATCCATTGCGGCGGTGGAGGCCGCACAAAAGGCCCTGCAAGATACCATAGAATATGTAAAGACCAGAAAAATGTTCGGGAGCACTTTGGCCAGAATGCAGAACACCCAGTTTGTGTTGGCGGAAGTTGCCACGGAAATTGAAATAGGGAAGGCCTTCATGGAGAAGCTGATTTTACGTCATATTAATAAAGATAAAATAACCAAAGAAGTATCCATGGCAAAATACTGGACAACAGAAATGCTCCAGCGATCTGTGGACCGTTGCCTCCAGTTTTATGGAGGATTTGGGTACATGAAAGAGTACCCCATTGCGAAAGATTTTGTGGACGCCCGCGTACAATCCATTTACGCTGGTGCCAATGAAGTCATGAAAGTACTCATTGCAAAAGAAATTGGCTTATGAGCAGAGTAGTAAAAAAATTTTTATAAAGGAGAAAGTATGTTAGATGTTTCATACCAGGGAAAAGAATTTGATCCCTATGTTTTTGAAGTGGAAAGAGGCAAAATCAAGGAACTTGCTCTTGCGATTGGAGATGACAATCCGCTGTTTTTTGACGCTAAATACGCCCAGGAAAAGGGATATAAAGACGTTCCGGCTCCGTTGACATTCGCGACGGTCATGAATTTCTGGGGATATCCGGAAATCTGGGATAAAATGATCATGGTGGGTATTAATATCCAGAAACTGCTCCACGCAAAAGAGGAATATGAGTATTTCACCCCCATTTATCCCGGAGATAAAATATCAGGAACCGTGTCCATAGAATCCATGCGGGCAAGCACAAAAATGGATATGGTGACATTCAAAACCACATATAAACGCGGCAATGAGGTTGTCACAGTCGCTAAAATGTCTATTATCGTAGGCAAATAAATACGGAGGATAAAATGGAATTAAAATATGATAAAATTAAAGAGGGCGATGAGCTTCCATCATTGCAGAAACCTCCCATCGAGCAGGTGCAGTTGGTACGTTATGCCGGTGCCTCCGGGGACTTTAACCAGATCCACACCGTGGATGCTTATGCAAAAGAGGCCGGGCTGGGTGGAACCATTGCCCATGGCATGCTGATCATGGGTATTCTGGGGCAGATGGTTTCCGGTTTTGCGGGAGTAAAAAACGTGATACGCTTTGGAGTGGGTTTCAAGGCCATGACCCGTCCCGGAGATGTTCTCACCGCTGGTGGAACCGTAAAAAAGAAATTTGAAGATAATGGAAAAAAATTTATTGAGTGTAAACTCTATGTGAAAGACCAGAAAGACGAAGTCAAGATTGACGGCAAAGCTGTCATAGAAGTAGATTAATCCAGAGGGTTTATGAACCATTTTGAAGATTTAAAAGACAAGGTTGTTGTCATCACCGGCTCCGGAAGGGGAATCGGGAAGGGAATTGCAGAGGCTTTCGCGGATGCGGGCAGCAAAGTGGTCATCACAGATATAGACCCGGCCACCGCGGAAGCGACCGCAAAAGAGATTGCCGCAAAGGGCGTGGAAACCCTGAGCGTGGTCTGCGATGTTTCCAAAAAGGAATCAGCAGACAACCTCATCAACCAGACGGTGGAGAAATTCGGCGGAGTGGACATTCTGGTCAACAACGCCGGCACCACCAAAGACGGACTTTTTATCCGCATGAAGCCGGAGCAATGGCAGATGATTATCGATATTAACCTCACGGGCACGTATCTGGTCACATCGGCAGCGGTCAATGTCATGAGGAAGAAGAAGAGCGGAAATGTGATCAACCTGACCTCCGTGAACGCCCTAGGTGTCCCCGGGCAGGCAAATTATGCCGCTTCCAAAGCCGGAGTGATTGGTTTTACCAAAGCCCTCGCAAAGGAGCTGGCTCCCATGGGCATCCGCGTGAACGCCGTGGCTCCGGGGTTCATTGAAACTTTTCTCACATCCCTGATTCCGGAGAAAATGGCAGAAGAGATGGTGAAGCATATTCCCTTGCAGAGAAAAGGCCAGCCATCGGATATTGCCAAGCCCATTCTGTTTCTTGCTTCCGATATGGCATCCTATATCACCGGCGAAGTGTTAAACGTAAACGGCGGACTCAACGGAGTGCATTGATGAAAGAAGTATCCATTACAGGAGCATACCAGACCCAGTTTGGTATGCTCAAGACTGTCACCATCCGGGAGCTGATTTTTGAAGCCGGTATGAAGGCGGTGGCGGATTCCGGCTTGACCCTGGACCAGATTGAAATGATTTATGTGGGCAATTATGCATCCACGGACTTCAATGACCTGAACCTGATTGGTCCTTATGTGGCCAGCATTCTGGGAATTCCCAACACCCCCTCCATGCACATTGAAAATGCATGCAGTTCCGGGGCGGTTTCCATCCAGTTGGCTAAATCCATGATTGCCACCGGGGTTTATAAAAACGCCCTGGTTCTGGGGGTGGAAAAAATGAATACCAAGGCACCGGATGAAACCATGCGTATTATTGCCAAGGGCGGGGATCCGGAGTTTGGGAACTCGCTGAGTGTTTCCGCTCCGTCCATTTATGCCTTATATGCCACCCGTCACATGGCCGATTTTGGAACTACCAAAGAGCATCTGGCCATGGTAGCGACGAAAAACTACGCAAACGGAGCTAAAAATCCCAAGGCACACAAACAAAAAGAGATTGACCTGCCCCGGATTATGAAAGCCCCCATGATTACCTCCCCCTTGGGTCTGCATGATGTTTCTCTGGTGACAGACGGAGCCGCTGCGGTGGTGCTCATGCCATCGGAAGACGCGAAAAAGCTGCACCCAAAGCCGGTGAGGATCATCGGAGCAGGAATTGGCGCAGAAGATAACAATATTGGCAATAAAGAATCCTTTGTATCCCTGCTTTCCACCGTTCGTGCGGCGCAGAAGGCATACACAGAGGCAAAAGTTTCCCCATCTGATATTAACATGGCGGAAGTCCATGACTGTTTCACCATTACGGAAATCCTGGACATTGAAGATCTGGGATTTTTTAAAAAGGGAGAGGGTGGATTTGCCGTAGCGGAAGGCCAGACCAAAATCACAGGAAAAATACCGGTGAATATGAGCGGAGGATTAAAATCCAAAGGTCACCCCATTGGTGCGACCGGAGTGGCACAGGCGGTGGAAATTATTGAGCAGATGCGCGGCCTCACCGGAGAACGCCAGGTGAAACAAACCGATCTGGGATTAACCCACACGCTGGGTGGAAGCCCAGGCATCGCTGCGGTAAACATATTCCGGAAGGATTTTTGAGCATTATGGAACATATAACTGGATACAAATGTAAAGACTGCGGAGCCGGTCCGTTTTTAATGCCCACCATGGCCTGCCAGAAGTGCCACTCCCGGAATCTGGAGGAAGTGGCATTGAGTGGAAACGGCAAGATCCACACGTTCACCATCGTCCATGCTGCTTTTGGGTCACTAAAGGAAAAAGCACCATACGCGTTATCGATTGTGGAACTGCAGGAGGGCCCCAAACTTCTTACCATTGTGGAAGATGTGAATGTGGAGACGCTCAAAGTGGAGCATCCCGTTCGGCTCAAATATTTTAATGAAGAAAAAATACCCATTTTCCAGGGAGCCCAAGGTTGACCCCCCGGAATTTCCGGAAATTTATTTTTCTTTTTTCGTTATGCTCATTTTTATTTTCTTCCTATTCGCCGGTTATCGGGGAACCCATTACCCTGGTAACCAGCGAATATCCTCCTTACTGTACCAAAGAATTGGCCAATAGGGGCATTCTGGTGTCCATCATTGTGGAATCCTTCCATGCGGCGGGGGAGGATAATGTGAAGATTGTCGTTGAACCCTGGTACCGAGCCCTGGAAAATGCAAAAAAGGGGAAATACGACGGTATTTTTACGCTATGGCATACCAAAGAAAGAGAGAACTGGTTTGCGTATTCCAACCCCATTCTGGAGGATGATCTTATTTTTTTTGTACACACGAAAAATAAAATCCGTATATCCAAACCCGCCGATTTGCACCCTTATAAAATCGGGACGGTGCTGGGATATGCATATCCGGAATGGTTTATGAATTTATCTGTAAAAAAAGAGGAAACTGCGTTCGATGAGCATAATTTCCATAAGCTTTACCACCACAGGGTAGACATTGCTCTGGCAGAACGCAATGTGGGGCTCTATTACATCCATAAATTGAAATACCAGGACGCCATAAAACCCATCCCCTATCCCATAGCCCATGTCCGGCAATACTTGGGATTTGACCTGAAAAAGAAAGATTATAAAAAAAACCTTTACACGTTTAATAAAGGTTTATCTGTTATAAAAGCGAATGGAACTTACCTGCGGATTAAGAATTCCTTTTAACAGAAAAATATGAAAATCAGATATAAAATTGTTATCGGTATCATTGTATCGCTGGTTGCTTTCAATTCCATATTTTCTGTCTTCTTTATTTTTTACCAGAATAAGAACGAGCATGCACGGCTAAACGCAAAAATCCGGGATACCAATCTCCTCATTGAAAAAACCACCGCAGATGCACTCTGGAATATAGATAAAAACCGCATTGAACTGGGACTCAAATCTTTTCTCATGGACAGTGAAATTTCCGGTATTGATCTGAACGACGCCC
Organism: Leptospira biflexa; assembly: GCA_020720785.1. GTDB lineage: Bacteria > Spirochaetota > Leptospiria > Turneriellales > DYLW01 > DYLW01. The sequence goes on from DYOA01000047.1 coordinate 5,599, forward strand.
TGGGAATTAATAATTTTTCTTACAGAAAAGAGGAATTCACAAATTTTTATCTGACCCCATCGCCCCGGATTCTCCGGATGGAGAATGAGGTTATTGGTAAAATCACTGTTTATTATAATGATTCTGTGATACAGGAAAAGCAAAATTCCTTTTTAGTGGTCATGGCGGTAATAACCCTTTCCATGATTCTTTTGAGCACCCTTGTTTTGATGCGGATATCCAACAAAATCCTTTCCCCGCTGGAAGTCCTGGTGGATGGTCTCAAAAGGGTGGATGAGGGGGATTATTCCCACCGGATTCATGTAAAAACAAAGGATGAATTCAAACTCATTGAAACCTATTTTAACAGAATGTCCAGGAAAATCCAGAAGGAATTTGAAGACCGCATCAAGAGAGAAGAAGAACTGGAAAGGGCAAAGCTGGCGGCAGAAAAAGCCTCCAACGCAAAAGGATATTTCCTTTCCAGTATGAGCCATGAAATCCGCACCCCATTAACGGTTATCATCGGGCTGATTGAGATCATGGAATTCACCAACCTGGATGAGGAGCAGAAAAAATATCTGAAAAGACTTTCTTCTTCCAGTGCTGCCCTTCTGGATTTAATCAATGAAGTGCTGGATTTTTCCCGGATTGAATCGGGAAAAATTGATCTGTATCCGCAGGAGCTTTCACTGGAGGATTTGCTGGAGTCCGTTGTGGATTCCTTTATTCTGGCTGCCCAGGCAAAAAATCTGGAAATATACTATTTTCTGGATAATAATGTGCCGGAAATGATTATTTCTGACCGGGGGCGGCTTCGTCAGATTTTGATGAATTTAATCAGCAATGCCATAAAATTCACAAAAGAGGGTGAAATCTACATCATTATTAAAAAAATATTTGAAAAAGAGAGAAAAATCCAACTGGAGTTTTCCATCTCTGACACCGGAATTGGAATTCCCAAAGACTCCATGGATGATATTTTTCTGAATTATAACCGGGGCCAGTCCAACTATACAAAAACCCAGTCCGGCACCGGTCTGGGGTTGCCCATTGTTAAAAAACTGGTGGAACTTCTGGGTGGCTCCATCTCTGTGGAATCCGAGGAAAACCAAGGTAGCACTTTTTATTTTACCATCAATGCGGAAATTCCCACTCTGGAAAACAGAAACTCCGGAAATATTTGCTTGGAGGGATCCCGTGCCCTGCTGGTGGATGACAACCCCACGCATCTGGCCATTTTACGGACCATGCTCCGGGAAGAAAAAATTGATGTCATAGATATTCCGGACGCAGCGTCTGCCATTAATTTTCTTAGGAAAGGAAAGGATGTCCAATTCATTCTCACAGATTTTCAGATGCCCCATATCAACGGCCTGGAATTTTCCCGCATGGTAAAGGAAGACCTCCAAATAACCAACATACCCATTATTGTATATTCCGCCCAGACCCATGACATTGACCGCTCACAGAATCCGTCCATTTCAGAAATAATTACAAAACCCATCAAAAAAAGTAAACTCATCGACGTCATCAAAAACACTATCCAGTGTGAAAAAATTCATATATGGAAAGACATGAAGAAGGAAAACAAGCCGGAGATAATAATGGATAAGCAGAAATTTACCATTTTGTTAGCGGAAGATAACGACATGAACCGGGAAACCACCAGTATCCTCCTGCGCAATGAGGGGTACTCCGTGGAAAGTGCGGAAAATGGTAAAATGGCCATCCAGATTTATAAGAAAAATCGCCCAAGTCTGGTGTTGATGGATATACAGATGCCGGAGATGGATGGCTACGAAGCAACCCGTGCCATCCGGGAACTGGAGAAAGGAACAGAATTCCATGTTCCCATCATTGCCCTGACCGCCTTCGCACTGAAGATCACCCAGGAAGAGGCAAAAAAATCGGGCATGGATGACTTTATTGCCAAACCGGTAATCCCCAGCGAGCTTTTTAAACGCATTGCCTATCATCTGTCCATATCATAAAATTCTTTTCACGCCGGGTGGTCATTAAAATTGGGATTATGAAGCCAGAAGAATTATCGTTCACCAAGAGCCATGAATGGATGAAAATAAACGGAAACGTCGCCAGAGTGGGCATCACAGACTACGCCCAGAAATCCCTGGGGGATATTGTATTTGTGGATATGCCCGGATTGGGTAATACGGTGGAACACGGAGATGCCATTGCCACCATTGAATCCGTGAAAGCTGTTTCTGATATCTACGCTCCCGCCACCGGAGAGATCGTAAAAATAAACGAAGAAATCTCCTCAGCCCCGGAGCTGGTCAATAAAGATCCGTTTGGAAAAGGGTGGCTTTTTGAAATGAGCATTGCCCACGCCCACCCCGGGATGAGCTATGCAGATTATAATTCCTATCTGGAATCTCTAAACCATTAAAATGAACATTGACGATATTTTTCATCGGCCGGAAGAGAGTGAGCTTTTCTCCTCCCTGGGAATCCAGTCTTATGATGATTTATTCAAGCATATACCGGATTCGCTGAAAATTACCGGAAGCCACCTGCCGGAACCTCTTGCGGAAAGCGAAACCAAACGGGAATCCTCCGCTCTGGAGAAAAAAATATTTCAGGGTCTTTCCTTTACGGGGTTTGGTTTGTATGAAAGATCCATTCCGGAAGCAGTGAACCACCTTTCCGGTATACGTAATTTTGTCACCAGCTATACCCCCTACCAGCCGGAAGTGGCACAGGGAACTCTCCAGGCCGTTTATGAGTACCAGAGCTATATGTCTTCCCTCCTTTCCATGGATATCACTAACGCATCACTCTATGATGGGGCCACCGCTCTTGTGGAAGCTATCCGTATGGCACTGCGTGTCCGGGGAAATTCCCAAAAAGAATCCGTGGTGGTGCTTTCCCGTGGAATCCATCCGGCGTATATGGATGTGGTCTGGACATATTTCCCGGAATCCATACAGAAGTTTTTAAACGTTAAAATACTCCAGGCCGATCTGGATGCACAGGAAGGTTTTACCCGCTGGGATCAGATTCCGGACAAAGAGAAAGTGGACATCGTCGCTTTTGCAAACCCAAATGTTTATGGCATTGTGGAGAAAAACTGGCAGGATACCCGGAAAATTTTCCCCAACGCACAGATTCTCTACGGAACCAATGAACTGCATTCGGTGACATTTCTACCCGCTCCTGGTGATACTGCCGATATGGTCTGGGGGGAAGCCCAATCTCTGGGCATTCCTGTGAGCTTTGGCGGGCCATCCCTGGGATTTATCTCCGCAAAAGAGAAATATCTGCGGCAGATGCCGGGAAGACTCATCGGAAAAACCACGGCGGAAACTCCGGACGGCAGAAAAACAGAAGCTTATGTGATTACTCTTTCCACCCGGGAACAACACATCCGCCGGGAAAAAGCAACCAGCAATATATGCTCCAACCAGTCCCTGGTGGCATTACGTGCCGGGATTTATATGGCGTCCATGGGATGGGATGGCTTGAAGAATTCCATGAAAAAAAGCCTGTGCCATTCCAAAGAAATCTTGGAAAGAATCCGAAAATCCGGCAATATGCATCTAACTTTTCCGCAGGGAGACTATTTCCATGAGATTTCTATTCGGAACGAAAATCCGGAAAAAGGGATTGCACTGGGAGTGGAAAAGCATCATCTGATGGCTGGTGCGGGATATGGCAAAGATCTGATCTCGTTTTTTTCCGATGCTCACACGGAATCCGATCTGGAATCTTACTGGAATTGTATCCGGACGCTTTAAGCCCCGCATTAAGCAAGGTTCAGATTTTTTTTAATTTCTGTGACCAGAAAATCCCGGATTTTTTCCATGTGGCGTTCCACCTCATGGGACAGGCTCATGCCTGTTTCCATATTAAAGGGTTTTGCTCCAATCAACTGGATATGCTGAGGAAGACAACCCATGAATTCGGAAGTTTCCAGAATCTCAGACACCCCCCCGGAGTGATTGGACATGACAATCCGGCTTTTGGGCTGATTTGTCAAATCTTCCTTTTCCAGAACAATAATATCCTCATTGGATTTTTGGGTGTTAATGATGTCAATGATATACAGATACTGGCATTCCAAATGATCCTTCAGATAATCAATGGCCTCTATGGTATGGGCTCCCATATCAATCACTTCAATGGAACCCGGTTTGAGAGATTCAATCTCATCCTTATAATTCTGCGCAAATCGGGATCCAAAGCCATCATCCCCGATCAAAATATTCCCAATTCCAAAAATACATACTTCCATTTGTACTCGCTTTAATAAATAATAATAAATAAAAAGATGGTGCACTAAAAATTAGTGCACCATAGGGTCAAGACATTCAGATGCTACAGCTGGAGGCAACCTGAACCTGGTTTATTTCTGTCCCTTCCGGATCATGCATGTGGACTGCGCAAGCCAGACAGGGATCAAAGGAGTGGATGGTACGCAATACTTCCAGTGGTTTTCCCGGGTCAGCGATGGGGTGGTTGTCCACAAGCGATTGCTCGTATGGGCCTTTTACCCCTTTTCCATCTCTGGGTCCGGCATTCCATGTGGATGGAACCACCGCCTGGTAGTTTTTGATCTTGCCGTTTTCAATAATCACCCAGTGAGAGAGTACGCCACGGGGTGCCTCATGGAATCCAACGCCACGAATCTCGCCTTTTGGGTATGTCACTGGTTGAGCAATTTCATAATCGCCTTTGCCAATATTGTTGACCAGCAGACCCCAGTGTTTCTGTGCCAGATCAGAGATCATGGCGGCACGGATCGCACGGGCAGCATGGCGTCCAATAGTGGAATTCAGTATGGTGGGTGGCAGATCCTTGCCTGTGAACCCTTTCAATCTCTTGAGAGCTTCACCCACCCATTTCATGGTCAATGGGTCATTCTGTGCAACGCCCACAAACACCTGAGCGGCTGGTCCCACTTCCATGGGTTTTTTCTCTTTGCCCAGGGTAAACCGGGGAGCTTTCACCCAGGAATACTTACCATTGGGATCAAAGTCTGTGTATTCCGGCACGGTGTCTTCCTTGTAAGGATGACGCATCCATTCGCCCTCATACCAGCTATGGGCAATACTTTCGTTTACATTTTCTTCAAAGTAAACATCATCAAAGCTTTCAATCGGCTTGATGGTTTTGATATTTCCGTTTTCAATGGTTCCGCCAGGGAGGTCGTTTTTCTGTCCGGCACGGTCCAGAGGCATATCCGGTACGGCCAGATAGTTGGGAACCCCGCCGCCAATGGAAAGCCATTCTGCGTAGCGGCTTCCAATATACAGAACATCGGGCAGATACACATTTTTCACAAAAGAATCCACCTTATCCAAGAGGCCCTTTATGTGCATCAGTTTTTCCATGTTCAGAGCGGTGTCATTGTCCGGATTAATGGCTGTGGTTACGCCACCCACGGTCAGGTTTTGGATGTGAGGATTCTTACCGCCCAGTATAGCATAAGCTTGGGTGGCATATCTCTGGTAATCCAGTGCCTGGAGGTAGTGAGTCACGGCCATCAGGTTTTCTTCCGGTGTTAATTTCATGGCAGGGTGTCCCCAGTAACCGTTTGCGAAAATTCCCAAACGTCCCATGGACACAAAGCCCTTTAATTTATCCTGAACGGCTTTGAATTCTTTTACACTGTTCCCCGGCCAGTCAGACAGGCTCTGGGCAGCAGCAGCGGTTTTCTTGGGATCCGCTTTGAGGGCACTCACCACATCCACCCAGTCCAGGGCGGAAAGATGAAAAAAGTGCACAATATGATCATGCAGACCGTGGCCGGCCAGCACCAGATTACGGACATACTGTGCGTTCAGGGGAATATCAATCCCCAGAGCGTTCTCTACAGCCCGTACTGATGCTATGGCATGGACAGTGGTGCAAACCCCGCAAATCCTCTGGGTAATCATCCAGGCATCATTGGGATGGCGGTCTTTGAGGATAACTTCTATCCCTCTCCACATCTGCCCTGATGACCATGAATCAACAATTCTTCCTTTATCAACTTCCACGTCAATCCTAAGATGACCTTCGATCCTTGTTATTGGATCAACTGTTATTCTTTGTCCCATTTTATCAATTCTCCTTTTATAAAATTCACTATTTTTTCTCGTTATGCAGTATGGAAAATGACCTTATGAAAACAAAATACAGGGTCAATTCCGCAGCCACAAATCCAAAAGTGATGGCGGTTTCCATTACGGATGGGAAGTAAGTATATCCTTGGCCGGGATCATAAGCAATCAGGTACACATTAAACCGGTACAGGGCACCGGCAAATACCAGTAAAAAAGCGGCCACAAAAATTCTCTTTGGCTTTCCCGCATAACGGTAACGTACCAGCATATAAGTACCCATAAGTACCATAGCAGTCTCCAGGAAAAAAGTAATGGAATACATGCCACTGGTGAAAATCAAATGGTACTTTTCTTCAAAATACAGACTGGAAAACCGCATGACAATCCACAGTGTGGCAATACTGGCTACAGTGGGCACCAGTTTGCGGATCATGTCACATTCGCAGGGTACATTGAAAAAGTTTCTGGCTGCAAATGCTTCCACCACAACCATGCTGTATCCCATAAAGGCTACGGAAAACAGGAACAGAATGGGCTGAAATCCGGCTTGCCATAAGGGGTGTACTTTATTTCCGGCAATCACCATCATGGACCCCAGGGAAGACTGGTGCATCACGGGAAGAAGAATCCCCAGCGATATCACTCCCACCAGAATCCGGTTCCACTTTTTGGGATTATTGGCAATAAATTCAGCAGCCTTCCGCAAAGGGGCAAACTGCATGAATTTATACTGATCCTTTTTTTCCACAAAAGCCGGGAAAAGCTCAATCCAGGTGACCAGAGTGTATCCCATAATGCACAGGGCCACTTCCAGCAGAACGGAATGTGTGTTGTACCGCCACGGCATGAGCAGACTGTAAAAATTAAACCATCGACCCAGGTCAATAATCACGGAAATCCCTGCAATGGTATAACCAAATGCACTGGTCATGATGGCCGACCGAATTAACGGATGGTATTCCCATTTATTAAAGAGGTAAATGACAATGGCCATTAAAAACCCACCTGTTCCCAGTGCCGTTCCCACCACCACATCGTAGACAATCCAGATTCCCCACGGATAACCATCGTTCATGTTGGTGGTTGGACCCAAACCAATAGCCAGCCGGATGAGAATAAAAATTCCGGCCAGAAGCATGAACATTGTGGTCATTCTGTACAGGAGAGGAAACTGCGACCATCGTGCTAATAAAGATTTATCTGTAGTATCGATGTTCATTCTTTTTTCTCCTTGTCTTCATCTTTCTGGAGCATGTAATTCTGGAATACCACATAGGCCAGCATTCCATATCCCACAATGGGAGCTACCAGACCCTTATAGGTTGACTGAAGTTTTTCAGAAAGAACGGCAGGGGATTTATCCCCCAGATCTTTGGGAAAACCAAGATTATTGAAATTGGTATCCGCCAGATACAGAATGGAAGTTCCGCCTCCCTCTGTTTCTCCATAAACCTTTGGGTTGTATCTTTCCGGGCTCTCTGCTATCCGCTTTTTAGCTTCCGCTAAAAGCTCCTCTCTGGTTCCGAATTTCAAAGCTCCGGAAGGGCAGGCGTCCACACATCCAGGTATTCCCGGACCAGTCTCAGAAAGATTGCTTTTAATGCAGAGGTCGCATTTGATTACTTTTGGGAATGTGTTGTCCCATTCAAATTTCACCACATCAAAAGGACAGGCAATCATGCAGTAACGGCACCCAATACACTTGGATGGCTCGTTATACACAATACCGGTTACCGGATCTTTCATCATTGCTGTCACCGGGCAAGCACTCACACAGGATGGGTGCAGGCAATGGTTACAGCCGGCTTTGATGAAGTCATACTGGTTTTTATCGTGTTCAAAAATGCGAATGGAAGTACGGGTATAACCATCCGTATCTCTTTTATTCCAGTTTTCTCCATCCAGGCTTTTCATATCATTTACTTTTATACAGTTGCCCACACAGGCACGGCATCCTCTGCATAAAGTGGAATCATAAAGATAACCCAGAAAATCTCTTGCTTCTTCATGGGTGGCCGCTTTTGCATCCAGAGACGAAACTGCTCCCACTCCGGAAATAATCAGAGGAACGGTGGCGGCTTTCTGCAAAAAGTCTTTTCTGGAAATTTTATCAGATTCAACTGTTTCTATGGCAAGAGGATCCTTATTATTGGACTTTTTCTTTTTCATTCTCTTCCTCCACTGGGATGTTAGCAGGAAGTTTCGCAACCATTGCTCCGGCAAATCCAACGGCAGCCCCGATGGCAGCCCCGGCTACACCGGCTCCAACCAGCGTTCCAGCTCCCCTTTCTTTAGCCTCGCCCACTTTGGGATATCCATCCACCAGTGCATTATCCAGAATAACTGGTTTTCCGGAAAGTTCAGATGTGATTTTGGGAATCTCATGGATGGGCATGGTGAATCCAATACCTTTTTCTGTACATCCGGCACAGGGATGTCCTGTACCCACCGGCCATACGCCCACATCGTTAAAGGTCTGGGCATTACAGCTCGCATATGTGACCGGCCCTTTACATCCCATTAAGTACAGACACCATCCATGCTGGTGGCCATGGTCGCCATATTTGGTCACAAATCGGCCATTGTCAAAATGGGATCTGCGCTCACAATGGTCGTGCAGAGTGGTACCATAACCCAGTAAAGGTCTTCCCTGTTTGTCCAATTTGGGTGCTTTCTTGAATGTTAATAAGTATAGAACTGTGGAAAGGAAAATATCGGGCTGAGTGGGGCATCCAGGCAGATTAATCACGGGCTTATCTTTGATCACATCCGCAACTCCGCTGGCACCTGTTGGATTAATGCCGATGGATTGGACTCCTCCCCAGCTTGCACAGCTTCCAATGGCCACGATGGCGGTTGCTTTGCGGGAAGTTTCCTTTATGATATCCAATGCGGTGCGTCCGGCTATTTTACAGTATATCCCGTTGTCTTTGACCGGAATGCTACCTTCCACCACCAGAATATAATTTCCTTTTGCGATGGCATCATGCAGGGACTTTTCCGCCTGGTAGCCGGATGCGGCCATCAGAGTCTCATGATAATCAAGGGAAATCAAATCCAGGATTAATTCCGCTACTTTTGGATGGCTAGCACGTAATAGTGATTCTGAACATCCCGTACACTCCTGAAAGTGCAGCCAGATTACCGATGGCCGGTTATCTGCCGTTACGGCAGCCATCAATTCTTTGGCTCCACTCACGGGTAAACTCATCATCACGGCGGCTTTTGCCATGACTTCCAGGAAATCCTTCCTGTTTAATGAAACTTTATGTTTGCTGTTTTTTTTCATTTTGAGTACTCCTTGGATTCTTCTGCCATACCTCTTTTAGCGGTCAAGGGAAGGAATAAAAAAGGGACAAAATAGCCAATACTGATATTCATTCTCATGCTTTTCCGCGTTAGTAATATTTTTCTGAAATAAATATTACTATTTCCAATGTATTAGAAAAATTGTAATACCGGTTTACGAAAACTCACCTGAACCCGTCTTTATCCGGAATAATCGGGTTTGAATGACCTGGACATATAAAAACAGATTGACCCTCTATTTCTATATATTCTTAT
>DYOA01000090.1 GCA_020720785.1 Leptospira biflexa
AGCCTTGGCCAAGGAGCGGGATTAGTTCCCGCCCATCCTCCATTGCGGGGAAATGAATACTCCGCAGGTTTGAATAGATTTGACGCGTCATTATGGAAAAAAAATTAACCCTATGGATGAAATTCTGGAAAGAAGAGTGGGATGTGCCACTCTGACTCTGAAAGACGTGGACGATAAAGAACGGGTTGTTTCCGGCTGGGTGTTCCGGTATCGGGATCAGGGTGGAGTGATTTTTGTGGACCTCCGCGACCGCTCCGGCATCCTCCAGATTGTGTTTGATAAATCTGCGGATGCTTCGCTTCTGGAAAAAGCGGACGGCCTGCGGGGTGAAGATGTGGTGCTCATCCGGGGTAAACTGCGTGCCCGGGCAAAGGAAGCCATCAATGAAAAAATTCCCACCGGAACCATTGAAATGGTGGCAGAAGATTTGACCGTATTGTCCAAAAGCAAACCATCCCCCATTCCTCTGGATGATTACGATGAAGAACCCGGAGAAGAACAGCGGCTCAAATACCGGTATCTGGACCTGCGCCGGACCCCCATGCAGGAAGCGGTACGTGCCCGTCATGAATTATATAATTATGTAAGAAATTTTTTCAATGAAAACGGCTTCTGGGAAGTGGAAACCCCCATCCTGAATAAATCCACCCCGGAAGGAGCGCGGGACTTTCTGGTTCCCTCCCGCCTGAATCCGGGGGACTTTTACGCCCTGCCGCAATCCCCCCAGATATTCAAGCAGATTCTGATGGTGGGACAGGTGGAACGCTACTACCAGATTGCCCGCTGTTTCCGCGATGAGGATCTCCGGAAAGACCGCCAGCCGGAATTCACCCAGATTGATGTGGAAATGAGCTTTATCAACCAGAATATGATCATGGATGTCATGCAAAAGATGATTCTGGGCTCCATGAAAAACGTCTTTGGCATTCATATTGATGAAAATGTTTCCCGCATGACATACCGGGATGCGGTGGAAACCTATGGAATTGACCGGCCGGATACCCGGTTTAGCATCCATCTCATTGAGCTGGGTGAATGGGGAAAAACCACCGAATTTAAAGTATTCCAGGAAGCCGCACAGAACAAACACCGGATCAAAGCCATCTGCGTACCCGGTGGCGGCCAGCTTTCCCGCAAAGACATTGATGATTTAACAACCTGGGTGATGGGAGACTATAAAGCAAAAGGTCTGGCCTGGATCAAACACACAGAAAATGGACTGGAAAGCAGTGTGGGAAAATTCTTTCCGGATGCATCCAAGGCCGAACTGATAAAACTGGCCGGCTCCAAACCCGGAGATATTATCTTTTTTGCGGCGGACCGGGAAGAAATTGTTTTTGCCACCCTCTCCGCTCTTCGTCTGCGACTGGCAGAACGGCTCAAACTGATTCCGGAGGGTAAATGGAACGCTCTGTGGGTGATTGACTTCCCTCTTTTTGAGTGGGATAATACAGAAAAACGCTTCAACAGCCAGCACCACCCTTTCACATCCCCCGTTCCGGAGCAGAAAGACTTGGTGAAAAAAATCGGGTCCCGGCATGTGGATGAAATCCCCCAGGAAGAAAGAGAACAGATTCATAATGTTAAAACCAACGCCTATGACTTTGTCCTGAATGGCGTGGAACTGGGTGGTGGCAGCATCAGGATTCATGATACCGAGCTCCAGTCTGCCATCTTTAACCTTCTGGGGATTGGCAAAGAAGAAGCGAAAACCCGGTTCGGCTTCCTGCTGGAAGCTCTCCAGTTTGGTGCCCCTCCTCACGGCGGACTGGCTTTTGGGGTGGACAGAATGCTCATGCTGGCACTGAAAAGAAGTTCCATCCGGGATGTGATTGCATTCCCCAAAACCCAGAAAGGCCAGTGTTTGATGAGCCAGGCTCCTTCGTACGCGGATGAAAAACAACTGCGGGAGCTTTACGTCCGTTCCATAGCGAAAAAATAACCTGACTTGCCCACGGTCATCGCAAGACCGGTGGGCTCACAAGAGGGGGGAACCCTACGGTGCGGGGTTCTCTCCCTCTCCCGATGGAGAAAGGATGTCCATGATGGGGTTTTTCTTATTGACATCTTTGACTTTATGGCCTTTTGCTTCCGGCTCCGGCTCTGCTTTTTCCAGAATGATTTCTCTGGGACCGTCATCTTCATAGGCCGTGGCATGGACTCCGGTTTTTTCCACGGGGGTGAAATAAACTCCCCAGGTCATCACAGTCAAACGGGAAATAAAATAGACCACAGAAAAAAATATAATCCAGAATAAAAACTCACCATACACAAGGACACCATCGTCTCTCAGATGTTCTTCAAACAATCCCCCCAAATAATAATATCCCATAACAGAGTATACCACCATGAAAAAAAGGATAAAAAACCATCTGCGTATTCTGCCCAGAATGATTCCCCCGGATAATGCCATGGAGGATATCCGGCTAAGCGGCCAAACCGGTAAAGCATTATTTGGAATCCAAATTTTCTCCACAGGAATCCCGGCCGAATGAACCAGGAAAAAAACTGGCAGATTTGAGGGGTTTATGAAGAATGCGATCAAGGACGATG
>DYOA01000048.1:0-5697 GCA_020720785.1 Leptospira biflexa
ACAAACAAAAAGGAGACAATATGAAAACACGTACAATCATCCCCATCCTAACGGTGCTGGGATATTTGATCGCGGTGGCGGGGGCGTCTGCCCAGATCACCGTAAAAGCAGTCAAAGGCAATGTGGCCTTCAAAAAAGGTGTAGCCTGGCAGAAGCTGGAAAAAGGCATGAGCCTTCCGGAAGGGGCGGCCATCCTGTCCTCCTCCGGCTCGTTTGCTCTGCTGGATCTGAGCGGACACTCGGTGACCATCAACCCATCGTCCAGTATCAAGGTGTATTCCAGCGGCCTTTCTGACGGAAAATCAGAAAGCCATCTGGGGGTAAAACATGGTTCCGTAAAAGTGAAAATCAAAAAAATGGGTGCGGTGAAAACCTCCTTTAAAGTATCCACCCCCGTGGCTACCTCCTCTGTCCGGGGTACGGAAGAAGTGGTCTCCTTTGGCCCCGCCAACGGAATGCAGGTGGATGTGCTCTCCGGAATGGTGGACATTGGCAATGACAGAGGAATCTCCGGCCAGGTTTCCGGAAACCAGCAGTTCCAGGCCACCACCCCCACAGAATCCAAGAGCGTCCTGAGCGAAAGACAGGGCCAGACCTCCGTGAACATCAACTCCCCGGATTTAACCGCTGAGGAAGAAGAAAGCTTCGAAGATGGCAATATTGAGGCTCTGGATTCCCCGGATTTTCTGGAATCCCTCCTCAATCCGGAAGTGGGAGAAGACGCCACAGCGGTGACCATCCAGCCCATCTGGCCGTAAACACATTATAAGGGAATTAAGCGAATTCTATGAGATATAAACTCGCAATTTTGGTGATTTTGACCATGGTGACTGGCACCATCCTCCCGCAAGGGGAAAAAATCGCCCCGGAAAAGGCCACCGTCAAGGAAATGGTCAATCCGGGGGCCATCCCGGTGGGTTCGATGGAAGAGATTGCCTTTATGGACGGCCTTTCCGCGAAAAAAACAGCCAGTGCGGAGGATTTTCTGATCCTGGTTACCCTGCGTCTGGGCAAAGATTATGAGAACTATGTCGCATCCCGGGAAAGGGAAATCCAAAGCGGAGTGCTGCAAAAGGACCAGCTTTCCCAAAAGGACGCGGGTCTGACCATCGGCCAGTTTTCCAGCTTCCTTGCCAGAGAAAAAAAACTCAAGGATTCCCTCTTTTATAACATATTCGAGTGGGAACGCTATGCGTATACCGCCGTGGCTGCCGAAGGATATCTCCCTTATGGCAGGAGTCCACGGGAAACGATGACCGGGGAGGAGCTTTTGGAAGCGTACCGCCTTGCGTATGAGAGCCCATCGGCCGATTTTGGAGCTGACGAATGATTATTTTAAAGACCAGGGTGACTGGCACCTTTCGCTTCATTATCACCGTTTTGGCCGGATTTCTCATGGTGACTGTCCCTTCCTATGCCATCACGGACGAAGACCAGCTTGTCCAGGACCAGATCTACCAGGAATTACGGGAAGAACGGGTGGACACATCGGACAGGAAAACCGTGACATGGGGGGGCTGGATCATCCCGGCCCTGACCATCTATGACCAGGCGGATAAGAAGAAGACCGGGTTCCAGTTTTATTCCATCACGTCCAAAGTGTGGGTACAGGCCGATTTTACCGATACCTTTTCCGTGTATGTACGCGGAAAGGACCGCTATTGGGGGGCGTACCAGCGGACCAATACCCCCATGGCCCAGAGCGACAACGTGGCCGCTCTGGATGTGGCCACTCTCCAGACCAACCTAATGAACAAATCTCTGGTGGTCACCCTGGGCAGAAAATACTATCTGGTGGGCACCGGTCTGGTGCTGAACGGACGCGGGGATGGAGGGCAGGTGGATTATAATTCCCGTTATGTGAACGCAAAGGTCATGGGACTCTATACCGGCCTGTTCCCCAAAGAAGACAACACGTACGGCATCAGCCAGAAAGAGATCACGGACGGTTCCAAACGCTTCTTTGGCGGGGGAGAGGTGTCCAAAAAAATCCTGAATCAGAATTATTATGTGTTTGATATTTACCAGAAGGACAGGAACAATGCTCCGGGAGATTATGACTCCAACTATGCCGGAGTGGGGGCGGAAAACGTTTTTGGGAATCTGGATGTAAAAACAGAGGCGGTCCATGAAAGTGGAAAGACATACAATGAAACCGCCAAAAAAACCGCCGATGTGTCCGCATACGCGTTCCAGACCTCCGGCACATATTATCTGGATATGGCCATGCATCCGGCCCTGTATCTGAGCTACGCGTTCGCGTCCGGGGATAACGACCGGAAAAGTGCAACCAAAGCATTTGATAATGCCACCGGTTCGGATTTGGGTTTTCTCTCCTTTGGTGTGTTTTCCGGTGGAAACGCCCTGAACCCCCAGCTCTCCAATCTTCATGTGGGCAGGGTGGGATTTTCCCTCAAGCCGTTCGATATGCTTTCCTCCCGTCGTCTGAACCGCATGGTGCTCATCACCAAATATTCCTATTACCAGAAAGATAAAGAGAAGGGTCCCATCAGCGACGCGTTGGCCAACAACTCCCGTGGTTTTGTGGGTCAGGGGCTGGATGTGAACCTGAGATGGGAAATCTATTCGGATCTGGGATTCTTTGCCGGGTACTCCCTTTTTATCCCCGGTGATGCGTATAACAAAGACTCCGGAAACCGCACTTTGGTTCTGTCCGGGGTGAATCTCAAATTCTAACGGAAAAAACATGAACTGGATCAAAAAACTGGCTGCTTTTCTGGAAGGCGGGAGAAATTCCGCCATCCTCATCGGGGTATTGTCCGGAGTTTTCATTATGCTCCTCTCCCTTACCGGATTTTATGAAAAACTGATGTACACTCTCAATGATGTTCGCTTCTCTCTGGCCAGTCCGGTGGAAGATTATGACAATCTGACCATCATAGAAATAGAGGATAACAGCATCCACCAGTTGGGGGAATACCCTTTACCCCGCCGCTACTACGCCACCGCTCTGGAGGTAATGCAGGGGCAGGGCGTGGAGGGGGTCACCTTTGATATTGAGTTCCCGGATAATTCCCCATCCACCATCAATAAGGACTATCTGAATCTGATCCAGAGTGCCGGAAAAGAATTGAAATATTCCAAAGAGGAAATTCTCAAAGATCTGGTTCTCAATAACGACGCCATTCTGACCGCCTCGCTGCGGAAATACCCCAATATCCTTATGCCGTTCTCCTACCAATCCTTCAAGACCAAGGTGGGCGGGAAAAAAGAGGATATGTCCTCGTTTATCCAGAGTGCGTCCATTCCGGTTAAGAAAGAGGACATCCCCCGGTTTTCTTCCCTGGATTTTGAGAAAGATTTTGATAAAATGGCCGCCCCCAATGCGTCCTTCCGGAAAAATATTGACCAGTTTGGCTTTGTGAATACCCGGTACGATTCCGATGGTACGGTTCGCCGGATGACCCTCATACGCCTGCTGGATGACCGCCTGTATTTCCACCTTTCCGTGGTCATGCTGGCAGAGGTGACAGACACCCCGCTGGAAAAAATCGAAGTGATCCCCGGAAAATATATACGCCTGCCCAATGTCGCCAATCCGGTGACCGGAAAGATGGAAAATCTGGATATCCCCATCAATGAAAAAGGGGAAGTGATCATCAACTGGGCGGGGGGATACCAGGACGCGTTCCATCATCTGCCGTTTATTGCCCTTCTGGAGTATAATGGATTCCGGGATCCGGTGCATTCCAGCTTGGAAGCCCTGGCCCAGTCCCAGACGGAAAATCCATACATTCAACTCCGCCAGGAAAGGGCTTTCCTCATTGATATTTATCTTCAGGAAAAGGATAAAAAAGAACGGCTCCTCACCCGCCTCAAACTGGATGAGGTGAACAAAAAATATCAGGATTCCATGGACAAACTGGCCGCCATCGTCCGGGACCAGATGAAATCCCAGCCCAAAGAAAGTGAGGATTACCAGAATAATGCAAATTTTCTGGACGCGTTTCAGATTGTCCGGGAAGTGGAGAGCCTCACCAATAACCTCACCATCATCGGATTGACGGCCACCGGAACGCAGGATATTGGGGTGACCCCCACGTCCTCCGAATTCTGGATGGTGGGTGTTTACCATAACCTGGTAAATATGTATCTGCAGGGGAAATACATCCACCCCATGCCGGTGTGGCTGCACTATTTTCTGGTGTTTGCCTTGTCCATTGCCCTTGCGGTATGGATCAACCTGCTGAGTGCAAAGCGCTCCCTCCTGGCCATCGTGGCCGGGGTGTTTCTTGTCAATGTGGTGGGATTTGGTTTGTTTGCCCTTTTCCGTATTGGGACAGACCAGTTGGGTTTTAATCTGGCGGTTCTGGTTCCTTCTCTGACCATTACGGGGATAAAATTTCTGAAGGAAGAAAGTCAGAAACGGTTCATAAAATCGGCCTTTTCCCAGTACCTGTCACCGGATGTCATTGAGAATATTGTGGATAATCCGAACCTGCTGCAATTAGGTGGAGAAACCCGGGAAATTACCTCATTCTTTTCTGACGTGGCCGGATTTTCCACCATTTCAGAAAAACTCACTGCCCAGCAACTCACTTCGCTGTTGAATGAATACCTCACGGAAATGACAAATATCGTCCTGGAGAATAAAGGGACAGTGGATAAATACGAGGGCGATGCCATCATCTCCTTCTTTGGAGCTCCCATGTCCCTGGAAAACCACGCATACTCCTGTTGCCTCACCGCCGTGCAGATGCAGAAACGGCTGGAAGTGTTGCGGGAAAAATGGAGGTCAGAAGGGCGGGATGAGCTCTATGTGCGGATTGGAATGAACAGTGGAAACGCCATGGTGGGCAACATGGGTTCCGCCATGCGGATGGATTATACAGCCATGGGGGATACCATCAACCTGGCCTCCCGTCTGGAAGGTGCCAATAAATACTATAAAACATACACCATGATTTCCAGTCGCACGTATGAAATGATCCAAGACGCCTTTGAGGTGCGGGAGCTGGATAAAATCCGCGTGGTGGGGAAGAACGAACCCATCACCGTATATGAACTGCTGGATTTGAAAGGCCAGCTTCCGGAAGAAAAAAAGAAAATTATTGACCTCTACCATGAGGGACTGGCCCTGTTCCGCAACAAAGAATGGAAAAAAGCGGAAGCGAAATTCAAAGAAGCATTGAAAATTGACAAATCGGACGGACCTTCCACCATCTTCGCGGAACGATGCAAAGAATTCCAGAAAACTTCCCCCGGAGCCAACTGGGATGGCGTGTATAAATTGGGCGGAAAATAGGCTCACCGACCAATCCGCAAACGGGGGGACATCCCACTGCTGTAATCCCTTGACATAATTACTTTACATAAGGGTTCTTATGTCACATTAACCATTTCCCGGTGGCGGCAAAGCCGATGAACGGACGGCGGAAAAATAGGATGTGCCATAGGCCAGTGCGGAGATCCACGGCCGATGGATCTTCCACCCAGAAAAAAATCATTCAAAGAATGGGTTTTCCTCATCCCCCAAATACCAATCCCCACCATGAGCAGAAAATACAGAGTTAAAAAATAATCGCAGTCATAATATTACCTTAAACAAAGAATTTAGCACCAATTTCTGAACCTGTTTCTCCAGCCAATCTATTTCCCACACACATCCACCGGCTTCTCATCCTGGATAAACGCGTAGGACAATGGAGGCAGGATGATTACGTTGGGGGCATTTTT
>DYOA01000048.1:5797-15020 GCA_020720785.1 Leptospira biflexa
GGGCATTTTTCGCGGCAAGACCCAGTTGGTCCAGCCACCATAAACCGCCCAGATAGACATCAGAGACTCCGGGTTCCCCACCAAACTGGGCATTGCCTGTTTCTGAAATCCATAACGGAGCGGATGGAGTGTGGGTATCCCGGTAGGATTTCATCTTCCCTGCCCAATGGGCCGCCTCATCCAGATTTTGGGGATTCAATAACCGTGCCGGATGGGCTCTCCGGGACGCAATGGGTCCCCGCCGGGATTGCTGGGGATAATAGTGCCAGGCCACAATATCGGTTGCGTCTTTCACGTCCGCCAGATAATCCGGCATGAATCCATAAAAGAAGTCCATGGGTTCGCCCAAAACCGGCCAGATGGCACTTGCCTGACCGGATACCCGGGTATCCGGAAAATACTGGTGTATTGTCTTCCGGAAAAGAGCAAAATCGCCGGCATATTGTTGAGTGGAAATATGTTTAGCGGGGCCATGGATGAACCAGAAAATATTGGCCTCATTTCCCAGCTCCCAGACATCCACGGTATATTTTTTCTTCCGGGTATATTCCAGCAGATCCTTCAGATTATTATTTAGCCAGAGGAGATCTTTATTCCGTGCCGATGTGCCCGCATTTACGGTAAAGAAAATCTTTAAATGATTTCTCTTCGCAAAGGCGTTGGCTTCATCCCACATAAACGGGGTTAGGACGGAATGATACCCCTCTGGTATAGTGGCCGAAGTTTTATTTTTTTCCGTCATGTTATAATAGATTTTATCTGCTTCACTTCCGCCCAGCCGCAGGTATGCCGGACTCAATTCCCGGGTAAGGATATTCAGCGTGGGATTTTGCCACTGGAATAGATCCGCATTGTGCGTTCCGGATCCCAATTCTTTCCGGTCCGCTTTTGGGTTCCACCACTTCCCACCCACAATCTGGGAGGAATCAATGGCAAAGGAAAGGTATTCATCATCCACCCGATGGAGAATGGTATTTCCAATTTTGTATGAAAAGATTTGGAGTGGCTTATCCACGGAGGACGAATTCTGATGGGATAATATTTCCGGTATAGAGATATCCGGTGCCATCTGGCCCCGGAAAAATGTGAACATACCGCCGTGAGAATCATACAGTCCAATCTGGACAACTGCGGTGGCAAAACCTGCGATGAATAATCCTGCGATAATTTTTTTCATGATCCCTCCTTGCGTAAAAAAAGAGACGCGTAAAGCGTCTCTTTTTGTTTACATACTACTTCCCGTATATGACCGGGAATTCTTTACTTGTACATCACATCAATGAGTTTTTGGTACTTATCTGTGATGACATGCCGTTTCATGGACAGTTTTGCTGTTAACTCATCGTTCAGTTCAAAAGCCTTGGGGATGATCCGGAAATCCACCACTTTTTCAAATCCCTTGAATCCTGTCTGGGAGGAAACCAGACTTTTTATTTCATTCTTAATCAGATCTTTGACCGCCTCATCTTTTTGGACCTGGTCAATGGTGATGGATGCTCCATCCACATTCATAAATTTTGCCAGATTCTGCAGGTCCGGATAAATGAGGGCACCCAGATATTTCTGATCCTGGCCCACCACCATTATCTGGCTGATGTACTCGCTTTCCAGCAGTTTATTCTCAATGGGTACCGGCTCCACATTTTCCCCACCCAGAAGAACAATGGTTTCCTTGGCACGGCCGGCAATGGAGAGTGTCCCGTTATAGCTCATAAAGCCCATATCTCCGGTGTTCAGCCAGCCATCCACAACGGTTTCCGCTGTTTTTTCCGGCATTTTGTAATAACCTTTCATGACATGCGGACCTTTTGTCCAGATAATGCCTTTTTCCCCGATTCCCAGGACCCTATCTCCGTCCATACTGCGGATTTCCACCTGGACTTCCTCAATGAGTGGCCCCACGGATCCAACAACTACCTTATTGGGTTTTCTGGCGGCAATTACCGGTGCACTTTCTGTCATGCCATAGCCTTCCAGAACGTTAATTCCGATGTTATTAAAGAAAAGATCCACGTGGCGGGGTAAAGCCCCTCCTCCGGATATGGTTCCCTGCATTTTGCCCCCGGTGGCCGCCCGGATTTTTTTGAGCACAATAGTATCCAGCAGTTTGAAGAAGGGGAAGTTTAAAGGTACAAAAATAGCATACACAATGATCCGTGCCAGGGCTTTGATATAGCAAATCCGGGTGGTACGCAACTCATTACCTGTTAAGAATTTTACTGCTTTGCCATGGAACCCGGAAGATTTTACTGCCAGATTGAACAGGGCACGTTTTACCCCGGAGCCGGATTTCACATTATTCATAATGCCCAGATAAATCTGCTCCCACAGACGGGGTGCGGATGCCATGAAAGTGGGTTTTACTTCTTTAATATCTGTTTTCAAATCCCGGATATTGGTATAGGCTGTGAGACCTCCCGCTGCCATAACAATATATTCCGCCATTCTTTCAAAGGTGTGCCATACCGGCAGAATGGAAAGAAATACATCATTACCATAGTGCAGCCCCAGGTGTTCCGGTAATATTCTCATCTGGTGGTCTTCGTTTCGGTGGGTTTGCTGCACCCCTTTGGGGAGACCAGTGGTTCCGGATGTGTAAATGATGGTATAGGTGTCATCGGTATCTGTGTCTTCCAGACGCTTGATGATATCTTTATAGTGTTTATCCTTCAGGGCTTCTCCCTTTGCGAGTAAATCATCAAAGCTGAGTACATCTTTATCTTTAATCCCTTCCTTATCGATGGCAATAATCGTCTTGATTTTTTTCAAATCTTTTAAAATCCCATGTACTTTGTCATAGGTTTTTTTATTCTCCACAATCACGGCCACAGAATCCGAATGCTCCAGAATGTATTTCATTTCATCCGCGGTGGAGTCTGTTCCCCTTGGTACACTCACCGCGTTGTTGAATAAAATCGCCTGATCCAACTGTATCCACTCATAGCGGTTGTCTGCCATAAAACCGATCTTATCCTGTGGTTTGATTTTCAAATCGGCCAGAGCACTTGCCAGCTTCACAGCATTATCAAACATCTGTTTCCATGTGATGATCTGCCATTGTTTGTTTTTATCCCGGTACTGGTATGCGGGGTTATTGGGAATTTTATTCACAGCATCTAACAGATATTTGGGAATAGTTCCTTTTGGTTTTGCGTTAAGTATATTCATTTTTCCTCCTGATTTTTTATCTATATTATTAGATTTTCACGTACTCCCATTGTGGGAGTACGTTTCCCCTTTGTCAATTTATTTATTATTATTCCGGAAAAAAATTAATAATCTTGACGGTTTTGCCTTATGTTTCCCCAATGATTAAAAAAGAAAAATCGTTATGAATCTCAAGCCAAAAGGAGGCCGAATGAGAAAAGGAATATCTGTGGTTATGGCCGGAGTGGGAATCAATCTTGCTCTGGGCATATTGTACACTTGGAGCATCTTCAAGGATTCCATATCCAAATCCATTGAAGATGCCGATGGAAAATTTAACTGGTCCAAAGAATCCGTAAACGACCCGTATGCTACGGCACTGATTGTGTTCGCGTTTATGATGGTGGCGGCGGGGAAAATACAGGATAGATTTGGACCCCGCATCACTGCGTTCATCGGTGGGATTATGGTGGGTGCCGGTTTTATCTGGATTTCCCAGACCACCGGCTATCTGGAATGGATTCTGGGCTTTGGGGTTCTGGCTGGAACGGGCATTGCCTTTGGATACAGTTCTGCCACCCCCCCTGCCCTGAAATGGTTTCCGCCGGAAAAAACCGGGGTCATTGCCGGCATTGTGGTTTCCGGCTTTGGGATAGCATCTGTTTACATCGCACCCTTGGCCCGGTATTGGGTGAATAACTTTGGTTTGAACAAAGCTATGCTGTTTTTTGGCATCGCTTTTATGGCAGCCGTAAGTGTGTTCTCCCTTTTTCTGAAAAACCCCCCCGGAGCCACCAATCCGGGGAAAAAAGCGGAAGTGGAAATCTCCCTTGGCGGTTTGTTTAAAGATGGCCGATTCTATATCCTCTGGATTCTGTATTTCATTGGGTCTGGAGCCGGTCTGATGGTCATCAGCCATGTCAATGGAATAGCCGGCAAAAGCATGGGGGAAGCAGCTTTCTGGGCAGTGGCCATCCTGGCGATTGGAAACGCCGCTGGACGGATTGTCGCGGGAATGCTGTCCGATAAAATCGGCAGAAAAAAAACACTGATGATGATGCTGACCTTCCAGGCCGTTCTCATG
The DNA here is from genome assembly GCA_020720785.1 of Leptospira biflexa. Lineage (GTDB taxonomy): Bacteria > Spirochaetota > Leptospiria > Turneriellales > DYLW01 > DYLW01. The sequence continues at coordinate 10,029 of DYOA01000048.1, forward strand.
TTTCTGGCCATGGTCACCCTGGAAAGCAACCCATCCACATTGTTTATCCTGCTTTTGGCCACGTTCATGGGGTTTAACTACGGAACCAATCTGTCCCTGTTCCCATCGTACACAAAAGACCTCTGGGGACTGAAGAATTTTGGAGTTTTCTACGGCATTGTGTTCACCGCATGGGGTGTGGGGGGCTTTGTTCTTAGCCGGCTTTCCCAAATGCTGAAGGTTTCCAGCGGTAATCTGTCATCTTCTTTCATGGTGGCCGGGATTATGCTGCTGGTCGCTGTGGGATTGACTCTGTTGCTGAAAAAAGAAGAAAAATAAGGATGGTGACTGGCACCCGGGCAAATGTGACACAACCAAGGTGCCAGTCACACATTTCGTATCCACTTTTGCCGATGGATACAGAAAAAACGTGACATAATACCCCGAATATGAACAATGCCGGCATGAAAGAGAATCCCTCACCCCGGCAAAAAGGTATTGACAATTATGAAAAAACCATCTGCCAGATTGCCACCCAATCATGGCTGTATTTTTACTATAAACGGCAGTGGTTAAAGGCCACCGCTTAGAAAATTATATCCATTTCAATACCGGCCCAAACACGATCCCCATCAACAGATTGATGGAAACCATAGAGATAAGCCACTTCTTCTGCGTGGACGGCTGTGCATCGTGCAGGAGGAACGCCGCCGCGAAAAAAGGGATATAAACCGTTATGAATACCGTGAGAGAGCCCCACCAGTCATAAACCCAGGCAAAAACCGGGGTCCTTACCAGAAAAATCTCCAGAAAAGAGACAAACGCGGCGTTCCCCACGATGAAGACCCATCGGTTTGGGATACCCAGAATTTTCAGATTTTTATCCGGGGGGAGCAATTTGGATGTGATCAGACCAGCCACGGAAAACATCATGCTGATCTCAATACCCACGCCCACCAGAATCAGGAAATCTGTCCCGGCAGGAGCTGTCCAGAGGGCGTGTCCCCATACATGCTGGATCACCGCGTTGAGGATTTCCACAAACCAGTGTACCATGTAAAGGGCCAACCCGGCCACAACCGCTTTATAATTCTTTTTTTCCAGCTCGTTGGAATATACATAGAGAACAAAAGCCAGAAAAATTACCACTTCCCAGTGGAAATTTGCCGGGCTCCTGAGCATGGACAACGCTTTTTGGGTTACTTCCGGATTAGTCATGGTTTTCTCCTCCGATTATATCATTCATCCTGTATATTCTCCTCTCCATCCGGTAGCGACTCTTTCTGCGTATCGTCATCATCCCCAGAACCATTATCGTCTGCTTGAACGTCTTCGGCTATTGGACATATCTGGTTGAAACCTTCCACATAATCCGCAAGAATTCCGGATATCTGAGAGGATAGATCTTTCCATTTTTTCTTTTTAATGGATTGTTCCATTTGTTTATATGGTTTCGCACCTTCCTTATCCCCTGCCTCCATATAAACGACAGCCATAGCAGAGATAATTTCCTGGAGACTGGCAAGCTCCTGACTACCGGCTTTGAGGCTTTTTTTCTCATCCAGTAATATATGAGCTTCATGGAAAGTGCCAATCATATCCTGGAGAGCACCGCAGTCTTCGGAAAGGGATTCCGGTTCCAGTGCGATAATTGCTTCCAAATCCAGAGTTTGCACGGGGGATGTTTCCTCTTCATCGGAGCCATCATTGGCATCCGAACCGTCATTTTCTCCCGGGGTTTCCTCATCATCCGGAGAGGGTTGATCGTCCACTCCGGATCCGTCTCCGGGAGATTCTGATTCCAGATTACCTAAATCAGGGTTAATTTTATACTGTGGTTTTTGCTTCCCCCCTAATTTGGGAGATACTGCCCGGGAAAAGATATTATTCCAATCAGGATTTTTACTCATCAATTCCTGGTCCAGGGATTCCAGAAAAGAGCCGGTGTATATCCCTCCCTGCGGTCGTCCCCCAAAGGAGTACTGCCCCGGAGAACTTCCGGAGGTGATAATGATCCCCTTGTATTGGGCGAACAATTTTTTATAACTTTCCGGGAGGGACGTTTTTTCAGAAGAATAATTCCGCACGGTGGGAATGGCGTTATCCGGAATTTTATTGTTACAGGCATCCACCATCACCAGAATAAAGCGGGGTTTCTTTGCCACTAATGTTTTCAAAACCCAGACGGAATCAATCCCTTTATCATCTGCCATGGCAAGCGATGGCCAGGGAGATTTATCGCTTTCAAAACGGTAACCATGTCCGGTATAATAAAAAATAACGGTGTCATCCTTTCCCACCTGAAGATTTTGTACGGTAGAAGACACATTTTTCTGTGTCCGGTTTTTTCCCTGGAGAATGATCTCTTTGTATTGCAAACCGGATTTCCCGGCAAAATTCTTAAAGCGGGTACTCATTTTCTTCATGTCAATATCAGACCCAATGCTTAAATCCAGGGTATCCGCCACAATAACCCCATGCAAAGTTGCCGGACTCAGATGCCCAAATGCAAAAAACAATGAGCCTGTAAAAAAAACCATCGGTCCAAAACTTCGTAAATTTCTTTTCATATTTATTTTATCCTCATTCCATATTCTTCCGGATAATCACTCAGAAAAGGAGGAATCCAGAATTTGCTGGATTTCCTTTTCTGCCGAATCAAAATCTTCCTTGTATTCGTTGCCATCGAACAGGAAAACCAACTCTTTACGATAAAAGTCAAACAGAATGGAAAGAACTTTGCCCTTGCTCTCCATCTTGACCCCATATCCGGGAAACAGAAACCCTCTTTTTGCCAGTTGGAAATCATAAGTATTGTTATCCAGGAGGATTCTTTTTAATTCTTCCCGGTTTTTATCATTGAGAGAACTTCCTTTTGCAAGAATGGTGTATTCTCCCATTTTGTCCCCTTCTCCGCCCTTTTTTGGGTTCAGCCGGTATACGTTTGCCGTCTCCGTATTACGAATGATTTTAATAGCAGAATCCGGAAGCAGAGAATAAATTCCCCCGGCTTTTTTCTCTTCACTGCTTTTACATCCCGGAGTGCCAGTCACCTGGATACCCAAAATAAAAAACAAACCCAGCAATGTGTATATACGCATATCAATTCTCCGGAATCCATCCCAAGGTCAATGCTGGCACAAAGAGAAAATGATTTCCCTGGTAATAAAATTGGATCGCATCCCAATCGGCTGGTTTTTCAGGAAGAATACCCGGATCTCCGTTTCTGGGTGAGTGCCCTGCTATACCAATCCGCAAGTAAAATGATTTATTTTTCATATTGTCTCCGGACAAGATTAATGAGAGGAATGAAAATGTAAACAAGAAAACCACATTTTGTCTTTACACCCTTTCTGTTTTTTCAATGGGTATCTGCGGTCTGGAGGAATATGAATAAACCAAAGATTGGAATATTAACCGGCGGCGGGGATACCGTAGCTCTGAACCGGAGCATTGAAACCATAAAGAATATGGCCTATCTGCTGGGGTACGATATCCTGGGAATTTACGGTGGCTGGCGGGGGCTTCTGGGGGATGGCTTTCTGGTGAACATCTCCCGTCAGGATATCAACGGTCAGATTGGTGGCTCCATTCTGGGGACATCCCGCACCAACCCATATAAAAAGGATGAGAACGGAAATAACCGGGTTTCTGAAGTTCTGTGCAATATTGAAAGATACCGTCTGGATGTGATTGTCACCATCGGCGGGGATGACACCAACGGAGTGGCACGGAAACTCTGGCTGGATCACCAGATTCCGGTGATTGGTTTCCCCAAGACCATTGACAACGATCTGCGCACCCAGACGCAGCACAATTTTGCCGGTGCCAGTCACGAAGTGGTTCTATGCCCCGGATTCCCCAGTGCGGCGGAAAAAATTGCCCGCATGACCCAGGAAATTCGGACCACAGCCATGACCCATAACCGCACTTTTGCTCTGGAGGTAATGGGGCGGGATGCAGGATGGCTGGTGGCGGCCAGTGCCCACGGCGGGGCGGATCTCATTCTGGTTCCGGAAGTGGAAATGACCAAAGAGCGGGTGGACAGATTTCTGGGAAAAGCGGACAACCTTCTGCGGAAAAACCGCCATCTGGTCGTTGGAGTATCGGAAGGGGTGAAATGGTATAACGAAGAAACCGGCCAGACCGAGCTGGTGTACGCCTCCCAGGATATTGATGAATTCGGCCATTCCCGCCTGGGTGGAGTTTCCGCGAAGATTGCCACTGCCCTTATGACCCGGAAAATCGATCCGGGTGCCCGAAGCCAGATCAGCGGATACCTTCCCCGTGCCGGATTTATCAATAGTTATGACCACTCATTGACCACGGCTCTGGGGTCCTATGTGGCCAAAATGCTCATCAATAAAGACTACGGGAAAATGCCCGCCATGGAAATTATGGGCAACTTCCGGGAAATGGAAGCATATAACGCTCACGCTATTGACATGGGGAGCATCGGGAATTTTCCTCTGCCGATGGATGTTTACTATGATGAAAAGGAATTCCAGGTAACGGATGCGTACCGGGATTTTCTGGAAAAAATCCTGGAGGAAAAATACAAACTCCCCCGGATGATTGAATACCAGAGAGTGGTGCCGGAGGATTAATCTGGATTATTAGTCCCCGCAGTCCGATGGGAGGATTCATCCAAAAAAGGTTGACGGAACAGGGATGTTTCTGTAACAATGAACAATGGGTGTAGCAGAGGTTCAAACTTTGAGCGACAGTGAAATAAAAGCTCTCAATCAACATATAGAAAAGTTTTTACGGGAAAACCTGGGTCAGATATTGGAACAAAATCCTGATACCAAAATCTTCACCATGCGGTACGAGATAGAAATGCGGGAGCGTATCATCCGGGTGGAAGAGGAATTGAAAAACCAGCGGGAACTGATGATTGCTGGCTTTAAAAGGATGGATGAGCGGTTTGAGCAGGTGGAAAAACGCTTTGAACAGACGGATAAAAGAATCGAGCAACTCCAAGAGGAAATGAACCGGCGATTCGAACAGGTG
>DYOA01000049.1:0-4588 GCA_020720785.1 Leptospira biflexa
TAAACCTCTTTTTGCATTCTCAGCTTCAAATTTTAATCTGAATGCTTGTGGTGTTAGATTCCCTAAACTTGAGTGAGGCCTCTGGGTATTGCACTTATTACTTGAATTAGGCGTCTATCCTAACCCGCATCGTGGAATAATGGTTTACACTTTATTCCCGTTTCATTATGGTCGATCATAAATTATGAACCTGGCCAAAATTAAATCAATATTCCTGTCCGTTGCGGGGGTTTTCCTGTTGGCATTCACATCGCTTCCGGTGGGTGCACAGTCTTCCAATCCGGTGGAAATGGAATTAGCTGCCGTAAAAACAGAATTAGGCAAAAAAACCACGGAATCATATATTAAGGCACGAATGATGCTGGAAAACATGGTGGCGGGAAAAAAAACCAACAGCAATGTGTACGCATATCTGAGTGAAGTATACTGTCATCTTTACTATAAAAATCTGGAGTATGCCGGGAACGCGGAAATGCTGAATAAAGCAGAAGAGATGGCGGTGCTCTCCTATAATCTAAATAAAAATAACTATCTGGCTTTTCGATCACTGGGAGTGGTTCTGATGCTGAAGGGGAATTATGAAAAAGCGAATAAATTTTTTATTTTTATCACGACCAAATTAAAACCGGATGACCGGGATACCTGGTATTACCTGGGGATTTCCCGCCAGCAGGATATTGGCGATGAGAAGTTGGAGGCGTTTGCGGATTTATCCAAAGCCCTCGCCAACGACTACGCACACGTATGGAGTCTCCAGGATTTGATACTGGCCCACCTGAAGAATGGAAACCCGGAAAAAGCCCTGGAATATTACCAGAAATTGGAAAGTGTATATCCTGACCATCCGGAGAATTCCTACTATAAAGGAATGTTGCATCTCCATAAGAATGAAACCGAAGAAGCGGATAAAAGTTTCCGTGAGTACATGGAAAAAAATCCATATAACAGGCTCAGTGAAATCCTGGCTAAAACAAAATGGAATAAAAATTGACGGTACATCCGGTTAATATTCTCTGGATTTGAGGAATCCATGAAACCAGATATTCATCCTGACTATGTTGACACAATCATTAAGTGTGTATGCGGTGCGGAATACCATACCAGATCCACCACGCCGAATTTAAACGTTGAAATTTGTTCCAGTTGTCATCCATTTTTTACCGGAAAGCAAAAACTTCTGGATACTGCCGGCAGGGTAGATAAATTCAACCGCAAATATAACAGAAAGTAAGCCTCTTATTTTTTCAGAATTATAATTTCCACTCTTCTGTTTTTTGCCCGGCCCGCTGGAGTGGAATTGTCCGCTACCGGTTTTTTATGTCCTTTCCCTTCATAAGAGATATTTTCCCGTGGAATGCCGGAATGGGAAATCATATATTCGGCTACATTTTTTGCTCTGTTTTCTGACAGCCGGAGGTTATAATCCGCTTCGCCCGTGGAATCTGTATGCCCCGCAATCCGTAGCTGGACATTTTCATATTTTTCCAGAATGGAATGGATTTCATCCAGGATTTTTTCTATTTCCGGAGACAATGCGGCCGAATTGTGCTCAAACTGAACGCCCGGGAGGGTAATCCTCAGGTTTCCGTCTTTGTCTTTCTGGTGGGGTATTAGAGTCTCATTTCCTTTATTTTTTTCCGCCAGCTCTTCCTGTATATCGTCAATTTTCTGGGCAGGGATTCGGGAATATATGGCTTTACTTCTAATCTGGATTTCAGTGGTATCCCCGTTTTTCATCATCACCGCCAGTTTATAGTTTTCTATAACCAGGTAGGGGATGTGGAGCTCTTCACTCCAGAAGAGAACGCCGGTATTGAAACCCATTATTTTCTGCGGTTCATCCTTGTGGTCCGATTTTGCATCATATTGAATGGGGTAACGAAAAATTATTTTATGCACAAATGTCCCGTCCAGTTCTCCGCCTTTCAGGGTTTCTTTTCCAGCGTATTCATATTGCACATTGAAGAGGACTTTTATTTTTTCATGAAATTCCATTATTTCCAGCCCATCCCCGTCCCAGGTTGCCCCCGGCTGGAGTTCCTGTCCTTCCGGAAAAAAGGGAATATTTCTCACATTGGGCATGTAGAATTTATCCGGAACATCCAGGATACCGTTTTTGTTCAGGACAAAGCGGGAAGAGTGGGTTTCTTCTTCCTTATAAACCATGTCCGATTTTTCTTTCTCCCGGTAATAAAATTTGGAGTAAAATCTTGCATCCAGTTTATACCCGTCTTCCGTAGCCTCCTCCACATCCAGAATAACCCTGTGTACCACTTCTCTTTCAATCTTGTCCGCGTTCAGCTTGATCAACTGGCGGGATGTTTTTTTTATTTCCAGAGTCTCTCCAGGTTTCAGTTGCCATTGGAAAACTGGTTCTTTTTTTTCTTCTGTTATATCCTCATCATCATTTTCATCCTCTTCTTCCGGGGGATTCTCCGTGTCATCGCTGCTTATGTGGTCTTCCGGGATATCTTCCGTTTCCTGTGCAACGCTGGCTGATGTCATGAGAAAAAGAAAACCCATACCGATGAGAATTCTCCCTAAAGTGTTTTTAATCCCGCAGATTTTCCGAATCATCTGGGCCATTCTTGTATTGTGCATTGCCCATTTCAAGAAGTATTTGACATCCCCGCCCGGGATTATTTTCTGAATGATCACATAAATTGGAGAAAAAATGAAAGATATCCAGCAGTTCATTTCCCGGAATATGTCCAACATCAACGCCAGTGAAATCCGTAAAGTGTTTGATCTTGCGGGGAAAATCCAGGATCCCGTGGATTTATCCATCGGCCAGCCGGATTATCCCGTACCGGAAGCTGTAAAAGAAAGTCTGGTGGCAGCCATCTCCCGGAACCAGAATTCGTATACGCCCACGCAGGGGATTTTGCCACTACGGGAGGCTCTGGCAGAAAAGCTTTTAACGGAAAATAAATTTTCCGTGTCTCCGGGAAATGTCATTGTCTCCGCCGGGGTGGCTTCTCTCATTTTTTTTGCGTTCCAGAGTATTTTCAATGAAGGAGATGATGTTCTGCTGGTGGACCCGTATTTTCTGATTTATGAAGGTCTGGCACGGTATCATAAACTGAATATACATTTTCTGCCAGAAAATTTCACGCCTGATGCGGCCAATGAGTGGGCGGAAAATAAAAAGATTCGTTTGAAGGCGGTCATCTATTCCAATCCCTCCAATCCCACTGGAAAAGTATTCACCCGGGATGAACTGGAAAGCCTTGCGAGAATTGCCCGTGCCCACGACGCACTGGTGATTGCGGATGAGCTGTATGAAAAACTGGTCTATGAGGGCAGTCACATATCCATGGCGGAAATTTTTCCGGAAAATCTTCTTTTGTTTAATGGGTTTTCCAAATCCCATGCGATGACCGGACTCCGGGTGGGCTATGCCGCCGCTTCCGAAAAAAACGCCGCATTAATCAATAATATGGCCACCCTGCAGCAGTACTCCGTGGTTTGTTCTCCGCAACCCGCCCAATGGGCCGCCATCACCGCATTGAAAACTCCCCTGGAGAAGGAATTCCAGATAATGAAAAAAAGAAACCAGATGGTGAAAGATGCCATGAAGGGAGTGACGGAATTTACCTCTCCCAACGGGGCATTTTATATTTTTCCAACGGTTCCGGTGAATGGAATGGACTTTGTGAAAAGGGCCATTGAGGAAAAACTGCTTCTGGTGCCGGGATATATCTTCAGCCAGAATGCCCATACCGTCCGCATCAGCTATGCCCAGAAAGAGGATATTTTAGTAAGGGGTTTGAATATCTTCAAAGAATTGATCCAGTCTTTCCGGAAATAGATTGTAAGGAAAAGATATTTTCATGATTGAACTGGAGGCCAAACTCCTCTTAAAAAGAGAAGAACTGATTCTGCCGGAGACCCCGGACGGAGATTTTTTCCGGAAGCTGATGATGGAATTTTCAGGGATGCTTCCGGAGATTTTCCGGAATATTTCCGTTAAGGAAATTCTGCTCCAGAAAGATATTTATTTCAATTCCAAACCCATCGACATGAAAGCCACTGACCAGGTTTTACGCAACCGGCAGGAAAGATTATTCCATCCACAAACCCATCGGTTGGAGACGGAAAAATCCCTTCTGACGTATAAAAGCTCCAATCAATCCACCCGGTTCAAATCCAGGGAAGAGATTGAATTTCCTGCCCCGCCGGAGATATGGGACGTGTTTTCCCATCTGGGCTTTTTTCCGTCCAATAGCGTGAAAAAAATACGGATGGAGCTGAAAAATTCCGGGGAGGAGCCCACGTTTTCCCTGGATGCGGTGGAGCATCTGGGCTATTTTCTGGAGATGGAGCTTTTGATTCCTTCCGACGATTCCGGGGAGAATCCAGGCGGGCAGCCGGGTTCGCAGAAAGATGGGGAAAACCGGCTGGAGAAAACAATTGCACACTACGAACTTTCCGGCTTTTACAGGGAAAAACGTTCTTACCTTTCCTTGTTGGTCTCTCCAAATTAGAAAATCCTTGACCGTGTGAGTGAAAGTAAAACCATGGCACCCAACACCGCGCGGTAGAGCAGTTGGTAGCTCGTTGGGCTCATAACCCAAAGGTCGCAGGT
>DYOA01000049.1:4648-14813 GCA_020720785.1 Leptospira biflexa
AGAGCAACGGAATCATAATCCGTGTGTCCGGGGTTCGAATCCCTGCGTCGCTAATTTTCTTACACACTCACATCAAAATCCCGCAGGGCGTCATTTAGGGACGTTTTCAAATCCGTGCTGGGTTTTCTTCTTCCAATGATCAGAGCGGCCGGCACATGGTAGACTCCGCCGGGGAATTCTTTGGGTATGCTACCCGGGATCACCACAGCGTTTTCAGGGATTGTCCCTTTGATGATTTCCGCATTTTTTTGGGTTACGTCAATTATTTTTGTGCTGGAGGTGAGGACCACACCGGCACCCAGAACAGCTCCCCGCCGGATATGCATGCCTTCCACAATGATGCACCGGGATCCAATGAATGCATTATCTTCTATTATGACTGGATCGGCCTGGGGAGGCTCCAGTACGCCACCAATTCCCACCCCTCCGGAGAGATGGACATTTTTCCCAATCTGGGCACAGCTTCCCACAGTGGCCCAGGTATCAATCATGGTTCCGCTACCCACATAAGCCCCAATGTTTACATAAGCTGGCATCATCACTGCACCCGGCTCCAAGAAAGATCCGTAACGGGCAACCCCGGGCGGAACCACACGTACCTTGCGCGTATCATAACTTTTTTTGAGGGGAATTTTATCCCAGTATTCCATATCGCCGGCACTGATAACATTCATTTCCCGGATGCGGAAATACAGCAGTATGGCTTTTTTGACCCAGGCATTGACTGTCCATTTCCCATCTTCGCTACCCGATGGGTTGGCCACCCGGATTTGGCCAGTATCCAGAAGACGGATGGTTTCCTCCACCGCCTCTTTTATTTCCGTGGCTTTTACGCGTTCCGGTTGGGTTTGGATGTTTTCATATACTTCCTCAATGGCCGTTTGCATTTGCTCTAATGTCATTTTTTTCCTCGTGCGATCAGCAAAAGAATCCGGTTATCCGTGTAAAGCTTTTTGGGGGGGGATGGTTCTAATCCCGTCCGGCTGGTCTTTTCCTGTTCTGGGCAGATTTATTCCGGCTACGTCCCCCCGGTTTCTTCCTATCATCTGTTTTGCCGGATTTGGGGAAGCCGGAAGAAAATCCACCAGGCCGGCGGTCGCCATTTCTCCCGTTCCCGGGGCGTTTATGGCGGGGGGCACTGCTTTCTCCCCTGTTTTTTTCCACATCGGACTGGATATCTTTTGCTTCCTTATAATAGTCCAGGAAGCGGTTGAATTCCAGTGAGACAAATTTCTTGATAATTTCTTCTTTGGAAAATTCCCCCAGTTTTTCCATCACATCGTCCATAAACGGTGCGATTTTCTTATGATCCACATGGGCGTTCTGCATTTTATCAATCAGGTGAAAAAGCTGGACGGAACAGATCTGGGCTCCGGAGGGGATTTCCATTATTTCAAATTTCTGCTGGATCACTTTTTCCAGGCGGTTAATTTTACCCTTTTCTTTCCAGCTCACCAGAGCGATGGATTTTCCTTTTTTCCCGGCACGTCCGGTGCGTCCACTACGGTGGGTGTAAATGTCCAGATCTTCCGGAAGGCTAAAGTGGATAATATGGGTCAGATCCTCCACATCAATTCCGCGTGCAGCCACGTCTGTGGCCACCAGCATCTGGAGTTTTTTGGCACGGAATCTTCCCATAACATGATCCCTCTGTGCCTGGGAAAGATCTCCGTGCAGAGCGTCCGCGTTGTATCCATCCTGTCCCAGTTTTTCCGCGATCTCTTTTGTCTCCATCCGGGTGCGGCAGAAAATAATTCCATAAATATCCGGATTAACATCTGCGATCCGTTTCAGGACGGCGTATTTATCCGAGTTTTTCACCAGAAAATACTGGTGGCTCACATTGGCCGATCCTGCATTTTTCTGGCCAATGAGGATCTGGTATGGATCCACCATGTAATTCAGGGAAATTTCCGCAACTTCCGGAGGCATGGTGGCGGAAAAAAGAAGGGTCTGTTTATCATCAGGAGTCTGGGACAGAATGGCGTCCAGATCTTCCTTGAATCCCATGTTCAGCATTTCATCCGCTTCATCCAGAACCAGAACACCAATCCGGTTAATATTGACTTTTTTCCGGCGTATGATATCCAGCATTCGGCCGGGGGTGGCCACAATAATATGGGCTCCGTTTTTGATATCCCGTATCTGGGTTTCCATATTCGCACCGCCATAGACGGCCACGGTTTTAATTCCCGGTATGTACCGGGAAAAATTTCGGAAATCATTGGCAATTTGGATGCACAGCTCCCGGGTGGGGCACAGCACCAGTGCCTGGGGTATTTTTTCCTCTTCTGCAATATTCGCGATGATGGGAAGACCATAAGCAGCGGTCTTTCCAGTTCCCGTCTGGGCCAGGGCAATCATGTCCCGGTCATTTTCCATAATAAAGGGAATTGCTTTTTTCTGCACCGGAGTGGGTTCCACAAAGGACAATTCTTTTATTGCTTTTAATATCGGGTCGTCTAACCCAAACTCATCAAATGTTTTCATGTTTTTTCTTTGGACCCGATTTGAGCGTTAGGATGCGTAAAAACGCAGAAAGAAGGCTTCCGGATAAAAGGGATAAATCTGACTGCCCGTCAAGAGTTTATTCTATCCGGCGGAGGGCAGTTTTTGGGGATGGGCCATGGGGTTTGTTTCCCCGGCTCGTTTCCGGATGAAGAATTTTGGGTGATCCCCCTTTCCTGCCGATGGATTCTGTCTATTTTAAGGGGAAAAACCCCGCCGGAGCGGGGTTGGGATTACTGAATTTTTCTGGATTCAACAAATTTTTTCAAGTCCGGTTTTGGTGGAGATTCTTTGCGTTTTATTGAAAAAAATACCGGATAAATCTGACTGCCCGTCCGAGTTTATCAAATCCGGGGGAGGGTGGCCATATTCTGTCCCAAACATCGTGCGGGTCCATTATGTCTCATTCAATGGACGATTGCGGATTATGTTGTATTTAATGTTCTCCCACGCACAGGAAATTCCATAGGAATGCGATTCAGTAAATACTCACTCTAGTTATATATTTTAATTGACGTGGCAGGAAAGCATATTTATGATATTTGGGAACTTATTGTTCCCCTTTCCGGAGATATTTGGTGGGGGATAGATGTTTATTACCAAGAGGATAATATATTGTATGCTAAATACAAGAAATATCCTTGTAGGTAAGGGTGGGGGCATGAAAAAAAAACATTTTTCTTTTGGGATTAAGGTTGGTTTGCTGATGTCGGTTATTTCCATTCTGGCAATCAGTGGAGGAATATATTATTTTTATAATAGCGTAAATTCCATGGTATGGAAGATGATGGGCAAAAGGCTCACGGATATCGGAAAAACGGGGTCTGCACTGTTCCAGAAAAATGAAAGAAATGATATACGCACCATTGATGCTTTGATAGAAAAATATGCAATCAACAGGGACAGCAAATCAATATCTGGAATTAAGGATGGGGAGTATTCGGATGGGCTGAATGAGAATTCCGTTGAAGAAATTCATAAATCCCCGGCTTTCAAAAATATTATTCAAAAATTAAGGACCATAAAATTTGCATCAAGAAAAAATGCCTATTATCCGGAAATTTTTGCACAAACATCCCCCACAGAAGATGATCAACCCGAAATCCGCTTTGTTTATATAATGGTCGCCATTCCGGAATCCAAAGATTTTACGGTGGTGAAATTTATCGCTGACGCAGATTATGAAGAAATTGATGAGAATAAGAATGGAAAAATAGATGAAGAGGAACAAGGTTGCCACGCCGGTTTGCTGTATAATACGGATGGACAGCCTGCCCTGAAAAAGGCATTTAAGCAGAAAGAAGTTACCCAGGCAGATGGTTATATCCGTGACGCATGGGGGGTTTGGTATTCCGCTTTTGTGCCCATTCTGGATAGGAAAAATAATTTGATAGCGGTCATGGGTTTGGACATTGGAGTGGATTCGGAACTCAATTTAATTAATAAACTTAAATGGATTGCCTGGAGTATCATCATTGCGGGATTTCTCATCATTGGAATTGCTTCCACTCTCATGGCAAACTGGTTTACGCGTCCGCTCCGCAAACTCCACAAAGCGGCTCTATCGGTGGCCAGAAAAGATTTCAATGTTCAGGTGGAAATAAAATCCCATGATGAATTTGGCACTCTCGCGAATTCATTTAATACCATGATCACAGAAATAAAAAGTTATGCCGGTCATCTGGAAGAGCTGGTAAAAGTCCGGACCCTGGAGCTGGAAGAAAGTCTGAAGAATGTACAGGGGCTGAAAAACCAGCAGGATGGGGACTATTTTCTGACCTCCCTCATTATGAATCCGCTGCTCCGGAACCGGAATGTCAGCGAGGACATCAAAACGGATTATCTCCTGGATCAGAAGAAAAAGTTCAATTACAAGGGAAGACATTCTCATCTGGGAGGGGATTTAATTGTTACCGGAAATCTGAATTTTTCCGGTAAACGTTATGTTATGTTTTTTAACGGAGATGCGATGGGAAAATCCATGCAGGGGGCGGGAGGAGCTCTGGTCATGGGTGCCCTGTTAAATGGGATTATGTCCCGCTCCGCAGCCGATGGAAAAATTCTGAAAATCAAACCGGAGGAATGGATGCAGGATACTTATCAGGAACTCCAGAGGGTATTTGAATCCTTTGACGGTTCCATGATGGTCTCCGGAGTTCTGGGTCTGATCAATGAAAAGAATGGTAATATGCTGTACTGGAATGCGGAGCATCCATATTCCATTTTATACAGAGATAAAAAGGCCACATTTCTGGAAAATGAGATATCCGTGGGAAAACTGGGGATGCCAGTGAAAAAAATCCCCCTGATTTTTAAATTTAAAATGCATAAGGGCGATGAGATTATCTGTGGTTCCGATGGGCGGGATGATATTCTTCTGGGGGAGGATGAAAAGGATATAACCCAGATTAACGATGATGAGAAAATGATCCTTTCCGTCACGGAAATATGCGAGGGGGATCTGACCAGAATGCAGGAACATTTAAAGAAAAAAGGAATAATCATTGATGATTTATCATTTCTGAAAATATCCATTACACATGGATTTTCCCCTGAGAAGGAGGAAAACCATGGAAATATTATTTCTCTGGTCATCCAGAAAATTGAGAAAAAAGAAATGGGAAATGCTGAAAAAATTCTGGAAACGCTGGAAAATAAGCAGAATTTTTATTATTTATACTATAAGGGAGTTATCGCCTTTAAAAATGAGCAGGTTTCAGAGGCAATCCGCTATCTGAAGCAGGCAACGGACATATCCGGGCGTCCGGAAGCATACCGGTTGCTGGGAAAAAGTTATCTGAGCCAGGGTGATCAGGAAAATTCTCTGGAAATGTACTGCCGTGCCCGTGCATCCCAGCCGGACCACGAGCCCACTCTGAAAATGATCGATACATTGGAAAAGATGCTGAAGAAGTAGGAAAACTCGCTTTACGGATGACTCCGCGTTGAAATTTTCGGGGACAATGAATGAATCCATTATGACCTCTGAGTTTATGTTCAGAAACCAAAGGATCTCCTATCTTTCCCATAAAAATAATTCTCCGGAAAAACCCAATCTAATCCTGGCCCATGCGAATGGATACAGTGCGTACACGTACCGGAGGTATCTGAAAAACCTCTCCGCCCGTTTCAATGTGTACGCAATGGACTTCTGGGGACATGGAAAAAGCGAAGGTTCCCTGGAAAACGATGGGTACACAGGGTGGCTGCTTTTCCGGGATCAGATCATCGCTTTTATTGAAGGCCAGAATCTGGCTCCGGTTACCGCCATTGGCCATTCCCTGGGAGGAGGGAGCTCCCTTCTGGCCGCTTCGCTGAAACCGCAATTATTTCATAAAATTATTGCCCTGGATCCGGTGGTGCTAAAGCTGGCCTATGTGCTGTACGGAAAGGTTTTCCAAACCCCTCTGGCAAAGGGAGCCATAAAAAGGAGAACCCGCTTTAAGAGCCGGGAGATCGTCCGGAAGGCATACCGGAAGAGCCCCGCATTCCGGGACTGGGATGCCGGCATCTTTGAGGATTATCTGGCTTCTGCGTTCACGGACACCCCTGAGGGGGAGGTGAGTCTGGCTTTGGATCCCCGCATTGAGGCAAAAATATTCAATTCTGTTTCCTTCCGGAATATATTGTTCCGCCTGCGGAAAATCCAGCCTGAGGTGCATATCCTCACCCCGGATCATTCCGATGTCTGCCCGCGTTCCACCGCCCGGCGGATTATTGCCGGGAACCCTTTGTCTACCCATGAAACCTTTCCGGGGATCACCCATTTTTTCCCTTTTGAAAAACCGGACTGGACCATGGAACAGATAAGTAGATTTCTATGAAGAAAAGACAATTGGGAAAAAATGGCCCGCTGCTGACAGAAATCGGGCTGGGCACCTGGGCGATGGGTGGCCCCTGGCAGCATGGATGGGGTCAGCAGGAGGAGAAAGATTCCATTGCCGCCATCCGGAAATCCCTGGAGATGGGTATCAACTGGGTGGACACGGCGGCTGTCTATGGTCTGGGGGAATCAGAAAAAGTTTTGGCAAAAGCTTTGCACGGGCAGAGAGATTCCGTGTTTATTGCCACCAAATGCGGGCTCCGGTGGGATGATTCCGGCAATGTACGCAGGGATTCCTCTCCTGCTTCCATCCGCTCTGAAGTGGAGCAAAGCCTGCGCCGCCTGCGGACGGATTATATTGACCTGTACCAAATCCATTGGCCGGATAAAAATGTCCCCATCCAGAAAAGCTGGGAAGAAATGACCCACCTGCAGGAGGAACAGAAAGTCCGTTTCATTGGGGTGAGTAATTACAATCTGGAGGAAATCCGGGCGGCCATGGAAGTTTCTCCGGTGGCATCTCTCCAATCCCCCTTTTCGCTGGTGAACCGCTATGTGGAGCGGGAAATACTCCCGTTTCTGGAGGAAAACGGGATTGGCTTTCTGGCATACTCCCCCATGCAGGCGGGACTTCTAACCGGAAAATTTTCTCCGGAAAACGTGGACTCTCTGGACGATGGAGACTGGCGGAAAAAAAATAAATATTTCCAGGAACCGCTTTTGTCCCGAATCATCCATTTCACAGATTCCCTGCGTCCCATTGCGGAAAAATACGGGATGGAATTGTCCCAACTTGCCTTGCGGTGGACTCTGGATTCTCATCCATTTATCCACACCATTGCCGGGGCCAGAAATCCATCGCAGGCTGCTTCCAATTCCACATCCTTTCCGGAGAATCCCGCAGAAGACATGGCGAAAATTGAAGATATTTATCGCAGTATCATCAAAGAAGATTAATTTTTCAAAATCTCAAACTCCGTGCGGCGGTTTTTGGAATCGGATGGTTCCCCTTTTCTTTTTTCCACCGGTTCTGAAAATCCCTTTCCCATCGTCTGCAATTGGCCAGCGGAAATTCCTTTGCGGACAAGGTATGCCTTCACCGCTTTTGCCCGTCGCAGACTCAACTCCATATTGTAGCGGGCATCCCCATGCAGATCTGTATGGCCGATGATTTTCAGGGAAATATCCGGATTTTCCCGGAGATAGGATGCCACACCGTTCAGGTATACAAAAGACTCTTCTGTTATTGTATCTGAATTGGAGGAAAAATGAATTTCTCTTACGGTGAATTTATTGTCTCCCTCTTCCGTCTTTTTCAGGGGAATGGAGACAACCTCCCCTTTCCATTTTTTCAGGTCGATGGATTTTTCCTCCGGAAGATAACCCTTTGCGGATGCAAGGAATGTAATTTTTTCGGCGTTTCCGGGATACTCCAACTGGTAGCCGGATTCCGGGACGCTGACTTCCGGAAGGGATATTTTTTTATCTGTTTCCATGTTTCCGGAAAGTGTTCCCGTCATCGGCTTTTGGGTTTTTTCATCCACTAATCGTATGATAATAAAAGGGCTCTCAATTTCTGAGCTGTAGATATCAAATCCGCCCAAGGAATCCTTGCGATTGGAGGAAAAATAAATGTCATCCCCCACCAGACTGAAGAAGGCTTCATTGTACGGGCTGTTGATGGCGTCCCCCGGATTCTGCGGTTCTCCCCATTTTCCGTCTTTATATTCTACCCGGAAAATATCATAGCCGCCCAAGCTCCCTTTGCGGTTGGAGGTGAAATAGAAAATGCCTTTCCGGGGAGACGGATAGATAACGGTTTCACTGTATTCCGTGTTGATGGGAGGCGGCAGCTCCCGGACATCCACAAAGGCACCATTTTTCAGAGTGGCGGCCATAATTTTTGCATCCTCCAGCTTTCCAAAAGGCCAGCGGGTAAAATACAGGGTTTTTCCGTCACAACCAAAGGAAGGAGCTCTTTCATGGAAAGCGGTATTCACATCTCCCGGCAGCGGAATGGCGGTTGCCCAGCCGTCCGAAGTCTTCTGGGTGATATACAGATCAAAGGAAATCCCATAAGCACCCCGCTCATTGGGCGGCGTGGTGATACTGCCGTCCCGGTCTGATGCAAAAAGCAGAAAAGCCCCGTCCCGGGTAATGAACGGAGTCTCATCATTATAAGGGGAATTTATCCGCAACACGGGAACAGGCTCTGCCCATTTTTTGTCTTTTTTTTGGGAAAAATAGATGTCTGTGTATCCGGTTACCTTGCGGTTAAAATAGATTTCATCCTGGGCCGGGTTCAGGGACGGGGCAAAATCATTATAAGGAGAATTCAGCGGTTTCCCAATATTCCGGGCTGGCTGGATACGGAATGGCAATTCCTGTGTATAAGCATACGATAAGAAAATCACCATGCCGGAAAACAGGATTGGGATAGCCAAAAAGAACGGGAACACGTAACCCACGCCCCGGGGGGAGAAAAACCGCTTTTTTTTCATGGTTTATTATCGGAAAAAAAAACCCATGGAAAAGCTATTCCATGGGTTTTAGTGAAATCCAAAAGAAATCGATTAAAACCTATAAAATCGTTAAAGGCCTTTTTCTTCTTTCACTTTTTCTGCGTTGGCTTTTTCTGTTTCTGCTTTTTCTTTTGCTTGTTTTTCTGTGTCTTTATATTCATCGCTTTCTTTTGCTTTGTCCATCATTTCTTTAGCTTTTTTATCGCCTTTCATGTCCATGACATAAGTAACCTGGGCAAAAGCATAGTGATCCGTTACGGTTTTTTTGGTGTCAGTAAGATAATCTGCACTGGCATCCCCTTCTGCAAAAGTGATCATATTTATATATCTCAGGGATATGTTCACTCCTTTAACGGGCTTCACATCAAATCCTGCCCAAACCAGGTTTTTCTGGAATGTGAGATCCCCCTCTTCCGCTTCCGGAGTCAGATTCAGAAATACTTCTTCTTCCAGAACCACATCCAGCCATTTAACGATGGGTACGGTAATACCAATCAAATTTCTGTTGATCAGCTCATTAGCCCATTCATATTCTTTTGTGGTGTCTTTCACATCTTTTGTTCCGTCTGTATAAGCAAAAGTATTCCAAAGAATTAAGCGATATTTCAACTTAACCGGTCCCAGATTGTAGATAAAATTATTATTAAAATCCACAGTCTGCCGGACATGCTCCTTTCCGTAGTAGTTTTTATTATCGTTTTTTACCGCATCAAGAGAATAATCCTTATTCGTAAATTTTTCCGCATCCCCATAGTACCACATCTGCGGACGGTAGGCCAGAATCCCCACATACATGAATTTGGGTGTCAGTTTGGTGTTGTACATGGGGCCAATCCACGCCTCATTCAGCCAGCTTCCCATATTCTCCAGATTCTGAGTTTCCGTTTTAACATTTGTTGTTGTATTCGTGGTTGTGATTTTTGGAGTACCCAGATTATTCCGGGAACCCAGCATCGCATATATCCCAAATTTATCATAAACATTTTTTGCCTGGAAATTAAGCCGTCCCCAGAACACATTTCTTTCCACTTCCTGTTCCAATTTGGCTCCAAAGATGGAACCGGCAAACAGAAAAAAACCTAATAGTACTGCAATTTTCTTTTTCATTGTTCACTCCTTTTAGTTTTTTAGCCCATAATGGCCATTCGTTGCGGATAGCATAGCATGGGAAGTTAGATTGTCAAGAATTTTATAATTGGTAAAAATTTAGAATGTTTATAAATTCCGGGCTCCTTTCCCCAGGATTTTCTTTAAGGGTTCCTCTAAAAATTACCTCCCACGATAAAAATTTGACTATTGATTTTGATTATTG
>DYOA01000050.1 GCA_020720785.1 Leptospira biflexa
GGATGAAGGGGATTCCAAGACCACCCTTCCGGCGGGGGTAGTGGATTCCGGCTGCACCCCGGTGGTGTCTGTTGACGCTACAACAAAGCACTTTGCTAAAGAGGCCAATTGTGATACCCCCATGACGGTTTATATAAAAAATGAATCCGGCGGGGTTTTGGATACGGATAATATGTATTTTGTGTATTCCAATGTAACCGAAAGTGACAAGAGCCTGGCCATGGGGAGTGGTTCCGGGGTGTCCCCACAGATGATGCCGGACATCCAGTTTTCCCCTTCCATGGAGGAAAATCCCCTGCATCCTCCGGTTCCGGACGGGGTAACCCAATTCAATAATGATCCTTCCCTGCGTCCTCCTCTTCTTCTGCCCGCTCCGGGGGAAGCCCCGCCGCCGCAGAGCCCGCAGTACAATATGGGCTCCGTGACCGTGGGCAGCACCACCCGCAACTGGACGGATTCCAATTATAATACCGTGGCCACCACGTTGCGGGCGTATGCCACCACCTATGCGGGGAATAAGGTTTATGTATGGATACAAAATGGCAGTACAATGGTTGGATCTGAAGCCGCCGTAATGGAAAAATTCAACGGTTGTAATGTCATCAACGGTGGCTCCTGTACCTCCGGTGAATATGCCAATAGCATCTATAAAATGGTGCGGGATATTGCCGGGGCGGAATGGGGCAGCCAGCCCTATTCCAACCTCCTGGCCTCCACAGAAACCGATGTGCATATTGTGTATTATGATATCACCCCGGATGGACAACCATGGGGTATTCTGGGCTACTACTGGTCTGCGAACAATTATATGAAATCCTCTTTTGCGGCCAGCAATGAGGCCCTGGTCTTTTTTATGGATGCACCCACATATAAATCAGGAGCATCCGGTGTGGAGAAATTAAACGGAACCCTGGCCCATGAATTCCAGCACATGATCCACTTTTACCAGAGAACCATCAAAAGAGGGGTGAATTCCCCCACTTGGATGAATGAGATGGCCTCCATGACGGTGGAAGACCTGGTGGCCACAGTGGTGGGAGGAGCCGGCACCGGTCCTGCGTTTGGCAGCGGCAGCCGGCTGGCCAGGTATGTACAAAATCCCAATTGTAACCTGACCATCTGGAACTCCGGTTCCGGGACTACGGCTTGTACCGGCTGGCAGGACTCCTATGCCACATCCTATTCCTTTGGCGGATTTATGGCCCGGCAGTATCCGGGGTTCATCCATCATCTTCTGACTTCCACGCAGAATAACATGGCCGCCGTGCAGGATGCCATCGTCCTTGCCGGATATACAGACACCTGGCAGACCGCCTTTTCCCGCTGGGGTACCACATTCGCGATGAATGATGATGAGCTGGGCAATGCAAAGGCAAATTATGCCCCCGGATTTGGTTTTATTGCACAGGGGGATCTGCAGGCGGTGGAGGTATGGGGTGATGCCACAGACACGGTGAACCCTCCCATAAATGCCAATCTGGGTGTAACTACCAAGATTTATTCCACCCCGCCGGCCACCATCCGGGCATATTCCAATGTGATCCATAAATTCAAAGCGAATGATACCTTGGCAAATGCTTCTGTTTTAACGCAGGAAAACATTGTCCTGCCCACCGGGGTCAAACTGACCGTAGTGGTCACCCCGTAAGCCCCATGAAAGGAAATAATATGAAGAAAATATTCGCCTCCGCAGTGGTTTTATTCATGGTGACTGTCACCATGGGAGCGGTCTCCTGCTGCAGTGCCCCCGCAAAAGGCGGCATTGAAATCTCCGGCAAAATTGCCGTGGTGGGGAATGAGCCCTTTACCCATCTGATCCTCCGCACAGAGAAAGGGGAATTCATCCTCACCGGAGAAAAGAAGGCTCAGCTGTGGACAATGCAGAATGCGGTCGTCACCGTCTGCGGAACCCTGTCCCCGGATAAAGCCACCCTCCCCAACGCGGCTGGGACCATCACGGTGACAGATTTTAAGAAATAATGCCCTCGCTTTCCCCTATCCGGCGGTTTTTTGAAAAAATATTGAAAAAATAAAAATTTTATCAGTATTTTATTCTTTTTAGGCAAAAAAATCGGCCTGAATTTTCATAGTATAGTGAGCAAAACAAAAAAGGCTCAAAAAAACGTACGGAGAAAAAAATGGAAAAGCTGAATATAGCACAAATGAGAGGGAGGATCATCAATGATCCCACCATACTGGAAACTGCAACCGGGAAAAAACTGCTGAAATTCCGGTTTATGTATTACACCCCGCAGGCCACGGACAAAGACGGCAGCCACGCCAATTTTATTGAGGCAGTCCTCTGGGAAAAACTGGCGGAAAAATACGCCCGTCACCTTCACAAAGGGCTGGAAGTATTGGTTGTGGGTATCTTTTACCAAAACCGATGGGAGGATGAAACGGGAAAAAGGCAATCCCAGTTTCGCTTTGCGTGCGAAACCATGGCCATCACGGATATCCATTTTGTGTCACAGGATACCCCTCTGGAAGCTGCCTGAATCCGGGCAAAAAAAAAGTGGGGAGAGATCCCCACTTAAAACCACAAATTAACGCTTGACGTTATTATTATCGGCAGGATTGGATTTTTCATTAGCATTTTCTGTGGTCATGGAATTTTTTTTTAGCGGTATGATGCGGTAAGCCATGAATGTATTTAGGGTGGCACATTCAGAATAATGCACCAGATGAAAGCCAATGCGGTTGGTGCGGAAATAACTCTGGTCACGCAGGCGGTTTTTGATGTCCATTTCAATGTCAAAATACGCATCGTGGAGATGACGGTACCGGGTATGCAAAAAAATTTCATTTTTATTGCGGATAACCCCGTTTTTTTCTATTGCTATCAGCAGTTTAACACGATAACCATGATAAGCACTAAAAGGATCATCGGTGAGATTTCCGGCGGCATCCTCCAGATAGAACATAGTTCATTATCGATATGGAGAATGCCAATCTTAACGCCCGGAGAGGATAATGAGTCAAAATCTACCCCATTTCGCAAACGGAGGGATTTACAACGCGGTTCCACTTCCCGAATAATATGCTTCACGGAATCCCTTCGTGAAGCATTTTTGCACTTACTCCATAACGGTAATACCGTTACAGCTGTTCGTTCGCCACCCAGATTTTGGAGGGTTGGTAAAACGCCCTTTTCTTGGACATCCAGGAATACCCCAGGAGGGAAAATATCAGATAGGCCAGAAAGATAGCCATGGTGTATGCATAGTAGATGGGATCCCCGGATTTATACCCGTGAGCCGGCAGATTCAGACTTAGGATCAAGGGGATGGCCAGAATAAATGTTACACCGGAAGAATACATATAGTCAGAAGCCGCAGGGGTTTCAAAATCCGGATCAATGACTCTCAGAAGAGCTAAACCAGTGGATATTGTCCCGGTTAACGCCCCAAAGAGGAGGATGGCCCGGAAAAACTGGTTATCCGTGAAAAGCCTTGGTGTCATCCAAAAGACCATATATGTGGTGGCGATACCCGCAACGGAGGATAGCACAATTATTGGAATAAAGTATTCCATAATAACCAGCAGGCTGATGGCGGCAATGGCTCCCACTACCATTATGTCCACGAACGCACCGGATATGCGGGACTGGCTTCCGTTATCAATAATATGCTCTATTTTGAGCGTATAAAATATCTTTTTTACCAGAAGGGCAATAACCGCAGCAAAGATAAAGGAAATTCCCCACAGATTCGTAGCCAGATCTGTTCCCAGTTTACCCAGCATTCCCAGAAGAGCAGTGATTCCCAGCAGAAACAGATACGATAATAAGTATACCGCAAACACAATGCCGATGTTAAATGTCATGGAATCTATCGCTTCCGTATCTGTTGTCAGATGGGATCCCGGTGGAGCCGTTTCATTTCTTCCTATGACTCCTGATTTTTTTCTGCGGATTTCAAAGGCTGCTGTGTCCTTTGCTTTCATCCAGCCTTTCTTGATACCATAATTCATAATGAAAATTCCCGCGAATATTGACCACAGATATCCAATAGCCGCAAAGGTGAGACCCACATCCCCACCGCCTTTAAACCCGAATGGTTCCCAGCCATGGGCAATGGCAAACGCCTGTCCGGGCCCCAGCCCAAAACCAAGGGGTACACAAAAACCAATTCCCGGGAACAGATCCGGATATATGGTATAAATAAAAATAAACGATAATCCCAGACCAATGAGTCCTTGCACCGTGTAATTGGATATTACAGATAGTGAATTCGCGAAAATATTCCTGCCGGAAACTTTGGTGTCTGATTTGCGGAGCGTAACGGCTATGAAGGAAAGATTCAAAAAGTGAAAGATAATATCTTTCATCCCTGCAGTACGCAGCGGAAAAATATTATAAACAATCATCAGCATAAAACCAGCGGTTATCGCGTTGGGAACCAGATATTTCTGCAGAAACCGGCTTTTTGCCCGCAACCAGGTGGATGCCAGCAGTGCAATGGAAATTATTCCCAGATCGACAAAAAAACTCCATTCAAATTCCATGGGGGTCAGGTATGGGCCTTTTGGCAGGGTGTCAATCGTTAAAGATCATCAAATCCCGTTATCTGGATCGATTCTATTTTTCCAATCTCCATTAATTCTTCACTTTCCGTGATATAAAGTTCAATATAGCCGGCAGCACACTCCAGGGCGTGGATGAAGGATTCGTGTTTTTTTTTCTTTTTTAATTTTTTCAGAGCTTTATGCTTGAAATATTCGTCCGCTTGGGGAGAATCCTGATAGGGATACAGGGATAAAAGACCCTCAATGGAGGTAAATTTTATTTTATTATTCAAGTCCTGGGCATGGTATCCCAGCAGGAGTTTCTGGTAGTCTTTTACGGTGATCAGGAACTCATATTTTTTCATCATGGAATCAGAAAAGAGCCGTCTGTATTTGGCCCCTCCCAGAAAAAATTCCAGGATAATGGCAGGGTCCACATAGACCTTTTTCTTTTCTTTCTTTTCCTGCCAGTTCATGGAGTACAAAAAAAAATGGATTTCTTCCGTAAAGACAAATCTTATTTCAGGTTTTCCCGGAAGAAGCCGGATACCAATTTTTCCGCTGTGGCCGGGTCTCCTTGGTAAGCACGGGCATGTTTATTGCAGGGGGAGTTCCAGAATTTTTTGGGTTCCTTGGCCGATTGATACAGCCTTTCTCCATGGGAATACGGAATATAGTTATCCTTTTCGCAATGGATGATAAACACCGGACGGGGAGAAATTCCACCAATAATTTTCTCCGCATTAATGTCCACCGCCTTTGCCCCGGAACGCTTCTCAAAGAGGTACAACACCATGGGAATGACCGGATACCGGGGGAGATAATAATCCCGGGACGCAATATCCCCCAGAAGGTCTTCCAGATTGGCAAAGGCAGCCTCAAAAACCCCCGCTTGGATACGGGAATCCCTGGCCATGGCGTAAATTCCGCTCACCCCGCCCATGGACACCCCATAGACGCCAATGGAACTCATCTTTTTTTGGTTCTGGAGAAAATCCACTGCGGCTATCACATCTCTGTATTCATGGTATCCCATACTCACCGGGCCCGCCGGATTCTCTCCGTGGTGCCGCAAATCAAACAGAAGGACGTTGAATCCCGCCTTATGCAAAGATGGTGCCCAGCGAAGGCCTTCGTTACGCCAGGCGGAATGGCCATGCACCATGATCACGGCTTTGTGGGAATTTCTTGCCGGAATAAACCAGCCCGGCAGCGGAGAGATATCTTTTGTGGTAATGAATATATTTTCAAAGGGAAGATTCAAACTGGAGGGATCCCCGCAGTGCAGGAAATGCTCTTGTGTGCATTTTCCCTTGGGCGGAGAAACAATCTGGGAGGAGAAATACCACAATGCTCCGGAGTACAGGATTGCCAGGGAAGATATTCCAATGAGAATTTTTCTTTTCATGGTGCGGTCTGTGCAGGAGGCAGGATTTTACTGATCTGGATTTTCCTCTCTATATCCTCATAGAATCCTTCCACCCGGATGGTGCGGATGAGTTGTTTTCCGTCCACGGAGTAAATTTCCAGCACCACGGACAGATAATCGGATGCGAGAGAAAATCCTCTTTTATATTCCAGAATCCGGGACTGGATAAAGAGATCCACCTTATCCCATTCCATTGTATACTGGTTTTTTTCTCTCAGATAACTGCCGGATTTAAAAAACCACTGGAATTCATTCAAGTCTTCGCTTTTGCGGACAGTATCTGTGGATTGGATGGACAGGGGCTGCACCAGAGTATATCCGCTGGAAAGCAGAGACTCCCGGATAACCTGCAAAAAACTGGCCGAAAATTCTGGGCGGGTGGCATCCGGTTTTGCATCCATTTCCGGAAAGATAAAAACCCGGCTTCCTGTGATTCCCGCATCGCCCTTTTTCTCCAGATTTGCGTATTCCAGATGGGAACGGCAGGAAATTCCCAAAAACAAGATAATTCCGCTCAAAGTCCATAATATATTTTTCATCTTCTCTCCGTTTAATTCTTTTTGGCGGTTTCTTCCGGGAAAGTCGTTTCCGGGAAAACCATATCCGGAAATCCAAATCCGGAAAATTTAATCACTAATCCCATCTGGAAAACGGTATTACTATAGTCCGTCTCATGAGATGCCTTTAAATATACACTGGAAAAGGGCAGGAATTGGTATGTCATCCGGGCATGGCTTTCCCGGTATCCATAAAAAAGGTCAAACTCCAGATCCCGGTGAAAAAAGAAAGCCAGCCCGCCCCCGGCGTTTTGGGAATAATAATTCTCCCGGAGTTCCAGATATGGCTTCATCCAGAGGGGTCTGCCAGCCAGTACTGCATAGTTTTCCAGGTATATCTTTCCATGGTAATGTGCTTTCCATTCTCCCGTGGATGTTTCATCTTGGTAATGATAAGAAGGACCGGCATAGACCCCCATGCCCAGATGGTGGTATTGATATAACACCCCGGATGAGACCAGCAATCCGTTTTTCTGCACCTTGTATTCCTCACCGGAAATAAAGGAATACACCGAATTTACCAGAATGGATTTCTCCCCAATGGTTGTCTTTTCATCCAGGAAAAAACTCTCCACCCGGACGCCGGAATAGAGATCCCGTAATAACATAAACTGGCGGGACAGAACAAGGTTTCCGGTATTCACAGAACGGCGGTTTTCCCGGCTCCCACCCAAGTCTTTCTGGCGGGCGGTTGTGTGATAATTCAGAAAAATGTCAAATCCATGGTCATAAAAGCCCATTTTTGCCCCCGCCAGTCCGGTGGGATATTCCACAGCGAGGATATCATAATTGGTGTTATTGAATTGCTTCAGGTATTCAGACAAATCGGAAAGGGTGTCCATGCTGGCACCACCCGTGAAATCCCCGTAAAAAAACCGCAGGGATTGGTTGGGAGCCAGCAGAAAATTTCCGGAATCCGGGGTGAACGCCGGAAGGGAAGAAAAAATCCCCAACATCAGAAAAATGCCGGTTAGTATTAATTTTTTCATTTTAGTTATTCGTTTTCATTCAGATGGAATCAATTTCTTTCATTATTTCTGCCTCGTCCATGGTGGGAAACCGGGTTTTGAATTCTGATGGAGAGATAAAGGAAAAAAACTTATCCAGCCTTGCCATGGTAAATACACTCTGTATCTTGGGTGACGCAGAATACAGATACAGACTCTTGCCTTTGCTTTTTGCATTGTTGAGAGCTTTAATCAGCCCTCCCAATCCGGAGGAATCAATATATTCAATATTGGATAAATCCATACCTATGACAGTTTCCATGGTGCCCAGTCCCGCATTGGTAAAAGTTTTTTCAAACTGATCCACTTGTTCAAAATCCAGCTTACCATGGATAAGAATTTCAACCGCACCCGTTCTTTCTACAACATCCAGTTTCATACATCCGCATATCCACAGGAATGGACTCTGTCAATTGATTTTCTGATTTTTTTAGGTATTTTAAACGGAAATACTTCTTTACGGCTCATTTTCTCATCAAACCCTGCCTTATCGTAAATTAGCATAAGGAAAAGATATGAAACAATCAAAAATTATCTGGACAAAAATTGATGAGGCACCTGCTTTAGCCTCCTATTCTCTTCTGCCTGTTATCCAGGCATTTACCAAAGGGACCAACGTCGAAGTGGAAGAAAGTGATATTTCCCTTTCCGGCAGAATCATTGCCACTTTCCCGGAAAGATTAAAAGACAGCCAGAAAATGCCGGACAATCTGGCCGCCCTGGGCGAGCTTGTGGACAAACCGGAAGCCAATGTGATTAAACTCCCCAATATCAGTGCGTCGGTGCCGCAGTTGAAAGCTGCCATTGAGGAGTTGAGAGCTCATGGCTATGATCTCCCGGACTATCCGGAAGAGCCCAAAAGCGACCAGGAAAAAGCCATCCATGACCAGTACGCAAAAGTTCTGGGAAGTGCGGTAAATCCCGTTTTGCGTCAGGGAAATTCGGACAGAAGAGCCCCTCTTTCTGTAAAAAAATACGCCCAGAAAAATCCCAACACCGGATTGAAACTGCGGGAATGGAAAAAGGATTCCAAATCCCATGTGGCCCACATGAATTCCGGGGATTTCTATGGCAATGAAAAATCCGTGATTGTGGAAAAAGGCTCAGAATTCCGCATTGAGCTGGCGGAAACCTCCGGTAAAACCACCGTATTGAAAGACAAATTGACCTCGTCCGATGGAGAAGTCCTGGACGCGACGTTCATGAACAAAAACGCTCTCCGTAAATTTTATGAGGATCAGATTGAAGAAGCCAAAAAAACCGGTATTCTGCTTTCCCTGCACCTCAAAGCAACCATGATGAAAGTGTCTGACCCCATCATGTTCGGGCATGCGGTATCCGTTTTCTACAAAGATGTGATGGATAAACACGCGACTACTTTCAAAGAAATTGGTGTAAATCTGAACTTTGGTCTGGGTGATCTCCTGAACCGGATTGCCAAACTTCCGGATGCAAAAAGAACAGAAATTGAAAACGATATTGCGGAAATATACAAAAAGCGGCCTCCTCTGGCCATGGTGGATTCCTCCAAAGGCATCACCAACCTGCATGTTCCCAATGACATCATCATTGACGCATCCATGCCCGTGGTGATCCGCGATGGCGGGATGATGTGGGGGGCAGACAACCAGCTCTATGACACCAAAGCCATGATACCGGACCGCTGCTATGCCACCATTTACAAAGAAACCTTTGAAGATTGCCAGAGAAACGGAGCGTTCAACCGTGCCACCATGGGAAACGTGGCCAATGTGGGCCTCATGGCACAGAAAGCGGAAGAATACGGCTCCCATCCCACCACATTTGAAATCCCCGCCGATGGAACTGTCCGCGTAGTGGATGCTTCCGGCAAGATACTGATGGAAAACAAAGTGGAAGCCGGAGATATCTGGAGAATGTCCCGTGCAAAAGACATCCCCATCCGCGACTGGGTGAAACTGGCCGTGAACCGGGCCAAAGCCACCGGAGCCCCCACCCTTTTCTGGCTGGATAAAAACCGGGCACACGACGCCAATATTATTGCCAAAGTGGAAAAATATCTGAAAGACCATGATACCAAAGGCCTGGATATCCGCATTCTTTCTCCCGTGGACGCCATGAAGGTGACCCTGGAACTGGTGCGGGCAGGAAAAGACGCTATCTCCGTGACCGGTAACGTTCTGAGAGATTATTTAACCGACCTGTTCCCCATCCTGGAACTGGGCACCAGTGCAAAAATGCTTTCCATTGTTCCTCTGCTGAACGGTGGCGGTCTGTTTGAAACCGGAGCCGGTGGTTCCGCACCCAAGCACGTCTCCCAGTTTCTGAAAGAAGGACACCTGCGTTGGGATTCCATGGGTGAATTTGCTGCACTCATGGCTTCCTTTGATCATATCTATGATACCGCAAAGAATGACAAAGCGAAAGTGCTGGCAAAAACTCTGGATGAAGCCATTGGCGGATACCTGGAAAATGAGAAAGCACCTTCCCGGAAAGTCAATGAGCTGGATAACCGGGGTAGCCATTTTTATCTGGCACTGTACTGGGCAAAAGCTCTGGCCTCCCAGTCCGATGACGCAGAACTGAAAGCGAGATTTGCTCCCGTGGCAGAAAAGCTGGAAAAAAGCGAAGCGAAAATCATGGAAGAGCTGAACGCCACACAGGGAAAACCCGTGGACATTGGCGGGTACTACCAGCCGGACGATGCAAAAGCAAAAAAAGAAATGCGACCCAGTGCCACGTTCAACGCAATCATTGACGCTCTGTAATCAAAGAACGTTACGATTGCCATTCGGAAGTTTCTTACAAGGGGCAGCAATGCCCCTTTTTAATTGGATTCCACAGTAAAATAAACGATTGTCTCATCCAGATGTCCTGCAACCTGCACATCTTCCACAAAGGGATATATCCAGGTATAGGATCCGTCATCATTGTATTTGTAAATTCTCCCATAAGCCGGCTCTCCTCCGCCGGATGTATTCAATCCCACAAAAACCAGTGGGGTGGCATAAAGATGTGCCATGGCAAACTGGTCATTTTCCGTTCCTCCATTCCAATGATTGATTTGGCCTTTGCGACCAATCTGAAATCTCTTGCCATTGAAAATTCCATAACTGTACGTATGGTTTCCGGAAACGGTGGAATTCACCAAGTCCACGGCCACATAGGAAACGGTCTCATCGCTACCCGGAGCGGGATCCCCATCATCCGGTTGGAACGCAACCTCAAAGCCGGTGACGCTCACATTCCGGATTCTCTGGATTAAAAACCGGCCATTGGCATCACTGATCTGCTGGGTGAACACCAGAGGAGCGGCGGAAAACGGTTTCAAAAAGGTGACAGTCTGGAATGTGTTATATGTCTTAGCTTTATCCAGCGTGATATTCCCGGCTTCCAGTTCATTGCCATCGGAAAGGACATAATGCTGGTTGGTGGCTGTATTGGCTTCCACCATGAAATACCACACATCTTCTGTCCGTTTACGGGCACCTCCATCGTCAGAATTCATCACGCGAACCCGGAAGCGTTTATTCCCGCTCTCCAGGCTTATAATGGGAAACGCGGAATCTGTGTCTTCATCCCCGCCGGGAGTTCCATCCACATAGCTGTCCGTATCCTCGCTGGGCTTGATGGCCACGATGATCACCGGATCTGTGAGGTCTGTGTAGTTGATATAACCGGAAAAAGATTCATCCGCCGGGACTGCCACGATGGTTTCCCCAAAGCTCAGCTTCTGCTGGGAAATGATCTGGACAGCATTGCTGGTGTATGTATTGGCCAGGTCATCCGTAAAGCGACCCCCAATGGTCATCCACGTATTCCAGGTTAATCCGGAGGTGTCTATGAACCAGTCACAGCCCAGCCCGGAGCAGTCACAGTCTAAAGCGGTGTTCGTGTGATCGGTGGCGGTGGCACAGGTGGCTCCGTACGCATCACAATACTGGTCGGCATCTCCCCCGTCTGCGGTGGTGCATTTCTTTATGGTCAGATCTCCTGCCACATATGCATACGGGGCACCATCAATCAGCAGTTCAAATTTTTCTGTTTTGCTGCTACCACCGTTAATGGACAAAAGATGTCCGGAAAAGGTGATGGAATTGGACACAAAGGTTTCCCCGTCCGCCGGATTCACCAGGGTAAACTGGATATTGGTGGGATCCACTGTGGTAAAGGAACGCACGGGGGAAAGGATGGTCTCCGCCGCCGCATTGGTGGCCTTTGCCTGGATGTAATATGTGGTGGAATTTGCCAGTGCCCCCAATGTATGGCTCCAGGTTTGGGCGGAATCATTTTTTCCCACCACCACGGAGGCATCATCCAGCGGGTTGGTGTCTGTCCCGTAATACAGGGTGACAGTCACTGGAGTGAAATACTGCCAGTTTCCAATCACATTCACCCCCCCGGAGTTGATGATGGAGGCCCCGTCATTGGGAGACAGGATGGCGATGGCGGGATCCCGGGTTTTTGCGGATATGACGGAGCTTTCTATGACTTTGCCATCGGCGTCCGTTGCTTGTGCCATAAAAGAATAGGAGGTGGCAATGGTTAACCCGGTAATGGTGGCTTCCCAGGTGGAGGTGGAGGTCTGGATGGTCGCAGTGACCGCCGTGGAGGGAGAACCGGGGCCATAATACAGAGTGACTTTCTCCGGTATAAAGATTCCATACGTTCCGGTGACTGTCACCGTATCCACATTCAGACCTTCTGCGTTGGAGGCAGGAGAAATGATTTGTATATAAGGAGAATCCAGATCATCACCCAGGAGCGTGGAAAAGGCATTGCCGGAACAGGACATCCCGGCCAGGGTAAGAACCCACCAAATCCTGAGGCTTATTCTACTATTTCTTTTCTCCATGATGTTTCCATCCATTCCTGCCATCCATTGGACGGATTTTTCCGGTATTTTCCCACAACAATTATTTATGGCTTTACACGGAAAAGGGGATATTTGTCAATTTCTCTGAAAGCTCCCATAGTTTTTTTGCTTTTTCCGTATCATGAGAAGCGGCATTCGAGGGCACTTTTCTGGGGTATCCTTTAATTTCCATAAAACCGGACGGGCCAATATAATCCCCGTTTTTTACCTCCGGATTTACGGCAGCGTACAATGTGGGCAGGCACCCCATTTCCTGGCTTTGTGCCATCATGCTGGCCAGAATTTCAAAGGCATTATTGTGCCGCATCAATTCTGTCGCGGACCATCCCGGATGTGCGGCCACGCTCAGGATTCCCACATTGGCTTTATTCAGACGGCGAGCCAGTTCATACGTAAAAAGGAGGTTCGCGAGTTTACTGTCCCCATAGGCCAGAAAAGCGTTATAGGAACGTTTTTGCCAGTTCAGATCTTCCAGATTAATGTTTCCCCTTTTGTGGGCCATACTGGCCACGTTCACAATCCGGCCTCCCGGAGTTTTCCGCAGCGTCGGGAACAGCAGGGCAGTGAGGGCAAAATGCCCTAGATGGTTGGTTCCCATCTGTAGTTCAAAACCATCGGCGGTTTGGGTGAAAGGAGGAATCATGACCCCGGCGTTATTGATGAGAATATTCAACGTGGGAAAGGCCGATGTGAATTCACGGGCAAAGTTTTTCACAGACTCCAGATTAGCCAGATCCAGCTCCATCACCCGCACCTTGGCCGGACCATACTTTTCCAGGATTTTACCCATGGCACGGTTTCCTTTTTCTGGATTCCGGACGGCCAGGATAACCTCCGCATCTCTCTGTGCCAGAGCCAATGCGGCTTCAAACCCAATGCCGGCGTTGGCACCGGTGATGAGGACAGTCTTTCCTTTCTGGTTAATAATATCCTTGGTATCCCATTTTTTTTCGCTCATATTCCCTCCGATGCTATCAGGATACTAAAGAAAAGGAGTTCTATCCAAAAATGTTCTTTATTGGAGTCGGTTTCTACTCAAACAAGGCGAGATATTTATGGAAAGAAAACTGTTTATTCCGTTTGTATCCGGTGATTTCCTTTAGTATGTCCAAACGAATGAAATCCTCTATCAGGCGGTTTGCCGTGGATACATGAATATCCAATGCCTTTGCTGTTTCCTGGCTATCCACAATCGGTTTAGTATACAGATAGTGGATGAAATTCACAGCCAATCTGGTTTTTTTTCCCAGGGTAAGAATCTGTTTATTCTCCATTTCCTCCCGGATGGCAATAATCGACTGAAAAGTTTCAATGGAATTTTCCGCAGTCTGCCGAATCCCTCGGAGGAAATACCTGAGCCAATTGGTCAGGTCATGGTTTGTACGGACTCTGGTTAGGTTATCATAATACAGTGTTTTGTTTTTTTCAAAAAAATCTGAAAGATATAAGGTGGGCTTTATCAGCAAACCCCGGCTTACAAGGTAGAGTGTAATCATGAGCCTGCCAACCCTTCCGTTGCCATCCAGAAATGGATGCAGAGTTTCAAATTGATAATGGGCAATCCCAATCCTGATAAGGTGTGGCAGTGGATAATCTTCATTGTGAAGAAATTTCTCAAAATCAGACATTAAATCCGGTAGATCAGCATGATGCGGTGGAATAAATATGGCATCTTTAAGAGAAAACCCTCCAATCCAGTTCTGGCTTTTTCTGAATTCGCCGGGTAACTTATGTTTCCCACGGACGCCTTGGAGCAATAAACGATGCGTCTGGCTGATAAGGCGATTGGACAAAGGGAGATTGTCCAATTCCTTGATTGCATTATTCATTGCAGTTATATAATTCTGAACTTCCATCCAATCATCCTTTTTTTCCAAATCAATATTCTCTTCTGTCTGGACAGCATCGGAAATATTTGTCTGAGTACCTTCAATGCGGTTGGATGTGGTGGCCTCCTTTGCCACATGCATTTTAATGAAAAAATCAATATCCGGAATCAGTTGAGAAAAAGCATTCAATTCCCCCAGTTTTCTATCCGCTTCGCTCAGAAGTACAATTAAGTCAGGGTCAGTAATTTCCCATTTTTTATTAACCAGAGATGGGAAAAAGCTTTTATATTCATATTGTTGTTTATATGTTCCGGCTTGAAATTCTGATATATTCATAGCCCCTCCATTGTCTCCTGTACCTAATTTGCAGATAAGCTTGGAAGTGCAATTATAATTATGTATATTTGCAGATAAGACTGGAAGTGCAATTATGG
>DYOA01000003.1:0-59513 GCA_020720785.1 Leptospira biflexa
TCCGTAGATATGATTACCCGTGCGACCGGCTTAACCAAAAAAATTCTCCGGGAGAATAAAATCATAAATTGATCCTAAAAATGGGAGGGTCATTTCCCCCCCAATCGATCTAATTTGATCTATCCACCATTTTTCCTCGAAAATTGAAATTTTTTTCAAACAAATACTAATTTTATCAGTATTTAAAGCGTTTTTAGCAGAAAATGCAGGTTTTTTTTTCATAGATATCCAGAACAAATTCTGGAGGAAACTATGAGAACAAGAAAAAAATGGCTCCTGTCCCTGATCGTGGATATTATCGTGAATCTGCCGGCCTGCGGTACCTGGGGTGGCGATCCCGGTTATGCACAGAATGATGCCGGCCTGATTGTACAGAAAACCGGAGTGGTTTACACCATGCCCGGAGCCCGGAGAGGAATGGGCACAGACCGGGGGATTGAACCACGTATTACTGAAATGATCCGCTCTGCCCGCAAAAGCATTGATATGGCGTTTTACCAGATCAGCCTGACTTCTGTCATCAACGCCTTAGCGGAGGCAAAAGCCAGAAATGTGAAAATCCGGCTGGTGGGGGATGCCGGGGAAAACCAAAGCGAAGGCTATTACCGTCTCCGCCGGGCAGGTCTGTCCATTGTTGCTGGAAATACGGTGGGAATCCAGCATAACAAGTTCATCATTGTGGATGGGAAAAAAGTATTCACCGGAACCGGAAATTTCACGGAATCCGGGATTTACCACAACAACAATGCCTTTTTGTGGATAGAGGATGAGGGCCTTGCCGCCGTGTACACCCGGGAATTGGACAATATGAATTCCGGATTGTTTGGCAATAGGAAACCCGCCACGACCCATCCAAGGGAATTTTCCATCAATGGATACCGGGTACGGGTGTTTTTTTCACCCGCAAACGGAGAGGAAGCCGTACAATCCATTGCTAATCTGGTATTGCAGGCAGAAAAATCCGTCCATTATATGATCTTCGCATTCACCCAGGATGAGCTTGCATCGGCCATCATTCATGCCGCCACCCGGAAGCATATCCCGGTTTATGGAATCCATGATGCGAATTTTATCCGGGGTGCCAGTGCAGAAGCTCCCCGGATTTATTCCTCCGCTTTTTTGGAAAACGGAACCCGGAGGGATTCCGGTCCTCACATCAGGGTGGACGGGAATGAAAACTATGCCACTCCGGGGGATGATTCCCATGGAGGTAAAATGCACTGCAAAATTCTGATTACGGATGCCGGCACCCATCTGGCCAAAGTGGCCATTGGGTCTTTCAACTGGTCAGATGCCGCCGTTCAGGATAATGATGAGAATCTGCTGATTCTGGAAGACCCGGCCATTGCCAACTATATATACACCCAATTCCAGAATGAATGGGCCATCGCAAAAGATTTATCCACGCTGGGAATCTCTCCGTCCGGAAATTCCGGGGAAAATTCCGGGGTGGTCATTTCTGAAATTGGCTGGGCGGGAATCCTCCAGGACGGGGAAAACGGAGAACCCGGGGAGAGG
This sequence comes from Leptospira biflexa, assembly GCA_020720785.1. Lineage (GTDB taxonomy): Bacteria > Spirochaetota > Leptospiria > Turneriellales > DYLW01 > DYLW01. Next base: position 1,519 of record DYOA01000003.1, read on the forward strand.
AACTCCACCGATATCTATGTGGAACTATTCCATTCCGGAAATGATCCGGTGGATCTTTCCCACTGGTCGCTGGCCTGGGGACGGGGTGGATTTTCTTCCATGGATTTTTCCCGGATATACCCCATCCCAGATAAAAATAACGCATACGCGGAGAGTAAAACCTCCTGCCCCGGAATTCCGGGCTTTGAAGAACCCCAATGGAATATACTCTGTCCCGGAGAGCATAAAATAATCTTTGTGCAATCCTCTCCGGAATTTATGGCATGGGAAAACGGATACTCTTCGCTGAAGACATCTCCGCATCTGAAAATCTCCGGCAGCAAGAATTTCCGGATGGAGGATTCCCGGCTTTCTCTGGTGCTTCTGAATAAAGCCATGGTGCCGGTGGATTTTGCCGGAAACGGAGTGGATTTTCTGGCGGAGGAGACCGGAGGGTTTGTGCGTTCTTTGTACAGATCCGGCTACCGCTCCCATCCGTCCGATGGGCGTTCTCCTTCTTCCTGGGAACCCGCCACAGATAATCTGAGGATTCCCGTATTCAGTGAAAATGGGATTGTGGGGTTTCTCCCTCCGTCTCCGGATAGCGGAAATAATGGATTTCTGGATTTCACCTTTGGCTCTCCGGGGTATGAAAACTCCCAGGGAGGTGTCCAGTGAAATTCTATTTTATCGTTTTATCTCTGGCAATGGGCTCCACGTTGTGGGCAGACCCATCGGCGGAAAAGAAAATGGAAATCCCCCTGCCGCAGAAAATGGTGAAAACCTCTTTGGATTTTTATACGGAAGGGGCAAGCTTCTCCAACGGGGATCTGCGTACTCTGCGGGAAACCTCCCCGGATGCCATTGAGGCCGGGGATGACGCGATTCATCTGGCATTCTCCCGGATAAACCTGGGATTATGGCTCACTTCCGGAGACGGGGTGGATTTCCAGGTGGAGTTTACCCATTATATGCGGTGGGGGACAAATCCTCTGGAGCACAGGCAGAATACCGTGCCGGATTCCGGAGAGGAAAAGATGGCCGATGAATTTTTTCTGAGCAGTGCGTATCTCACCGGAAATCTCTGGGAGAATGCGGATTTTTCTCTGGGGCTTTTTCTGGGCAGAATTCCCTTTTCTCCGGATGGGGACCACCTTCCCCCCACCAGAGATGGAGAAACAGCGACCCAGGAGTCATTTCTTTCCAAAGAAATCCACCGGATGGACGGAGGGATACTTTCATTTTCCACCGGATGGGCGGGGACATTTTCCGCTGTGGCAGAAATTCTTCATGGAGGTAGTCGCCCGGAACCGGATTCCATATACGGAACGTATCTTCCTGAGGATCCGGAAGAAACGCAGAATTTCCGGGGGGATACCAATTCCATCCGCACCGGAGGGCTTTACCATACGCCGGCAATCTCGCTGGGCACAAATCCGGAAGAAGGATTCCACGGCACCGTCTATGCGTATTATACCCGCTATGGAGCCTCCGCGTATTCCGGGGCTGACCGCTCGCTGGACGGCACCGCCGGAAATTTTGCGGACGGAGACTGGGTGGCTACCGGTGGAACCCGCTGGATGGCAGATTCTTCCCTGGGAAAAGAGAAACTCCTTTATACAAAAATCACCCTCTCCGGTGGCGTATCCTCCGGAATGGATTATCGGCTGCCGGCGGCAAACGCAGAATCCCGGGATATACCGGCCAATGGGTTTATGGCTCTGGCACGGGGGGATCTGAAAATCCGGAAAACCAGGTATTTTGATTCTATGTCCTTCACAGGGGAATTTTCCTGGCATACCGGGGCAAAATATTCAAAAGATGGAAACATTCTGAATTACGGATTTGTGGGGTTGAGCCGTTCCGGAGACATGGGATTCTTAATGAACCGCTATTGGGGACTCAACCCATCGGCGTATATGTCCCATTCCGGAATCTATTCTGAGGATACGGCCATGGGGTTTGCCTCCGGAATCCAAACCATCAACGCCGGGATTTCTTGGGGATTTTCCCCTGATCTCCTCTGGCGGGCCCAGTGGTGGTCATTGAAAGACAATTCTGTACGTCCGGGGGAAACCGGCAAAAAGGATCTGGGAATGGAAATCAATGTTTCTCTGGAGTGGAAAATCCGGAAAAGCTGGACACTCTTTGCCGCTTATGGGATCTTCTTTCCCGGAGATTACTTTACCCGCACACCGGATTCCATGTCGGAAGTCTCCGGACAGGACACTTTCACCGGTTTCCTTTTGGGAAGCAGGTTTTCTTTTTAATCCTCCCGGAGAAATCCATTCTCCAGTAAAAATTTTTCCGCGAACGCAAAGGCATCTTCCCGCGAGATGCCTTTGCAAATAACGAATACTTTTTTCTTTGGCTTGACAAACCAAAGGGAAATTTTACGGTTAAAACAAATGAATGCCATAAAGTTACAATTGGTTATTGAATCTGAAACATTGAAAATTCCGGAATTAAAAAATTTTATTGGAAAAAAAGTGGAATTAACATTAACGGAAAAAAATGACCCCAAAAGCAATGATACGGAAAAATATAAAAAACTAAAAAGTTTGCGGGGCAGAATTTCCTTTGATAAAAAAGTATTGAAAGGTCTAAGAGAGAACAGCATTCTATGATTATGGTGGATACTAATATTATCATTGATTATTTGCACGGAGATGGAACATTTCTGAAAACGATCATGCAAAGCGATGAAATAGCCACTTGCGGTATTGTATATGCTGAACTTCTTCATGGAATTAAATCAAAAAAAGAAAAAAATCACATTGCAGATGCCATAAGTGAATTTCACTGGATTAAAACGAATGAGGATATTTGGGAAACAGTTGGGGATCATCTGAACATTTTACGGATGGATGGAGTTAACATTCCTTTTCAGGATGGCGTACTGGCGACACTTTGCATCCAAAGCGGAATCCCTATTGCTTCACAGGACAAACATTCTTTGCAATTAAAAAAAGTTTTACCTGCTCTGGAATTGTATGAAGAAAAGCGAAATACGGGAATAAGATGAATTCCCCTGAAAATAAATCTTTTTAAAATATTTTAATCCTCCCGGAGAAATCCATTCTCCAGTAAAAATTTTTCCGCGAACGCAAAGGCATCTTCCCGCGAGATGCCTTTCTCTTTTTCCATTTTTCGGATGGATACAATAATTTTTCCCAGGGCTCCATTCAAATGGGGATCATTCCGGGGCAAACCAAACCGGTGGAAAATCTGTCCCGCCGTGATGGTTTTGTGCTTTTTTTCTTCCGATTTCTCCTGATAGCGTTTTTCCTCTCCCTCCGGATAACGGCTAAACTCCAGAGTTTTTCCCGGCTCATCCCAATGGTGCAGAGTTACAGAATAATCATCATAAAGAATCCCAAAAAAGCCATCCCGTGTGGCCGGCAAACCATAAACCCGGGACGCCCCAATCTGCACAGTATAGGAGAAGTGCATGTGTCCGCAGATGACAATCCGGGGCTGGAAATCCCGGATCACCTGGGAAAAAAACGGATGGCCAAAGTGGCATTTATTTTCGCATTTGATAAGATACGGGGCCTCATGGAAAATAAAAATACCGGCTTTTGCTTTTACGGTTCTCTGGGCATATAAAAATGCATCTATTTCCTGCCGGGATAAAAATTTATCACTGGCGGGCATTTTTTCCGGCGGATGGTGGGGATGGAGTTTTCCCAATCCAGCCATCCTCCAGAGGTTTTTTGTGCCGGCATAGGTATAAAGATACGCCGGCTCCATGGGGTAAAAACGCCGTGGAAATTGGTTTCCTTTTGTGAGTTTATCATACAGAAAAAAATCCTCATGATTGCCGGGGATGTGATACATCGGCAAGGGAAGTTCCTTCTCCTCTGTCAGATATGGCAGGAATTCTTCCGTGGGATTCTCATGCTTTTCCAACAGAATCCGCTCCCTCTGTGGCAGGTGGGATAAATCCCGGGCGTCCAGAACCCCCATATCACCGGCATGGAGGATGAATTCCAACCCGGAGAATTCCTCCATTGCCGTTCGAATAATCTTGTCCATAAGGACAAAATATCCATGGGTATCCGCAAGCAACAAAGCGGCGGGTCTACTCATAATTTCCCCGCGTTATTTCCCTATTCCATGGCCATCCTGGAACCCTGGACAAGCGGAGGAGACGTTATTTATTTCCACCAAGATTGGAGATGCGACCATTCCATGCGGTGTCAACGAATAAATTGTCCGCCAGAATCCGATCCCATGCAAGTTTTTTCCGGAATTGCTTGACAGTCAGTCTTCCATCAAAGATTAAATTCCACCGGAGGAAAATATGCCAAAACTATCAACAAACTACGCGGGACTGGAGTTAAAGGGCCCCATAATAGCCGGATCCAGTGGCCTCACAGGTTCCATAGAAAAAATGAAGGAGATGGAAGCAGCAGGAGCATCCGCTATAATCTTGAAGTCCATTTTTGAGGAAGAAATTGATCTGGAATACCATAAGATGATGAAAACCATGGCTCCCAACGAAGCGTATATGGAGTATCTGGATTATTTTGATTTACGGATCAAGCAGAATAATATTGAGAAATACATCGAGCTAATTAAAGTTGCAAAAAAAGAATTAACCATACCTGTATTTGGCAGCATCAACTGTAGCTATTCCCATGAATGGCTTTATTTTGCGGAAAAAATCGAAAAAGCCGGAGTGGACGGGATTGAGCTGAATATGTTTTTTATGCCCACGGATTTCCGTCGGGATTCCAATGAAAAGGAAAAAATATACTTTGAGATTGTGAATTCTGTGGTAAAAACCGTCAAGGTGCCTGTCACCCTGAAAATAAGTCATTATTTCAGCAATCTGGGACCCATGATCCAGAAATTATCGGAAACCGGGGTCAAAGGAATAGTACTGTTTAACCGTTTTTTTGATATTGATATTGATCTGGACAAAAAAGAAGTTATCCATGCCAATTATCTGTCCAATCCAGCGGAAATCAACATGCCTCTGCGGTGGATTTCCATCATGGCAAACCGGGTTTCCACTGATCTTTGTGCTTCCACAGGAATCCATACTCCAGAAGGCATTCTGAAAATGATTCTTTCCGGGGCATCCGCGGTGCAGATAGTTTCCGCTATTTACAAGAATGGTTCCCACTATATCAAGGATCTGGAAAGCGGGGTTCTGTCCTGGATGCAGAAAAACGGATACCAGAGCATTTCTGATTTCAAAGGGTTACTTTCCCAATCCAAGTCCGATGATCCGTCTCTCTATGAGAGGGTTCAGTTTATGCGTTATTTCTCTGACCGGGAACTCTGACGCACATTCTTCGCCAATTTCTATTGACGGGTATTGGAAAAATACTCGACAATAGAAATTTTATTTCAAACCTAACCCCACAAAGACATCCCAAAGGATTTAAGAGAGGTTTTATGCGATCCAAAGTATTTCGTTTCATTCATTCTTCTATCAATAAACAGCCCGGAAGATTGCTCTTCCTGGGCATATCCGTTGTCCTTCTATCCCACTGTTCGGGCAGACAGGTAAAGGAGGACGCTCGTTTCAGTTACCAGAATGTATACAAAGACAGGTATGAAAAGGACGCCACCGGTGGGATCATTCCTCTGACCATTGAAAAAGGGGAATCCTATGCCGGCAATATTACCCCGGATGGGAAATATCTTTTTTTCACCAGCAACCGATGGGATAATTATGACATATTTTTCCGCCCTCTGGACGATGTGACCCTTATACCGGTGGTGACCACGGCCACCAACCAGAAAGAACCTGCCATATCTCCCAACGGCAAATATCTGGTTTATGTGGATGATGAGCTGGATCCGGATGGGGATCTGGTATATCAGAAGATTGACACCGGGGATTTGATAAAGAAATTCCAGAAAGGGGAAGACCCCAATAAAACCGGATTTTTATCCTCCAAAAAAATAATCACCAATGATGAGAAAAAACGTGTCCGATCCCGGGAATCCAATCCCGTTTGGTCTCATGACGGAAAACTTATAGCCTTTTCCTCTGATATGACATCCATCGAAGGAAATCCATTTGGACCTGGGTTGGGAGCTGTTCAGAATATCTGGATCATGGATCCGGGTGCCACAGGCTCTGCACGGAAGCTCACAGAGAATGGCGGGGTGATGCCGTCCTTTTCTCCGGATAACCAGTGGATAGTATTCATTGGTTACCGGGAAAGGGAATCCAAAGGTAATATTTATCTGGTTCATATCCCATCAGGCAAAGAACTGCAACTCACTTCCGGGCAGGATATGTATCTCAACCCAACATTCACCCTAGATGGAAAATCCATTGTGACCACAAAGATTTCCCAGGATACCAATTCGGACGGATATGTGGACAGAAAAGACAACGGCCAGGTGGTTTCTCTCCGATTCACAAAAGAATGGAATGAAGATTCCGTAAAAGCGTTGGTAGCCTCCAGTCCCCAGGGAAATGCAAGTGATACACCAAAAAAATCAGAAGATACCCCGCCAGCCAGTGGTGAAAAAAAATACTATGATGAAATCGCCCTCACCCTGGGAAATGATAATATTTTTGATACAAAAGTATCCGGGTTCATTGGCGGTGCCATTATTTTTGCCCAGGGAATTGGAGAAAACATCAATGTGACCATGATTCCGGTATCCGGAGTCATCCCCAAAAAACAATCCATTGTCTCCCAATATGAATTTTCCCGCATATATCTGGATGAATACCGGAAAGATAAAAAAGATCTGGCCAATCTCCAGGCACAAAAACCAAAAGGGAAAACCCCCAAAGCCCCTGCCAATGATGAGAATGATGAGGAAGATAAGGAGGTGGAAGCCATGCAGGAGAAAGTCTCCCGTTCCGCCATGGCCTATCTCCTCTCCCTGCAAAAAGTAGAAGATTTTTTTCATAAAGATCCGCTGTATCCCATTTATGGAGCCAAAAAGGATGTGGACGCGTATATCTTCTTAAAAAGGGAAAACATTTTCCCGGAAAAAACAGCCGAATCGGGCAACCAAATCCGTAAAAATCTCTCATCGGCCTCGTTATACAATGTTTTTCTGAAACGGGAAACTTCCGATCATCCATTCCTGAGCGGAGATTTTACCTTTGCCGGTTCATCTCTCCCTTATCCGGATTATCTGGATCAATACATCCGGGATCATTCCAAAGACATTATATCCGCATATTCCCTTCAAAGCCAGATAAAGTCCGGGAAAATGATCCCCGGTTTTCTGGAATCCCACTCCGTGGCCCTGAATAATCCCGCCCCCAAAGATGAAGCGGAGTTAATAGCTGCCATGGAGGATGTGGATAAAGAAAAATTTAACTTGTATAAAAAATCCGTGGAATTATCCGGGAATAATATCCTGCATTATATCAAGGAGCTCCGGGGGGATATTTTCCTCCAGAAAGGAGATTCCCTGCGGGCAACAGAGGCATACAACCAGATATTATTTGATTTTCCGGGTTATTACAGAAAATACGAACTCATTCAAAAAATCGGAGGCGGGGAATCAGATTTTTCCATTCCCATTGGATACCTGCACGTACTGTATCCTTCCCGTCATCCGCTGAAAACAGCGAAAAATACTCCGTCGGAGAGTGGCAATTTTTTCACAGACCCCATGCGGGAAGAGATCCGTTTCCGGATATACGGAATTTTTCTGGAAAATCTGAAAGAATCCAGAGGGAAAACCAATGATTCCATTGTCGCCCGTTATCCCCGGGAGTCCTATCCGGAAATCCATTACATATCCGGTATCGCTTCTGCGGAATTTTATTTGGGTCAGAACGACATTATCCGCACGCAAAAGGAACTCCAGGGAATCCGGGAAATAATTCCCCCGGATACATTCTGGGATTATAAAAGTTATGTGATCCAGGGAGGAATAGAAGAATACCAGAAAAACCTGGATACAGCTTTCTCCCATTATAATAAAGCGGTGGCCATCTATAAAAATTCTTATGCGGACGCGGCGTTCATACCTTTGGTGAAAAAATTCCTGGCCTATTATGAAAATATGGCAGAGGTATACCGCAACCGGGGGCAGTATAAAAAGTCGTGGAATTATTACAGCTTCCTGGGCAATATATATCTCCAGCTGGGTGCGAAGGAAATCCTTCCGGAACTGGTGAAAGAAAAGTCCATGCAGACCTTCATCAACATCAATTCCATGACCATCCAGGCTATGGATTCCAAAGAGCCGGTGATGGAAGATGTGATAAAATATTATGATGATAACATTGATTTTGCCCGCAGATACCTGTTAAACTTCTTCATCTTTGCCCGTGCCCATTTGAATACCCAGACGGGGATTGTTCTGCATACAACCTATGAAAAAAAGAATTTAAAGGATAAGGATAAGGAAGAAGTGCTGAAAAAATTTAAAACTGCAGAAAATGATTTTCAGTGGTCATTCTTTGCGGATCAGTATTTTGCGGAGAGTTATGTTCTTCTGGGCTGGATGTACCAGTATATTGACGAAAAGCGGGAAGTGGTTGTGGACATGAAAAACAACAAGAAGGACAAGGAAAAATTCGCAGAGCTTTATAAAAAATATTTTCCGGGTTATCTTTTTGAGGAAAACATTCGGCTGTACCAGAAAAGCATTTCTTACTTTGGGCTTCAGTCCAATAAAGGAATTCTGGCATCCTTTTATCTGAACATTGGAAATAACTACTTTCTTTTGAACAATTATTACAAGGCAAAAGAGTATTATTCCATGCTGGGGGATATGGAGAATTACACATTTGAATCAGAAAAACAGAGGGCAAATTATTATTTCCATGCAGGTAAGACGTATTATTTTACAGACGAATATAAAAAGTCCATTGAATATCTGGAAAAAGCATACCAGCTCTACCAGAATATAGCCCCCTTATCCGGCAGTCCGGAAGCTGTCCGGGAGAATCTGCAGAAACGCACCACCATCATGAAATATCTGGCCATCTCCACAGAGCTGGACGGAAAAAATGAAGAATCCATCCGCTGGTATAACCGGGTAATTCAGGAACAGAATTTTGCGGGTATACGAGAAGAACGCTCCATGATTGCCCTGGAAAAAGCCCGATTGTATAAAGATGTTGAAAACTATGAATTGGCTTTTTCTGAGCTGGAAAATGCCAGGGCTGTTCTGGGGGAGGAAAAAGAAAATCTGGCTCCCAGATACCCCATCCGCATCAAATGGCTGGGAATATACCAGCCCTGGACCTGGCTGGTCTCCAAGGTGTACACCTTTGACTATGACTTTGTGTATGTGGGCGACAACCATCTGGCTTTTAATCTGCCCACCATTAACCGTTACCAGATGTACCATTCCATGAAAGCGGATATCCTGTTCAAAAAAGGTTTGTATGGAATTGCCATCGGCGAGTTGCAGCAACTGATTGAATTTGCAAAAAAAGATGAAAGTGCCCATGGGAAGGAGACTTTGGCCTCCGCTTATCTACGGATGGGTGAGGCCCGGTTCCGGATGAATCTTCTGGACGCATCCCAGGCCAGCTACAAGGAAGCACTGGAACTGGCCCAGGAAAATAACTACATGGGGATCCAGCGACTGGCCAGAAAAAATCTGCTCACGCTGTATGCGTACTCCATTGAAAATTCCTCCAAATCCGATGCGGACAAACTGGATACTATCAAAGATTACATGAAAGAAAATGATAAATTCATTGACAAATATATCCAGACCAAGATAAAACTGGCCAGTGACGCCCAGAAAGAAAAAAATTCCGATCTGGAATTAACAGAAGAAGAAAAAGCAAAAATTACGGAAGCATCCGTAAAAGAAATTTATCAGATCATTCTGTACAAAGGGATTTTTGAGACATTCTATGGAATTTACAGTCAGAAAAAAGATCAGGAACAAAAAGAAGCTTTTACAGATTATAATGGATTTATCCAGAATAAATCCAAAACCTACAACTATTACTCCCAGGCATTGAAAATATTCACAGGTGAATACCAGAATCCGGAGTATATGAAACAAAGCGTTGTTTTCTGGGATAAGAAAAAAGACCGGAGTCTGGTGATGGTTTCCGGATTAAACCGCAGTCTGATTCTGGAAAACCTGTCAATGAACCAGAAGGCCCAGGAGAACTACACCGCGTTACATGAGGAATCGGATGAATTTCAGTCCTTTTATCCTCTGGCCATTACTTCCTACAAACTGTACCAGAACGCCACAGAAGACCGGCAGAGAATGGATTATTTATCCCGGGCTTATACCATATTTACGGAGAATGAGCAGCTTATTGAATACAACCCCAATCTGTTCCGGAATATTACATCGGATTTATCCCGGGAATATTTTGCCACTGGCCAATATCAGAAAGCTATGGAAATCCAGAATGAATCCCGGCACATTCGGTCATCCATGGTGATCTTGCCCTCCCTTTCCGCAGTGCCTCTTCACAATGAGTATTTCCAGAAATTTCTGGAAACAGAAAACTATCTCAAGAAGCAGAGACTGATCTTGGTTAATTATATTGAGAAAAAAAGACTTCTCCGGGAAGATTCCGCTGAGCCGGAAAAAGATCTGGAAAGCCTGGAAAAAGAGCGTGCACAAAATTTTGCCGGGCTGGCAAAAAATCCAACCACAAAAGTATTCCACAATTCATTCTATGATCACAAAGCCGTCCTCCCCTCTGGTTTGGGCAATGTAACGTATGCCTTCAATGATGGAGAAAATGTTTACTTTATATCCTCCGCCAATGGCCGAATGGAAGGAAAGAGTATTCCTTTATCTGGATTTAAAGGGACGGACTGGAAAAGTATTAAAGATAAAATTACCAAGAAAGACAAGGATGCATCCAAAGAAGGATCGCCCGCCAATACCTCGGCTAAAGCATCGGCCAAAGAGCAAGAAGGAACAACTCCCTCCGCCACACCGGCCAAAAAAGAAGAAGATCCAGGCACCCTGTGGCGTATGGAATTCGCCCGCTGGATTCTCTCCCGAAATACGGAAACCCTCTTTGTGGAGGAAAATATACTCCAGAGTACCACCTTTGGCCATCTTCTTCAGGAAAAACCCGGACAGGATCCCGCCCGTTATTACCTCGTTCAGGAAGCGATGCTCTTAAATGATGCCTATACTTTCTCCGGAAAAAACTGGCTCCAGGTGAAGACCCAGTCCGGACTGATGGGCTTTTTTGGGGGAGCATCCAAATACAACCTGCCGATTGTTTTCCTTGAAGCAGAGAATGACGCGAAAATCCGGGAAAAAAGGATATGGGGAGAAGTCCTGGATTATGAGCTACAGCTGGATAAATCCATCATTCCGGTCAACCGCAACGAAATTTCCTATGCAAATGTTCTGGGTTATGAACACCAGTTCCAGTCTGCCGTGATAACATACTCCGATTTAAACCCCATCCCCATGGAGGAGAAATTAAGCTATTCCGGCGGAGTCAATCTGCTCCTGGGTGCATCCGGGTTTAAAAATATTTATCACTTTTATGAAAAAAGAGAAGCCGCAAAACCCCGGATAGAAAACCTCATGAACGGGAATACCGGAACAACAGGTTCCAGCTTCTTTCCCGGAACCCGGTCTCTGGAGCATTATTCCGAAATTTTGGCCAGAAAAAACACGGAAAAAGACGGCAAAGTAAAAGCCAGGGAATTTTCCCTGAAACACGCCGGGGCATTTAACGCCCAGTTTTCGGCCTTCAATCAATTGGCCAGATCCCTCCAAAAGGAAAAGGAATACCCATTGGCACTGGATGCGGTGAAAAGAAGTGAGAATCTTAAAGCCGGATGGGAAAATATCAATCCGCAGGACTCTCTCCGGGGAGAAATTGATTATTATTCCATTTTTCTGGAGCTCTCCTTCATTGCCGGAAATAAAGCGGAAAAGGATTTATTTCTCCAGAAAAGACTGGAAACTCTGAAAGAGGACAAAGAAAGCAGGAAATTCCTGTCTCTGGGAAATCTGGCCATGGAATACTACTATAATCCAGATGCCGATCATTCCGCCCTCTTGGGAAAATTGTCATCCGCATATTCTTTGACGGAGAAAGATTACCATTACCTTCTGGAATCTTATATCCTGGGGAAAATGAAAAGCGGCTATGTGTATCTGCCGGAAAAAACCCCCATTATGATAGAACTGAGGAAAAAAGCCGGAATTCCGGAAAAGGAAACCCCGGAGGAACTGGAAAAAAGCATAGCATATACATCCGCCAATCCCGGACGATGGGCGGATGTATATGTGGCCAATACCAGTCTTGACCGGCTCACCGGTTTTGCGGATAAGGCAGATTCCACCTCTATGGTGGGCACCAGAAATCATCTTTTCCGGCAGTTGCTTCTGGCAAAGACCGGAAAGATTGCCAAAGCCGTGAACCATAAATCCACGTCTGTACCGGATTTCTATACCGGATTTATCGCATCCCCCAACGCAGATGGGCTATCCCGTTTGGAAAATTCCCGGATCAATCCCCTGGAAAAGGAATATGCCTTTTTTATCTATTATCTTTCCACCGGAAACATGCTGAACACATTCTCTGCTTTGGATAACATGCAACGACTAATGAACGAGCCGGAAAATAAAAAACTGGATCAGGTTATCATTGACCAGCTTTTAGTGTATGATCTGTTATATTCGCTGCAAAACGGAGCCTATAAACCAGCCGATAGAAATCTGATTTATGCTAAATTGGGAGAAACCGGGAAAAATAAACTGAAAACGGAAGGCTTGAATTACCAGCAGATTATTTTTTACTCTTTCCTTTCCAATTTCTCTGACAGGGAAGAGAATGTAAGCAATGTTCCTGACATTATCCGGACAAAAAACATCGGACATATATCCTCTTCCAACCAGAGTATTTACAACCATTACCTGTACCATACCATGATGGACTTCCCGGAAAAAGTGACAAATGCTGCCTATATGGAGACATCTGGTTCCCGTTATGACAGGGAGATTATCCAGAAAATTCAGTATTTCAGCAAATATCTGAAAGATCCGGCAAGAATGTCTATTGAGGAAAAATGGCAGAATGATATTCTTTTTACATATTACCACAACACAAAGAATTTCGATCAGGGATTAAAAAAATATTATGCCTATGATACCGGGAAAAATGCCAAGGCATTCCGGTCATTTCCTTATCCGGTTACCGGTTTTGTGGAAACCTATCCGGGCATAGTTTACCGCTGGCAGCTTTCTGGGGAGGCCTCTATGGAACGTCTATCCCTGAAGGATACACAACCGATGGAAGAACAGATTCGGGCGGAATTTGAAGATCCGGCCAAAGCAATCCTCTATTTCCCCGCAAAAGAATCCTTTCTGGAGGAGAATAAAATCGGCCTGGATACCACCCTGTACGTTTCCCGTTTGGAACGTGAGGAACAAACTGTTGGTGATCAAACATCGGCCATTGCTTCCGGAATCCAGACCATGGCATCCGGAAAAAAATATTCCTGGATGACAGATGTATCCTCAAAAAATCCTGGTTATTCCATATTCCGGATACACCTGAACAATCCGTCCAAGGAAAGTCCTGAGAAAAAAGATACACTGGTTTTCACCCAGGATACAAAGTTTTCTGAAAACGGGAGCCTGGTTGTTTGGGATGCCGCAGTGGATAAAAACCGGATCCGGGAAACCATTTCCTCATCCGGAGAGAAAACATTCCTTTTTATGTATAAAACAGATAAAAAGAATGTGTTCTATGTATTTATGGATTACTATCTCCGGGAGCTGAAACAGAGAAAAGACCCGGTGGCTGCATACACGGAAGCGAAGAAGATACTGGCCGAACAGTTTCCGTCCCGGGAGGATTATAATACCGTAATTATGCTGTTAAACTGAAAAAAACTTGTCTTGCCCGTTTTCAATTAAAACCTGACGCATGTCAGGACATTCAAAATGGGCAAACATAAAGCATAAGAAATCAGCCCAGGACGCAAAGCGCGGCAAGGTATTCACCAAACTCACCAAGGAAATTATGTTGGCGGCCAAATTAGGCGGCGGGGACGATAGTTGCAATCCCCGCTTGCGTACAGCCATCGCCAAAGCCAGGGAAAGCAATGTTCCCAAGGATAACATTGACCGGGCAATTAAAAAAGGTAGCGGTGAACTGGAAGGGGTGAATTACGAGGAAATTGTATTTGAAGGATATGGGCCTGGCGGGATGGCTGTTATGATTGAAACCATGACGGACAAGCGTAGCCGTACCATACCGGAGATAAAAAACCTTCTGAATAAAAACGGCGGTTCCATGGCGGACGCCGGTGCAGTCTCCTATCTCTTTGAGCATAAAGGAATTATTGTTCTGGACGCGGCCAATGCTGTGGAAGAGGATCTTTTTTCCAAAGCCATTGAATCCGGAGCGGACGATTTTGAATCTGATGAGGGAATATTCATCATCAAAACGGAAAGGGAAAAATTTCATGAGGTGTTCAGCAACCTGGAACCCTATCTTCTGGAGAAGAAAATCGCAGTGATTGAATCTGGCTTGCAGTACGTACCCTTAAATCCGCTGGATTTATCCCCGGATAAGGAAAGTGCCGTGGAAAGATTCATGGACGCCATTGAAAGCCACGATGACGTTCAGAATGTGTATACCAATCTGAATGATTAGCATTCTGGGGGTGGATCCGGGATATGGACGAACAGGAATTGCCTATTTCCGGTATGAAAAAAACCACCTCCCGCTTCCGGAAAAGATATTCACCATCGAAACGGACCCGGAAATTTCCAGAGAAAAACGCTATCTTCAACTCCATACAGAGCTGGAAGATTTCTTAAAGGGAAATAAAGTATGTTTTGCCGGAATCGAGGAAATATATTTAAAAACCAGTATGGAGCGGATGAACTATAACATTGAAGCCAGGGGAATCATCATCCTTTCACTGGCGTTGCGGGACATTCCCATTGATTATTTTCAACCCAATTCGGTTAAAAAAGCGGTTACCGGTTCAGGACGAGCGAAAAAAAATACTGTGAAACTGATGGTCCAGAAGCTATTGAATATCGACAGCATACCCGGCCCGGATGATGCCAGCGATGCGGCTGCGATTGCGATGGCCTTATGGCTGCGGAGGAAAAACCATGATTGTCCGGATAACAGGTAAGATAATTTCCCTGGAGCCTCTGTCTATGGTTCTGGATGTCCAGGGCATTTCCTATGCTCTGCAAACCACCCTCCATGTATATGAAGCTTATCATCACCGGCGGGAAGATGTCGTGACCATTTTCACGCGGTTGCTCTATTCCAATGACAACCAACCCACCCTTTACGGTTTCCATGACGAGGAAGAGGCACGCATGTTTGATTTCCTGAAATCCTTATCCGGAGTGGGTGGCCAAACCGCTGTCAATCTGATTTCCTATCTGGGGGTTCCGGAGCTGGACATTGCCCTTCAGAACAATGACCTGGAAAAGCTGAAAAAAGCTCCCCGCATTGGAAAAGCAAAGGCGGAAAAAATAATCTTTGAAGCATCCAGAAAAAGGCATAGTAACCGGAGTGCGGGAAGCTCCTCATCCGAAAAAAGTGCGGAACCGGTTTCCATGTTTATGGCTGCCTTGGAGGAAGTTCTCTCCGGCCTGGGATTCCAGAAAAAAGAGATGGATTCTGCCACCAGAAAGCTGGATTTTTCCACGGATCCCTTACCGGATAAAAAACCGGAGAATCTGGACAAATGGATAAAGCTGTATTTAAAAAATCTCTGAATCATTTTCTTTTCCCACAGTTTTGCATTAGCTGCCGAAAAGAGTTGAGCATTCCGGGGATTCCGTTTTGTGCCACCTGCGAGAACAAAATAAAAAAAGAATATATTCCGGAGGAACATGGGGATTTTTTTTCCGGATTACGGGACAGTGAATCCGGGCATGAAATATTTTACCATAATTTAATCTCTTTTTATCTTTACCGGAAGACCGCCAGGGATTTATTCAAAGAAGCTAAATTCCATAATCATTCCGGATGCCGGAATTACCTTTTGCAGAAAACAAGACATCGCTGGGCAAATCTCTGCCCCGGTTCTGTACTCATCACCCTGGAATCATCGCATCCTTTTTTGAAAAAATATGCCCGGAGTATTTCCAGAATTTTTGACTGCGAATCGGAATCCCCTTTCTATAAAAAAAACCGGCGGATCAAAGCAAAGACAAGGAATGCGGCATCCCGTTACGGCATTGTCCAGGACAACCTTTTTCTGAAAAAGAATTTCCGGATTCCACCGGATCGCAATATTATTCTTCTGGACGATGTGACCACCACCGGGGCGACCTTAAATTACGCGGCCCGGCTTCTTACGGAAAAGGGGGCTTCACCGGAAAAAATTACTGCCATTACACTCTTTATCCGGGAAAACCGGATTCAACGGATTCCCCGCCAGTAATCCCCTCTTTTTGGTTTAAACTTTTCCGTCAATGACAAAAGGGTGGATTTATAGGAGCGGTATCTGTCTGTGGATATTCGTCCATTCTCCAGGGCTTCCCGAACGGCACAACCATCCTCTTCTGTGTGGGTGCAATCATGGAAGCGACAACTAAAGTGGGAAAATTCCGGATATCCGGACAATAGTTTTTCCGGCGTCAGATGGTTTAACGAAAATTCCCGTAATCCGGGGGCATCAATAATTTCCATATTATCCCGTGCAAGAATCATCCGGGCATTGACCGTTGTGTGTTTTCCTTTTTCCCCTTTTTCCACGCTCTTTGTTTTCTGAATATTGTCCCCGGCAATCCGGTTGATGAACGTACTTTTTCCGGCACCGGACTGGCCAATAAGGAATGTTCTTTTTCCTCGGAGTATATCCAGAATGGTTTCCTCCACATCGGCCTGCAGGGATGTAAAAAAAATGGGAAACCCAAGACTGGCATAATACGTAAAACGGTTGAGGGATTCCACGTATTTTTCATACCCGTTTTCATCCTGTAAAATATCCATTTTATTCAAAATTAAATAAATATCAATATTTTTGGATCTTGCTTCCGTGATCACCCTGTCCGTAAACCCAGGGTTGAAAAGAGGAGCATCCAGAGAAGATATAATAAAAATCTGATCAAGATTTGCGGCCATAATCTGCATTCTGTTCTGACTGGATCGCTGGAAATAATTTCTTCTGGGGTGGAGTCCGGTAATGGCGTACTCCTCCCCTTTATTTTTTTGGTCCGTTTTTTTTATATCCACCCAATCCCCAATGGTGAGAATATTTTTTTCTTCTTTAATTTCTGTATATGTGTTCTGTTTTTTCAGAAGCCGCAGTTTTCCGGATGGTTTGGCCAGATACAGGTTATGATCCGGAGTCAAAATTTCATAATACGCACCATAGACACCGGCAACCCATCCAACGGTATACTCCGCCATCAGAATTTTTTAAAAATAAAATCAAAAAAATATTTTCCGTAGCCCATTTTACCGGCGGGATGATCATCAGATTCCAGAATTGCTCTCTCCGGGTGAGGCATTAACCCTATAATATTTTTTTCTTTGTTGATGATCCCGGCTATGTCGTTCATGGACCCATTGGGGTTTTCCCTATAGCGGAACACCACCTGGGCGTTGTCCTCCAGTTCACGGATGGTTTCTTCCGGTGCGATGTAATTCCCTTCGGAATGGCTCACCGGAAGATAATATTCTGCCGGCATATTTGCGGAGAACATATTTTCCGGTTTGAGAGATACCCATTTGCAAATATGTCGCAGGTCTTTATTCCGGATGAGGGCTCCCGGCAGCAGGTGGGATTCCGTCAGAATCTGGAATCCATTGCAAATGCCTATGATTTTCCTCCCGGTTTTTGCTGCTTCCCGCAGGGTTTTAACCGCCGGAGTTCGGGCGGCCATAGCACCGCTCCGGAGGTAATCCCCATAGGAAAAACCGCCGGGAATAAAATAAAAATCATGACGGATTTCAAAGGATTCCGTATAACGCAGAACCTCCGTGCGGATACCATAGACGGAACTCAGAACATAGTGGAGGTCTGCATCGCAGTTACTTCCGGGGAAAACCAGAATTCCGGCTGTCATGCTTTTTCTTCCGTAAGGATAATTTCCGCTGTCTCCATTACGGGGTTATAAAGCACCTCTTCCGTTATCTTTTTCAGATATTCCATCGCCACTTTTTTGTCCACGGCTTCCAGCGTTATTTCCACGATCTTACCCACCCGTATGGATTCAATACCCTCAAAATGGTTGTCCTTCAGGGATAAATGAATGGCTTTTCCCTGCGGTTCCAGCACGGATTTCTTAAAACGCACCAGAACATTAGCGGAGTATTGCAATGATATCTCCAATTTTTGCATAGCGTCTGCGGGTTTCCTCGATGATATCATGGGGCAATGGCGGAGGCGGAGGATTCTTATCCCATCCGGTGGATTCCAGATAATCCCGGACCACCTGTTTATCCATGCTCGATGGAAGCTCTCCCTTTTTACGGGCACTTTCATAGTTCTCCAATTCAAAAAACCGGGAGGAATCCGGTGTGAGCACTTCGTCTATGAGAATCAGTTCATCCCCAATCATTCCGAATTCAAATTTTGTATCCGCCAGAATTAAGCCGTTTTTATATAATTTTTCATAGGCATATTGATAAATCTTAATACTTGCATCCCGAAGCCGGGAAGCCAGTTCTTCACCAATCTGGTTTTTTACATGGTTATAATCCACATTTTCATCATGACCGGAAGCGGCTTTAATGGCCGGGGTAAAAATGGGTTCCGGCAGGCGGTCTCCCTGTTTTAAACCGCCGGGAATGGAAATACCCGCAATGGAGCCGATTTCCTTGTATTCCTTATAACCGGACCCCATCATATAACCGCGCACCACACATTCAAAATCAATCCTCTTGGCCTTTTTCACCCAGACAGATCTTCCTTCCAGCTTCGCTTTTTCCGTGCGGAATTCCTGCGGAAATTTATCCACATTGGTTTCCAGAATGTGGTTGGGAATAAAATCCATTAAGGAAAACCATTTATTGGAAATCTGTGTCAGTATCTTTCCCTTATCAGGAATGGGTTCCTTAAAAATAACATCGAACGCGGAAAGCCGGTCGCTGGCTACAATGACAAGGGTATCCCCCAGGTCGTAAATATCCCGCACTTTTCCCCGGTAATCCGGTTTATCCAGTTGGACGGATTTATTTGTCTGCATAATGGATAAAAATGGACTCGCGGATTGGGGGACAAGAAAAAACCGCTTATCTGGAGATTTTTTCCCGGTTATTGGATTCCAGAATCCGGAGAAATTCCTGGCGGGAAATATCGGAAAAGCCCATCTGATGGATAAAATTCCCTGGGGACTGGCCATCGATGATTCGGATACCTCTTTCCTGTGATAGGGAAACCAGACCGTAGAGGGCAATTTTTGCTCCATCCGGAACAGCATGGAACATACTTTCTCCGGTGAATACCTCCCCCACCTGGATCCCATACAGACCCCCGGCAAGCCGGTTGTCCACATAGTATTCCACGGAATGGGCAATGCCTTTCCGGTGTGCCCGGCAATAGGCTATTTTATACCGAAAATCAATCCAGCTTTTTTCTCTTGTTTTTTCACAGGCCTGCATCACCTCACAGAAATTCTGATTAAAGCGGATATCCGGATGGTTCCGGACAATTTTCCTGATGGAGCGGGGAACTCTAAAATCCTGTGGGAACAATACCGGACGCATGGGCGGGTGATACCAGTGTACATAGCCATATTCAATATACCAGGGGAAAAAACCATTCCGGTACGCCTCCACCAAGAGCGGAAAATTCATGTTCGTACTCAGAAACGAAAGGCCGTAGTCATCGGATAATTCCGGGTCCGGCAGCCGGGTATACGGTGTGTGGGAAAAAAGTATCATACAGAAACCATAGAATTATACCGAAAATTAAAAGGAATATGGACTTTCAAGTGAAATACTATGGCACCCGTGGATCCATTCCTGTCCCCGGAAGGGATTTTGAGATTTTTGGCGGGAATACGACTTCCGTACTGGTGATGGATAAAGACACCGTGATCATCATTGATGCGGGAACAGGAATACGGAATATAGGAGCGGATCTGATCAAATGGGGGCTTGCGGGGAAGAAAGATTTCACCGTTCATATATTATTCACACACAGCCATTGGGACCACATCCAGGGGTTTCCATTTTTTGTGCCCGCGTATTTTCCCAATATCCATTTCCATATTTACGGAGCCACAAAACTGATTCCCAGAAAACCGGAACTGCAACAACCGGCGGAAAATATTAAAACAGACCGCTGGGATATCAAAAAAACCCTAAGCTTCCAACAGTGTTTCCAGTACTTCCCGGTTCGCATTGACCAGATGTCTGCTCATTTCACCTATCATGAAGTAACCCCCGGAAGCCCGCTGACCATTGATCATATAAAGGTGGATACACTGCATCTGAACCATCCCAATGAATCCATTGGGTACCGTTTTTTTCTGACCAATGGATCGTTTACCTTCTGTTCGGATACCGAACCCAGTCCGGAATCCAATGAAAATATTATTCGGTTCGCAGATAAATCCAATATCTTTGCCTATGATTCCCAATATCTTCCGGAGGAATATGAAAACGGAAAAAAAGGCTGGGGACATTCCACATATATGGTGGGGGCAGAAATTTCCCGCCGGGCATCCATTAAGGAATACCATTTAATCCACCACGACCCTGCCCATAATGACAAATTCCTGATTGATCTGCAGGAAAAAGCCTCTCTGGAATTTCCCGCATCCACGGTAATCCGGGAAGGCATGGAATTTAGTTTCTGAGAAAATCCAAGGCTCTTTCTATCCGGGCAGATCTGGAACCTTTTAACAGCAGGATATCCTCCGGAGTCAACTCCGGGAATAAGGACTCCACACCCCTGCGGATATCTTCATCATCGTTGGGAATGGTATCGCATCCCGGTGTTTTCCCCCAGCCCTCCCGGAAAGCATTCCGGTATTCCTGATTATTGCTGGAGAAAAGAACTCTCTGGAACCCGTACTTCCGGGCGGTCTGCCCCAGTTCAAAATGCCGTTCCCAGGCGATATCCCCCAGTTCGGACATCTGCCCAAAAATCCCGTATAAGCGGTTTTTTTTTCGTCCGGAGACAAAATCTATCGCCCGCCGGAAAGAGTCCGGATTTGCGTTATAGGTATCATCCCAGATTTCGCAAGGTCCGGATGTTACCCTCTGCAACCGGTGTTGGGGAAGCGGAATGTTATCCAATTGAGAAAAAATCTCCGGAAGGATCTCCGCATTTTGCTGGATGATATCCATGGACAAGAGGGCACAGAGAGCCAGAAGGAAATTCTCCTTCTGTGTGGAAGAATGAATCCCCAGGGCATATTCCCCCCTGCCATACACCAATACAAACCCCCCTCTTCTTTCCAGAATGGATATGTTAAAATTCTGCATACACTTCACCGGATTCATCCATTGGCCGGATGCTCTTTTTATTTCTTCCGGAAACCGCCGATGGATATCTTCATGGTGTATAACTTTCTTTTCTCCCCGGCATCCGCTGAGAATGGATATTTTTTCCCTGGCAATCTCATCCGCATTCCGGAAAAATTCTGCATGCCCTTCTGATATGGATGTGATGATTGCGACATCCGGGGCAGAGTGGCGGGAAAGGAGGGATATCTCCCCCGGATGGTTCATGCCCATTTCCAGAACCAGAAAGCGTGTGGTTTCCGGCATGGATAAAATTGTATAGGGGACCCCAAAATGGTTATTGAAATTCTTCTGGGTGGAATGGACGGATTCCTCCCCAAACCCGCTGCGGAGAAGATGGGCCATAATATCCTTGGTGGTTGTTTTTCCGTTGGAGCCGGTAATCCCAATCACATAAGGATTCCTCCGCAATCGGAACGCTAACGCCAGCTCCAGAAGAAAATGATTGGTATCCTCCACCTGGATGAAAGGGATATTCACCGGGGCATTTCCTCTGGAAAAGATGATGCCGGCAGCTTTTTTCTCTCTGTCTATGTCCGGAATAAAGTCATGGGCATCCGTTTTTTCCCCTTTGAGCGGAAAGAACCACTCTGTCCCGCTCAGCTCCCGGCTGTCAAAAGATATTTTCTCCAGAGTATGGACTCCCGGAATGGCTGCCTTCAGGAAATGATTTTTAATTTCGGCCATGGGCATATTTATGGTATTCATAATTTTTCCTGAATGGATTCTTTCACAACTTCCGGATCGCAGAAATAAATCTTCTCTTTTCCAATGATCTGGTAATTCTCATGGCCTTTTCCGGCAATATATAAAATCCCGTTTTCCGGGAGAATGGAGAGACCTTTCCGTATGGCAGATTTTCTGTCCTCTATCATTTCATAGCGGGATGAATCAAGAAAACCGGAGCGAACATCTTCCATAATGGCCAATGGGTTTTCCGTACGTGGATTGTCGCTGGTTATGATTCCATAATCGGAAAGCTCATCCACCGCCTGGCCCATGAGCGGACGCTTTTTCCTGTCCCTGTCCCCCCCTGCCCCAAAGACACAAACCAGGCGGGATGGATTCAGCTCCCGTAAAGTGATGAGCCCTTTCCGCAAGGCATCCGGAGTGTGTGCATAATCCACAACAGCAAGGCGGTTTTTCCCTATGGGGATTTTCTCCATTCTTCCCGGTGCCGGGCGGATATTCCGGACTTTTTCTACCAGTGTTTCCATACTTTCTCCGGAATGAAATCCTGCGACCATGACAGGCAGGATATTATAAATATTGAATTCCCCAATCAGCGGCAAATTGACGGGAAAAATCCCGCTTTTTTCTCCGGAAATTTTCAGATCAAAGGAATATCCATCCATGGCAACCTGGATATTCATAATCTGAAAATGAGAATTTTCTTTTTTCCCATAGGAAAGGATTTTCACGCCGGAATTCCGGAAAATATCCATAATCCGCTTTCCGTATTCATCATCGGCATTGATAATAAATACAGGTTTTTTCCCTTTCTGTGTCAATGCGTTAGCAAATAGCTTTAATTTTGCATGAAAATATTGTTCCATATCAGAATGGTAGTCCAGGTGATCCTGGGTTAAATTGGTGAATACCAGATAATCCCATTCCAAGCCCCACAACCGATCCTGGTCCAGGGCATGGGAGCTCACCTCCATGGATACACTCTGGGCTCCTTCCCCGGCAGATTTTTCCAGAAACTGCATAACTCTCAGAAAATCCGGCGTGGTCATTCCGGAGTCATCCACCGTATCATCCCGGAACATTCCAATGGTTCCAATATAAACAGATTTTTCCCGCATCTGATAGTCATACCAGGCCAAGCTGGTTTTCCCATTGGTGCCAGTCACCGCCAGCATCCGCATTTTCAGAAAAGGGTAATCCATCCGATGGGCAATGAATTGATGGGATGCTTTCCGAAAATCCGGCTTAAAGAAAAACGGGATTTTAGTGCCGGGATATTTCCCACGGATGGAATCTGCATGGGAGTTTTCCAGAAAAACCGCTGCCGGACGTTTTTCCAGAACCGAGTCCAGGTAATCCAGAACAGATCGGGACAATCCATCGTACCCAAAAAAAAGATCTCCGGAATTCATTATGCGACTGTCACTGGAAAAAGAATTGTAAATTATTTGTTCTGGTATATCTCCATAAGATTCCCATCCGTCCAGGTAAGAGGTTTGGAGAATTGGCATAAAAGAAACTTTTTTTTCAGGAGAGCCCGTCAATTGGATTTTTATACAGAGCCTTCCATTTAAAAAATTCTTTACGGCGTATGGGTGAGATCACGACATTCTTGAATATGGCGATTTTGACTGTCGCACCAAGCCGGTCGGGAAAATATTTTTTCACCATCCTGAATAAGCTGAAACAGACGGAGCACAGCTTTGTCATGACCCTCGCGTTCCTGACGGGATTGATTGCCGGGTTCGCGGCCATTGGTATCCGATGGCTCATTCACACCATCTCCGGGTGGGCGTTTCCGGGTGGTGGCGACGTTCTGACCAACATCATGAACTCCCCCTGGTATGTGATCCTGTTTCTGCCGGCAATCGGCGGGGCATTGGTGGGTCCCATCATATATTTTTTCTCCCCTGAATCCAAAGGCCATGGCGTACCGGAAGTGATGCAGGCTGTCATTATCGGAGGAGCGAAAATCCGCCCACGGGTGGCTATTATCAAAGCCATCACCGCAGCCATCACCATTGGGACAGGAGGCTCTGTGGGAAGAGAAGGACCCATCGTCCAGATTGGTGCGAGCCTGGCGTCCACGGTGGGACAAATGTTCCAGATCACCCACAAGCAACTGAAAACCCTTGTGGGAGCCGGTGCCGCCGCTGGAATCGCTGCCGCTTTTAATGCACCCATCGCCGGCGCTCTATTTGCCGTGGAAGTGATCCTGATGGATTTTCAGGTTAGTCAGTTTTCCCCAATCGTCATTGCATCTGTCATTGCCACCTTTGTGAGCCACCATTATCAGGGGAATTTTTCCGAATTTCAGGTACCCCACTACAATTATGTGAGTTCTCTGGAAACATTTACGTATCTGGGACTGGGTATATTTACCGGTATCATTTCTTTTGTCTCCATCAAAATTCTGTACGCAGTGGAAGACTTCTCTGAGGAACGTCTGACTTTCATCCCTTCCTATATCCTTCCGGCTGTCGGTGGAATTGCTATTGGGGGTATTGGATTGGTCTTTCCCCAGGTCATGGGGATGGGTTATGCCAGCATTGATTCCGCTCTCAATGGGAACATGCTCTGGGTCATGGCTCTGATTTTGGTGTTCGCAAAAATATTTGCCACTTCCATCACTCTGGGATCCGGAGGTTCCGGAGGGGTTTTTGCCCCTGCTTTGTTCATTGGAGCCACTAGTGGTGCTTTCTTTGGCTCCTTTATCCACTGGGCATTTCCCGCATGGACAGGTACCCCGGGAGCGTATGCCCTTGTTGCCATGGGTGGTCTGGTGGCCGGAACCATGCGGGCACCCATTACGGCCATTATCATTGTCATGGAATTAACTGGAAATTATGAAATTATCCTCCCTCTGATGATTACCTGTATTATATCCACCATTGTGGCCACTAAACTTTCCCGGGAATCCATATACACTCTAAAACTGATCAAACGCAAAATCAAATTACACGCCGGATTTGAATATGATCTGATGAAAGATATTTATGTTTCTGACATTTATCAGAGGAGAATAGATACCATTCTGGTTTCTGCCGGATACAATGAAGTCATTAAAAAGCTCATCTCCATCCGCAGTCCGTATCTGAATGTTGTGAACAAAAAAAATATTCTCTACGGAACAATATCCATTCATGATATCAAAGACTATATTTTTGAAAAGGATCTGCTGAAAAATATACTGATAGCGGGAGACATAGCAGACACTAACTGCCCTGTGATTTCCCTGGAAGACAACGCGAAAACCGTCCTGAGTATCATGCGTACCTGCAATAATGACCAGCTTCCGGTAACCAACTCCAAAAAGGAATTAATTGGGACCATATTGAGAAAGGATATTTTAAATGAATACCACGCCGTAATTGAAAGAATGGATGTGGGCTCCAGTTTTGCCACTCGATTAATGAATTCCAACTCCATGCCGGAAGAGCATTTTCTGGAAGGCTATTCCATCTGTGAGCTGAAAACCCCTGGGGATTTTGTGGGAAGATCCATCAGGGAACTGGAAATCCGCAACCGCTTCAAAGTGGATGTGCTTTCTATCCGGGATACAAAGCGAATGAAGAACAATATCAGCCTGATCCCGGACCCAAACTATGTTCTGACGGACAATGACAATTTAATTATTGCGGGAGCAAAAAATCATGTGGATTTATTCAAAACAATTATATAGTATTTACTCTTTTGATGGAAACACCGATTTTATCCAGACGTTCGTCAATCCGTTCATAACCCCTGTCCACCTGGAGGATGTTCTGTATGGTGGAGACACCTTCCGCAGCCATAGCCGCAATCACCAGGGACATCCCGGCACGGATATCCGGGGATGACATTTTAGATGCATACAATTTTGACGGACCGATGACGATGGCCCGGTGAGGATCGCATAGGACAATTTTTGCCCCCATAGTAATTAATCTATCCACAAAAAACAATCGGCTTTCAAACAGCTTTTCATGAAAAAGCACTGTGCCTTCGCATTGCGTGGCAGTCACCAGGGCAATGGATAAAAGGTCAGCAGGAAACATGGGCCAGGGAGCGTCATCAATTTTATAAATTTCCCCATGGACATCTGTCCGTATTTTCAACTCCTGATCTCCGGGTATGAATAAATCTGTGGAGGAATCCTTCTCCAGATACTCCGTGTGGATCCCCAGATTCGCAAAAACCATCCGGATCATGCGCAGATCGTTTTTCTGGACATTTTCTATGGTCAGCTCCCCCCGGGTGATGGCAGCCATGGAAAGAAAACTGCCAATTTCCAGATAGTCCGGAGATATGGTATGGGATGCCCCGCCCAGATTTTCATAGCCATCCAGCCCATAAATGGTCAGCACATTGCTCCCCACTCCATCAATGCGAACGCCCATTTTCTGTAAAAATTCGCAGAGACCAGAAACATGGGGTTCGGATGCAGCGTTTCGGATAGTGGTCACCCCCTGGGCGACTGTGGCGGCCATAATGGCATTTTCGGTTCCGGTTACGGAAGCCTCATCCAGAAGGATATCCTTCCCGGTGAGTTTTTCCGCAGTGATTAAATATCCATGATTGAAC
Organism: Leptospira biflexa; assembly: GCA_020720785.1. Lineage (GTDB taxonomy): Bacteria > Spirochaetota > Leptospiria > Turneriellales > DYLW01 > DYLW01. The sequence goes on from DYOA01000003.1 coordinate 28,121, forward strand.
ACCCGTACTTCCGCCCCCAGCTCCTCCAGAGCCTGCAGATGGGTATCAATTCGCCGCCGCCCAATTTTATCCCCACCCGGACGGGGCAGGAATACCTTGCCCTTCCGGGCGAGGATGGGTGCCAGCAGGGTGACAGACCCCCGCAGGGGAGTGGCCAGTTCTCCCGGAATTTCGTCATTGGAAAGGACGGGAGTTTCCATCCGGATGTTATGCCAGTCCCCGTCTATGGGAGAAATCCGGGCACCGGAAAATTCCAGAATTTTATACAGATTTTTAATATCTTCAATAACGGGAACATTATACAGGGTGACAGCCCCCCGCGTCATCAGAGCCGCACAAAGGACGGGAAGGGCTTCATTTTTATTTCCCTGTACACTCACCGTTCCGCTCACGCGGTGGCCTCCCTCTATGATAAATTCCTGCATAGGATTAATGTAAGCCCAGAGCGTCCATCATGCTATACAATCCCGGTGTCTTTCCGTGGAGAAACTCTGCGGCCACCAAAGCACCACCGGCAAAAATGCCACGGGAGGTGGCGGAATGCTTCAATTCAATGCGTTCCCCTTCCCCCAAAAAATATACCGTATGCTCACCCACCACATCGCCGCCTCTCATGGCCATGGAACCCATCTGGTTGTCTGGCCTCTCCCCGATAATCCCGGAACGTCCATGGATAATATTCTCTTTGCCCAACTGAAAAACCCCATCAATGATGGATTCCAGGGTACGCGATGTTCCAGACGGAGCGTCTTTTTTATGGCGGTGGTGTATTTCCATTATTTCTGCATCAAACCCCTTCCCTTTTAATCTCTCAGAGGCGTAACGGGTGAGCCCAAAAAGCAGGTTCACACCAATGGACATATTCGATGATAACAGTATTGGTATTTTCCGGGATATTTCCAATATTTTTTCTTTCTGTGCTTCCGTGAAACCTGTGGTGCCAATCACCACCGGTTTTTTTTGTTCGGATGCCTTCTCCGCCAGAGCCAGAGTGGACTCCGGGATACTGAAATCTATCCAAACGTCCATATCCTGAAACGGGAAATTTTCCAGATTGTGTAGCACCAAAGAAGGATTCCCCTGATATGAGGTACCTGCGGAAGAATGTCCGCTTCTTTCCACCGCTCCGGCCAGAACCATTCCGGCTGTGCTCTTATTTTTCTGTATTTCCCCTGCTATGGCCAGTCCCATCCTGCCCATGGCTCCGTTGATGGCCACCCGTATCATAGGGAGTTACGGAACTGGTGGATAATGGCGTTAAATTTCTCATGGTGTTTCCCGGAAAAGGACACCAAAGGAAGCCGTACCACATCTTCACAGAGGCCCATTTGGGAGGCACCGTATTTCACCGGAATGGGATTTGTTTCCAGGAACACTGCCCCGCATACAGGAAAAATCCGCATAAAACTATCCCGGGCAGAGTCATAATTTTTATTCAGATAATTGGATGTGATGCTGGCCATTTCCGCCGGAAATAAATTGGATACCACGCTGATCACACCCTTACCGCCAATGGATAATATGGGCAGAAGCAGATTATCATCGCCACTCAGCAGACTGAAATCCTCCGGGGTGGACAGTATGATCTGTGTCATAAAATTTATATCTCCGGTGGCCTCTTTTATGGCCACTATGTTCGGATGAGTGGATAATTCCACAATGGTTTCCAATTCCAGCTTGACGCAGGTCCGTCCGGGAATATTGTACAGCACCATGGGTAGACCGCCTTCTTCTGCAATCTGGAGAAAATGGGCTTTCAATCCGTCCTGGGTGGGTTTATTATAATACGGATTTACCACCAGAGCGTAGTCTGCACCGGCAGTTTTTGCGGCTTTTGTCATGGCCACCGCTTCCCGGGTGGAATTGGAGCCGGTTCCGGCGATAATGATAATATCTTTGCGAAGGGCTTTTGCCCATGAGGTAACCTTCTGGATCACTTCAATATGTTCCTCGTGGGAAAGAGTGGGGCTTTCTCCGGTTGTACCCATCGGGACAATTCCGTCAATCCCGGCATTGACCTGGAATTCAACGATTTTTTTCAGACTATCCCAATCCACAGAGAAATCTTTTTTAAATGGTGTAATTAATGCTGTATAGGTTCCCTTCATAGCCATGAGCAAACCTGTATCCTCTAAACATCCTGTCCAGCCATTGTTGGCATCGGGTTCCACTTTTTTGTGGTCATTTATCCGGAATGTCATTATAATACATCCACCGGGAGAGGATGAATTGAAAGAAAAAAATATTATTATAATTAACGATCTGCATGCGGAGTTTATTGATCCCCGCAATCCGGAAAACCACATACCCATTCTGAGGGGGGTTAATCTGGAAGTGGAGAAAGGGAAAATCCACGCGATCATGGGTCCCAATGGATCAGGGAAGAGTACCCTCTCTGCTGTCATCATGGGGCATCCGCATTACCACATCCTGTCCGGAGAAATATTATTCTGGGATAAAGATCGGGGGCAGCATACCCCCATTCAGGAGATGGAAGTGCATGAGCGGGCCCGGCTGGGGATTTTCCTCACGTTTCAGCAGCCGGTTTCGGTGCCCGGGCTGGCCATTATACCATTTTTACGGAAAGCAATCAATGCCCGGCAGGGTGCAGATATGCCCATCAAAGAATTTAAAATGGCCCTGAACAAAGCCATGGAGGAAATCCGGATGAAGCCGGAATTTGCCAGACGATATCTGAATGATGGTTTTTCCGGCGGAGAAAAAAAACGAATGGAAATCCTCCAGATGAAACTCCTGAAACCGGATTTTGCTATCTTGGATGAAATTGACAGCGGACTGGATATTGACGCCCTCAAGGATGTGGCTGGGGGAATCAATGACCTGGCCGATGGAGAAAGATCCTTCCTGATTATCACCCATTACAAGCGGCTTCTGGAATATGTGAAACCAGATAAAATTCATATTCTGTTCGAAGGCCGGATTATTGAGGAAGGCGGTATGGAACTGGCCGAACGTCTGGAAAACGAAGGTTATGATGGAATGATTGCAGCCCACGGAGGAGCTTAATGGAATCCGCAGATGTTCAGGAGAAAAGCTCCAAAGAAATCGCCCGGGAAATAAAGAACGAATACCAGTATGGGTTTCATGATCCGGAGAATCTTGTTTTTAAATCAGAAAAAGGTCTGAATGAAAAAATTGTGTCCTCCATATCGGCCATAAAAAATGAACCGGAATGGATGCGGGATTTCCGTCTGCACTCTTATCACATATATAAATCGAAACCCATGCCGCGATGGGGGAATCTGGAAGCCTTGGAAGAGATCCGGTTTGATGATATTCACTACTATCTGCGTTCATCCGATAGGGCGGAAACATCCTGGGATGATGTTCCGGAAAACATCAAGAATACCTTTGAAAAACTGGGGATACCGGAAGCCGAACAGAAATGGCTGGGTGGGGTGACCGCACAGTATGACTCAGAAGCGGTGTACCACAACATTGAAAAACAACTGGAAGACAAAGGGATCCTGTTCATGGACATGGATAGTGCCCTGAAAAAGCATCCGGATATTGTGAAAAAATACATCGGCACGGTTATCCCTCCGGAAGATAATAAATTTGCCGCACTGAACAGTTCGGTGTGGTCAGGCGGCTCCTTCATTTATGTCCCGCCAGGTATCGATGTGGGAATGCCGTTGCAGGCATACTTCCGTATCAACGCACGGGATATGGGACAGTTTGAGCGAACCCTGATAATAGCGGACAAAAATGCTTCCGTACATTATATTGAGGGATGTACTGCCCCCACCTATTCCACGGATTCCCTCCACTCCGCCGTGGTGGAGCTGATTGCGATGGAAGGGGCAAGAATCCGTTATTCCACCATACAGAACTGGTCCAACAATGTGTATAATCTGGTGACCAAACGGGGCATCGCACACAAGGCTGCCACCATCGAATGGGTGGACGGCAACATTGGGAGCAAGCTGACCATGAAATATCCTGCCATTTACCTTGCGGGAGAACATGCCCACGGCGAAGTTTTATCCATAGCATACGCAGGAAAGGGACAGCACCAGGACGCCGGGGCCAAAATCATCCACGCCGCCCCCAACACCACCAGCCAGATCAATTCCAAATCCATATCCAAAGACGGCGGAAGAAGCAGCTACCGTGGCCTGATCAAAGTGGAGCCCGGGGCTTTTGGGGCAAAGGCATCTGTTAAGTGTGATGCACTGATTCTGGACGGAAAATCCCGCTCGGATACCTATCCCTATATTGAAACCCATGAATCCAATTCCGTGAAAATACAGCATGAAGCCACCGTTTCCAAAATTGATGAGGACATGCTTTTTTATCTGATGAGCCGGGGGATTGAAGAAGAGGAAGCCACCGGTATGATTGTCAATGGTTTTATTGAACCCTTTGTAAGGGAGCTACCCATGGAGTATGCCGTGGAGCTGAACCGTCTGATCCAGCTGGAAATGGAAGGAGCCATTGGATAGTATGGCCACCATATCCATCCGCAACCCCGTTCAGAAAAATCCGAAATCGGCATTTGCGGAGCATTTATCCACGCCATTTTTAAAAGATAACCTGCCACACATTGGCCAGGAAAAATGGAAAAAAATCCATCCAGAAGTTTTTCTGAAAAAGCTCGATGCCGGAATAGCTATGGGTAATCATTTTTCCCACTGGAACTTATCCGGCACATCTGCAAAGGTTGCATGGAGAAGCTGGGCGGATTGGGAAAGCGAAGATAAAAAATTCGCGGATAAAATCCTGAAAACCCAGGAGAGTCTCCATTACCAATATGGGGCAAATGAAAGAGAAAATGATTTTATAGGGGATTATGCTACATTCCGCACGGATAAGGAACATATTTTTGTACTGCGTATCCCCACCAATGTTAAAATTCCGGAGCCGGTGCATCTGGAAAGCCTCCCGGAAAATGCTCCTGCCGGACTGCATTTTTTCCGGACCATTATTTTTCTGGAAGAAGGATCCCAGGCAGATGTTATCATGGGAAAAAAATCCCATCCGCTGGAAATGGGAAACCGCCAGATTTATCTGGAAGACAACTCTTCCCTGCATTTGTATTCCTGGGCAAACAATCCGGAAGGAAATGCAACGCTGATATTATCTGACAAAATTTATGTGGGGAATAATTCCCGGATGACCATCCTCCAGATGAACAATAAAAACAGACTGGCCACCCATTTTTCTGATATACGGCTGGAGAAAAGAGCCACCCTGGACTATTTTTCCGCAAACTACACCACGGAAGGAATGCAGAACACGGAAATCAATGTTTTTCACCAGCAGAGTTATTCAGAATCCTCTATTATTCAGAACAGTATAGCAGCGGATAACGGTCATTCTGTCTTCCGGGGTAACATCATCATTCCTTCCGGAACCATCAAATGTACGGGCGAACAGCAGAACAAAAATTTGATCATTGGTAAAAATGCCCTGGCGGAAGCTATTCCACAACTGGAAATAACCACGGATGACGTGGAAGCTTCCCATGGGAGTGCCACCGGAGAACTGGATGAAGAACAATTGTTTTATCTTCTATCCCGTGGTATATCGGAAGAAGATGCACGGGCTTTGTTAACGGTCGGCTTTCTGGAAAGTATCCTGGAACGATCTGTGGCCACACTAAGCTCTGCAGATAGTAAAGAGAGTATTTACCGGAAAATATGGGAAGAAACCGGCACCACCCTGAATATAACCCGGGAGTATCCGGATGAGGAATGAATGGATAAAAATAGCATCTCTGGACGAATTGAATACTTATTTCCAGGAAACCCCCAGCTTAGTTTTGGATATTGAACAGGATGGCTCCACATTTTCTGTGCTTCTGATAAAAGCCGATGGAGAATTCCACGCACTGGAAAACCGGTGTTCCCATGACAATGCGGGAATGGAGACGGCAAAACTTCTGGATGGCCGGTTTCTGCAGTGCCCCCGCCACGGAGCCAAATTTGACATCCACTCCGGAAATGCCGTGTCCATGCCGGCAAAAGCTCCCATAAAAAAATATCCCCTGAAAGAAGAAGATGCTTTACTTTTTATCCAGTTAAATTAGTCATATCCACTATGAAAAATCGTGGAAATTCCATAAAATTCGTCCTTTATTCAATGGCCATTGCCGGGGTTATCATAACCCAGTTTTCCTGTGCCAGCTTAGCAAAAAAAGCATTTAAAACCCCCGTTGTTAAAGTGGAAAATGTCATTCTCAGAGATGTATCCTTTGCTGGAACAGATCTGGATGTAGTGATCAGTGTGGACAATCCCAATGTGGTGGGAATCACCCTGAACCGCCTGGAATATGAGCTGTACATTGAAGGGGAAAAAGTAATCACCGGAATCAAAACGGACAAACTCCAGATTGCCGCAAAGAAAAAAAGTGAATTCACCATTCCCGTGGAGGTTTTTTATAAGGGGCTGAAGAGTGGCATCATGGGCGTTTTGAACAAAGATAAAATATCCTATGAATTTAAAAGCCTCCTGACCATCAATACCCCCATCACAGATCTCACGTTCCACCCAAAAGCGTCCGGAAACATCCCCATCCCCAAACGACCGCACTTTAATGTGGAAAAAATAGAAACAGATTTTTCCTTCTCTGAAGTGAACATAGCGTTTTTTATCAGTTTATCCAATAACGATGACATCAAGCTGGATATCTCCAAAATGAATTACGCTATCAAAATCAACGGTGAATCCATAGCCAACTCTTTTATGAGTATCCAGAAAAACCTGGGCACCAAAGATGAAAAACTCACCTATAAAATACCGGTTACTCTCAAACTGCTGCAAATGAAAAAATCCCTTTTATCGGCCATAAAAAGCGGTAAATTCCGTTACCAGTTTAACATGAATATGGAGCTGAATTCCAAATACGGCCCATACCAGTTGCCGTACAACGTGGAAAAAGACTATCAACTTTACTGAGATTATTTATCTCCTGAAAGGATAATTTTCTCAATAAATGGTTCAATATCCTGGCCATTCAGTGTCTGGATATTGGCCTTGAGTGCAATATTACGGGAGGAAGCGGTGTAATCGCCGGTGGTGATGAAGACGCCACCGGTAAAACCACCGGACTGTACCATTTTAATCAACCTTTTTACCAGTTCATCATTGATCAGGTCAATGGTCCGCCGTACAAAGGCAATGTAACGCCCCCCGCTTTTGGTCAGCTCCAGATTGACATTACCATCGTCCATGCTTTCAATCCGCACAATTTTATACCCAATCATGTTGATGATTTCTTCCGTAATAGATTGGAATTCTTCCACTTTTGCGGTGATATAATCCTTTATATATTCCAGCTTATTTTCCCCTGCCTTTTCCAGGATCACTTTCACGTCTTTATAGGTGGGTTGGTATTTATAAATATGGGTATAAATTTCCAGTGCTTTCTTCTGATTCTCCATATTTTCAAATATTTTTGCCATCAGATAAAGCACATCCCATTGGAGGGTTTCCGATTCCTGGATGGAAGGGGATGCCTCATCTGCCTTTCTGGCCCATTCCATGGAGTTGATCCAGTCTTCTTTCTGGAAATACAGCTTGGCCATGGTAAAGCGTGCACTCTTTTTAAAATTATCGCTGAATGATCCTTTGGTTAGATTTTCAATGGCATCGTCATATTTTTTATCCACATACTGGACTTCTCCCAGAATATATTTGGAATCAATGTGATTGGGATTTACCGCCAGTGCCATCTCCGCATAATTTTCCGCTCTTTTGTAATCATTTCTTTTCAGATTCAGCAGGGCCAGCAGGGATAATATTTCTGCGTTATCCTGATCAATGCTCTGGGCAATCCTGAGATAATTTTCTGTCCGCTCCGAATATTCCTTATTCTTCAGCAGGGTTTTTGCCAGCAAGGTGGGATATTCTGCATTCTGCGGATCCAACTGCATCAAAATCTGGTTTTCCTGAAACTCCGGATTTTCCTGCCTGGTTCTCTGGTAAAGATCCCGCAGATAGAGATGGACACCCGTTTCCGTGAAATCACCCAAATGGGGTATGGATGGATTTTTTACATCATACCGATTAATCTGTATGGCCTTCTTGATTTCAGAAATTCCCCGGTTGGCCTGTCCCAATTGAATACTGGCCCTGCCCGCATACCAGTACGCCAGTGAATTCCGGGGTTCATTCAGAATGATTCTTTCCAGTATATTTCTGGCTTTAATATAATTTCCCTCCCCATAGGAAATGGCTGCGTCCATGACCTTCCATTTACGGAAAAATTGCCGCTGCGCAATAATGATGATAACAGCCAGGCCAAAAAGCCCGCCCAAAAAAATAAAAATATTGGATAAGTCCATAAGATAAGGCAAAATACCATGAGAATTGGTAAAGCGAAAATTAAAATTTTTCTACTTCTTCCAGCACCCTTTTTTCAATATCTTCTTCGTTTATTTTCCCAAGACTTTTCCCCTTTACATATAAAACCGCATAGTTTTTTCCACAGGAAATTCCAATATCCGCATCTCTGGATTCTCCGGGACCATTGACAAGGCATCCCATGAGTGCCACCTTAACCGGTTTTTTTACCTTTTCCAGAGCCTTTTCCACCTTCATTACAATGGGAATCAAATCCACTTCCAGACGTCCACAGGTGGGGCAGGATATTATATTGGGGCCATAAGTACCCAGATTGAGGGATTTCAAAATCCCAAATCCTGCTTTAATCTCTTCCTCCCCGGAATCTGTAAGAGAAACCCGGATTGTATCCCCAATTCCTTCCGCCAGCAGAGTCCCAATGCCGATGGCGGATTTTAAAATACCGCTGGCATGGGGACCAGCCTCTGTTACTCCCAGATGAAGAGGAAAATCTGTCCTTTGGGCAATCATCCGGTTTGCTTCAATCATCATCATAACATCAGAGGATTTGAGGGCCAGAATCAGATTCTGAAAATTATATTTATCGCAAATTTCCACCTGCCGCAGGGCACTGTCCACCATACCCTGGGCGGTGGGATAATGGTATTTCCGTAGAATATCCTTTTCCAGAGACCCCGCATTAATCCCAATCCTGATGGGAATCCCGGAGTCATTTGCTTTATTCAGCACATCCCGTATTTTTTCTTCTTTGCCAATGTTCCCAGGATTCAGACGGATTTTATCCACCCCCGCATCGATAGCAGCCAGAGCCAGTTTATGATCAAAATGAATATCTGCTACCAAAGGAATATGAATTTCATTTTTTATGTACTTCAGGGCATCTGCGGCTTCCGGGGTATTGGAAGTCACCCGGACAATCTGGCAACCGGCCTCTTCATAGGAATGGATTTGGGCCACCACGTCCTCCCAGTTCGATGTGGGGACTTTCGTCATGGACTGTACAGATACCGGAGATCCGCCACCCACGGCAACGGACCCCACGGAAACCACTCTGCTATTTCGTTTTGGATACATAGGGCAGAAATGAATCTTTTTTTTGGTAGACAAACCATTTTTACCATGCAGTCTGCTTTATGTTCCGGATATTGACGCTTTTAACATTGCTTACCATGGTCTCCTGTGCAGGGAGAGAAACCAAACCGTTCCAGAAAGAAAATCTGCCGGAAATCCTGCAGGAATTCTCTGAATTACGTCTGCACTACAACATGCAGGGAAAGGGCACGGAAAGAAATTCCACCGTTATGGAGGAGATATTAAAAGAAAAAAATATCAATCCCGCATCTTTCTATGCGTATTTGGAAAAAAATGAAAAAGATATGGCCGTAAAATTATTTGGCAGAAAATAAACCACTTTTTATTTTTACGGAAAACCCGTCACCGGCGGGGTTAATCCGCACAAACTTTTTGGAAACATTTTTTCCGTCTTCGGACATGTTCAATCCCAGATCTGCAATGGAAAAATATTCATCCTTGCTCCCTTTGAGGACAGCTAAACGATCCGGGTTTTCCACTGCAATATAGATCCTCATTTCATAAGGATTGTCAATACCGGTAACGTGGATTGTGTTACGGGAAATTTTTATTTCCAGGACACCCAGCATGGAATGCACATTTTCCAGTGTCATATTTTTTTTCAGCCAGGATTCCGGCAGACCGGCAAAGAAGATAACTTTATCGCGGACTTCCAGTATAAAGATATTCCGCAAAAACAGAAAACTTTCCGCAAAAGCCCATCCGTGGAAACCATCCCCCATACACCCTCCGTTTGTGGAAGGATGCAGGGCTTCCGGAAATGTATCCCCCACAGAGAGCCGCCGCATCAGACTGTCAAAAATTTCCAGGGATTTTTCATAATAGCCCAGATGCAGAAATGTCTGAGCTGCTTCCAGAGTCAGGTATGGATTGATTCCGGAGTGGATGTTTTCCTGATAAAAACCTTTTTCATAAAAATATTCTTTTTCAATAATAGAAATGGTATTATTCATTTTTTCATTAAAATATCCCTCCAGCTTCAGGGGATACACAGCTATGATGCTGCCAATCATCCCCGCATCCTTTTTTCTTCCCAATGCGGCAGGATAGTATTTATAGGACTTCAGATAACCGGATAAGGAATCATTCATTTTATTGTAGATTTCCTGGATATCCAGTTCCGGAAATTCCTTTGAGAAATGCGTTTTGAAAATGTCCAGACCTCCCAAAGCCCAGAAATTATCCCAAAGGTACCAGTCAGAAACCCCCAGATGTTCCGCTGAGAAACCGGGCGGGAGTACTCCGGAATATTTCCCGGTGGTTTCCTCAATCCACCGGATCATTTTTATGATGGTTTTTCTATGCTTTTGTATATAGGATTTGTCTTTGGCAAAAACGGAGTACTGACCAATGATCCACAGTGCCTGACCGTTACTGTCCCATTCTCCCTCCTGGGACTGGAACAATCCCCTGCGGTTCACATAGGCAGGCAGGGATTCCAAGACATAACGCACGGCTGGTGCCCCTCCAAAGGTAAGCAGGGAATAAAGCATCATTACCGCATCCCGTATCCAGAAATGGTGGTACGTAAAACTGCCGGGTTTAATGTCTTTCTTATCCCAGAGGGTAACCAGATGGAATACCATATTTTTCAAAATCCGGTTATACGGCTCCGGAATATCCGCCCGAAACATTCGGGGAAACCATTCCCGGATCACTTTTTCCGCCGCTTCATTGTCACCCGGTTCGCAGGTCTTTGTCCAAGCGGCCAGCTTTCCTCTTTTTTTGGGCAGGACTTTCCATTGGATATTTTCCGCCTCTTCATAAAAGAATGCCGCTGTGATCACTCCGCTGGGATCTTTAACGGAGGTGCTTCCGGTATTCCATTTTTTCTTTTTTAACTGGAAGTGCTCTGTATTGATGAAAAGATTTTTTTTCACCTTGATCATTTTTCCTATTTTTTTGAGAGCGTCACCATCGGCCAGATTACTCAGATGGAATGCGAGCGGAGCATTTTTCATACAGATTTCCCGCCTACCATACAGACGCAATTCCTGGATATCAAAAGTCAGCTTATTGATAAAACACAGATTCTCCATGTTAAAAGGACGGATGCTGAAAATGAGATTTCCTTTTCCGGAACCGGTAATTAAAGTCCCATCCTCCTGCTCTTCAATCGTGACTTTCCGATTCATCCAGTTCACTTCCATGGAATAGGAGGAGTGGATAATCACATTCAACTGGGTGGGATCATCGTGAGGACGTTGTATCCCGTTTTCCGTCAGAATGGCCATCTCAATGGTAAACGAATCGTTCCCGGGCATGATGGCTCCCGCCGCGTCCATGGATATCTCCTCTTCTTTTCCGGGAAAGGAAATGGACACCCAGTTGCGGTTGGTCTGGTTGATGGACAGAAGATTATGGGAACGCGGTATAAAGGAAGTATCCAGAGGGTTATACTGGCGGTGTGCCCAGAAAGGAAAATAGAACTCCTTGTGAAACTGATAAAAACCATAATTCCACAGCCCCCCAGCCAGAATTTTGGAAACCATGGAATTTGTCTCCATGGGAAAATTGCTGGATGTGGGATTGGTCAGCTCCATCCCCTTTCGAGCCAGAAGGAGGGATTTGGGATGGAAATTAAACAACCCCAGGATTTTTTCCAGAAAGTACCAGACCAAAAAATCCAGCCCCCGGAATAGCCACATCTTTCTGGCACCGGTTCTTTCTTCCAGCTTTCCTCTTTTCTTCTCCGGAGGGTGATGATCCATTTTTACTCCGTCACGAACAACCGGTGGTGGCACCACAAGTGTCACATTTTAAACAGGAACCATTGCGGATCATGGTCCAGGCTCCGCATTCCGGACAGGCCTCCCCTTCATATCCCTTCATTTTTGCCATCTCCACCTGGTTTTTGAGCGATGGTTTAACCACCACCGACGTATTTCCTGCGGATGGTTTTCCTTCGTGGTGTTGCGGAATGTCTTCCCTGGCCATTGCCTGGGGAATCAGATTTTCCCGGTACTCATCCCGTGGCTTGTCATCAATCAGATCCTCCGGTTTCACATGGGCCAGATCATGGCGGTCCAGATAGGTAATGGCCAGCTCCCGGAAAACGTAATCCATCACGGAAGTGACCATTTTAATACGGTCATGTCCAATCACCACCCCATTCGGCTCAAATTTTGTAAAAAGGAACGCTTCCACAAATTCTTCCAGCGGAACCCCATACTGGAGACCCAGGGACACCGCTATCGCAAAACCATTCATCATGCTCCGGAATGCGGCTCCTTCTTTATACATGTCCAGAAAGATCTCTCCTAACCGGCCGTCTTCATATTCTCCTGTACGGATATACACTTTATGACCGGCCACGTATGCTTTCTGGGTGTATCCTTTCCGTCGCTGGGGAAGTTTCCGTCTTTCCCCAATATAGCGGTAGACAATTTTTTCCGCAATTGCTTTGGACTGGGCGGCCATGGGGGCTTCCAGAAGTTCCCGCACCTCATCCAGAGATTCAAACAAAGTCCCGCCAAAGGTGGAAAGTGGCTGGGAAAGTTTGGAACCGTCCCGGTACACGGTATTTGCCTTGAGCATCATTTTCCAGGAAGAAAGATACACACTCTTTACTTCTTCAATGGTGGCATTGTGCGGCATATTGATGGTTTTGGATATGGCACCGGATACAAACGGCTGTGCGGCGGCCATAATTTGGATATGGGATTTGTAAGGAATATACCGCTGGCCTTTGCGTCCGTTTTTATTGGCACAGTCAAAAACCGGGAGATGCTCGTCCTTAATATGGGGGGCACCTTCAATGGTCATGGTTCCGCAGATAAACTCATTGGCTGCTTCTATTTCCGTTTTTGTAAAACCAATTCTGGCCAGAAGATTGAACTCCGGAGCATTCAGCTCTTCTTCCGGTATTTTCAGCTCTTTTTTGATAAACGCCTCGCCGATGCTGTAGCGGTTAAAAACAAAATTCAGATCAAAAGCGGAGGACAACTGGTCTTCCATGCGTTCGATGATTTCATCCGTGAAACCTTTCGCTTTCAGGGATTCTGTATTTATGTAAGGGGAATTCCGGAACGACGGCACACCCAGAACATAATCCTGGATTTTTGCAATCTGCGTATTGGAATAACCCAGTTTTTTCAGTGCAGGGGGAACCGAACGGTTGATGATTTTAAAATATCCCCCCCCGGCCAGCTTTTTAAATTTTACTATAGCAAAATCCGGCTCAATTCCCGTGGTATCACAGTCCATCAAAAGCCCGATGGTCCCGGTGGGTGCGATGGCCGTGGCCTGGGCATTCCGGAATCCGTATTTTTCCCCCATTTCCACCACATTGTCCCAGATTTGTTTCTGGGCGGCCCAAAGCTCCGGATCACAGAATTTTTCCGGAATTTCCATGGGGGTAATAGTGAGGTTTTCATACTCTTCCACATCGGCGTGGTACGCCACCCGGCGATGGTTTCTCATTACCCGCAGCATATCCTCCCGGTTTTTTGCATATCCGGGAAATGTCCCCAGCTCTTGGGCCATTTCTGCGGAGGTTTCATACACCACACCGGTCATGATTCCATTTAAAAGACGGGTCAGAGCATTGGCCTTATTGGACGCATAGGGAATTCCATTGATCATCAGCAAAGCACCCAGGTTTGCATAGCCCAATCCCAGAGTGCGGTATTTGAAAGACATTTCCGCCATTTTTTTATAGGGAAACTGGGCCATGGTCACAGAAATATCCAGCACCACGCTCCACAGACGGATGGCATGGCGGTAATCTTCCAGTTTAAATTTTCCGGCTTTTTCCTCATAGAATTTGATGAGGTTCAGGGAAGCCAGATTACAGGCGGTATCATCCAGAAACATGTATTCGCTACAGGGGTTGGAGGCGTTGATGGGCCCATCACTGAGGCAGGTGTGCCACTCATTGATGGTGGTGTCGTACTGGAGGCCAGGATCGGCCACGGACCACGCGGCATAGGAGATTTTATCCATGAGATCCCGTGCCCAGACAGATCGTTTCAATTTCCCGTTCGAGCGGTATACCAGATCCCATTCTCCGTTTTCCTCCACTGCCTTCAGGAAAGCGTTTGTCATCCGCACGGTATTATTGGAATTCTGGCCGGTGACCGTGGAATACGCTTCGCTGTTGAAATCCGTGTTATAGGCCTCAAACTCAATTTCCCGGACTCCCTGCCTGGCCAGCTCCACAATGCGGTTGAGATAGGTTTCCGGTATAGCAGAATCTCTGGCTTTCTGCAGAACCCGTGCATAAGCAACGTTCTGTTTCACATCCAGAAGAGACGGATTTTCATCCACCCCGGCCACCGCTTCAAACAATTCCTTTAATACAGAGCGGATCATATTGGAGCCGGCCACCAGAGCGGCCACTTTATTCTCTTCTTTCAGTTTCCAGTCAATGAATTCCTCAATGTCCGGATGGTCCGCGTTCAGAATCACCATTTTTGCGGCACGCCGGGTGGTTCCTCCGGATTTTATGGCCCCGGCAGCGGAATCCCCAATCTTCAGAAAACTCATCAGGCCACTGCTTTTCCCGCCTCCGGAAAGGCTTTCCTCTGATCCCCGGATTGCGGAAAAATTGCTGCCAGTTCCAGAGCCGTATTTAAAAAGGCGGGCTTCCCGGAGCCATAAATCCATAATTCCGCCGGGGTTCACCAGATCATCTTCCACCGACTGGATAAAACATGCGTGCGGTTGTGGGTGCTCATAGGCCGATTTGGAAAGCGTCAGTTTTTCCGTCTCCGGATCCACATAATAATGGCCTTGGGAAGGTCCGTCAATGCCATAGGCCCAGAAAAGTCCGGTATTGAACCATTGGGGAGAATTGGGTGCGGCCATCTGGTGGAGAAGCATGAAAGAAAGTTCCCGGTAAAAGGCTATGGCATCCTCTTCCGTGGTAAAATAATGGTATTTATAGCCCCAGTATGTCCAGGTCCCGGCCAAACGGTGTACCACCGCTTTTACGCTGTGTTCCCGGCCATAACGTTCTTCCGGGGGGAGTTTAGAGAGTTTTTCTTCGTGGGGAACGCTTCTCTGAAGCCATTCCGGAATGCCCTCTTCCTGTATTTTCTTTAAATATTTGGGGACCAAGGCTTTCCGGAAGTATTTCTGTGCCAGAATATCCGTGGCCACCTGTGACCAGGAGGACGGCACCTCCACGTCGTTCACTTCAAATCCCACGGAACCGTCCATATTGGTGATACGGGATGTCCGTTTCTCAAAAACGATATCTTTATATAAATCTGGGTTGTCCTGCGTAAAAAATGGTTGAATTTTCATATAGTTTCCTGTTTTTTATTCCGCCCGGCCCAAAGGATTGGTTCGCTATCATGAATTTATGTCACATAAGCCAAACGGATGGATAGATCAACCTTTCCTTACTTTGCGTCAATATATAATTTGGGAAATCCCACCACAAAATCCTTGACACGGCACCGAAAGCGAAGTTTCCCATCTTATGAAAAAGGTATTGGTTATCATCGGTATAGTGATTTTTTCGGTTACGGGTTATTTGGGAAGACTGACCATTCTATCCGGAGAATGGAAGAACATCCGTAACGAGTCCTCCTGGAAATGTGAAAAAATTCCGGGGATTTCCGGCCCGGAGGACATTGTCATCAACCACAAAATGGGCTATGCCTATATTTCCGCAGGACATTGGAGGGAAAAAAAGAAAAATCCATTGGAGGACGGGGAAATCTTCCGCTATGACCTCAAAACCCCCTCTGCCCGTCCGGAAATGATGAAGGTGTCCCTTCCTCACGGATTTCATCCCCATGGTCTGGACTTGTATGTGGCTCCGGACGGAAGCCAGACGCTTTTTGTGATTAACCATCGGAATAAGAATGCAGGAAAAGGGAAAATACATGCTGTGGAAATTTTCCGTATCCAGGATGGGACGCTGACCCACATGCGGACAGTGACCGGAGAGCTCATGGTTTCTCCCAATGATATCGCAGCGATGGACGATTCGAGATTTTTTGTCACCAATGACCATGGAAGCAGGACAAATTTGGGGAAGGCCATGGAGGATTATCTGAGGCTACGGCGGTCCAATGTTGCTTATTATAACGGAACCGGATTTTCCATCCCCGCCGATGGGTTTTTATACGCAAACGGGATTCATTACAGAAAAGCAACCCAACAACTTTATGTCACGGAAACTACGGGAAAAAAGCTGTCTGTTTTCCAATGGGAGGAAAAATCAGGAACTCTGCGAATCCAGAAAAAGATGGATCTGGATACCGGGCTGGATAATCTGGATTTTCATGCCGATGGTTCGGCCACCATAGCCGCCCACCCCAAACTTCTGAGATTTGTCAGACACGCCGGGAATGAAAAAATAAATTCCCCTTCTCAAGTCATCCGCCTGGAGGATACAGAGAGCGGGGATATTTCTGCTAACAACATCTATATGAATACGGGGGAAGAAATTTCCGGATCCAGCGTGGGTGTCCAGTATAAAGACCGTCTGCTCATTGGAGCGGTCTTTGAGCATCATTTTCTGGATTGCCAAAAAGATGTTAAAAACCACCCATAAATAGAGAAATATCTTTACGGAGATGGCCACGTTTTTTTTCTGGCCTATTATGGCTTCCATAGAAAAAATACTTAAGTTTGGGGGTACCTCCGTGGGCACCCCTGAAAGACTTGGCAAAGTTTCCCAGATCATCCTCGATTCGGCTGCGAATGCCAATATTGGGGTTGCTGTATCTGCGATGAGCGGAACCACCAAAGCAGAAGGGACAACGTCCCGGCTGATCCAGATACTGGATGCGGCCCGGGAATCGGATATAAAAACCATTGAAGACACCATCGCGGATATCTCCCGATTCCATCTCAATATGATTGAGCAGACGGTAGATGTCCATACCATTAAAGAAGAACTGGTCCACTTTGTGAACGAGGAGTTAAAATCCCTGGAATTATTTGCTAAAGCCCTTGCGGAAATCCAGGAAATTTCCCCGCGTTCCCGTGACCGGGTCATTGCTCTGGGGGAAATCCTTTCCGCACGGATTCTGACAGGAGTTATCAACGCAAAATCCGGAAAAACCATCGCCCGGTTTCTGAATCTGAAAAATCTCCAGCCCAAAGACCATGTGGATGAGCTGGATTCCGCTTTTTTCCGGGACATGGAAAACCGGCTGGGAGACACCATCCAGAAAGAATCCGGCCTAGCAAAAATCCTCATTATGACCGGATACATAGGAAAAATTCCCGGCGGCATTGTGGAAAGCATTGGCCGGGGGTACACGGACTATACTGCCGCACTGGCAGCCGCCGGCTCCGGGGCAAAATCCCTGGAAATATGGAAAGAAGTGGACGGGATTTTTTCCTCTGATCCCCGCAAGATTCCGGAAGCCCATGTTCTGGAGCAGATTTCCTATGCGGAAGCTGCGGAACTCACTTTCTTTGGTACAGAGGCCATCCATCCCCGCACCATGGAACCCTGTATCCGCAAAGAAATACCCATCCGGGTAAAAAACGTTCTGAATCCACCGGGAGTGGGTACTCTGGTCAGTAAAGAACAGAAACCCTCCAGTGTGGGCGTGGGAAAGGCTCTCACCCGCAAGAATAACATTACCGTAATTTCCATTGAATCCAACAGGATGCTGGAAGCACCTGGATTTTTCTACAAAGTGGCACAGGTTTTTTATAACCATAAAATCAGCATTGATTTGATGGCCACATCAGAGGTGTCCATTTCTTTTACCATCTCTGATCTGAATGCAGAAAAACTCTCCGCTCTGGAAAAAGATCTTTCCGCTTTTGGAAATGTGAGCGTTCTGAAAAATCTTTCCTCCATTTCCATCATTGGTCATGGAATGCAGCATAAAATAGGTATTGCCGGAGAAATTTTCTCTCTGATGGGAAAAAATAAAATTAATATTGTTCTCATCAGCCAGGGGGCCAGTGAGCTATCCATCAGTTTTGTGGTCACCTTTGACCAGTCTGATGAAGCCATGAAAATTCTGCACAGAGACATACTCCAGCGAAAATAAAACCATGGATTCCATAACCCGTAAAGCCTATAAAAAACTTTTGCACAAGGCAGGCCGGGCCATTGAAGATTTTTCCCTGATTAGAAACGGCGATAATATCCTTGTCGCTGTTTCCGGGGGGAAAGATTCCATGACCATGCTCCGGGTATTATCCGATCTAAAAAAAAAAGCCCCGTCTCTTTTTCTCTGACCGCTGCTAATCTGGATTTTGGGATTCCGTCTTTTGATCCAGAACCGTTGCGGCTTTATTTTGAATCCTTGGGAGTGCCCTATCTTTTTTTACGTGAGAATCTGATTTCTGTGATTCAGGAAAAAATTCCGGAAGGAAAACCCGGATGTTCCCTCTGTTCCCGTCTGCGGCGGGGTTATCTTTACAAAACCGCAAAAGAGAATCATTTTAATAAAATCGCATTGGGGCATCATGCCAACGACGCTCTGGAAACTTTATTTCTGAATCTTTTTTATTCCGGAAGGCTGGCGGCCATGGCACCCCGTATGCTTGCGGAGGATGGGAATACGGTGATCCGGCCCCTTATCTATGCGGAAGAGGAGGAAATAGCTCTCATCTCAGCCCGATTGGCCATTCCTATTATGGGCTGCTCCCTTTGTCCAGTGGAACGAAACCGGGAAAGGGAGCGTATAAAAATCTGGATGCGGGAAGAGGGGAAACGAAATCCGTATTTCCTCGCATCGGCTAGGAGGGCGTTGAGCCGACTGGAACCCCGGCATCTCTGGGATAACCGCTTTTATGAGCCCGGGGATGAGCCTCTGCCTTAAAAAAACTTGTCGGTCTCCAACAAATCCAGAATTTTACCCATGATCAGAAAAGGTTATACCAATCCGGTGGAGAAACTTCACAAAGAAGATATTGACCAGCTTATTGTGTGTGCGTTAAAAGAAGATGAAGCGGATGAAGACATCACCACCTTTTCCATATTTGATCAACCAGGGGAAGCCCGTGCGAAAGTGGTCATAAAAGCAGATACCGGGGTTTTATCCGGCGTGGATATGGTCCGCTGGACTTATGAGGGTGTGGACCCGCATGTGCGAATTACGGAAATAAAGAAAGACGGGGATTCCCTCACAAAAGG
Organism: Leptospira biflexa; assembly: GCA_020720785.1. Classification (GTDB taxonomy): domain Bacteria; phylum Spirochaetota; class Leptospiria; order Turneriellales; family DYLW01; genus DYLW01. The sequence continues at coordinate 47,604 of DYOA01000003.1, forward strand.
GGACACCATTATGGAAATCCATGGAAATATCCAATCCATTTTGCGGGGCGAAAGAATAGCTCTGAATTTTCTGGGAGCGATGAGTGGGATAGCCAGCCAGACACGAAGGATTGTGGAAAAGCTGGAGAGATGGGGTATCCTTCCCATTGATACCCGCAAGACTCTTCCCGGTTTCCGGCGACTGTCCAAATATTCCGTAATCCAGGGCGGCGGGCGCAACCACAGAATATCGCTGGGAGATATGGGACTCATCAAGGAGAATCACATCCTGCACGCCGGGGGGGTTAAAAACGCCATCCAGAAATTTAAAGCAAAATATCCGGATAAAATTCTGGAAGTGGAAGTGGAATCCATGGAAGAGTTGAAGCAGGCCCTTCCGGAAAAGCCGGACTTTATCCTCCTGGATAATATGATCACACCCATGATTTCTGAATGCGTGGACATCATCCGGGAATTCAACAAAGCCAATTCCTGCCAGATTTATTCCGAAGCTTCCGGCGGTTTTAATTATGACAATGTCAACAGACTGGAAGGTACCGGCGTGGATTTTGTCAGCATTGGTGCCATGACCTCCAATATTGTTCCCGTGGATTTTTCCCTTCTGGTCTATTAATTGTCCTTTACGCCGGTAGCCACGCCTTAAGCGTAATCTATGGACAATTTATCGAAAAAAACCATTATTATCACCGGTGCCAGTGCCGGCATTGGCTGGGCCACTTCCGTTTCTCTGGCAGCCCGGGGTGCACGTCTGGTGCTCTTTGCCCGCCGGGAGGATAAACTGCGGGAGCTGACAGAGCACATCGACCCCAATGGGGGGCATACTCTGGTCATCCCCGGAGATTCCGGAAAAGAAGAAGATATTGACCGAATGCTGAACGCCGCACTGCAGTGGGATAAATCCGGCGGGATCATTGACGCCGTTTTAGTAAACGCTGGCCGGGGTCTTGCCGGCAGCCTCCTCACATCGGACGCGAAGCAGTGGAAAGAGCTCTATATGGTAAATGTCCTGGGTGCTTCCTATCTAATGCGGCGGGCCGGAGAAATCATGAGCATCCGTGGCCGTGGAGACATCATTGTGATTGGTTCCGTGGCCGGGCATAATATTTCCCCTTTCAGCGGGTTTTATGGCTCCAGCAAGTTTGCCATCGGGGCTGCGGCGGAAGCATTGAGGCGGGAGCTCTGCCCACACGGAGTGAAAGTGACTCTGGTCAAGCCCGGAGTGGTGATCAGCGAATTTCAGGAAGTGGCCGGATACACGCAGGAGAATTTTGGAAAAGGAGTGGCGGCTTATGGAAAACTTCTGGAGCCGGAAGATGTGGCCTCTTCCATTGAATGGATTCTATCCCAGCCGGAGCATGTGAACATTTCTGAAATCATTGTCCGGCCCACCGGCCAGAATTATCCGTAGGATTCTTTTTTAGTTTTCGCCCTGTCCCCGGAAAAAAAACTCAATCTCCATGGAAAAAAACGGTCGGCTACAATCCGAAATCGCCCGCAGGAGAACCTTTGCCATCATATCCCATCCGGATGCAGGGAAAACCACGCTCACGGAGAAACTGCTTTTATACGGGGGAGCCATCGAACTGGCCGGTTCTGTAACCGCAAAGAAAAAACAGAAAGAAACGTCTTCCGATTGGATGGAATTGGAAAAGAAAAGAGGAATTTCCATCTCCTCCACCGTTCTGCAGTTTGAGTACCGGGGTTTTAAGCTGAATCTTCTGGACACCCCCGGCCATAAGGATTTTTCTGAGGATACTTACCGCGTGCTGATGGCCGTGGACGCCGTAATCATGGTGATTGACGGCGGCAAGGGTATTGAAAGTCAGACATTAAAACTATTTGAAATTTGTAGCAAACGTGGAATTCCCATTTTTACTTTCATCAATAAGCTGGACCGCCCTGCCCTGCCGCCTCTGGAACTTCTGGACCAGATTGAAAAAATGCTCCACCTGCACACATACCCCATTAACTGGCCATTGGACAGCGGAGCGTCTTTCCGGGGATTATACGATATTTACCAGAAGTCTGTCCACAGTTTTGAAAAAGTCCCCGGAGGAGCGTACCGGGCTCCGGTTTCCGTTCACGGAATGGATGACCCATCGGTCAGGGAAAACCTAACGGACAACACCTGGGCACAGATAAAAGAGGAACTGGAGCTCATTGAAATTGCCCACTCTGGATTTTCCATGGAAGACCTTCTGGCGGGGAAAGCCACTCCGGTTTTTTTTGGGAGTGCGGCCAATAACTTTGGCATTGAGATGTTTCTGAACTGGTTTCTGGATCATTCCACGGGACCCAGCCCACGCCGGGTGGACGGAAAGGAAATTCCGCTGGATCATTCCGGATTTTCCGGTTTTGTTTTTAAAATTCAGACTAATATGAACCCCCAGCACAGGGACAGGATGGTCTTTGTGCGGATCTGCTCCGGAAAATTTACACGCGACATGCCGGCATATAACCAGCGCAGTGAACGGGAAGTCCGTATTTCCAATTCCCACAACGTATTTGGCCGGGAACGGGAAACCATGGATGAGGGCTATGCCGGAGACATAATTGGATTCATTACAAACGCGGATTTCCGGATTGGGGATACCCTCACGGAAGATAAAGCAATCCTATACAATGAAATACCCCGGTTTGCCCCGGAAGTATTCGCGTACCTTCTGGGCAATTCCGTTTCCGGACAGAAGGCATACCGCAAAGGGCTTTCCCACCTGCTGGCGGAAGACATTGTCCAAGGTTTTTATCCCAAAGATGATATGCGCAATGTCCCTCTTCTGGGTGCCGTGGGACCGCTCCAGTTTGAGGTGCTCCAGTACCGCCTCAAAGATGAATATGGAGTGGAAACCACCCTGGAACAAAAACAATGGACCATACTGCGATGGCTGGAAAAAATGCCGGATGAGGAAATGCAAAAATTATATCTGCCCCATGGAGTCCATCCAGGAAAGGATGACCAGGAAAGACCGGTATTATTTTTTCTGAATAAATCTTCCCTGTATTATTTCCAGGAAAAGAATGAAGGTGTGGTTCTTCTGGATTCTCCATAACCTTTCCCCGTCCGATGAATTATCTTAAGAAATCGATGAATCCGGATGAATGAGATATGCCCGGACATCCATCGTCGCAATCCCTCTGGATTTTATCCGCACATCGGATAAAAATCCGTAAAGCTCCGCTTTGGCATCCAGAAGCATGGCCGGAATATCGGGGGCATGGCCGGCCACACAATTATGCATGTTCTGTCCTTCCAGATGCAGGCTACGTCCATCCCGGATGGGAGACGGAGGTCAGAGGATCCCAGAGGCGGATCGGGGAAATGCATGTCCAGTTTGATTTTCTGTGTTCACCGGTGGATCTGCCTTTCCAAATGAGACAGGCTTTTTATTTTTTGAAAGGAATGAAAAATGGAATTGCGGTATTGGGGATTATCCAATTCTTTGGGAAGTCTCTTTAAAGAAGGAGGAATAATAGTCTTCCAGTACAGTTGTTTCTCCTGTGCTTCCAGAAGTGCCTCCACCACCGCCGGCGTGGCCATCCAGTCCGGCAAAGCGGAAAGAATATCCAGAAAATGAATGCTCAGGTTTTTCTGATGCCACAGTATTTTTCCGGGAGCATCCATTTTTATGCAAAACCCATCGGTCATGTCAATAAAATTACCCATTTTGAATGGAGTACGGGAATTCCGTTTGGACTACTGTAGTTAGGGAAAATCCATTATTTTTATTTCCTGAAAGAACCTTTTTCGCTGAATTATTTTTTCCCAACCCCATCCGCGGAGCATTATTTTATTTACGTGTTAAAAACCGTTCAAAGCATGGCGATGAGCTTAGGTGGCGGAATTGGTAGACGCGCATGATTCAGGTTCATGTGAGGGCAACCTTGTGGGGGTTCAAGTCCCCCCCTGAGCAAAATTCCCATACAATTCCTGGCGGGCACCCATCCGGCCTTAATAGCCATCTCAACGATCATCAATTACGCTTTCCATGGGAGAAAAATATTGAATTAAAGAAAAATTAGTTGTCACATTGACCACAGATAATAAAATATAAAACAAGGAGCAAACTACTATGATTACTATGGACCAATTAGAACAATTAGAAGGCAAAATTGTCAAAGCACTGGAATTAATATCAGATTTGCGCGTGGAAAACGCCCAATTGGAATCCCAGTCGGACAGACTCAAGGCAGATAACGATCAACTGAAATTAACTGCGGAAGAAAAAGAAAGATTAGCCCAGAAGCTCCAGGACCAGCTTCAGGAAGCCACCCAGGAACTGGAAAAACTCAAGTCAAAAGAAGGGGAACTGGAAACCAGAATTCTTTCCATCATAGCCAAACTGGACAACCTCAAGGATGGGGGATCCTCAACTCCCCGGGCAGATAAACCAATGCCTGCGGAAGAAAAAGCAAAAGAGAAAAAAGAGAGCAGTCCAGCACCGGCAGTGGTTGTCGCAGGAGCGGGCGTGGCTGCAGGAGCTGCGATAGCTTCCAGAGATGAGGAACCGGAACTGGTGGAAGAAGAGGATGATGAAGAGATTGTCCTTCTGGAAGATGATGAAGATGAAATAATCATTGAAGATGAGGATGAAAAAGCCAGCGAAGCATCCGCCGAACCTCCTGCCAAGGAAGAAGATGAAATCATTATTGATGATGATGACGATGTTCTGGGTGTATTCGATGAGGATGAGGAAGATGATTTCTTAATTGTTGAAGAGGAAATGAAAGAAGAAAAAAAATAATTCCTTACCATGGAAAATAATAACGAAGTAGTTTCCAGAACCAAAGTGGAGCTCGCGGGCAGGAAATACACGCTGAAGGGCGATCTGAATCCGGAATACATGCACAATCTGGCAAAGTATGTGGATCATCGCCTGGAAGAAATAAAAGAGTTTGCTCCCTCTGCGGATCTTGCCCAGAGAGCCCTTCTGGTTGCTTTAAACCTGGCCGATGAAGTTTTCCAGTTAAAGAAAAAATCGGAAAATTCCATTGACCGGGAAATATTTGAAAGCCTGGAAGAAAAAACCCGTTATATGATCACCATGCTGGAAAAAGGAATCATTGGCGAGTAATGTTTCAGAATAGTATTTTCGCATAAATGGAAATCATAAAAGAAAATATTTCCTGCGAAGATTCATTATTATTAGCATTCCGGAAAACATCATAAACCAGCTTCAGATCCGTACCACCGGTCACATTGGCGTGGAGGTTCATATCCACATTCTGATATAAAATGTACTGGTCTTTCGCGTTCTGGGTTAACAGCTGCGTTAGATCATACTCATAGCGGTTAAAAGCCGCACTCAAACGGATGGTATATTTGGGATTGGACCGCAGAACCAGACCGGTGAGATTCTGCATGCCATTCTTGAGAAAAATCCACTCCGTTTTATAGGCAATGGCGGCTTCATGGGAAATATCGCTCTGGTCTATGTTATCAGATCCGGTAATCTGATTCAGAATGGCCAAATCCTCAGCCGGATCTTCCGGTGAAATATAATACTCCCGGGTGTAATATCGCAGCAGATACCCATACGTAAAGGAAATGCTGGAATATTTGGAAGAAGAAAACCACCCAAAGGTCAGGGTTGCCAGCGGATTATGGCGGTCTTCCCGGATGTTTTCTGTGATCCTCATACTCCGGTCAAAATTGTAATTGATATCCAGAGAAGAGGTGTGGTGGGTTTTATTATTAAAATACCAGAAATCAAACATCTTCATCAAATTGTATCCCTGCAGTACAGAAGTCCCCCAGTTCGCCGTTTGGATGGGGAGAGTATCCACATTCGGTCGCTGCACATTCTGTCCCAGCCGGCCATTCAGACGGAGCAGCAGGGGTTCATAAAAATTCCAGGTGGTATTCAGAGCCATATTTTCTCTCAAATTAATATTATTGGTATAGTTCAGATATGCGTTCTCATAGCCGGTTTCCCGGGTTAATGGCATCTGCTCCGCCCGGACGTAATCCCGGGCTTTGGAGAAGTTATTCCGCTTCACGCCACTCCCGGACTGGAAGTGATACCAGAAAGGAAATCCACCCAGGTTATACGCTCTTTCCATTAGAGGTGGCATCGTCCGGCTTAATCCATAGGGATCATCGTAAATCCCGGTTTTTTCCGTGAACGGCACGGAAGATTCATTCAATGTGATTTCCCGGGAAAAATTATACTGGACAGATTTCAGAATCTCATTTTTGACAATTTTCTGGATCAGGAATGGGGTGGAAAAAGATGAGGATGCCGTGGTGGCTGGGCTTTTCAACCGCTGGTATTTATCCATATTATACGTCAGAAGATTATCCTGAAAGGAGTTTTCCTGATACCGAGCGGAAAATTTCAAAGCGGGGGAAAACCATAAAAGATCTGTATAGCTGGCTTCCAGATCATAGCCGGTCACTCTCTGCCGATACCGGAAATCCGATGGTTTTTCAATCCAGGGAAAGTAGAAATCCCCGGCAATCTCCTTCTGGTTCACCGTGTCTGTATAATTTTTTTCCAGCAGAATTGTCTGGTTAACCATATAGGCGGGGACCAGTTCAAAACCTCCAATGGAATACCGGACAGAAGCTTCCGCGTTATCTTTTTGTTCTTTTTCTTTTTTTAATTCATTGGTGGTCAGGATATCGTCCGTATACGTGGTATTCACTTCCGTTTTCCGGTAAAAACTGGATGATGTTTTGACATTATAGGACACTTTGCTCCGCCCGATGGGGGGGAGGTTCTCCGTCACCGCCAGAGTGGGAGACTGGGTTTTTTCCTGGAGGGAAAAACTTTTTTTCTCTTCATTGCCAAAGGAATTCTCTGAAATTTCCTCTCTTTCATTCAGATGGTCCCGGTGAGAATAGGAAGCAGTGAACACCGGTGCGTATGGATTTTTAAACCCAATCCGGTGCGACGTGGAATGCTGGACAGTGGAGGAATTTCCTTTCTGGGACAGCAGTGCCACTTCCTGCTCCGGATCAGAATTCACATTTTCCAGCAGCAGGCGGTAATCCCCATGCCAGCCGGGAAGAATGTCGGACTGGATCATCCATTCCTTGCGGTCTTCCTCCATATAATTTTCCGTCTGGCCGATGGTAGCAAACCGCTGGCCTTTATTCCGGTGACGGTAGATGGATTCCATACCGGAGAGAATGGGAATACCGCTTTTGGTTTTAAACGCGGGACGGATCATTTTTACCATGGCTTCATATTTATACGCATCATCCGAAATAATCTGGGGTTCAGAAACATAGAGATCATTGATCCAGACTGTCCCGGTTTCCGGACGCGGAGTATCCGTAGCAATGCCCAGGGACATCACGGAAATCTGTTTGAGGTTCACCTTTCCGGAGGAGGAATGCGGTTTTTTAATCTCCCAGCTCAATTTCTGCCACCCGGAAGAATCCACACTGCTGCGGTATTCATAATAATCATCTTCACTGGATCCCAGCCGGAAAACCAGATACTGCCCCATTCCGGTTAAATTGCGGTAGTTCACCCACATATTCATATTTTTATAATAGGATAAATCCATTTTGCGCAGAAATACCCGGCGGGCAATGGCCATGTCATACGTGTTTCCGCCATAGTCCAGGGTGTACTCCATTTTGAGTGCGGCCTCCCGGATACGGGCATATTCCGTGTTGGTTTTTTTACCATGCAATAACTCATAGGTTGTGCGTTCTTTGGAGAGATAGGATTCCAGGCCGTATTCATCCTTGGAGGCAAAATTATCTATCATGGCAATCCGGAATATCCGGGGATTCTCATTTTCCGTAAATCCGGGAGCGGCGGTCTGTCTGGTCTTTGTGGAACGCCATTTGGAGCCGGAAAACCGGATGGAATCAAACATGATTTTTCCGGCACCGCTTTCCGATCCCGCCTCCGGCACAATATAAATCCGGATACTGCGGACAGACCGGAGTGCCGTTTTCTGGGCTTCTGACATTCCGGATGGAGAAAAATAGACCCGCACATGATGCCATCCAGCCGATGTGATCAGATTGCTTCCCTTGTCGTAGTAAAGATACGGAGTGCCGTCGTTGCCAATGGTAACCACGGACTCCAGCGTATTCATTTTTCCGTCTCTGTCCAGGTCTTCGGTATCCAGAGCCCCGTTTCCCTTAGTGGCATAGGAACCGCCCACGTCCGGACCTGCCCCCACTATACTGTTCATCCCGGAACAACCGGACGGGGTAAAAGCATACCCACGGTCTTCAGAAAAACCGGTGGAGCGGATAATGTCAATGGTATAGTTTTTTTCCCCCTCATCACAGAGAGATTCCGCCACCCCGTCCCCATCCTGGTCGCAGAGCTGCCCGTCAAAACCGGTATCTTCGCTGTCAAAAATCCCGTCTTCATCTGAATCTTCGTTTACGGTTCCCATCTCAAAATAAATCCGGACGCCCCCTCCCAGAGATACGGGATCCCGCAGCATCACATCATACTCCAGATACTGCACGGCGGAAAAATCCATACCGGCAGAAGCAAAATTACGGGTTACCATGGACGCATACTTTGTCACACCGGAAGCGTTTTTGGAAAAATCAAAATCCATTACAAGGGAAACCTGCTTTTCCGCATTGGAGGAATTCACCTGGCTGGAATCCAGATGCCCTTCTGCCACATTATACGGTCCGGAAAGTGTCTCATAGTCCGGCGACGCAAAAGAGCCGGAATCAAACCCCAGAAGACCACGGGTGAAATCCCCCGGATCCCGATAGTAGCGATAATAGAGAGGGGCACGGGAACAGACAGTGGCACCAATCAGGGCTGCCGGCCTGGCCCCCAGAATCCAGTCCTTATCTGAAATTTCAACATCGATGTATTCCTCCGAGGATTCCATATCGTCAATGAGGGCATATCCAAAGGTATTGGGATTATAAAAACTTGTTGCGTATTCCCCGTATCCTTCAAACCGGAACGGTAGCATCTCTGCTTCCACTCCGGGAATATTATTCACCATCCGGGTGAGTTTCTCCGGGGAAAATTTCACGGTCATATCCCCTTCCAGAATCATCCGGGATGCGGGTTCACTGCCAATGAACGGAGCGGAAGATTCCTCAAATTGACCATTATATAAAATGGTACTCCCAAATTGAATATTCCGGTTTGCCTCATAATCACTCCGGACGCCCAGAATATACCCCTGGTTGGAAGTTCCAAAAGGGGAATACTCATAGGAAATTTCAATGGATGTCCCCGGCCCAATAATGGGATTGCCGGGATCCTGGAACGAAAAATAGCCTGTATTAAAATCCATAAAATAGAGGGAAGGTGGCACCTCCTGCCCATTCACTTTTACTATCACAGAATTTTTTAATATATTTCCATGGGAAAGTTTCAAATCCCGCACATTCTGCGTATAATCAAAACGCATCTGTACCCCAGAGTTTTCCGCCACATAACCCGGCTGCCGTTCTGTATAGATGGAATCAATGGCCGTGCTGGAGAGATAAAAATCGGCCCCATTTTTGAGCTGTTTATAGGGTTCCCTCAGGGAAAATGCGATGGTTCCGGACTGATAATCAATATAATAATTTCCCAGATCCGTGATGGAAGAGACTGTCTCTCCGTTAACATTCATAAGAGAGAAACGGAAACCCCCTTCTTCAATTTCCTGGGAGCCGATGGAATAAACCCCCCTCACCTCATACACATCCAGATTCAGTTTGCCGTCATCTATGATCACCACATCGCTGCCACCGTCTTCATTCTGGTCTTCCTGCAAGGCGGTATCCCATTTAATAAAAACACGGTAACCACCACCGTAAGGAATGGTTGCCGGATCGCAGCTCCCCAAAGCCCGTTCATAATACACAAAAATCCGGTAGCTGTCCTGGATATACCGGGTAAAAACAATCCGTCCCGATGTGGGATTGAAAAAGTAGTCCATCCCTTCCCTCAGGCGATGGTAATTTCCCAGATCTTTTCCATTGGGGGAATACGGAACGGCTCCGTACATGGAATCATTCTGCGGGTTTCTGTCATCCAGCCAGATTTGGAGACTGCCGGAGGTTATCCCCACCGAGGAAGGAACAAAACCGGAGGGGTTATCCACTTTGGAAGTGAAAACCGTCAGGGAATTTATGTTGGAACGGTCATAGGAAACAGCGTTGATGACGGGGGAACAGCCGTCATTATAAAAAAGGTATGGCTCCAACTGATAATATTTCCGGTTCTGAAACTGGTATTCCCCAATCCGGGAAGAACTCTGCCGGGTACTGCCGGAAAACCGGTCGATGGCGGTCTGCCCCTGCGTGAGAGTAGCAATGGAATGGAACTGGAGTTTTCCCCGCTGCATTTTGGATTCCAGCCCCAAAGTTTTTTTGGATTTCTGCTCAAAAACGGCAAATTCGGAACGCGGAAACTGGAGATCAATATTTCCCACGGTGACTTCCTGCACAAATTCCTTTTTCCGCAGGGCTTTGTACTGAACCTGGAACGTGTTTTCCGTGGTATTGTCATGTTTATCATAATCCACGTCTATGGTGATTTTTTTCCCGATTTTTCCTTTTATGGATAATTTCATATCCATATTCAGATCAAACCCCTGGGAAACAGCATCGGAGCTGGCCTCCGTGGTATCACTCTGGCGGTCTTTATCCGAGACATACCAGGAATCCCCGTAACTGGCTTTGATATTGGCGTTTCCGTACACCCGCAGCTTTACCGTGCCATAGTCCACACCAAAACCCCGGTCTTCCGGTATTCCGTCCACTTCCCGGAGATCTTCCATTCTCTGGTAGCGGTTAAATTTTTTCTCGGAAAAAGAGAAATCCCCTTCCTCCGTTCCAAAGATATCCATATCATCTTCAGAAAATGGATTATAGTAAAATACTCTTTTTTTATCTTTTTCTGCCGGAATTATGGTTTCCTGATTCTGGATTTTTTCTATGCGGATTGCCTGTCTTTTTTCCGGATAGGTTTTTTCACGTTCCTTCCGTAGAAAGAAACTGCCTTCATTGGCAAAAGACTCGCCCTTCTGGTATTTTAAAACAATGGGGAAAAAGAGATACCCGCCAGCTACCAGAAAAAAGCTGATTCTGGCGATGTGGATCCCATGCCGCATTTTTACGATGAGCTACGCATGGGGATAATTTTTTTTATAATCATCCTCGGACAGGATGGAAAAATAATTCATTAATCCAGCCACTTTAAATATCTTTTCAATCATGGGCTTTAACCCGGTCAGATAAAAGGCCACTTTATTCTCTTTTAGCTGGTTTACTATTTTTATGAGCGTTCCAATACCGCTGGAGTCTACATAGGTGATTTCATTCAAATCCAGAATCATTGTCTCGCTCTGAACAAAGCTCAACCCGTCCACCTGGTTTTTTAATTCCAGAGCGGTATACATATCCAAACTGCCTTTGAGCAGTATTTTTTTGTAACCTTTCCCCTCATAAACCTGAATGTTCATTAGTACCTCTTCACGCGATGTTAAGACACCATGAATCCTTATCCTGCAATGGCAAGAAAAAAAAGTATTTTCCCCGAATTTTATCTTGCATAAAGCTTCCGTTCCTGTTCTTCAATAACCTCTTCCAGACTCTTTTGCTTTTTTACCGGAATACATCCAAAGTCCGGTTGATAGCTACTTTTTTCCTGCAGGTATTCCCCCCATTTGCGGTAATTCCAGTTTCCATCCTCCGCTATAAAATCCCCGGAAACGTAATGGAATCCACCAATCACCCGCCCCGAACGCTGGTCACAATCATCCACATTCGTAGTTTCGTGGCATTGGATCATTCCCAGAATTGCGACAGTAATAAGTAATGCTTTTTGCATGTTGTCCTTTATTATGAAGCTATAAAAAAATACGGGATCGGCAACTATTTGCACCTTAGGCCAGAAGCCGGGGGAAAATCCCCCGGAATCTGAAATTATCATCGGTGGGGTATAAGGTCAAACTTGAATCCATTAGCCT
>DYOA01000003.1:59613-110851 GCA_020720785.1 Leptospira biflexa
GGAATCTGAAATTATCATCGGTGGGGTATAAGGTCAAACTTGAATCCATTAGCCTTTAACCTGTCCAATTCCATCGGCGTCGGAGTAAAGTGTATAAGGTCAAACTTGAATCCATTAGCCTCCATCTTTTAACCCCCCATCCGTTTTTTACCTTAACAAATGATATTCCATTGGCCGATACTGGAATAAGGATGGAAATATGAATAAAAAAAATCTGGTCAAGAATATCTGGGATAGCATCATTTTAATGCTCACCGTTTATACCGTCATTGAAGCACCTCTTCTGATGGTTTTCTCCATCCCCTCCACAGTTTTTTTTGCCATGACCGATTATATCACCAGTATGTTTTACATTCTGGACGTTCTTTTTATCATTCATACCGTTCGGCGGGAAAAACTTCTCCCCAAATACGATGAGAAAGCGGAAAATCCGGATTATCTGGAAAAATGGATATGGAGCGATGTGGTTGCTTCCATACCCTTTGATACCATTCTGGAATTGCTTTTCACCAGTCACTACCGGATGTTCCGCGTCATGCGGCTTTTCAAATTAATACGCATCAATTCCATCATTGGCAGAATCCGCCGCTCCAATGTGATCAATCCCAGTATAATGCGGCTGCTGGCTCTGGTTTTCTGGGTGATCCTGGCGTCCCATTTTATTTCTAGCGGATGGGTTTACCTGAATGAATTTGACAAAGAATTGACTTTGCTGGACCGCTATATCCGCTCCTTTTACTGGACAGTCACCACCATCACCACCATCGGATATGGAGATATTACTCCCAAAACCAATATCCAGATTATCTATGCGGTATTCATTGAGATCATTGGTGCGGGTATGTATGGTTTTATCATTGCGAATATTGCCAACCTGATTGCCAATATTGATATAGCAAAATCACAGTTTCAGGAAAAAATGGAAAAAATCGGGACATTTATGAAGTACCGTGACATTCCTCCGGATATGCAGAACCGCATCAACAGCTATTATAAATACCTCTGGGCCAGCCGCCGGGGATACGACGAATCCTCCGTCCTGGAAGATCTGCCCCATCCACTGAAAGTGCAGGTCTCCCTTTTTCTGAACCGGGAGATCATCCATAAAGTGCCGCTGTTCAAAGGTGCCTCCGAGGATTTTATCAAGGAAATTATTTTGAATCTGGAGCCTGTTGTGTTCACCCCCGGAGACTATATTTTCGCAAAAGGAGAATACGGGGACGATATGTACTTCATCAGCAGTGGCTCCGTGCAAGTGGTCTCCGATGATGGAAAAACCGTCTATGCTCACCTCACTACCGGACAGTTTTTTGGGGAGATTGCCCTGCTTCTGAGTCAGCCCCGTACAGCCAGCATCCGGGCAGCAGAATACTGTGACCTTTACCGGCTGGAGAAAGAAACTTTTGACAAGGTTCTGGATAAATTCCCGGATTTTAAAGTCACCATCCAGAAAATGGCAGAAGAAAGAAAAGCCCAGTTGTCCTGATAATATGTTTGACGTCCAGTGAATGAAAATAACGATCCGTTGTGGCCGCTATTTTCAGTTATTATACTTTAAAAAGAATTCTCTGGATGATTCCAACATTCATCGGGATAGTGACTGTCACTTTTCTGCTGACCAAGATGCGGCCGGACCCCATCCAGACCCAGATGCTGGGAGCGGAAGGTATGAAAGCCGGCTCTGCCGCCCATCAGTATATTGAGCAGTTGCGGAAATACTACGGCTATGACAAACCAATCTATGTCCAGTATGCGTACATGTGGAAAAATATCCTTACCTTTGATTTCAATATCAGCCGCATTGACCAGAGGCCAGTTTCCGATAAAATAAAAGAAGCCCTCCCGTACACCCTGATTCTGAATTTTGTGACCATTTTCCTTGTTTATATCATCTCCATTCCTCTGGGAATTTATTCCGGCATAAGGGATGGAACCCGCATGGACAGGGTGGTTACGTTCATTCTTTATTTACTGTATTCCCTGCCCGTATTCTGGGTGGCCCTCATCCTGATCCGGTATTTGGCGGGGGGGGATTTTCTGGATTATTTTCCCTTGGGCGGCTGGAGCAGTGATGCCTATGAACAGTTTAACCCCCTGGAAAAACTGATGGATATTGTCTGGCACCTTTTTCTGCCCGTGGTGGTCTCCGTCTATGGTTCCTTTGCCTTTCTATCCAAATTCATGAAGAGCTCCTTTCTGGAAGCATACAGATCCGAATATATTAAATTTGCCCGGGCGAAAGGTCTCTCCCGTAAAAATATCATCTTTGTCCACACCATGAAAAACAGCCTGATACCCATTGTCACGTTAATGGCCGGTCTCCTCCCGTCTTTGTTTGGGGGTAGTGTGATCATTGAAAAAATATTTTCCATACCGGGGATGGGAAAACTGGCCTATGAGAGTATTTACACCAATGATGAAACCGTCATCATCGCGGTGGTGGCCATATCCGGAGTGCTCACCATGATCGGGATCCTGATAACGGATATTGTGTACACTCTCATTGATCCACGAATCAGCTTTGAAAAAAAAGATACTTTATGAAAACAAAATTCTTCAGGGTTTTACTGTCAGATAAAATTTCCTTTTTTTCCTTTGGGGTGATTGTCTTCTTTTTATTCCTTGCCTTGTTCTCCCCTTTTATTGCCAGCGGATATCCTCTGTTGATTTGGGAAAATAAAACCCAAAAAAACCTGCCGGTTTCCCCCTTGTGGAATTCTTTCATAGATGAGGATACCTCTATCCATGAAAAGCATTACAAGGAATGGGTAGCCACAGGAAAAATATCTGCTCTTTTTCCTGTCATTCCACATTCTCCCTATGAAAAAGATCTGAGCATCATCCTGACCCCGCCCTCCTGGGGAAAATTCGGGAATATTATGGGGACGGATGAGCTGGGACGGGACGTGGCTTCCCGCATGGTCCACGGGGCAAAAAATTCCATGCTGATTGGTCTGGTGGCGGTGGGTATTTCCCTTGCATTCGGTATCATCATTGGTTCTGTGGCAGGATATTTTGGCGGATGGGTTGACACCTTTTTGAGCCGGATCATTGAAATCGTCATCGTGTTTCCCACCCTCATCCTCATCATGGCGGTTCTGGCCATAATGAAGCCGTCTTTGTTCAACATTATGGTGGTCATTGGACTCACTGGCTGGACTTCCACCGCACGGGTCATCCGGGGGGAATTTCTGAAAAGGAAAAATTATGATTTTGTGCATGCATCCCGGTCCGCCGGGGCATCCCATCTGCGGCTGATTGTGGTGCATATCCTGCCCAATTCCCTGGCTCCGGTGACAGTCATGGCGGCTTTTGGGATTGCTTCCGCTGTTCTTTTTGAGAGCTCGCTCAGTTTTCTGGGGATTGGCGTGCAGCCACCGGAACCTTCCTGGGGACAAATTCTGAACGCATCCCAGCCCTATATGGATTTTGCGTGGTGGATGACCTTTTTCCCCGGATTTTTTATTTTTCTGGTGGTGTTATCCTATAACATCCTGGGAGATAATATTCGTAAATTCACCTCGTCCGATTATTAATTTTCCGTAAATCTGTATTTATCCCGCAGAAAATTTCTTTTCTATTATTTTCCCCAGTGCGAAGAGAGAATCTTCCGCAAAAAACGTCCCCTGAATCTGCACACCAATGGGCAGTCTTTCCGCCGGTCCGGGAACGGATAAAGCAGGAATTCCTGCCAGGGACGCTCCGGTTGTGAGCACATCGGCCAGATACATGGAAACCGGATCGTGGATTTTCTCCCCCAGCTTAAACGGAACATCCGGAGCCACCGGCATCAGCACGGCATCATATTTCCGGAATATTTCCATATATTCCCGGTGGATCATGGCACGCACTTTCTGTGCTTTTCCATAATAAGCATCATAATAGCCGGAGGACAGAGCATACGTCCCCAGGAGGATTCTGCGTTTCACCTCTTTTCCAAAACCCTTTGTACGGGAGTTTTCATAAAGGGAAACCAGGGAGTCTCCGTTTTCTCGTTTACCATAGCGGATTCCATCAAAGCGTGCCAGATTTGCGGAGGCCTCGCTGGTGGCGGTGATATAATATACCGGCGTGGAAAGCTCACTGGCGTTCATCCGGATTCTGTCTATTTTATTTTCCAGTATTTCTTCTTCCAGAAAGTCCACCACCTGGAAAAAAGATTTCTTCACTTCCGGGGAAACATTCTCCAGCAGATTTTCCGGAATGGCTATTTTCATATTTTCCGGAGGAAATTTCCTCAGTCCGCTTTCCATTTTTACCTTAAGTTCTGGCTGAACGCTGGTGGTATCTCTGGGATCATATCCGGAAATAATATTATAGATGATCTGGACGTCCTCCACGGTTTTCGCAAAAGGGCCAATCTGGTCCAGACTGCTCGCAAACGCCACCAGACCGTAGCGGGAAACAGAACCATAGGTGGGTTTCAACCCCACCACTCCGTTGAAAGAGGCGGGCTGGCGGATGGAACCACCGGTATCCGAACCCAGGGCCACCGGCAGCATACCCGTTGCCACGGCCACCGCTGACCCGCCAGAGGAGCCACCCGGGGCATACTCCTTGTCCACACCGTTGCGGGTGATGCCCAGAGCGGAATTTTCTGTGGAGGAACCCATGGCAAATTCATCCATGTTGGTGCGACCCACGGGAATCATCCCGGATTGCTCCAGTTTTTCAATCACGGTGGCATTATACGGAGAACGGAATCCTGCCAGAATCCGGGAAGCACACTCCGCTACTTCTCCTTTACGCAGAATATTATCTTTGATGCCGATGGGAATTCCATCCCATTCCGAAAGTGCCTTTCCTGCTTCTCTTCTTTTCCGGGATTCCAGTGCCTTCTGTATCATGAGATCCTCGTCCACATGGATAAAAGCGTAATAATCCGGATTTTTCTCCCGGATGGTCCCCAGGGTTTTTTCCATGATCTGTACGGGATCCGTTTCTTTTTTTGATAGATGGTACGATAAGTCATTCAGAAATGCCATGTGGCAAAATCCAAACTCTATCCCATACATCGAGTATTTTTTCCTTTTTGCATGGTTATTTTATTTATTCTCCATGGTTGCACACATCCGGCTTCTGCCATCGACTGGAATGACTATGATTCTCTGGAAACCTTTATCCAGATGAAAAACCTGGGAGACAAATATAAATTCATTGAATATGCGAAAAAAAATCCCGGTACACTGACGTATCTGGAGGCCTTTACGGCGGGATTGCTTCTGCAGCAAAAAGAAAATTACCGGGAATCCGTTTTTTTCTTCTACGTTGCGGCATTCCATAAAAAAGGGGATTCCCTTCTGGAACAGGCATATTCCGCAAACCGCTCCAACCAGTTGAAGATCATTCCTTTATCCCTGAAAAAGATGTCCGGTGAAAAACCCACCATGACCCCGCTTTTTCCGGAAGCCATGTATGAACTCGCGTATTCCGCCTGGAAAATCCAGAAATATGAGGATGCACTGGCCATTCTGGATCTTTCCGGAAAATTAGTACCACCGGAGGATCCCCTGGCGGAAAAAAGAGAATACCTGCGTGCCCTGGTATACCAAAAGATAAATCCGGAGAAAGCGGAAGAACTCTTCCAAGCTCTGTACCGGAAATGGAATAAAACCATCTATCTGTATTATTTAACGCAATATCTGGAAAAATCTGCTCAGGAAAAGGCAAAAGATAATTACCGGGAAATAATTCACCATTATCCATACCGCTGGATTCGCTCGCAGGCGGCCTGGAGGCTGAAAAATATGGGCGGAGAGCATCCGGAAGATTCGCTACTTCTATTTCCATATTCCGGAAAGAAGCCGGAGCAATTCTTTCCTACCCTGAATATTCCCTTTTCCGATCTTTCCGCAAAAGGACAATATTTCTATCTAAAATACTATCCTCCCGCCTTTTCCGCCCGAAATACCTTTGAACGGGACAAATGGCTGGGTTTATTAAATTCTTCCCGGCTGAATCCTTCGGAAAAAGCGGAGGTTTTTCAAATATTGGCGGAGAAACTGTATTCCGCTTCCGCTTATGAGGATATTATCTCCCTGCAGAAAAAATATGGATACGCCACGGACAGGATTTCTTATCTCTGCGTTTTATCCTGTTCCCACTCCGGTTGTTCCCCGGAAGATCTCCTGCGGTATTCATACGATTTTCTGCGGAACAATCCGGGAAACCTGAATGTATCCAAAATTTATTCGGATCAATGCGTCCATTACCACCGCACCGGGGATTATTCCAGAAGCCGGGACTGTTTCCGGGCAGTTCCCGCGGAAAATTCCTATTATTCCGCACGGTCAGAATGGTACCGTATTTTAGCGGAAGACAAAACAAAAGATACACAGGAACAGGCAAGAATATACAGGAATTTCTTTCTGGACCATCCCAATGAATACTATGGAATCCTGGCACTGGAAAAAGCAGAGAAGCTGGGGGCAGAAAAAATAACCCGCTCAGTGGATTCCTTCTGGAAAGAAATGGAAAAGGATGTCACTTCAGTGCAAAATTCTATGAGCGGGAAACACAAAACCGGGCTTTTTTTTCTGTTGATTGGGGATTACTCCCGGGGCATGGATTATCTGAAGGACGTATCCCCTGCAAAAAGACACCTTGCTTTAATATCCCTTGCCCGGAAAGTAAAATACCCGTATCTGGCGTACCAATCGGCAAAGGCTTATCTGAAGCGGAAGGATTATTCCATCAATCCCTATACCATGAATGCCTTCGCAAGGGAAGTCCTGTTTCCCCGTCCATATCAGAACAGGGTAAGTTTTTATGCGGAAAAATACAATATGGATCCATATATGCTTTACGCAATCATGAGGCAGGAATCCGGATATCTGGAGAGTGCCCGTTCCTCCTCCAATGCACAGGGCCTCCTGCAGCTCATTCCATCCACAGCCAAATTAGTAAACAGGAAAGAAAAAATTCCGCATCTGGATTTATCTAATCCTGATCATAATATCCGCTTAGGAAGCCGTTTTTTTGCTGGCATGCTACAATGGTTCAATGGTGATTTCCGAAAAGCGGCCGCTGCGTACAACGGCGGACCCAATTATGTTTCACGAATGGAGAGGATAATCAACGCAACGGATAAAGAGGATTTTCTTGAACAAATCTCCAGACTGGAGACCTATTTTTATGTGCAGTACACCGGGTATAACTACCCGGTGTACCGGATTTTATACGAAAATTAATAACCCCGGATTTTTTTCAGCATCTCCCGGTTTCTTTCTTTCTGATCCTTCAGCATTTTATAGTTCTCTTCTTTCATAACATCCAGTTTTTTAAAAATTTCCATTTTTTTGTCAATGAACTTCTGGAGAATTTCCTTTTTAAACCCGTTTGTAGTGACCAAAACCTGTTCTTTTGGGTTTAAGACTGTTTCTTTTTTCTGCTCATCGGTCAGATTATCGCCTTCCGCCCGGACAAGCACCTTTCCATCATTCACAAAAACCCCGGCTGGAACATTGGAATCCTCATGCTTTTTTTCATTCTTCCCCGGCTGGCTGAATAAAAATTCCGTACCGCGAACCCCCGCTGTAAGGGTACTGGTATAGAGAAGATATGTGCTACCCTTCTGCAGTTTCCGGACAATCTTGGAATAAATCCTTCCGCTGTTCACCAGAATTTCAATGTTCTGGCGGTCCCCGCTTTCATATAACTCCGCCAGGCTGATGGAGCTGTACGGAGACAATTGGATGATGGCGTTGGGGCCCACCTGGATGTTCACTCGTCCCTGGTTGGTGATCACCGTATCATTTTTATTGAAGATGGTTTTCACATTTACATTTTTTGTGTCATTTCCTCTTTTATATTTGACCTCACCGGTCACAAAAGTAGCAATCGCCAGAGCTTCTCCCCCGGATTCTTTCCCTTTTGTCTGACCAGACGCATCCTGTGCCATGGACTCCAATCCCGGCAGGGATACCATTACCATTGCAAGAATCATTAAAAAGTAGTTTTTTCTCATAAAATTTCCTCCATTTATGGAATCAAGGATATAGAGGGATTGCGGATGGTTTTTACAACAATTTTTTTGCCTTTTCCCATTCTGCCTCCCATTCCTCCGTGCCGGGATATTCCCCCTTTTGGATTTTTTCCCGCAGACCTTCTTCACAGATATGAAACCGCTGCATAAATTTTTTGTTGGCTTTCTGGAGCACTTCTTCCGGATTCAATGAATACTTCCGGGCAAGCTGGGCAAGGGTAAAAAGCACATCCCCCAGCTCCTCTTCCACAGCCGATTGGTTATCCGGATTCGGAGGATCCAGTTCCCGGTGTAATTCTTCCATCTCTTCCTTCACTTTTTCCAAGACTTCCCATGCAGAATTCCAGTCAAAGTGGAAACGGGACGCTTTCTGCCCCAGCCGATGTGCCTTGAATAAAGCCGGCAGGGACTCCGGAATCTGTCCCAGTAGCCCGCTACCCTCTCCATCCTTTCCGGTTTTCTGTTCCTTTTTTTGCCTTTCCCGCGCTTTAATTTTTTCCCAGTTCATGAGTACATCCTCCGACTGGGAAAGGGATATCTCATTGGTAAAAACATGGGGATGGCGGAGGATCAGTTTCTGGGTGATTCCCAGCAAGACGTCATCCAGGGTGAACAATCCCTTTTCTGAGGCCATCTGGGACTGAAAAACCACCTGGAACGCCAAATCCCCCAGCTCTTCTTTAAAGTGCTCCACCGTTTCCGGCTTATTTTCCTCCAGATGCCCAATGGCGTCTGTCAATTCATAGGCTTCTTCTATGATATCGGAAGCGACACTCTGGAAATTCTGCTTCAAATCCCAGGGGCAGCCACCGTCCGGATTCCGCAACTTTTCTGCCAGTTCCCGGATGGCCAGAAATGGGTTGGATAAATCAGGCGGATGCATTGCTTGTTCTTTTGACAAAAGGTTCCACCCGCTCAAAAATCCGGGTTATTTCCAGCAGAAAACTGCGGGGATCAAAAACATAGTCCCATTTCTCCTGAGAAATCTGCTGGAGCCGGGGATCCCCTTCCAAACGCGAGCGCAGGTTCCCGCCGGATGGTTTTTCCCAGATATCCATCGCATGTCCCTGCACAATGGCATAGGCATCCTCTCGTGGGATTTTCATTTCTTCCGTGATCACCAGTAGCGCACGGGAGGAATACAGCAATCCTCCGGTTTCATTGATCACTTTTTCTGAATTCAATGGATAAATATGCATTTTATCCACAATAAATTTCATTTTAATCAGCATATATTCCAGAAGACTGGTGGCATCCGGAAGAATGATTCTTTCTGCGGAGGAATGGGAGATATCTCTTTCATGCCATAACCCGATGTTCATGGACGCGGTCTGGGAATACCCCTGGATCACCCGGGCCAGACCGCAGATTCTTTCGCTCAGAATGGGATTCCGCTTATGCGGCATGGCACTGGAACCCTTCTGGCCTTTCTGGAACGGTTCCTCCACTTCCCGGCTTTCCGTTTTCTGTAAAAGCCGGATTTCCTGGGCCAATCGGGACAATCCCTGAGCGATCAGGGAAAGCACAGAAAGAAAAAATGCGTGGCGATCGCGTGGGATCACTTGGGTGGAAACCGGCTCCACCTTCAGCCCCAGTTGGTCCAGAACGAATTTCTCCAGCTCTGGCGGAAGCTGGGAATACGTGCCCACTGCCCCCGATATTTTTCCATAGGAAATATCTTCAATGGCCAGAAGCAGCCTTTCATAGTTCCTCTGCGTTTCTGTGTAATACCCCAGAAGTTTCAGTCCCAGGGTGGTGGGCTCAGCGTGGATCCCATGGGTCCGCCCCACGACAATATTTTCTCTGGTCTCCTGTGCCCGGGCATAGAGAGATTCCAGCAAATCCTCCATCCGGTCTTTGATAACCAGTGCTACTTCCCGTATTATGTACGCCAGGGCCGTATCTCCCACATCGGACGAGGTGAAACCAAAATGCACATGCCGGGACGCCGGGCCAATATTTTCCGCCATATTGGTCAAAAAGGCAATGACATCGTGGTGGACTTCATTTTCAATCTGGTTAATTCTTTCCACGGTAAAAGAAGCTTTGTTCCGTATCTGCTGGAAATCCTCTTCCGGTACCCTTCCCTGGTTTTTCCAGTATGCAACCCCGGCAATCTCAATTTCCCGCCACACTTCAAACTTGTGGTTCAAACCCCATAATTCCCGCATCTGCGGAGTGGAATAACGCTCTATCATAAGGCAGATTTATTTTGTTGAATATTCTGACAATATTTTTGAGTTTACAAATCAGAGTGCCGATAAGATTTGTAGTAAAATACTGGTTTAAATTTTAAAGGGAAGGTGGATTATATGTTAAACAAACGAATCATTATGATTATCCTCATGGCAACCGGGGTGTTCTCTGCGGGGTTGATGGCCCAGGAAGATGATCTTTCAAAAAATGAGAAACAGCAGGCAAAAGAGCTCGAACAGACAGAAAAATATCTGGATGGACACATCAAAGAGCTGAATGACGAACTGAAATATTATACTAAGCTTAAAGATTATGAAATTAAGCTCACTCCGGGAAAAACGGTTTTCACTAATTCCAAAAAAACTGAGAAGGATAAGGATCAGTCGTTTTTGGAGCTGGAAAGCTACACGTTCATCCCGGCATCCTTTGTATCCAATGCCAGTGTGGGGACCAGAAGCAAGTCCATGCGGCTTTACTATTCCGGGGATGCTCTGAGCAAAGTGGAAACAACCATGATTGAGGATAACTTCATGACAAAAACCACCAGCATCAGTGTGATAGTGGATCCCACTCCCGCCACCGATGAAAGCGGAGATATTTTGATCCGCACATTGACCTTGAAAAACAATACCCCCAGTTCGGAGAAGAAGGAAGAGTACCTGAAAAAACTGCGGGATACCGGAACCAAACCAACATTTGATCTGGGAGAGTTTTATGAAGGAAAACTGGCAGATATGCAGAATACCGTTTCCAATCCTCTCCGTGTCAATTTTAAACGGGATTTTTATGTGAAGAATCTGCGTTACTTTGAGAATAACTATCGTTTTACGGAAGATTTTTACAGACGCTACGGAAAAGATTCCGATTCCATCACCATTCAGACTCTGAAACAATCCCTGCAGTACTGAGGGAAACCAGGAAAAAAGAGCCCCCATGGGGGCTTTTTTTTTAATTTAACGGTCACTTCTTTGGCATATAAAAAATTTAAGAACACCAGATTATTCACCAGATTAAAGGAACTGAAAAGTATCTTCAATGAATTGAATGTGGCTGTTTTCCTGGTGGATGTAAATTACCGTATTTATGATCACAATGAAAAAACCCTGGGTTTACCGGGCTTATCCCTGAAAGATAATATCAATGGAAAGATTTGTTATGAGCTCCTATTTAATCTGAAATCCCCCTGCGAACACTGCATACTGAAAAACGACACATCTCTGGAAGAAATATACAGAAAGAAAATCCGGGTTTCTCTGATCATTGAAAAAGAAATCCCGGGTAATCCCATTCCGGAAACAACATATTTCCAGAAAAAGCAGTACGCCATCCGCAGTTTTTCCGGAGAATATCTGATTGTCTCCGTCATGGACGATGTGAGCTGGATGAAAAAAAAAGAGAATGAACAGAAGCAGAATGAGAAGCTCATTTCCCTGGGAACAGTGGTGCATACGGTTGCCCATGATATGCAGAACCCCCTTCTGGGGCTGAGACTGACCCTCCAGACCATGAGGAACCGGGAACTATCCAGCTTCCCTCCGGGGGATTTCACGGAAAAAATCGCTTTGCTGGAAAAAGATGTTAATAAGCTTTCCAAAATTGTGGATGAGATCAAGAATGTTACCGGCAGTAAAAAATTCCGTCTGCTTCCGGTCAGGATCAAGCCGGTTATAGAATCCTCTCTGGAAAGAATAATGAGATTGACTGATTCCCGGATAAATGCAGTCTGGGAATGGCTGGTGCCGGAAGATATATTTGTCATGGGAAACACAACCAATCTGGAATCGATTTTTATGAATTTATTCAAAAACAGTGTGGAGGCATTTGAGGATGCCGGAAAGGTATTGTTTCTGAATATCTGGGTGGAGGCACGGATAAAAAAACTGACCTTGGCCGAAAAAAACCGTTTCCACAACCGTAACTGGCTGGAGCTGATTATCATTGACAATGCCGGAGGAATTCCTCCTGCCATCATCCATCGGGTTTTTGATCCATTTTTCACCACCAAACGGGCAAAATCCGGAACCGGTATTGGGCTTTTTCATATCCATAAAATCATAGAAGACCATGAAGGCTCCATTGACGTGGAATCCAAAGGAGACTACACCCGTTTTACCATCAACTTCCCCATCATGGAGAATACCGGTGAAACGCTATAAAATTCTGATTGTGGAGGATGCAGAATCCATTCTGCTTGCCATCCAGGATTATCTCCGGAGCTGGTTTGATGTGTATACCGCCGTATCCTATGCCAGGGCAATGGAGATCATCACCACAAAAAGAAAAGAAGGAATTATTCTGGATTTGATCATCTCTGACATCAACCTTCCTGACAAAAATGGGTTTGAATTAATTAAGAAGGCCAAATCCCTGCTTCCGGAAATCAAAACAGCCCTGATCACCTCCTATGACATTAACGAATATATGGAGTACATCCAAAAAGAGGAAATTGACCAGGTTATTTCCAAGCACAGCCAGCTCAATCTGCTGGATATTAAGATAATGGCACTGAAGCTGCTGACCAATGATATTTTTGGTATCCAGAAATATTTTGAATCCATCAAGGTTTATTACCCCACAGAAACCAAACCGCAGGAAAATCCCGGGGATGGGGAGGTCTTCAGCATCACCATAAAAAGCGGAGCGGACAGGGTGTTCTGGATGGACCATATTACCGATTTTATGATACGACAAAAACATGTCTCTGAGGCCATGATACGTCTGGTTCTGGATGAAGTCACCAGCAACGCCCTGGTGAGATCTGCTAAATATCCGGATGGAACGTATAAATACCAAGTGAGGGTTGAGGAAAAAGATATGCTTATTCCGGATGAGGAAGTAATCCTCAAAGAAGAGGATTATTTTATTTTACAGTACGGCTTTTCCGGAGACTGGATCATCATCGCCACCATAGATCCGCAGGGGACACTACGAAAAAAAGAGATTCTATATCGATTGAAAAGACACATTGAAATCAATAACCATACAGGGGTACCCTTTGGTTTCACAGATACGCATGGAAGGGGAATCTTTCTGCTGCGGGAACATCTCAGCAGTCTGGTTTTTAATATATTTACAAACCATAAGACAGAAGTTTTATGTATGTACCACACAAGAAAAGAGATACCTTACAAAAATATTTCCATATTTGAGATAGATGATGAGTACGATTATTGAATTGAAAGAAATCAGTTTTTCCTACGGAAACCGAAAAATTCTGGATAAGGTGAACATGACCATTAACTCCGGAGAATTCATTTCCATTGCCGGGGAATCCGGCTCAGGAAAAAGCACCCTGCTTTATATCCTGGCCCGGTTCATCAAACCGGACTCCGGGGCTTATCTTTTTGAAAATTCCCGACCTTCCTGGGCACCTTTTTTCCGGAGAAAAAATATTGGTTTTTTATTCCAGGATTTCCGGTTACTCCCCTTTCTCACGGTGGAAAAAAACATTGCGTTTCCGCAGTATTTTTCAGGGCGGCATATCCAACAAAGCACCATCCGGGAGCTGATGAGTAAACTGAATATTGAATCCCGCAGGAAAGCAAAACCGGATTCCATTTCCGGAGGAGAAGCCCAGAGAACAGCCTTGGCCAGAGCCCTTTTGATGAATCCCAAAATCCTGCTTCTGGATGAACCCAGCGGAAACCTGGACGCGGAAACGGAAAAAAAACTGATTCAGATTTTTCTGGATTTAAGGAATGAGGGGAAAACCCTGATCTGCGTTACCCATTCGGCTGAAATCATGAAAGCATCTGACCGCATTCTGGATTTAAAAAACTCTGTTTTTGTGGAACGCACCGGAAAAAAACCCGGAGGAAAAAAGGCCGGTATAAAATGAGTAATTTTAAAGAAATACTTCTTTCCGGGATAATTTTTATATGGCATAAAGTGTATTTATTCATTTATCTGGCCAGAAAGCATTTTGCCAGAAACGCATTTTCATCCATTGGGCTTTTTCTCACCCTGGTGATAGTGTTCATATCCACCGGTCTTTTTCAACCCATGAAAAAGTACTACAGGGAAAAAATGATTGGTTCCCTCCCTTCCACCATGATCCGGGTTATGGCCACCCAGAGCGATCAACGGGAAGTAACCGGATTTTTAAATTTCAGAAAAGACGCCTTTCTGGGCATCTCATTGGCACAGGCAAGGGCACTGAAAGAAAAAAAGGGCATTACTGGAATTTACTATACTCAGATGCTCCAGACCCCCGCCAGTGCCCAGGTGGATTCCGCTCTTTTTACCCAGTTTGGTTTCCGTTTTGATATAATGGCACAGGGGATTTCCGCAGAGCTGGCTCGTCCATATTTGCGTTGTATGAAAAACTTCCATACATCTGTCCATACCACTCCGGAAGGCAGCTTTCCGCTGCTCCCCATAATCATTCCGCAGGCATACGCAGATATCATCTATGCGTATTCCATGGTAAATGGCCTGCCTTCATTTAAAACCAATTTCCTGACCGGCCTGCGTCTGAAAATCCAGTTGGGGAAAAGCATCATGGGCTTTGAGGATGACTTCACGGAAACCGTGTATGGGCAGATCTGCGGTTTCGTCCCCGATGGCTATGTGCGTGTGGCCGGGGTTCCACTCTCCTGGGTGGAAAATTTTCATCGTCAGAAAAAAAAATACAAAAGTCTGAATTCCTATGACTCCATTTTCCTGAAAGTGCAGAATGTTACGTTGCTGGATGATGTGAAAGACAGCGTTCGTCGCATGGGTCTGATAATTCCGGAAAAAACAGGTTCCTATTCCTCCCTTCTCCAGTGGATGAATTATCTGGATTATATTTTCTGGGGCGTTGGGATTCTGCTGGCCATTCTATCCTCGGTGGCTATGATCAACGCATTCAGCCTGCTTTCCATTGAAAAAAAATATGAATTTGGTCTGTATCTGGTTTTTGGATCATCCCCCATGTTCATCTGGATTCTCATGTTTTTTGAGGGGGCACTCTGGGGCATTATTCATTCGGCCGCCGCATTTTACCTTTCTGACTGGATGGTTGCCCTTCTCCAGAACCGCATGGATGCCCCCCTGGCAGCCGGTGCGTATTTTGCGGAAAACTGGGGGAATATATCTCTCCAGATTGATGAGTCTTTTAAAGCAGGAGTAACCCTTACCGCAGCCCTGCTCTCCGGATTTACTTCATTTTTACCGGCGTTTATCATGATGCGGAAAAATGTACTATCACTGATAAAAAAAGATTAATTCATGAAATCCATCAGAGCCCGGATCAGTTTTTCCTTCGCTGGTAGATAGGGTTCATCCATAGCCAGACCAGCGGCATTTTTATGACCACCACCGTTAAAACGTTCCGCAAATTCTGCCACATTGATTTCTTTTGTGGAGCGGAGACTGGCCTTCAGAGTCCCGGTATCGGTTTCCCGGATGAGCACAGCCAATTCAATATCCCGGTATGCCAGGAACTGGTTCACCATACCTTCGCTTTCCCCGGACGCCAGCGAGTACTTTTTCTTCAAATCCTGGGTTAATTCCGCGATAATATATTTTCTGTCTGTGTTGATTCGGGCATTGGTTACCATATCAGAAAAGACCTGTAGCCTTTTTACCGGAGAATCTTCATAGAACTTCCGGAATATTTCATTTGGATTGATCCCATGCATCAGGAGCTCACCGGCTGCTATATGCGTCCGGAGAGATGTTTTGGGATAGCGGAAATTTCCGGTATCCGCCACCATGCCGGCATACAGGGCACGGGCAGCTTCCGGATCAATGGAAATACCCATAAACCGGTACACATCCCAGATAATTTCGCAGGTGGAAGCGTATTCGGAATCCACCAAAATATGCTCGACTGGTGTGAGATCATGATGGTCAATGGACCACCATGGGATTTTCTTCATCCTAGTGTATTCTCCCAAATACCCCAAACGGTTCACCTCAGAATTATCCAGAATCAGCAACCTGGCCTTATTCAAGTATTCATCAAAAAAAGCAAAATCTCTTTCCCGGCTGCTTTCATCGGCATATTGATAAGCGTCCAGAAATTCCCGGGGAATCATAAATTCTATGTTCTCATTAATTTTTTCATGATTATAAACTTTTATCTCTTTCCCCAGATTTTTGATCAGAAAAAAGAAACCCACCTGTGCACCCAGACCATCAGCATCCGAATCGATATGAGTGGTGATTAAAAAATAATTATTTTCCTTGATGAACTGAGCAATAACTGAAATAATAGCACTGAACGGCAGGGTTTTATATTCTGGTGATGGGCTGGATCTTCCTATCATTATAGGTACAGGATAAAACCGGATGTTAAGTAACAACTATTTTTTATTGGACGGGGAGGATTTATGAGAAAAATAATCTGGGTTTTTTACATGGCAGGCTTGGCCTTATTTATTTCCTGCACAAAGGACACCACCGATGTGGTAAAACCGGATACGGGGGACACAAAAACCATTTTCGATACTGAACCAGGAAATTTTATCGACAAGGGTAATGGAACCATTCTGGACAGGGGAACGGGCAGACTGTGGACAAAATGTAGCATTGGGCAGGAGATGCAAGACACCAAATGCAAAGGATATCCGCAAGAAATATCATTTGATGAAGCGGTCATTGCCTGTGAAAATCTGTCGATGGGCGGGCATGACGACTGGCGTTTACCTTCAAAGAGTGAACTGAAAGTTCTGGTAAAATGTACAAACCGCTCCAACGCGAATCTCCCGGATTTTACTACATGTGGCACCATTACGGAAGGGATAGAATACGTTCTCATTACCATTGACACAAAATTTTTTCCCAATACATCAGCCAAGGAATACTGGACTTCAGAAGAGGTGAACAAGGGCGGCCGAAAAACCTGGACCATCTATTTTAAAACCGGTTACACGCACTACCAGAATGTGAATCAGGCATCCCACGTGCGATGCATCCGGTAGACAATACCCTCCTGGCTTATCTGACAAAAGCGGAAGATTTTCTAAGAAAGAAAAATCTGGAGAAACCGCGACTGGACGCACAGTTGATTTTCTCCCATATCCTGGGAATTGAGAGAGTGCGGCTTTTCATGGAATATGACCGCCCGCTGTCCACAGAGGAAATTGATGCCATGAGAAATCTGACCGTGGAAAGAGCTGCGGGAAAACCCATTGCCCACCTTTTGGGTTCTAAAGAGTTTTATTCACGGAAATTTATGGTGAACTCCCATGTGCTCATTCCCCGTCCGGAAACAGAAGAACTGGTGGATATCGCCAAAGATATTATTTCCCGCTCCGGCCAAGGTAAGAAAACCCTTCTGGACATGGGAACCGGCTCCGGGGTGATTGGGATTACACTGGTACTGGAAAAACCAGAGTCCATACAAAAACTCATTCTGGCGGACATTTCCACTCAAGCCCTGGATGTATGCCGGGAAAATTTCTACCGGCTTTGCCCTGATGTACCGGAAAATTCTGTGGTTTTTTTACAAACGAACCTTTTTGAGTCATTGGATGATTCCTGGCACGGACAATTGGATCTGATTCTGTCCAATCCACCATACATCCTGCCGGATGAATACGAAACCCTGGAAACGGACGTAAAGGATTATGAACCCCGGATTGCCCTCACCCATCCGGATATGGAAAGTTTTTACCGAAGTTTTTTTTCCTCGGCCAGGCTGTTCTTATCTCCGGACGCTCCCCTGCTCCTGGAAAGCTCACCCACTCTGATTCCTCTTCTTCTGCCATTAGCGGAGGAAAATGGCCTCCACAAACCACAGATTTACCGGGATCTCTCCGGAAAAGAGCGCTTCATTTCCTGGCAAAAAATCGGATAACTTCTCCCCCATTCCGGGATATCCATTGCTATACCTCCGGATTCACAAAATCCAGATATTCCCCAGAAGTAATGACTTTATATATTTGCGGGGAATATGCTGTTTGGAACGCCTTGGGTGGTCTGGCCTTTTTTCTGGTATTCCACTTGAATTCATACGCATTCATCTATGTTAACTATATTCCGAGAATATTGCCACTATTTTTATGTTAATTCGGTGATTATATTCACATATATAATATTTTTTCAGAGAATATGGTCTTTTATTTAATATTTTTTAAGAGATTATATTCTTGATATTTTAATATAATGAAGAATCCCCTTTGCAACCACTTGCCCCAAAAAACAATTGATAGCTGGTGAATAAATCCGGGAATGGGCAATGATTTTCTTCCGGCGATGGAATTCTTTGCCCGTGTTCACTCTCCTTGTCCTTTTTCTCATTTTAGGGAATTTCTCCGGTTGTAAAAGCTCATCGGATAGAAAAGAAACCAAACCAGATCCCCCCCCCGGCTGGGTGAGCGGACATTCTTATCTGGTGGAGTCCAAGGGTTTACCGGACAACGGCACCACTGGTTTTGTCAGAAGAAGGGGCAGTGCAAAAAGAAACGCACTGCGGGAAGTTCGGGAAAAGGCATCCAGGGAGCTGTTTGGAAAACCCTATGCGGAATTGGGCAATAAAAATTACCAGGAACTCATCGATTCCGGAATATTAATAAAAACGTCTTACACCCCGGAAGATGAATGCACTCTGCAACTGGTTATCACTTCCGATAATCTTCAGGAAAAAATCGAATATTTACAACCCAGAAACAGGCCAGAGAATACCTCACCAGAAGCCGTTCCCGATAATAAAAACAACGCGGACAAGATAGAAAACAAACCATCCATCCGGGACAGAAACAACCCGGATGACCGGAAATTAGAACCGGATGAAGGTTTACCAATAAAGGGAAAAAAATGAAATATGTATTTGAACCAATCCGCATCAGAAATATGGAACTTAAAAACCGCATTGCCATGCCGGCTATGCACCTGCACTATTCAGAAGATGGGACAGTCACAGATCTTCTTCTGGAATTTTACCGGGAAAGAGCAAAAGGCCAGACAGCCCTGATCACCATTGGTGGATGCAGTATTCATGAAATGAGCGGTGACAGGCTGATTGGACTGCACGACGATTCTTTCATTCCGGGATTGCGGAAACTGACAGATGCCCTGCACGCGGAAGGGGCCAAAACCTCCGCCCAGCTTTACCATGCCGGGAAATACGCATTTGCCAGAAAAGACATCGGGCACAAAGCATTGAGTGCCTCCGCCATCCGTTCCAAACTGACCGGGGAAATGCCCAAGGAAATGGACCAGAGCGATATCCAGGAAGTTATTACCGCCTTTGCACAAGGTGCCGGGCGGGCAAAGCGGGCAGGATTTGACTGTGTGGAAATTCTGGGATCTGCCGGTTATCTCATCTGCCAGTTTTTATCCACTACCACCAATAAACGGACAGACCAGTATGGGGGATCTCTGGAAAACCGCACCCGTTTTGGGAGAGAGGTCATTCAGGGTATCCGGCAGGAAGTGGGTGATAATTTCCCTCTGATCATGAGAATAGCAGGGAATGATTTTATCCCCGGCGGTAATAATAATGAAGAATGGCAGAAAATCGCCGTTATTTTTGAAAAAGAAGGGATAGACGCTTTTAATGTCACCGGAGGCTGGCATGAAACCAAAGTCCCCCAATTGACAGGAGGGGTGCCCCACGGGGCTTACCGTTATCTGGCCGCCGGCATTAAAAAGGCGGTGCAGGTTCCGGTTTTCGCATCCAACCGGATTAATGATATTGCCATGGCCGATGAAATCATCCGAACAGGGATTGCGGACATCGTTAATATGGCCCGTCCGCTGATTGCGGATCCTTATCTGCCTCTCAAGGTAATGGAAGGACGGGATAACGAAGTGATGCACTGCATAGCCTGCAACCAGGGATGCTTTGACGCTGTTTTTGCTGACCAGGCGGTTTCCTGTCTGGTGAACCCCCGGGTGGGTCATGAGCATGAAGTGGTTTCCCGGAAAACCCAGCATCCCCAAAAGGTGGTCATTATTGGTGGTGGACCGGCAGGAATGCAGGCTGCGGTGAGTGCCCACGATGCGGGTCATTCCGTTATCCTGTATGAAAAGAAAAAATTGGGTGGGCAACTGGATCTGGCCGGGGCGTCTCCGGGGAAAAGGGATTTTCTTCTGCTTTCCGCCGATCTGAGCGTCCAGGTGCAAATCCGGAATATCACTCTGAAAAAAGAGGAAGCCACTCTGGAGAAAATCCGAGCGGAGAAACCGGATAAAATTGTTCTGGCATCCGGAGCTCGTGAAATTTTTCCATCCCGGATTCCTGGCATGGATCTGCCCCACGTGGTTTCAGCCTGGAGCGTGCTGCGGGATGAACCCAAAATCGGGCAGAATATTATTATCATTGGCGGAGGAGCCGTGGGAACGGAGGTGGCCCTCCATATGGCCGATATTGGAACCCTGGACGGGGAAACAACCCGTTTTCTTATTGAAAATGAAGCCGAAGATCTGCAAACCATCGCCCATCTGGTAATCACCGGAACCAAAAACATCACGATTCTGGAGATGCTCCCAAAAATTGGGAAGGATATTGGGATGACCACCCGCTGGACGGTCATGCAGGATCTAAAACGGCGCGGGGTGAATATGCTCACCGACGCAAAAGTGACGTCCATCCACGCAGATCATGTATCCTTTGAAAAAAATGGTGAGGAAAAAAGTCTTCCAGCAGATATGGTAATTTATGCGGTGGGAACCATTGCGGAAAATTCCCTCACCGCTGCCCTGCAGGAGGAGTTTCCGGATGTCCTCGTCATTGGGGATGCTGTCCGGCCCCGCAAGGCCATAGACGCCATTGCAGAGGGATTTTTTATTCCGGATAAATTAGAAGCGTAGTTCCACCGCCATTTTTTCCTTTTTTTCCGAAAAAAAACAATTTTTTTTAAATTTTATCCTGTAATACAGGGTAAATCGCCGAAAAACGGGGTTTCTTTTTCATATATAAGCGAGGAAAATATGAAAAAGAAAACTGCCCATGGCCAATGGCCGTATCTGTGGATTCTCGCTACCCTGCTTTTGGGGTATGGATGCGTCCAGCATACCCCGGAAGAAAGTGCTTCTTACATAGAAGTAAAACCGGACGGAAGTGTCCGGATATTTCTGGCGGAAAGCACGTTCCGGGATGATCCCCAAATTCATCCGCAGTCCGTGGTTACGTCCCTCCTCTTCCGGAGAACAGGAAATGATATAATTCATTTCTATGAGAGCGATTGTCTTTCTGGTAGAGTGGATTTTGATTCCTGTCTGGACGGAAAAATCCTGACCCATACCGGGCTCGCAGAGGCGATTGGTTTTACCAATGAGCCGGGGTTTTATGGAAAAGAAAACGGAGAGGATGGATATTTTTATTCCCCGGAGCTGATTGCGGATTATCCGGAAAATGATGGGGATGATTATTACTGTCGCTCGTTTCCCACGAATCCGGTGACCACGGACGCAAATCCCAACTACCAGTGTGTTATCCTGGGCTTTGCGAAATGCTCCGATGGCCTTCCCCGGTATTCCTGCGGAATCAATCCCCATCCGGTTTCCTATCTGGACGTGTCCGCACCGGGAATTTTTTCACTGTATGCCACGGATACAAAAGGAGAGCCTCGGAAATTCCGGTATTCGTACATCCCCTTTGACAGATCATCGGTTTCCTTTTCAGAGGGGGATGTCTTTTACCTGTATCTTCTGGTTTATTACCATGGGGTGAATGCTTCCGAGAAAACTTTCTTCCGGTTCAAGGCAGATTCTTCCGTTTTTTCCCAAAATCCCGATATTGTTTCTCCGCGATTGGAAATCCGTATTCCGGAGGAACAATCGGGTAGCCAGACTTATCTCATTCCGGATTTTTCATTATGGCGGAAATGGGATAATAAAATTTAACAAATAAAAGGAGTTTTTATGAAAAAACGATTTGTTGTATTATGGATTGCAATGAGCATTATGCTTAATGGATGTTCCGGAAGTGGAAAAAACGCCCCGGGCACATCCGGAGAAATTTATCTGGCAAAAAATGTCTCATTATGGTTTGCCCATCCCGGAGATAGCAGTGCGTCCGAAATTCCGGATATTCTCCCGGAAAGCATCCAGGTAGCAGAACAAAGCCTGGACTGTGCGTTTTCCCGTCTGAATGATACCTCTACGGCGGATACAATCCGGGAAAAAATTTCGTCCGGAATTCCCGTGCGGATTGCCAGCGGAAAGCAGTTTGTCTGCCGGGATGCCGGATTTCTGTCCCTCCAGTATCCGGGAATTGCCACGGAGGAATACCCAAAGGCTTCCGCTCACTGCGAAGACCCAGCGTCCCATCCGGAACTGGATTCCATAAGGGAAAAAGGTATTCCCATAAATCCCGCAGAGGGCAAATCCGGTCTTTTCTCCAATCAGAAGGATCATCCGTTTTATCAGAATTTCTGCATAATGGACAAAAAAACGGTTCTCATCCTCACATCCAGAGTGGATAAAAATTTATGGGGAAACCGCCATAGTGCAATCCTGAAAATAAACAATCCGGAAGTGGCAAGTTTTTTAACCGGGGAAATGGATATGTATTCCCGGGGACTCTTTGGCGGGGATAAACCAGTGCCGGTCCGGGAGGGAAATTTTTCCGTTAATGGTATTTCCCTGCGGATCATCCTGGGGCCCAAAGAAAAACCCATGGAAGTGCTTTCGGAAAAAATCAAAGACGTCCGCTCTCAGGTGGATTTTTTTGCGGGTAGTTTTGAGCCCACTACTTCCATTTTTAGCGACCCCTCAAATCTGATTCCCGCTCTGGGGCTGGCTGCGTCCAAAGGAGTGGCCATTTCCAGTGTTTTTGACCGGGGGATTGTCTCCAACCCAGAAAATATGATTACCCATTTACAGGATAATCCCGCACTGGTATACCCTTCCCTGGAAAAAATTGAAAACGGATTTTCCCACTATGTACCCGTATCTTCCCTGCCCAATGAAACCGACTGGAGTTTTTTTCTGCTGGATCCCAAAGGGGAAAATCCGGAAGTTTTTATTTTTACCGGAAAAATCCATGTTTCCGCTAATTCCAATGAAGACTCATTAGCCATCTCCATCCGGGATAAAAAAACCGTGGAAAGCTTTTCCGGTCTCCAGCAGGAAATGCAGAATGCGTCGGAAGATTTCCGCTCACTGGAAAATCCCGGCAACGGACAATCCGGAAAACTGGTAATCACGGAGATCATGGCAAATCCCAAAACTGTCCCGGATGCCGATGGAGAATATCTGGAAATCTATAATTCCACGGACGCAACATTGGATCTGACCGGCCTGGTGATTGCGGACACATCGGGAAAAGCCACAGTGATTTCCGGGGACATTCCCGCCCATGGATTCGCCCTGCTCTGTGCTAACCCAAATCCGGAGGAAAATGGCGGACTCACAAACTGTTTGGAAATAACCTCCCTGCCCGGGCTGACCAATTCCGGTGAGGAAATTCGTCTCATCAACCGCTTTGGGATTACGGAGGATTTGATCCATTATCCATCGGTCAAGGAAGGCACCTCCTATGAGCTAGCTGTCTCCGCAAAAAATGCCACTGCCAACGATGATTTTTCTTATTGGGGCAGTGCACTCTCTTTTTATCATCCTGATAACCTGGGGACTCCGGGTACAGAGAATACATTCGCTCTGGTTTTCCGGATTCTTTCCCTGACCGCCGCTGGGGCGGATAAGGTCGCGATGGAATATTCCATGGAGCCGGAAGAGGGAACTGCTCTGGAAATAAACAGTTACTGCATCACTACATCCTCCTCTCCAGATTTTTTAGCCTGCATGGAATCCGGACAAAAACTGGAGGTAAAATCCGTTTATAGGGAAGACGCAAAATTTTATCTCAACACATCGGCACAGGAACCCCACCGAAGATACAATCTTTTTACCCGGAACATAGTTTCATCCGGAAGCGGAATACCACTCTCCCCGCCGATGGAAGAATTCTCCGGCTATGAAATTCCGGCCGATCTCTCCGGTTACCGGCTCTCCATGACCTATAACGGAACCCCGCAATCCTGGGAACTGGATCTCTCCGAACTGGACATCTACGGCATGGGACCGGGGAAATTCCGCAAAAATACATTTATCCTTATTGCCCGCAGTACGGATACCTTTTCTGACTGGAATGCTACCATGCTGAAGGACTTTTCCAGTTATGAAAATAATGTTTATTATGTTGATTCCGGAATCGCTTTCAATGGAAACGGGGATCATCTGTCCATTTTATCAGAAGAAATGACTGTTGATGAAACCCCATCAGATGCAAGCGGAGTCCTGCTGCAAAGAAACCCGCAGGGAGGATTTTTTTCCATAACAAACGTGGACACTGACCCGCAATACCGTCCTCTTTTGGAAAATCCGCAGACGCCATCCGGTTATGAGCATCCGCTTTTTATATGGGCTTATGGAGAAGATGATGTGGCCGGTCTGTTTACGGATTACAGATCCAATTTTTACCTGATTTATATTCCTTGAGAGAAGTCAAAGTTTTATATAGACCTCTGCCAGAGAGTAACGTGGAGGAATCAGGGTGTTGATTTTTGCATCCAAGTCCGGATATCCAAAGGATATTCCTGTGATCATCCGGACTCCTTCCTCCAGTCCCAGAATTTCCCGCAGGATATCCGGATAATCCACCAGAGAAGCCTGGAAAATACTGCCCAGTCCATAGCTTTCCATCATGGCCAGTAAAACGCCGGAAAAAATTCCCAGATCAAAGATTTCGTTTTCCCGGATACCTTTCAGGGAATATAGAAAAAACGCCGCCGGTGCATTCCAGAACCGGTAATTCTGGTAAACCACTTCCATCTTTTTTTCCTTGTCTTCCCGCCCAATTCCCAGAAGACCATAAAACATTTTCCCCAGTTCCACAGCATTTTTCCGGAAACTGCCTTCGTAAGGAGATATTTCCATGTCATGATGGGGCTGCACTCCGGACTGGAAGGCATCCATGTATCTGGTTGTGATTTTTTCCATGGTACCCTTCCGGACATGAACAATTCGCCAGGGCTGGGTATTTTTCGCGGAAGGTGCCCGCAGGGATGCCTCCAGAATTTTGCGGATAATTACCTCATCCACGTTCTGTGGCATAAATGCCCGGATGGAGTGGCGTTTGATCATAGTTTTATACAGAAAATCATTTTCCATATCCGTATTTTTCATATTCCCTGATTCCCTCAATATCTTTTTAAATGCTTTGGTTTACGGGTAGTGCGGATTTTCCACAAAGCCCTATGAAATACCTCTTTGGTCCCATTATAAGCCGCAGACTGGGGGTTTCTCTTGGTGTGGATATCCTGCCACCCAAAACATGTAACCTAAACTGTATCTACTGCGAAGTGGGGGCAACCTCGTTCCTCACAAATACAATAGCCGAATACTCCCCCACCGAAGAAATTATCCGGGAACTGGATGATTATCTGGCCAGCAGACCGGCCATTGATTTTATTACCTTTTCCGGATCCGGAGAGCCCGCCATCCATTCCGGTCTGGGGAAGATCATCCGTCATATTATAAAAAACTACCCAACGTATAAAGTGAGCGTCCTGACCAATGGAACCCTTCTCTGGAAAGAGGAAATCCGCGAGGCATTATCCCCCGCCCATCTGGTTCTTCCCTCCCTGGATGCTGCATCGGAAAAGGCATTCCGGAAAATCAATGCACCGGAGAAATCCCTGGAGATCAATAAAATCATTAACGGTTTGGAAATTTTCTGCAGAGAATTTTCCGGTGAAGTCTGGCTGGAGATATTTATCAGCCCCGGAATCAATGACACAGATGAGGAAATCCAGCATTTAATTTCTGCTGTAAAACGAATCCGCCCTAACCGGGTACAACTTAATTCTTTGGATCGCCCCGGGACCATCAAGGGGCTGACAAAGGAACCTCTGGAAAAAATGGAATACATCCGGAAAACCATGACCCATGCCGGTATTGAAGATGTGGAGATCACCGGACACTATGACAAAACCTCGGCGGCACACGCTCTTCCCTTTACGATGGAAAATCTGAAGGATATTCTGGAGAGAAGGCCCCAGACTCTGGAGGATATTCTGGCTGCGTTTGAAATCGGGCGGGATGATCTGGAAAAGAAACTTCAATTTTTTATTAAAAATGGAATATTCCATACCGAAGATCAGGACAGAGGACGGTTTTACGTTCTCAATAAAAAATAACTTTAAAGGATTTCTATGCACATTAGCAGGATTTTTCAGGAAGCACGGAAAAAAGGTGCCCCCACTCTGAGTCTGGAATTTTTTCCGCCCAAAAGTCCGGAAGCCTCTGCCCGGCTGTACGCTTCCATTGAAGAACTGGTCCCCCTGTCTCCATCCTTTGTAAGTGTCACCTATGGAGCCGGCGGCTCCACCCGGGAATTAACCCATGACCTTGTGTTGCGTTTGCACAGGGAGACAAATATTATGATCATCCCGCATCTTACCATGGTAAATTCCACCGAAGAAGAAATCCTGAACATTGTACGGACATACGCAAAAGAAGGGGTGAAAAATATCATGGCCCTGCGCGGGGATCCCCCCAAAGACCAGCCTTTCCAGGAATACCCGGAAAACTTCCGTTTCGCAAAGGATCTTGTCAAACTGATACGGACAGAATGCGGGGAAGCCGGGGTTGGGGTTGCTGGTTTTCCGGAAGGCCATCCTGGAATACAGAATCGTCTGAAGGAAATGGAATATTTTAAAGAAAAAACAGAAGCCGGAGCCGATTATATTGTCACCCAGCTCTTTTTTGACAACGTGATGTTTTACCGGTATCTGGACATGCTCTCATTTTATAAAATAAATATTCCTGTTGTGGCGGGCATCATGCCCATTTCTTCCAAGGCCGGGCTGGAAAGAATGGCGGAATTATCCGGAAACACCTTTTTTCCACCCGGGCTGCTGGGTCCAATCTGGGATGCAAAGGATGATTCCGAAGTCCAGAAAATTGGGATTGAATGGGCAAAAAAACAGGTGGATGACCTCATAAAACAGAAAGTTGCCGGCATCCATTTTTATACTCTGAACCAGTCCAAACCCACTATGGAAATTTACAGGGATCTAAATCTTCGTTGAAATCCGTGTTGCGTAATCCACAGGCAGGGTAATAAACGGATTCAGCAGATTATAAGGATCAAAGATTTTTTTTATCTCCTCTTCCAGTGAGATGATCCTTCCGGAGTGCTGCTTTGTCCGCAGATGGCGTTTTAATCTGCCCAGAGCATGCTCCCCGGATATGCTACCATTCAGGGATATTACATAATCGGCCAAATTTTCCATGGCCACCCCCAAGCGGGAAAACGCTTCCGTTTCATTGAACAGAAAATTCACATGCAGATTTCCATCCCCGATATGTCCCCAGAGCACAGTGTAAAGACCATGTTGTTCCCCAATAGCGTAAATTTTCCCCACCGCCTCCGGTAAACGGGGAACGGGAAGGGATATATCTTCCCCAATCTTATGCTTGAATTTTTTCCGGAAAGCCACCGGTACTTCCCGCCGGGCTTCCCATATATTCCGCGTACTGCGTTCATCCCTTGCCGCAAAGATTTTTTCCATGGGGATTACTTCATTCACCTTTTCCAACTGTGCATAAAGACAATCGGCATCCCCTTCCATTTCCAGCAGGACACCAGCACGCCGCCCCCGGATTTCTCCCGGCCATTTTTCCCGGGTGATTTCGATGGAATCATGATCAATGAATTCCATTGCAGAAACATCCAGATTCATGGCCGTCAGACCCAGAACCGCTGCGACAACTTCCTCCACGGAATCAAAGCCGGCCATCATTAAAAGACTTCCTGCCGGTTTGGGCACCAGCTTCAACCAGGCTTCCGTAATAATCCCCAAGCGTCCTTCTGAGCCGATGAGGAGATTTTTCAAATCAAAACCCGCCGCACTCTTACGGGTAAATGCC
The DNA here is from genome assembly GCA_020720785.1 of Leptospira biflexa. Classification (GTDB taxonomy): domain Bacteria; phylum Spirochaetota; class Leptospiria; order Turneriellales; family DYLW01; genus DYLW01. Next base: position 87,605 of record DYOA01000003.1, read on the forward strand.
CCCAGAATGTCCTCTTCTCCGTTTGCCCAGACCACCTTCAGAGCGACAATATGCTCCCGGGTGACCCCGTAACGGAAACTGCGTGGACCGGCAGCATTTGTAGCAATATTCCCGCCAATGGAGGATATATTAAAGGAAGAAGGATCCGGGGCGTACATAAAACCATGTGGTGCCAAAAATTTTTCAATCTGATCAGGGGTCACACCGGCCTCCACCCGGAGCAGACGGGAATCCAAATCCAATTCCAGAATGCGATTCATCTTTTCCAGACTCAGGACAATTCCTCCCTCCGGCACTGCCCCCGCAGATAGACCACTACCCAGACCCCGGATTGTCACCGGGCAGCAATGTGTAGCACCATTTTTTTCCGAAAAAGAATGAAGTAAGGACATAATGCTCATAATTTCACCGTGGTTCCGTGGAAAAAGAACACCACCTGCCCGGCCATCCAGATAGGTTTCATCATGGTAGTAATCTCCGGATTCAGGGATTATGAAAACTTCCAGCGGCAATTTTTCCCGGAGTTCAGAAAAGGCATTTTCCATGATCCCAGCAAAGCGATGTGAATCCAACATGTAAAGAAGAAATTATCGTGAGAAAAATTCCAGCCGGATATTCCCCAAAAATCGGTCCAACGCGGATTCAATTCCCTCTATTTTTCCTTAAAAGCATAGAGGACATAGGAGGAAGTCAACGGTTTCCTTTTCCAGCGTATTTTAGAGATATAATGGTATTTGATGATGGATAACCATTTCAGATAATCCCCCAGCTTGGTAAATTCACCCCGGGATTTCAACAGTTTGGGCAGTACACCAAAATCCACCGGAAAAAAATCCCTGAAATGAGAAAACCCGGTTTCCCTGAGGAGATTTTTTAACGCCCCGGCACGGTAATACACAAGATGGCCGGGCAGAAAATAATGGTAGTCCAACCCACTCCGGCTAGCCTGGAGCCCTTCAAAATTAGCTGTCTGGATGACAAAAAGCCCCCCCGGCTTGAGAAGCTCATACGCCGCCTGGAAATGCTCCTGGGGAGAATCCAGATGTTCAGCCACCTCAATCATGGTGATAACCGAATATGTCCCCTTTTCAAATATTCCCAATTGGGGAATATCCACCAGCGAACCGGTAAACAGACGGGGGGATGATTCCGGCCAGGAGGTATTTCCGGATTGGACAGCATAATCAGAAATATCCAGCCCATAGGATTCATACCATTTTTGTGCCGATTTTACCAGTCCACCAAAGCTACATCCCACATCCAGAAATCTCCCCCGTGACGGGGCAAACCGGCGGATATTTTTCAGGCGGGCATTCCATACATATTCAAAAGAAGAAATATTTTTCCTTTCATCCAGATAAGAATATTCCGCCCGACCTTCATAATAATCCGCACCATAGAAGGAATCCGGCGGAATTCCATTCATATCCCGTGCCAGACATCCGCAATTCCCGCAGCGGTAAATCTCCAAGGCAGGATGGAATCTCTCCACCCTGCCATAATGGTCCATAGGAGAATGGCCACACACGGGGCATTTCATAATTCCAGATCCAGAATATGGTGAGCAATTTTTCTTTCCGTTTCCTCTCCGGGAAGATAGGGTGGAATTCTTTCGATGTAACCGTAGCGAACCTGCCGGAAATCCGTAAATAATGCCAATGCATCATCCCGGGAATATGTCCAGACCTCTGCCCCTGCCAGATCCCCCTTACTAACAGTTTCCGCTATATGGGTATCCTCATCGGAACGCAGGGTCAGGAAAAGCCTTCCCGGATTTTTCAGTATCCGCCGGAGCTCCCGGACGCTTTCCCGGGCTTTCTCCGGAGGCAGGTAATGGAGAACTCCCCAGGCAAGAACATAATCAAAGGATTTGTCTGCCACCGGAATTTGGGAAATATCACCCAGAAATGTGTTGCGATCCGGCTTACCTTTAACGGAATTCCGAGTGAAGTCCATTCCATAAACACATTTTGTGTAACCCAGAAAAAAATCCAGATGCCTTCCTTTCCCGCAACCGGCATCCAGAATCCATGCATCCGGATTTTCCTGTATAAATCGGACAAAGGAACGCACAACATTTTCATCAGGTATAATTAACTCTGACTTTTCTTTCCGATAATGATTTTCCCAGATTCCCCGGTTCATTTCAAAAGTTCATATAATGGATGGGGTTGACTTTTTCACCATAAATATGCACCTCATAGTGAAGATGGGGTCCGGTGGAGTGCCCCGTATTTCCCACTGTGCCAATCACCTGCCCCTTGCTCACCATCTGTCCGGACCGGACATAGATAGAATTCATGTGGGCGTACATCGTGGCAAAACCATAACCATGGGCAACCTGAACATGCATACCATATCCGGAATTGGAATATACAGCCATTTCCACAATTCCCTCTGCAGCGGAATAAATGGGCGTCCCAATGGGATTGGCCAGATCCACACCGTAGTGAAAATCTGTTTTATATCCAAAGGGAGAAAGACGGGGGCCATAGAATGAGGTAAAATGACCTCCCACCGTGGGCCAGAAATAGGGAAGTTTTCTCTGGACATTATCCTGTTCATAAAGAAACTTCTTAGTGGAGGAAATTGCCTCTGTAATCTGCTGCACCTTCAGAGATACCACGCGGTAGTCTATGACTTCCGGATAAAAATTAAAGTCCTCTCCTATGGCTTTATCTTTGGAAGGAAGCAATGCGGTAATATCCATTCCAGAGTAGGCAATTTCTTCTTTTTTCTCATCGTAACTGATCAGAAACTTTCTTTCCGCCTCAATCTCATCCTCTGCTCTGGAATGCAACAAAGTGGATTCCTGCAGAAAAATAAGATTATTGGGGTCCATTTCAATTTCAGAGAGGATATCATATAGCTCTCTTTTAAGATATTCATGCTGTTCGTTCATAGCTTCCAGTTTGGACAGATACAGATTTCTCTCCTTATCCAGACTGTCATGACGGTCATGCAACGTCTCCACCGTGGGCTCAATTCGGGTTTGGAGCTGCCAGGACATAACAGAAGAGAAAAGTATCAAAGTGATGATACCAATGGTGAACCAGATGATGAACCGGCTCAACTGGATGGAAACGATATGGGCTTCATTATGCGGAACAATCATAAAAGACATCCTCTCGTTCCCTTTTTTCTGAATTTCCCTCCACCGGTTTTCCCATTTTTTCCTGTTGATCATAATTGTTCAGAGTAACCAGCGGTCTATGGGTGAGAAAGTCAAGTACTTTTCCATTTATAAAAAAACCCGTAATCCGCATTTTTCACTTGACGATAAAAAATCCGCCGGAAGAAAAGTCATATATGAGATATGGTTTGGTTCTTTCCGGCGGAGGGGCTCTGGGTTCCTACCAGACGGGGGTGATAAAAGCGGCATCCGAAACCGGGTTTTCCTTTGATATTATTTCCGGCACGTCCATTGGCGGTCTGAATGGTTACATGACGGCCATGGGTCTCATTGCCGAACTGGAGGAAGAGTGGAAAAGGGTTGACCGGTTTGATCTTCTGAATATATCCCCATTAAAAAATTTTTTCTTTTCATCCAATATTTCACTGCTTAAAAATGATTTCCAGAAAAAATTTTTATCCCGGCATCTGGATTACCGTGGCCTTAAAAAATCCCGGACGGAGCTGATTCTGACCGCCGCTTGCCTTCAGACCGGTGAGCTGGAATATTTCTCTTCACGAAGATTCAGCTCCAACGATATTTTACTACGGGCTTTACTGGCCACTTCCGCCATTCCGGGGATATTCCCGCCGGTGGACATCGGGAAAAAGCAGTACGTGGATGGGGGAATCCTGATGAATACTCCGCTGCTACCCCTCCTCCACCGGAATCTGGATCACATTTTTATTATCCATATGACATCGGCTGCGAATACCCCCAAAAAATATTCCCAGTTTTCCGAGGTGCTTGTCCGGTCAGTGAATATCTTCTTCAAAAAGGAACTGGATGAGGTCCTGTATTTATCCCAGGAATCCCTGAAAGAAGAAGAAAAATACTATCTGGCCTGGAAGCAGATGAATAAACTGATTGTGCGGGGTTCGGATTCCCGGATGAACGAATTCGCATACCGCACATCCCGTAAGCTGATTGATTTTTTCAAACCTGCAAAACTGGACAAAAAACTCCCACGCATTCATGTGATCCACCCCAAAGACCACCTCCCGGTGCAGAGCTATGATTTCAAAAAGGAAAAAATAATCTCTTCCATTGAAATTGGATACCAGGATGGAATAAAATTTTTCAAGGATTTTTCAGAGAAGCAGAAAGAACAGATTGGAAGTGGAATGAACAAGAATGGGAAAAAATAATCCCCCGCTCTGCCAACGTAAGGAAGCCAGGATAATTCCCGCAAGAAAATATACCAGAAATTCCCAAATATGAAAACCGCTCAGATGGACCAGGGAAAAAAAAACCGATGGGATTACAATGGATAGGAAAGAACTTCTGGCCATAAAAAATGCACGGTAGAGAATATCCCGGAAAAGCAGCTCCTCAAAGATGGGGCCGGATAAAAATGCCAGGATAAAAAACTCCAGCCTAATCCTCCCGCTATGCACATCCAAATCCAGTGACCCCACCAGATAAATCAGGAAAAGAAAACTGGCGGACGCATGGACCACGCTGGGAAAATAAAAAGCGGGAATGCGGAAAATCCACTTCCAGTATGCGATGGATTTCTGCCAGATAAAAAATGACCCAAACAGTGCGTAAAAAACATATATAAAAGCGGTAATCTCCAAAGAAAAATTTATATTTCGCAGGCCAGATATATCTGAAGGCAGGAAAAGTATGAAAAGCAGAATATGAGCAAAAAGATATCCCCACGCAAACAGGGATGGTTTTCCGGATGGACGAAGTGCCTTCAATTCTCTGGCGGCCGCGGTGTATAGAGATTCTAACTTCCGGGAGTCCATAGTGCTGGAATTTTCATAGGTATGAATAATCGTCCGCCATTGGGAAAACTCCAGATACCTCCGGATGGTCTCCCGCTGCTCCAGTGTCAGGGAAAAAAATACAAGAGATGCTTTGGAATGCCCCTCAGGAAATGCCATGATCCAGTAAAATATGCCCGGCCAGCCATAAAAAAATAAAAAATCCCAGAACATCCGTACTGGCAGAGACCAGAATGGAAGAGCCAAAAGCCGGATCCTGTTTGAAAAAGCGGAGTGCCAGCGGAATCCCCGCCCCCACTATGGTGGCAAAAACCATATTCAGAAGAAGAGCCAGAGCCACCACAAGCCCCAGACTGATCCCTTTCTGGAAAAAAAGCGTTCCCAGTGCCACCAGAAGCCCAATGACCAAGGCTCCGGCTGCTACGGCAATAATCTCCCGGAAGAGTACCCATCGAACCTGGCGGAAGTGAAGCTCGCCAATGGCCAGTCCCCTCACAATCATGGTAACCATCTGGTTTCCGGTGGCCCCTCCCAGAGCTGCCACCATCGGCATAAAGACAGCCAGTAATACATATTGCTCCAGAACCCCCTGGAATAATCCCACCACAACGGCGGCAAGGGAGGTGGTGAGCAGATTGATCATCATCCAGGGAAATCTGTGCCGGAAAGAAGTGATGATACTATTGGATATTTTCTCATGCTTGTTCAAACCCACCAAGCGGTATGCGTCCTCAGAGGCCTCCCGCTCAATAACGTCCACCACATCGTCAATGGTTATTTTCCCCACCAGAATTCCGTCATCATCCACAACGGGAAGAGCCAGAAGATTATAGTCCCGGAAAATACGTGCCACCTCTTCCTGGTCCATCCGGTGGTGGACGGCAATATCCACTTCCTTCATAATATCTTTTGCCTTTTTTCTGGGAGATTCCAGGATCAGTTTGCGGATGGGAATGTAGCCCAGAAGTTGGTTCTGTTTATCCACCACAAAAACAAAATGGTAATCTTCCAGGTCATCTTCCTTTGCCGCTTCCTGGAAGGATTTGATGATGCCATCCACCGTTGCGGACTCATAGGCTGTGATAAAATCAGAACTCATTAAAGCACCGGCGGTTTCCTCCGGATACTGCATCAGTTCTTTTATCTTAAGGGAATACTCCAGATCAAAATGTTTCAAAACATGCTGGGCATCATCATGCTGCAAATCCTTTAAGATATCCACAGCATCATCGGGATCCAGCTCTTCCACCCGTTCTGCGAGCCATTTATGATTTTTCTGCTCTAATATCTCAATACGTTCATGCTTTTCCAGCTCAGAGAGAAGCTCCGCACTGTTTTCCACATCCAGCATGGAGATAATGATGTCTTTTTCAATATCTTCAAAGAACTCCCAGATATCCGCCAATGATGCTGCATGGATATGCTCCAGAATCATCTTGAGCCAGCGTGCCCGTTTTCTTTCGATGAGGTACTGGAATATCCGGATTACCCTATCCTTATTTTCCCGTGTGATATATATATAATTGTAATTAATGGAATCCGGCATGGGGCAATCTCCAATTTTTCCGTAAATTGACCATCCATTATTTCCGGAGAATCAAATATTTTTCAGAAAGGTTTTTCTATGGTAAGGGAGGAGTCCTTTCTCCCGGATGGCGTTTAAATGCCCTTTGGTTCCGTATCCGGCATTTTTTTCCAGAGCATATCCGGGAAACCGTACGGACATTTTTCTGATGAGTGCATCCCTTTTAACTTTGGCTACAATGGAAGCCAGAGCCACGGAGAGGCACTTCTGGTCCCCCTTCACCACACTCAGGATGGGAGGCATGGGATGCAACAACAGCGTTTCTTCATAAGAAAATCGGTAATTACCATCCAGGACAATTGCATCTACCGTTTTGGGGTATTTTCTTTCAAAATACCGATAATTCGCAAAAACTCCCATCCGGATGGCTTCGTTGATATTATTTTTGTCGATGCAGTCTGCTGAAACAAAGCTCACATGAGTTTTAAATGTGTTCAGGATTCTGGGGTATAAAATTTCCCTTTTTTGTATAGACAGTTTTTTGGAATCATCCACCTGAGAAAGCCAGGAATTTTGTTCCCGCCAGACCGGATCCATTATATTTTTCTGATCCCCCGGAAGAATGAGCACGCTTCCCACTGCCACCGGACCAAAGACACTGCCCCTTCCCACTTCATCCATGGAAAGAAAGCTATGGAAAATCTCCGGATTTTTATCCCGGAAACTTTCCAGTTGATTTTCGCATTGAAAACTGACGTTCAGAATACTAAGAGATTAGGCTTCCGCAGGCGTGGTTTCCACCGGCTCCACCATCTCCGGTTTCACTTTTTCCGCTTTTTCTTTCTGGTATGCCACTGCACGCTCATACACCATATCTTTCTTGGGTGTTTTCTTCATTTCTTTCAAGCGTGCATGCTTGCCAATTTTATCTCTCAGAAAATACAGCTTGGCTCTTCTTACTTTGTTACTGCGGACTTTTTCAATCTTGTCAATCATGGGAGTGTAAAGAGGAAACACCCTCTCCACCCCAACATCAAAACTGATTCTTCTCACAGTAAAGGACTTTCCGGCTCCGGTATTATTGATGGCAATCACTGTCCCTTCATATACCTGGATACGTTCTTTGTCACCTTCTTTGATTTTGTAATGAACTTTAACAACATCGCCGATGCTGAAATTGACAGGTCGGGATATGGAATCAAAATGGACTTTTTCTAAATCTGGCTGCAGCATAGGTTTCTCCGTTTATAGTATTACTTTATTGACTGCCGGGCCGGCATGGTCTCTCTGTTTTGCAGATACACTTTCAAACCTTCCCAAACAGTGGCAAAACTCACATAGTAAAAGCCCAGGGCATAAATAACCAGGAAGGGCAGTACCAGATATTTATCCACTGAAATGGAAACAAAAATGGTGATGGTTACATAAACCCCCATTAAAAACTCCAGAATGGCTATTTTGTCAATTTTTAATTCGTTGTATTTGTTACGCTCTTCCACTTTATCCTTTCTGGTTTCCAGCCGGAGTTTGGGGGTACGCACAAAGCTGCTTTTTTTGCCGATGATGGCTTCTATAAAAGCTTTTGTATTGCTGACCGCAATTCCGGTTCCAATCATCATCAGAATGGGAAGCATGAAAAAGGTTTTCCACCAGCCTTTCTGGTTCAGGTGGTACTGGCTGGCTCCATACAGAGCCATGGGTCCAAAGGTTCCCACAGAAAAGAAAACGGCCAAACCAAAGAGTACGGCGGTGGACATTTGAAGGAACATTTCATGGAATGCCAGAAGCGGTAGAGTCACCAGAATGTTCACAATCATTAAAGGGTGAACGGAATAGTTTGTCAGGTGGGTAATAGCTTCCGCTTTTACCTTCCAGCTCCGGTTTGCCCGGAAAATAGCGGGGATCAGTTTAACGGCTGTCTGGATGGAACCCTTGCACCACCGGAACTGCTGGGTTTTATATGCACTGATGGTGGCCGGCAATTCCGCAGGATTCACTACATCGGCCAGATATTTGAATTTCCAGCCTTTCTCAGAAAGTTCCGCCCGGTAGGAAAGATCAAAATCTTCGGTTAAAGTATCTCCTGACCAGTTTCCAGCATCATAGATGGTTTCTTTTCTCCAGACTCCGGCTGTTCCATTGAAGTTCATCCAGAGATCAGAGCCATTCCGGGCTACCTGTTCAATAATAAAGTGTGCATCAATTCCCAGTTTCTGGGCTTTGGTGAGCATGGAATAATCCCCGTTAATGTGCCCCCAACGGGTTTGCACCATCCCGATCTTGGGATCTTCCATGAGGAAGGGAATGGATTTTTTCAGAAAATCTTCTGCCGGAATAAAATCCGCATCAAAGATGGCCAGATAATCTCCCTTCGCTACGTCCATAGCTTCCCGGAGAGCTCCGGCTTTATGGTCTTTGCGGTTTTCCCGGTGGATGTATTTGATGTCATAGCCATTTTTCTTTAATTCTGCTACTTTTTCCATACCCAACTGGGCACTTTCATCCGTGGAATCATCCAGAAGCTGGATTTCCATTTTATTCTTGGGGTAATCCATTTGGATGATGGAATCCAGAAGCCTCTCCAGAACATAGTATTCATTGAAGACGGGAAGCTGTACCGTTACCACCGGCCATTCCCGTTTGGGCTTTTGGGACAGATCAATGGAGCATGAGCCAGAATGGCAGGATGATCCGTTTTTTTTGAATAAATACACCATGATATAGCAATGGAGCCCAAAATAGAAAAGCGCCATGATATCCACCAAGTACACAAGTACCAGAAAACCGAGTATTATCTCCATAGTTGCCTCCAGTCATTTACCATCTTTCAGATATGGTGTCAAGGATTATCCGTTTAGCAAGCTGCTATCCTAAAAAATTATGTCACATAATCCGGCCATCAAAAAATAAACTCATTGACATCAGGAATCAGAATACCCCACAATCTTTATTCACCGGAGGTTTTCATGAAAAAATATCTGGGCATTTTTGTTTTCCTTTCAGCCATTACCATCTTTGTTTTCCAGATCCTGCCTGCACGTGCAAACCGCGAGCACCTGGACTGGAAAATCGCCATCATATTAAAAGCCATCAATCTGTACTCTCCCAACTACAAAGAAATGGAGCCGGAGGAAGTACGCAGGAGGATCAATAATGGAATTGTTAAATCCCAGATCAGAAAACCCAAAGTGTATCATATTGATAATATTATTGCAGACCAAAACCAAACCCGGATCCCACTAAGAATTTACTACCCGCGTCCGGTTCCCCCGCTGGGTCATCTGGATTCCCTGCCACCGGTGATAGTTTTTTATCATGGCGGAGGTTTCCTGCAGGGCAGTCTGGATACGCATGATAATGTATGCCGGAGACTGGTGCGGGAGTCCAGGGCGATTGTGGTTTCTGTGGATTATCGTCTGGCTCCGGAAAATCCATTCCCTGCCGCCGTTGTGGACGCATATAATTCCTTTTTATGGGTTTCCGAGCATATCCACCAGATTGGCGGAGATCCAGAAAACCTGATTGTGGCCGGGGATAGTGCGGGTGGAAATCTGGCCGCAGTGGTCACCCATCTGGCCAGAGATAAAAACGGCCCCAAAATTTCACTTCAGATTTTAATCTATCCCGCTGTGGATCTCACCGGGAGCCAGATGAGCCACTCTTATGCCCGGTACGGAGAAGGATATTTTCTGACTCTGGATAAACTGATGTGGCTCCGGTCCCTGTATGTCCCCCAAAAAGAAGACCAGATTTCCCCTCTGGCCAGTCCCATCCTCTCAAAAAATTTTGCCAATCTGCCACCCGCTATCATTATCGGGGCGGGATTTGATCCATTAAGAGACCAGGGTGCGGACTATGCCCATAAACTCCAGGATGCCGGAGTGAGCGTGCAGTATTATCTTTATCCGGATGTGATCCATGGTTTTGTCAATATGGGATTTTTAAATCAAAGCAGAGACGCCATCCGGAAAATATCCGCATCCGTAAACCCAAAACCATCCAGTATCACCCGCCTCCAGCCCAGGTAACGGTTTTTCCACTTTTTTTAGGGAAAATAATTGGCCGATTATTTCTCAAATTGAATCAGAAAACCCGTTCTCTGGTGTTCCTCATAGGATTCCACAAAATAGCCACTGTCCCCCATAATGGATGGTATAACCCGGTCTTTGTAATCTCCGTGGCTGAAATACCATTGCAGATAATTTTTCATAACGTTGTTTTCCCCGCTCTGGAGGACTCCCGGAATATGGACAAAAGTGAGCCTATTCCTGTCTTCATCCCGATACAGAATACTCACCGCCAAGTGGTTTCCTTCATACTGGCCGATGGGTATATCCTTGCGTAACACGGGTTCAAAAATAAAATGAATGTCTTTGCGGCATTGGATGTATCCATCTTTGGGAAAACACTTTGAGAACCGTGTTTCCTTCTCGCTGGTATGAAACCAGTAGTGAAACCCTTCATTATCAACAATGAGATATTTACTGCTACCATCCACCTCCTCCGCCATTCCGGATCCAGGCTGAAACGGGGGAATATAGGCAGCATCCATTCCCCCCAGAACTGCTTTCATGGTCCAGTCATCCTTGGAAAAATTAATCTGTACGATGGGTTTGTAGTGGAAAGTAAATAAAAATGTAAAAGGGGCCTTTTTAATTCTCACTTTACCGGATTGGGTGGAATATGTTTTTGCCCCCTGGATTATCTTCACATTCAGTGGTAATCTCTGGGATTCCACAGCCAAAACTCCGGAAAAACAACCAAAAAGCAAAAATTGCGAAATTACAAATATTTTTCTCATATCTCCCTCCGTTTGGGAATTGAAAACACAGATCAGCATCGCCGTTGTCAATGATAAATGTAGCTCTTCTGCATTTTTCCGGATCACAGCCCCATGGTCATTATACCCTTTCCGGTAAAACTCGTTGACCGTATGTCTGCATTATAGAAAATACCGGAAAGTCCCTGTAGCTCAGTGGATAGAGCACTGGCCTCCGGAGCCAGGTGCGCAGGTTCGATTCCTGCCAGGGACGAATATCCATTTCAGTTTTTTGCCTTGAGGATGAATTTCACCGGAAAGTGGTCGGAAACACCGGAGTAGTCCGGATGGGAATATCTTTCAGGAACAATTTGTCCTTTTTTGTTTTTCACTTTCTGGAGTTTGCAGACGGTGGCCACGGCAAAAGATTTCCCATCCGGAATATAGGAAGCATCTCCGAAGGAGTCCACCCATCGGCGGTGGAGAAAGAAGAGATCCAGCATGGACCATTCTCCATGATAGTTATGGGTACCGCCCACTTTTTTTTCCATGCGGATTATATAGTCCGCGGAAACCGCCCAGTGCTCCTTTGTGATCTCCCGCATCCGGGGAAGTTCCGTTGTGATGACATTACTATCCCCACCGGCAATAATGAGACCCCGGGGATTTTTCTCCAGGATTTCCTCCGCTATCCGGTTCATGGCTTCCAGGCCTTTTACCCGGTCTTCCCAGGGATTCATCTGGGAAGGGAAATGGAAATTCAGAACAGATATTTTTTCTCCGGAGGGGAGAAGAAAATCCGCCTGCAGAATGCCACGGGTAAGGTTATTATCCAGCCGCAATTTATGCAATATGGGGTTTTGTGATTCTTCTTTGACGTCCCGGTAAAGGGGCAGTTTGGAAAGAATGCCGGTGTCAATGCCTCTTTCATCCTCTCCTTCCACCAGAACTGCGTGGAGATATTTATGCTGGATTTTCTGTGCGTTCAGATTCTGCATCAGCCGCTGGAGCACTCTCTGGTTTTCCACTTCCTGTACCAGCAGGATGTCCGGACATTGTCCCTGGGAATTTTTCAGAATGCTGCGCGTCAAACGGTCAATTTTATCTTTGAGTCTTTTCTCTGACCAGTCCATTTCCAGACAGGATTTTCTCCAGTTCGGATTGGATGGGCAGTTTTTTTCCAGAAGGGTTTTATTTCTCTTTTTGAATTCCAGAGGCAGATACGTATAATCATTTTTTCCCTCATCGTGGATCGCATCAAACAGGTTTTCCAGATTATAGGTCATGATCAGAATATCCCGGTTTTTCTTTGCAGAAAAAAGAAACGCGGTGGAGATAAGAAATATCCCCGCAGCAGCCAATCCGCTATAGAATAATTTATTTCTTTTGTTTATCCGCATGGCCAGTTGTTTTTTCCTCTTTTGATTCCATCTTTTGGGATTTCTGGGGGGTTTCCTCACCGGAGGTTTCTTTTTCCCAGAAAATGCCGCTCTTCACTTTGGGGTCGCGGGAGCGGATGTGGGTATATTTTTTTACAATGCCATCTTTTCCATAAAATCTGCCGGGCAGATAATTGGCTTCTTTTTCCGTGTCATAGATTTCTGACTGGGTCTCAAATGTTCCTTTGTATACGCCACCGCCGGGTATTTTCAGAACTCCGGCACCGTTGGGAGAGCCGTCTTTCCACTGACCAATGTATTCCAGCCCGCCCTTTACGGAGAGAACTCCGGCACCGTCAAACTGGTTATCTTTCCAGAATCCGATGTATTTATCCCCTTCCACCCAGGAACCGGTGCCGATGCCGTTCATACGTCCATTTTCCCAGTGGCCAATGTACTGGTCCCCATTGGGCATGGTGAGAACACCGTCTCCGCCGCCCACCATCCCATTCCGGAATAACCCGGTATATTCCCCGCCTTTGGCAAACTGCAGGGACCCTTCTCCATGAAAACGGCCATCCTTGAATTCTCCGGTGTAAATATCCCCACCGGTTTCTTTTGCCTGACCGGTTCCGTCCACACAGTTTCCGGATACACAGTCCAACCCGGAGAAGGCGGGTTTTTCCTTCCCGGTGGATACTTCCGGAGCGGATTTACAGGACAGAATTCCCAGAGCAAACACCCATGGGATAACGTTGTATTTATTGATTTTCATTTTCTCTCCCCAATATTTCATCCATTAAAAATTCCGGACAATTTCCACAATGAACGGAAAGTGGTCCGCCACCCCGTTGAAATCCGGATGACGGAACGCCCTGGGAATTCGTTCACCGTTTTTCCCCTCGGTATACTGTCCCCTCCATGCATTAGCCACCCGTGCCGATTTTTCATCCACAATCCAGCGGGATTTCTTCTCCGTAGCGGTTACCTGGGCCATTTCTCCGGGGAACACCAGCACATCCAGATACGACCATTCGCCCTTGTAATTATGGGTTCCTCTGGCCCCGGAGCTTTTTTCATCGTCCGACTGGATCAGATTTCTGGAAATGATATAGCCATTAAAATATTCTTTCCAGAGGGATTCCTCTTTGCCCACAATATTGGAATCCCCGCCGGCCACCATGAGAACATGCTCCTCTCTGCTCAGAATATCTCTCTTTTTGTCTTCCATCACAGACCTCAGGTGCTCCATGGAAACCGCACGGAATTTGACATCCAGCATCTGGGCAGGGAAGTGATACACAAAAACGGTGATTTTTTCTCTGCCGTTTCCGGGCAGCCGGAACGTGGCTTCCAGAACCCCTCGGGAATCCCGGGGCTTGCCGTACCGTTCCCAGTTCATCTCATGGGTGAGCGGTGCGGACGCAAGCGGCAGCTTGGATAATATGGCATTGTCAATCCCCCGGCGGTCGGAGCCCTCCACCAGAACGGCTTCCAGATAATGACCGCTTTTTGCGGAGGAACGGGCGTTGATATAGTCCTTGAGCCGGTTCAGAACTTTAACGTTTTCCACTTCCTGGAACAGGATAATATCCGGACTGCCATTGGCCAGAATGGCACTGGTCATGTGATCCAGTTTTTTCTGAAGAAGGGTTTCATTCCAGTCATTCTCCAGACAGGATTTTTTTCCCTTCCCCATTTTACCGCACTCCCTCTGGATTTGGGGACTCTGATCTTTGACACTTTTGGGCATGTATGGGAAATCCAGCTTTCCCGGATCGTGTTCTGTATCAAACAGGTTTTCTGCGTTCATGGTCATCAACAAAATCCGGGTCTTGGTGACCATGTGCTCCGGCATGGATTTTTCTGTAAAGGAATCCGCAGCCAGAAAATAAACCGCAGGAACCACAACGGCCAGAAGGAGGATGGATTTTTTTATAAAACCGCTCATATACATATCAACGAACCACCGGAACAACGATTTTTTCCACTATGGCTTTTCCTTTTTTCTCCCCGGATGTGCTTTCACTTTTCAGGCGGAGTTGCCATACTTTGTAGAGACCGTTTTTATGGTCAATAGCATAATCCAGGGCGGCTTTCATACTGCCTTCATATTTTTTATTGTCTATGTCTGTCACCGGATACGCATAGCCTGCCCGGACAAGCTCCACATTGATAATTTTCTGGTTGGGGGAATACAGATATACCAGCAGATTCCCAAACGCATTTTTTTCCCGGACATCCTGCTCTATGTACAGCACATCGCCCTTGGTGGCATAGTCTTTCAAAGCTCCCCTCGCATCGGAATAAAGCGTCTGGATGTGCTCCTTTTCCTCTTTGGGAAGCAGACCTTTGTCAAAATACCCCTGAATTTCTTTATACTCCGGTAATTCCACCCCAATCAGCTCAATCCGTCTGTCCCAGTTATTCATAGTGACAGATGCAGAATTATTGGTGAGAACTTTTTCCATGGTCACGGCTTCCAGGGCGGACTTGCGGATATGCTCTTTTTCAAATTCACTTTTTTCTTTGATTTCTACCACAGCCGCTTGGGGGAAAATCGGGGAAAAAACCGCCAGACGTGTGAAAATAAGAATGGTGACAGTCACCATGCCATATTTTAATTTATTATCCATTTTTATATCCTCCAACCCTCAAAAATCCAGAGCGTACACCACGCTCAAACCGGCTCCGTACATGGGATCTTTCCCCAGCGGGAGATACACATTTTCTTTGGAGCGTTTCTCAAAGTATTCACCGGGCAGAAAGACCCCGCCCAGGAGTTCAAAGGAAATATTATCCAGATTATACCGCAGGGAGGCTTCCACTTCCGTTCCCATAAAAGCGTTGGTTTCCCCAAACTGGGTTTTTCCATCGTTGTCGCGTTCATTGGCAAAGAGCACCAGACCGGAAACGCTGGCCAGAAGCCCGCCCAGATATGCAGAAATTTCCGCCCGCCCAAAGGATTTGGAGACGGTTTTGTCCACGGAGCCAACCTCATATTCGCTTTTGGCCTCATCCCGGATTTCATAGAAGTACGCATAGGGCGATGGAAAATATCCTTTATAAGCGGTCACCAGGGTACCGCCGGGGGAGTTTGCCTTCATGGAGGCATACTTGGGACCAAAATACCCAAAGCTCAGGTCCAGCATCACATCCACTGGCCAATTCAATCGGCTGGATTCAAAACGCTGGTTCATGGCAGCGGCCAGATCCTCGTATTCTCTTTTATCGTTAAACTGGTTATCCACGCCAATGGAATACGCCACCGTCAGATCCGTGGCCCAGACCCGGGAGATTTCATAAGAAAAGCGGACTCCGGAATTGGACAGATAATCGTTATCCGCCTCATTCAGGGCACTGCGTCCGTTTTCCGCAATATCCGCACCTCCGGAAGTATTCGCACCATAACGCAGGTAAAAGGAGAACAGCTTATACTGGAAATACTCACCGGCAATTTTGAACGCCTCATGGTCAAAGATCGCACCCACACGCAGGGTCGCGGTGTCTCCCTGGAAATCATCAATCTGTTCATCATCTTTTGCGAGGGAAAACCAGACCCGGGTGTCCTCCGGCTTGGAGGCAATTCCCAGCACATCAAAGAGGAGGCGGTACTGCATTCCCCAGGGAAGCTCATGTTTCAGGGAAACCCCGTCAATGGTATCGTTGAAAAAATATTCCTGCGTGGCATCTTCCAGGGAATACCGGTAGCGGCCCAGGCTCATCATCAGATCCTGGGTGAAATAATAATTGAAATACAGCTCCGAATATGTGATGGTATTGTTTTCCACCGGGCGGCCTTCCAGAGAGTCACTGCCCCACATTCCGGACTGGCGGATGGTGACAAAAAACTCGCTGAATTTATACCGCTGCATAAAGCCCAGGGAAATGCCGGAATACACAAAAGAGATGGCATCATCAGAGTTTTGCCGGTCCACGGGCTGGTTTTCTTCATACCTTTTCTGGTCATAATTGATAAAATCCGCATTGTTAAAGTGGTAGCCGTCCGAATTGAATTCCAGATGAAACGAATAGGAAAACAAACTTCCCGGCAATGCGAACACAAATATAAGAAGTGCAATTCCTCCCCCCCGGAGCCATCGCATTCTTTTTGCTTTTTTTTTCTTTATCATAATCTCCTCTATAATAATTCTATGAATAAAATATCTCTCAGTATTCCCCTGCCCCGGCAAAACCAGGCGTGGCAAAGTTCAAACCGGCGGCGGGCTGGCTGGAATCAATGGCCGATGTTGCCCATGCGGGAGTGGTCGTATACACCATGGATTTTTTGGGAGTGCCGGAAGACCCCTTAGTATCATCAGAATAGCTACCGTTATCAATGAGAATGCTTCCATCAGTCTGGTCACCTGGAGTTAAATCCCCGGCGGTAATCCCCTTCCCCAGATAAAGGGTATCGTCAGAATTACCAAATGATCCGGCAGTTCTTATATAGATTTTTATATTGCTGAAATTAGAGAAATAATTGTCTCCCTTCCGGGCCACCACCGCATATTCCCCGGGATAGAGGAATCCCTCCGGATCCAGTTCGCGGGAGCCCAGGGGTTCATGGCCAGTGAGGGTTGCGGATGCGTTGTAATTGGGACCAAAGGTGATATTGGCCTGGGCACTGCCTCCATTATAGAAATCCAGCCCGGAAAGATCCAGAACCTGGGCAGAAGTATTCTTAATCTCAAACCACTCATCGTAGGTATCCCCATCCACTCCCGCCCACATGATCTCCGTAAAAATAATTTCATCCGCAGCCGGATCCCGGGGCACCACCGCCACCGCGTTGGAGGGAGTGGTACTCACACCGCTCACCCGGAACCAGTGGGCACAGCCTCGGGTGATACTACCACTGGCACAGGCCCCGGTGACGATATTGAATGTTTTCTCGTTGGTACCGGTGGCATTCGCCACTACGCTGAAGGAACCATCCGGAATGGCTTCTATCTCCGCGAGCGTCTTTTTCACAGCGGTGGCATAGTGCCGGATCTGCACATCGGCCACTTCCGACCAGTTAAGCTTGAGGGTGGTTCCACTCACAGAAGTGCTGAGCACTTTGACAGGAGAAAAGGCATCTTCATATCCCGGCATCCCCAAATCCCGGGCATTCTGGTACAGAGAATCCACATTCCCCCGGATCTGGAGGGTGAATCCGTGGCGTCTGTTGAGATTATCTTTTATGGCCGCTTCTTCCATGGAATTCCCCAGGGGGACAGTCACAAAAAATGCGTAAGGCCGGGTGAGCATGAGCCGGTCTGCAAAGTTGATATCCTCCACTCCCAGCAGGGCGTCGTTGATCACCAGATCCTTCCCAAAGGAAGCAAAGAATTTCAGAGAGCTGAGATCGGAGCGGAGCATATACCAGGGACGGATGGTGGAACGGGAAAGCCGCTGTGCATCCACGCAGGCTTTGTCATAACGCTCATCATCCGGCGTGCGGAACCACGCAGGCAGACTGTTCAGGGTCATAAGTGACTCCGGAGTATACACCCGGCGGGTATTACCCTTCTGTACTTGGCAGTATAAATCCGTGAACAGACGCTGCTCCTCAAATGGACCCGGAATATACACCACCGCATTCTGGGAAGCATCCAGTAGCCGCCAGAAATCAATATAACTGGCGGAATTGCGATCTTGAATCCTGCCCTCATTGGCCCCGGTGGAGGAATACACCGCTTCATTGGGGGTAAAGCTCAGGGCAATATCATAGTCCCCCACTTTGCGGTAAAATGTCTGGGAATTTTTTATTTTATCCGTGGCCCCCAGGGTGGGATTGGCCACGAACTGGTTATATTCATTGGTCAGGTGGAAATGGAATTCCCTGGAATTAATATACAGAAAAACGGTGGGATTTGTCTGTAATATAAAGATGCTCTCGTCTTCATCAAAAAGAAAATATTCATGGAAATTTTCCCGGTCTTCACAGAGGCTGCCCCCCTGGTCCTTTTTCAGGGTCAGCACAGAGCCGGGCTGGCCCACAATATTCCTGAGCGTGCAGCTGATGAGACCTTTGGGGTTTCGCATGGCGGATACTTTTTCTGTGAGCTTCGCATCGGAAGAGGACAGAAAAACCGATGGGTTTTGTTCCGCTTTCTGCGAAGCATCTGTACAGGAGAAGAAAAGAACCGCCAATGTGAGAAGGAAAAGGGATTTTGGAATTTTATTTTTCATACTCTAATCCGTCAGGTCAAACGGAGATATCTCCGCATCGTTCGCGTCATAGGCCCCGGAAAAAGCTTCCAGATCCAGCAGAAATTTGGATTCCCGGTTGATCTGGAAGGATTCCGTCTCAAACGCATCCACCAGATTGCGGGCGTTGCGGATCACCACAAAGTTTTCATCATTGCTGGATACCGCATTCTCGCTGAAATTCAGGGAACCCAGGATCACAATATCTCTGTCAATGAGAATGACTTTATGGTGGAGAAGGCCACCGTTTGTCCGCCGGGTGACTTTCACCTTCTGGGTTCTTTCCGCCAGCTCCCGGTAGGAAAAAATATTGTACTGGTATGTGGAACGGAACATGTTATAATCCATATAGACTTTCACATCCACCCCTCTTTGTTCCTTTGCTTTGATGAGCCGGTCAATGATCACCTTATCTGTGAACGCAAAGGAATACACCGTAATGGATTTGGTGGCGGCCTCCAGAATGGGCAGAACAATATTCATGGCATTTTCATTGTTTTTTACTTCCAGCAATCCCTTGTCATAATTCATATAATAATAATCCCTCCCGCCGGTGCTGCCGCTTTCATAAAGATAGCTGGGGAAAGTCTCCCGGTACGGGGTGAAGAAAACACCAATGGAATGCACTCCCACCCTTCGGTAACCTTCCGGCCATTTCCCTTTGAACTGGTTATAATCAGAAGCCGAATACAGCTCCCGTGCAAAACCGGTGTTCTGAATACTTGCCCATTGGGCATCTGTGAGAGTGACATCTTTCCATTTTTTGCTGCCCGCCAGAATTTCATTACAGACGCCCGAATCCAGACCGGAATACGCCGGATTGCAGATGACTTTGTTGCCAAACAGATAGCCGGATGAGGTGTCATCCCCCGTCCCAATGGTTTTATCCGCCCCGGCTCCGCTTTCATACAGGACTTTGAAGCGGTCATCTTTCTGGGTGGCACTGGTTCCGGTTTTCTGAACGTGGAAATCCCGCAGATAATCCGTGGCCAGTTCCGGGGAATGGATGATGATCATATTGTTAAAATGGCTCCACATTCCTTCCGTGAGGTTGGTGGAACCGGTCACCACATATTTTTCATCCACCACAAAATATTTATTGTGCATGATTCCGGAATCGTTGTGCAGATGCACGGGCAGGCCGGCCTTGATGAGGCGGTCCCAGCTCCCCTCACTTTCCGAGTCATATTCCGTTACAAAATCCATTTTCACTTTCCGGTTTGCTTTCGCATAGGCCAGGGAGCGGGAGGTGCCCCTCTCCTGCCATATTTTTATGAGGACATGATCAATCTCTTCGTTATCAAAGCCATAAAGAGAAACATAGATGGACTCCCGTGCATTTTCCAGCAGGTCAATGAGCCCTTTCTGTGACTGGGTGGGATCAAACGTCAAACGGGAAACCCCGGTGGCGGTGCTCTCCTCCGGGGCATCCCCCGGAAGGAAATGGGCACAGGAAAAGAACAGAGCCATTGGCCCGGCGGACAGAAAAACCCAAACCAGAATACTCCTCACTTTGTTCAGTTGCATAACGGCAGTGACCCCAAATGGGAAGGACGGGATTTTTCCACCAGATAGCGGAATTCCTTCTCATAATAAATTTTTGCAATTTCCCGGGAACGGATGATGATGATATCTTCGTTATTGTGGGTGCCTTTGGTGTAGTGCACAGCGGTACCAACGGCAGATGAAGCATGGGGATCATCAAACGTGACGGTGGTTTCCCGGCGTCCGTCCACCGTCTGCGACCAGTTGGCAGAGCCTGTTATCACCGTGGCATTGGAATCACAGGGATCAATGATCATCACCTTATGGTGCAAGCGGTTGGCACCCAGGTAATAATCCGGATCCTGGGAGCCGTTATCGTATTCATACACAGTGGCATCCGAGCCCAGTGCGGACATCAGAGCCTGGTTTTCACTCCGGTCCGGACTCACAAGGCCATAGACGGAAAGCCAGCCCCGGTTGGGGTGTTTGGTGCTCAGTGCTTCGTGCAACTGCACCCCCCCGTCATTGGGATAGGTGGAGGTGGAAAAAGAAAACGCCATAAAATACACCGCATAGTTCGCCGCCAGTACCTCATCCGTAATCCGGCGAATGATATTGTCACTGCGGTAGTCCGCGAAATACACATCCAGGGAAATACCGGAGGCAAACACATAATCCTTCAGCGGAGCATCCGCCGGTTTGAAGGCATCGTTGTAATCACTCAAAAGATAGTTCATCTGGCGTTTATAGGTATTGTACAAACAGGGCCGGGTGGTGGGGGTATCCAGCGGACAGCGGTTCACACTGGCGGTGACTGTCACCTCTTCCATGTCCGGAAAACCATTGGCCGATGCAACGCCATTGCCATTTTCCGCATCCGTGACAATATATTCCCTGTCCTCATAAAAGATGATAATATTATTATTGTTCCGGTAAAAATCGTTATCCGTGAGGTTGGTGGAACCGGTCACCGTATAGTAACGGATCACCGGATTTCCGTTGGATGAGACCGGAAAACCCGCAGAATCCCGCTTGCGGTTTTTGATGAGCAGAAACTTATGGTGCATCTGTCCGGTGTGGTTCACCAGATTGAAATCACTCACCCCGGATAAATTGGTGGAGGAGGTGTCATCTCTCCCGGAATAAAAAAACCGGTTCACCGCCCAGGGATCTTTTCCGTCATAGGCGGCGTAATTGCCATCATATTCCGTCTTTCCATTCTCCAGAGGAAAATACTCCCTTTTATAGAATTTGACGCCACCCACGGATATGGGATAGTAATCATCCAGCACCTCCGCAATGTCCCCAAAGCCCGCATCAGAGGAAGTATAATCCTTTGCCGGTTTAAACTGTCCGTTCTGGGCGGATTCGGTCTCTGCCGCCCCGGAAAAATCAAAATCATCATTCTCCCGGTTGCCCACAAAACGCACATGCACCCCTTTTTTTACGGCAAACTCCAGAGCCTCAATGATGCGGTTATTATCCAGATTCTGGCTGGCCACATCCAGATGGATGTTCTGGGGCAGATATCCTTCCACCACGTCGATGGCGGACTGCATGATCAGATTCGCTACCACATTATTGATGGAACGGGCGTCTCCGTTATTGTCCGTCTGCTCCCCGGTTTTTCCGGCTTTCACATCGCACACATTGGCCACAGCCACATCTCCGGTGCACTCATTATAGGGAATCCAGGGATTATTGAACAACACCTGCACCCGGTTCTGCGGCTCTGCGTATGCCCTTCCGGAGACTTTCCCCACCGCCATGGAATTTGCCCCCGCTGCATCCTTTCCGGGAATAGCCGGCGGGGCACAGGAGAACGCCAGAAAGAGGAGAGCGAGGAGGATGATTTGTATGGGTTTCATGGGTTTGCCCGCCCCGGGGAACCATTGGCAATCCCACAGGTAAAGTCATTCGCATTATTATTGGTATTGGTGATTCCATTTCTGGCAGAGGTTTTATCCGCACAGTCCGATGCTTTTCCTGCCTGGTACACCTTTGCTCCGGAATCTGTCCCCACATAATCAATCACTGTGGTTGTCCCCTCATTGATGGCTGGCCCCGTCTGACTATCAGGAAGGTCTGTTGCATCCAGAACCAGAGCAAAAGTGGCACCACTTGAACTCAATGCCCACGCTGCCGTATCGAATAAAACTTTTTTACCGGCCAAAGATGCCGTTGTGTAACATCCGGCATCTTTGGAGACCACCACCAGATATTCCCCCGCTCCCAAGGTATACGATGGGAATGTATATTCTTTGGAAAAATTTCCACCACTGTTTCCGTATTGGAAACTCATCCCGGCCAGATTAAAGGACGTGGAGGATGCATTGTATATTTCAATAAATTCATCATCACTTTCGGTGCAGGTTGTTCCTCCCGCACCCTCAAAGCCTTTGCTAATATCCACATCATAATGGATTTCTGTTATGATAATTTCACCAGGGTTGGGTGAATGGGTTGCACTGACCGTATAATCCGCAAAAGATCCGGAGGACGAAGTAAAGCGGTATGTCAAAGCAGAGCCAAAATTCTGTGCAGAATCCCCGGACGGGCTCACCGTTATGGAGGAATCCGTGACATCTATGGTGGGTATCCGGGCACTGGCATTTTCCCCGGCATCAAACGCAAAGCTCACCGTTTTTGCAGTATGGTCAATGGTCCCCGTATAATCCCGGGATAGCCCCGGATTCTTGCTTGTTTCCAGTTTGAACTCATTCAGCGGGTTCTGTGTGAGGACAGTCACCGTATATGCCTGGCCTCCGGCTCCGTCCGCTTCCACCACAAAGAAGTCCACCGCGTTTGTAAAATCCACCGCCGTGGAGGAACTGACGATTTCCGCCCCCCCTTCATTGGTGTGGGTTACCTTGCTGCCGGTGATGGAAAACGTGGGCACCAGAGAGGCTTTGTCAACTCCAAAAGGAAGCGTGACACTCACGGCAGATGGATGCGTGGAGATTGTTTTTTTCACATCGGCGGATAAAGCCGGATTCTTT
>DYOA01000051.1 GCA_020720785.1 Leptospira biflexa
TTAGAAAAAGACATAAAAGACTCAATAAGTATATAAATCGCTTGCAAATTCCCGCATGGGAATGGTATTTCCTCTTGTATCCTTGAATTCTAAATCATAAAAAGACATTGGATCTCCTTTCTTTATCCGGGATATTTTCACCCATCGACCGTATGCCAAACAGACTCCTGGCTTTCCCCGGAATGTCAACGAAAAACGGGAATTGACGGGGATATGATATTTGGTGCATATCATTAAAAAGATTTTATTGACGATATCGTATTTAATTATTCTTTACCTGGGATCAAAGATATTGTTCCTGAAATATTGACAAATGGAGAAAAATATGATAAAGAGAGGATTAATGACCCTGCTTTCCTTTTCTGTACTGTCCCATGGGCTGGCTGCACAAGAGCATATAAACCAGGGTCTATGACGCTACTAATGACGGTATGCTTCATTTTGGGAAGTCCATGTCAACCTCCTTACATCGGACGTCGCGGCGGATGAATCCATTGCAGGCTCCCGCTACTGGATTGTCCATTTGACCGGGAAAGACAGAATGACTGTATACACCTCTGTTTTTGATGGCAAAACAAAAAAATTCAATACATTAAAAAGGTCTTTTCGCAGGTATGATCAGCCTTTCCATTGAAAAACTTTTGCCTTTGGTATATTGATTCCGGATATACCAAAGGTAGTGTTTCAGAAAATTCTCCTGAGCTTTTTTATTTGAAACGTGGTCAAAGTTCCACTCTGGGTAAAACGACCAGAAATGATATCCGCATTTCACCCCGGGTTGCATATTTTTCGGAAAGAAAATTCTTGCCAATGCATGGTTTTATTAAATAGAATCCGATATCATGGAATTTCTGGACGATGCAATCACAACTAATGACATCCACGATATTTTCAGGTTGGCCACAGTGCTGGGCTCCATGGAAATCCTGGAATTAAGAGAATCCATCAAAGATGACAACGACAAAGTGCTGCTCCAGTCCAAACGCCCGTTAAAAACAAATCTTCTGGAAGCATTGGATGATAAATACAAAGGAAAAAAGTTTAATTTTGTCATTGAATTAACGGAATCAATCCGATTGGCGTTATTGGGTCTTCTGCGGAAGGACATTGAAAAAAAGCTGGGGATGTTTGATTATTCCTTTGCCGGTTACCTTTTTAAAAAAAGTAAACTGGATATGGCCAGAGTGGTTAAAAGGGCTCTTAGCAAAAATTATTTTGTTACCTATCTCATCTCCCTTCTTTATGGGCAGAGAAAGATCTGGGAGCACCTAATGGAGGTTGC
Organism: Leptospira biflexa; assembly: GCA_020720785.1. Taxonomy (GTDB): domain Bacteria; phylum Spirochaetota; class Leptospiria; order Turneriellales; family DYLW01; genus DYLW01. The sequence goes on from DYOA01000051.1 coordinate 1,283, forward strand.
GCTGACATCAGTGGGGCTTCTGGCTTCTGTGGGGGACGATGATGTGGATTATTCCGATTATGGGGTCATGTTCCAGGCCGGTATGATGCATGATTTTTCCATATCCCAGATGGCAAATTGGGAGGAACTGGATTCTTTTGAGGGAACAGTTGCGGAGCATGACAAAGAGAGTGGTGCAAAAATTGCAGGAAAAGATTTGCATCCTGCAATAAAAGAAATCATAGAAAATCACAGCCATTTACGCGTGCGTTTTCTGGATGAGAATGACGCAAAAATAACCCGCTGGTACCAGTCAAAAACAGATATTATGTCCACCATCCTGCATGTGGTGGAATATTTTATCTGGTTCAACAAAGAAATGCCGGCTGGCGGGGAAGGGGACGGTGTTTCCGGTTCGGTGCTTTACCAGATGGGATTGCTCACGGAAAAAGGAAATTTCCCTTATGGGCTGATGCGATTTTTCAAATTGTTTTACTCCAAATATGCGGAAGTCTTTGAATACGGACAGGAAATTGGAAAAATAGAAAATGCCTGCGTGCATAAGCTGTACGCATTGGCATATCCCAAACCCAAAGCCACCCAGATTTTATGCAGAGACAACCTGAGGGAATGTCCCAACAGGATACACAGCCAGAGGATTAACATCGTTACATCTGTGGATGAAGAGAACAACCGTTTTGGGAGTGAACTGAAGAAAGGCTGGTATGATAAATGCTCCCTTTCTTCCACTCTGCCACACCCTCCGGAAAGCCTGTGATTTCTTATTTGTTGCACAGGTCTGCCCGGAGGGTCCTTGCCGTATCCGGGATCATGATTGCTTTAGTCAGTTGCTCATCCGAACAGAAGAGAACCATGGAAAATTCCTGCCGCTTAACCATGGATACGGAAATTCCCACAGAATGCAAACCCAACGCAAACCAAATTCAGATTTATACCTTCATCGACAATGCGGAAAAGGATGTCCCCATGGCAATCCGATGGGAAAAGAACTGCACGGCAGCCAGATCACAGAATGAACAGTATTATCTGGAAAAATACCGGAAGAAAATGGCTCCCCAGTCCGTGCAGACCGAGTACCGGGAGGACGGGGGATGCGGCATTCTGGCATTGTATCCGTTGTCGGAAGACAAAATAAAATAAGGAGAGGCTATGCCCGTAATGGAAAATTCAGAGGTTAATTTTTTTGGTAAAAAAATCGGGGGGGGGCAGCCATTTTTTCTGATTTCCGGACCCTGTGTGATAGAGAGCATGGAATTGCTGGAATCCTCAGCAAAAGTGGTCGCAGACATTGGCCGGGAGCTGGATATTGTTGTTTTTTTTAAATCGTCTTATGATAAAGCCAACCGCTCCAGTGCGGATTCCTTCCGGGGGCCGGGAATAGAAAAGGGTCTGGCCATGCTCCGGGAAATCAGCAAAAAATATAATATCCCCGTCCTGACTGATGTGCATTCACCGGAAGAAGCGGAGATTGCCGGAGACTCCGTGGATATGATCCAGATACCGGCTTTTTTATCCCGGCAGACAGATCTGATTCTGGCCGCAGCCCGGACAGGAAAATGGGTGAACGTGAAAAAAGGGCAGTTTATGGCTCCCGGAGATGCCATGCAGATTGTGGATAAATTCCGGTCCGTGGGTTCGGATAAAATCACCATCTGCGAAAGGGGTTATACTTTTGGTTATAATAATCTGGTGGTGGATATGCGCTCGCTGGAAATGATGCGGAGGGAGGGTATCCATGTGGTAATGGATGTGACCCATGCCACACAGCTTCCCGGGGGTGGAAAAACATCCGGCGGGGAAAGGGAGATGGCATTTCCCATCGCTCGTGCCGCTGCTGCCGTGGGGGTGGACGGTTTTTTTATGGAAGCCCACCCAAACCCGCCATCGGCCAGAAGCGACGCCACCAACCAGATGGAGCTTAGACTGCTGCCGGCCACCGTGCGGGAGTTATATGCCATTGACCGATTGGTGAAGAATGGATAGATTTTTTTCTTGTCATACACCACCGGAAATTTTTCCTGAGTTATGAGTAATCCCAAAAATGTTACCCGGGAGGAGGTGGAGAAAATTTCCCGTCTGTCCCGGCTCCAGCTTTCCGGAGAGGAGCTGGATTCCATGACGCAGGAATTCAACCAGATACTTCGGTTTGTGAACCAGATAGAAGATGTTGACACCGGAGATATGGAACCCATCGGCCATGTTTTGGGGCAGGAGAATGTCCGCCGGGAAGATGTTCCTGGAATATCCCTGGGGCTGGACGCCATTGAGAGTATCGCTCCCGCATGGAACGATTCTTTTTTTGTGGTGCCCCAGGTGATTGACCGTAATAATTGATTTATGATTGTCCGTGCCCATGAAAAACCGGCGTTCCATGAGTTTCTGTTTTCCAAACGCCGGGAACAGATCATTGATCCCGTGGTGTATAAATCCATTCTGGATTATTATCTCCAGGCGGAGCCGGACCAGATCAATATTCTGGACTTTGGATGCGGAAATGGATATGTCTCTCTGCTTTTAGCAGATCATGCAAAAAATCTGGAAAGCCTGCATATTTACTCCCTGGACTACCAGGAGGAGCTACTGGATACGTTGTGGAAAAGAATCGTGCAGAAAGGCTTGAAAAACATTACCCCATTTCATTTGAATGAACAAAACAGGATATTTTATCCCAACTGGCTACCCCCCATGGATCTGGTTTTTTTTTCCTTTTCTCTTTCTGCCGCATCCGGCCCGGATGATATTCTCAAAACAACCCTCCCCATTATCCGTCCCGGCGGAAAGGTTTTTATCATGGACTGGGGAGTTTCTGTCAATGATGAGGTGCTGGACGAGCTGTTTCCACGGGAAAACCGGCTCACTCCCATGATTCTGGAGCAGATTCTGGAAAGATCGGGTTATTATCTGGAGAGTGTACAGGGGAAATACCGATTTCCATCCCAGGATGGATATTTTTTTCTGGAAGGAACGCGTCCTCTTTTGTAAATGGTGATGGGGTTATGGGACAATGACAAAGCATAGGATTATTTTGCTGTATGTTTTCTCTCTTCTGGCCGGCCAATGTGCCACAACCCCGGAAAACCCAAACCCGGATACAGCGGCTCCCATGCAGTCCAATGAAATCATCCCTTCCCGGTTTAAAACCCTGTACATCCATAATATCCGTAGCCGGGTGGAGACCCCGTATATTCCGCAAAGATTAAAGGAAAAACTCCGTATATCGTATCTGGCTGATGGAAGGCTCCAGACAGATAATAAAAAGGAAGAATCCGATATCTGGCTGTATATCACCATTGAGCATTACCGGAAGACCCCCCTGCATTACGATCAGTTTGGGAAAGCCATCCAGTACCGGATTGCCGTTGTGGCCACCATCCGTATGGCAAAAAATCCTCTCATCCTGGAGTCTAAGGATGAAGATCCCGTTCTTCTGCCCACCACCACCATCCAGTCCTTTGCCACTTTCTCCCCTCTCCAGTTTGAAACAGAAATGGAAGCCATGGAAAGCCTTCTGGATTCCCTGGGGCAGAGAATTGTTTTGACATCCTTTGAAGGGTGGTACACGGATCTGAAAACGGAGGAAGAGCTGAATTATAAAGTCCACAAAAATCAGAAATCCGTTATGAAGAATTTCCAGCAACGAACCGATGTGGTCATCCCCAAAGACATGCCCAAAGAAGAAAGAGACAGGCTGGAGCGGGAATATGACCAGTATCAGTATAAGGACGATAAGTAAAATCTATTTAAAAAACTTACGCACCAGCCATAAAGCAATTACTGCCACCAGAATCCAGAACCCTATCTTCAGCAGGAAGGGCATCACCTTGAGAAAAAGAAACACAACAATGATGACCACTGCGGCGATCGCCAGAATTTCTATCCAGTTATATCTTTTACCAGCCATGGGGCAGTGTGAGGGGAGGAATTGAATGATCAATCTTTTTTTGGGGCATAGGCAATTTTTCCGGGTGCCCCAGGATTAGTCCCCCTCCATCCTTTGGGCGGAGGATGGTCTGCATACGTAAATGAGGAGCGGGATACAGAAGCGGATTCTAATCCGCCCGCCTCCGGAAGAAAAAAACCCATTCCACAATGACAAATATCACAAGGAAAGCCCCCAGGATTCGGGCAAAGCTGAGGATGTATCTGTGGCTGTCTATATCATAATGGAGGAAATAATCCATTGCCCGGAGGAGAAATCCTTTTTCTGCTCTTTTCCCGCTGGTGTCCCCCCGCATATCCCCCCGCATATCCCAAAGAGCTTTCCGGATTTCCCAAGGCCGGGGGGAGGCAAGGATTCTCCGGAGTATATTTTTTTCGTTGAAGAGAAAGACGCCCGGAAGATAACTCCATTTGTCCTTTTGCCAGACGGGATAAAAACCCAGATACAGGGAGAAATGCCGGGGATCCCGGGGTATCAGAAAAAAGAATTTTTCCATGATTCGTATGCGGTTATTTTTGATGCTATCCTCCTGGGCGGCCAGAATGGATTCCGCTCTCTGGTACAGAAATTCGGCGGTCTGGATTTCCCGCTCTCCGGTATTTTTTTCCGGATTGCCCAGAAGAATCAACCCCACGGCCACCGTAGAATAATCCACGCTTTCATGGCGGAAATAATCGGCCAGAAAATCATCCAGCCTTCCGCCGCATTCCCGGGTGATGGGAATCAGGATGAGGTTTGTTTTTTCATTGCCCAGCCGGGGTATACGATCTTTGATCCGGGGATTTTTTTCCGATGTATAAAACCAGTTTTTCTCCAGACGCAACGGAGCTCCGGTTTTCTCCAGGAAAAATTTATCCTTGGAAAAAACCGGAAAAGTGAAAAACAGGGCGATGAGGGTGGATGCGGTCTTTTTTTTAAACATCTATGTTAAAATAAGAGCGGATAAAAAATCCCACACCAAAGCTGAACGTGGCAACCGTGATGCTGATGGTGGCCATTTCAAAAAAACGGCGGCGAAAATCCAGATCCCTGGCCACGGAAATATAGTAGTTGAACACAAAGATGATGAACAACGCCACGGCCAGTGTGATGATCAGAGAGGCCAGATAGTGCTCCAGAAAAAAATACGGGGCAATCAACGCAAAGACGGTCAGAATATACGCCATCCCGGTATAGACCGCACTTTTTATGGGGGAACCCTCTCCCTCCGTTTTTTTGGAGAGATACTCGGAGGCAGCCATGGACAGGCTGGCGGCAATTCCGGTGATGGTGCCCACCATGGCAATCATTCTGTTATTCTGGAGGGCAAAGGAAAGCCCCGCCAGAGTGCCGGTCAATTCCACAAGGGCGTCGTTCAATCCCAGTACCACAGAGCCGGCATATTCCAGCCTTTCTTCCTGGATGAGGTTGATCAGCTCTTGCTCATGGGTTTCCTCATCGTCTATGATACCGCCCACCTCTTCTATATGACCCATTAACGTGGCATATTCATCCTGGGCAGAGGATTCCCCTTTTTCCATCAGCTTGATCCCAAACGTGAGTCCAAAAATCCGGGCAATCCAGTAATAGAAAAACACCCGCCGCCGGGAGGGTTTCACTTCTTTTTTGCTGTATTTTTTTAGAATGTCATAATGCTTTTTTTCATCCGCCGATATTCTTGCCAGGACAACGCGGTTTTTTTCATCTTTTGTGATTTGGGACAGCTTTTTATAGATGTGGTGTTCGGTGATTTCATTCCGCTGGAAGTCTTTGAGTAAATCCAGCAATCCATGATGACTCATATTCCAATGGTAAAATATCTATTCATGCGGAACAGATTTTTTTACCTCCGGGGGACGTCCCCATTATAGGGCATCCCTCCGGGGGACGTCACCATTATGTCGCATAAATGGGGAATAATCCTTTAGCTTTTTTCATTTTGGCCGATGAATACGCTATGAGAAATAATAATTTTACGGAAAATTCTGCCAACGTCCGGGAAGTGGACTCTTTGGATGTTCCGGTTTCCATGGAAGGTGCGGATATTCGTTCTCTCATGGCATTTATCCATAAACAGATAGAAATTTACGCTGCCTTGCTGGAGCTGGAAACCCAGAAAAGAAACGCCATTTTCCAGTTGAATGCCCGGATGCTGAAGGACGCGACCAGTATGGAGGAAATCCGGCTACAGGAATTGCGGGAAAACGAGTCCTTTCTGGATACCAGATTGGCCTTGCTTCAGGAAAAGTACCATTTATCCGCCCGGATGACTCTGACCGGGATATTATCGGCAATGCCGGATGCGGAGGCGGGGAAACTCCGGCGGCAGAGAGAGGATCTCCTGCAGATGCTGCATCGTCTGAAAAGTGCGAATAAAACAAATTCTCTTTTGTTAGAGGAAAACCGGGAATTTTTTCACCATCTGATGGAGAATCTTTCTCTTCAGAGCGATCCGGATTATGATAAAAAAGGTAATGAAAATGTTTCCCGCAAATCCATTTTCATTAACGTAACGGGGTAATTATGGCATCCACATTTCTGGGGCTGGAAATCGCAAAGAGGGGTTTGGGAACCCACCAAGTGGCACTGCAAACCACGGGTCATAATATTTCCAATGCCGATAATAAAAACTATGCCCGCCAGCGGGTTTCCATGGAATCCATGGATCCTTTGTATAATCCTTCCTTAAACCGGGCACAGGGACCGGGCATGCTGGGGCAGGGGTCGGTGGTGCAGTCTGTGGAGCGGGTACGGGATCTTTTTCTGGATGAAAAGGTGAGAAGCTCAGAGCAATCCAAGTCCTATTGGGAGGCCCGCCAGAAATATCTCCACCAGACAGAAGTTATCTTTAACGAGCCCTCCGAGGAATCCATGCGGGCACAGCTGGACAGATTCTGGCAAAGCTGGCAGGATTTATCTCATTTTCCGGAAGAGCTTTCGTACCGGGAGACAGTCCGCAGCCGGGGAAAAGAGCTGTCCTTTACCATGCGGGAGACTTTTCATCGTTTGTTTGACTTACGACAGAATGTGGATTTTGAGATTACGGTGGGGGTGGATTCCATGAATTCCATGACCACGCAGATACGGGATTTGAATGAGCGGATTCTGAAATCCCGGAATATTGGGGACTCCCCCAATGACTTGATGGATCGGCGGGATGCTCTTCTGCAGCAGCTGGCCCAGTACGCGGATGTCACGATTGAAAATCAGGATTCGGATGAGCTCATTGTGTATCTGGGCGGAGAGATGCTGGTTCAGGGAGAAACTGTCCATCTCCTGAAGAGTGTGGGAGACGGGGCCAATGAGGGTCTCCACCGCGTGGTATGGGAGCACAATGGAAAGGATGCGTTGTTCCGCAATGGGAAAATGCAGGCTCTGCTGGAAATTCGCGATGATGTACTGAAAGAAAACATTGAAAAGCTGGATCTCCTGGCCATCAACATTTCTGATGTCACCAATGAAGTCCACCGGGACGGGTTTGGCCTGGGGAAAGAGACCAATGTGAATTTCTTTCACATTGAAAATCTCTCCCGGAATTTGAAAGGGAATTTTGACTTAAACGGGGACGGCAGTGATGATACCACCGCTGTTTTTAAAGTGGCCGGAAAAAACAAGATCAACGCAGATCGGCCTCTGGGGATTTCCGGTACAATAACTTTATATAAAAATGATATTTCCAATACGCCCATCTATATCAACTACCGGGCGGACGAAACCCTGGAGAGCGTTATCCAGAGGATTAATTCATCGGAAAGCGGGGTGGTGGCGTATCTGAACCATGATTCCAATCTGGTATTGAAAGCCCGGCTCTCCGAAAAAAATGACAACTGGCAGAAAAATTTAATGATACGCCATCTGGAAGACTCCGGAGAGCTACTGGTGGGGCACACGGGAATCCTGCAGAATTCCGGCACATCGGGGGCATTTGATTACCGCCGGGTGGATGAGATCAACCGTTTCCAGGCAAATATTGACCGGATCAGTCTGACGCCGGTTTTTCACCCTGCGGGCTCCATGGATCTGAGCCGGGAAATACAGGATAATGTGTCCCTGATTGCCGCCGCCACTGGAAAAGACATTGGCGGTACCGGGGACAAAAACCAGGGCTATGGGGCCAAAGACGGGGAAAACGCTCTGGCCATTGCCCAGGCACTCCGCCATAAAAAGACCATGGTGGGACGCTATGAAAACAGTGACCAGTTTTATAATTCACTGGTCGCCAAACTGGGGATTGAGAGCCGCACATCCCAGGACCAGGTGGAAAACCAGACCATGGTTCTGAATAATTTTGAAAACCTGCGGCAGTCCGTGATGGGCGTGAACCTTGATGAGGAAATGGCAAATATGGTGCAGTTCCAGCATGGATACAACGCAGCGGCAAAAGTGGTCAGCGTGATGGATGAAATGCTGGATAGAATTATCAATCGATTATTTTAAACTCAGGGATGAGGAATTGAGAAGGAAAACAAGGAGGGAAGTATGATACGCGTAACCAGCCAGATGGTGAATACCAATTTAATCCACACAATAAACCGGCATCGTTATGACATGCAGAAAACAGAAAGGGAACTGGCCACCGGCAGCAAGGTGAATTTGCCCAGCGATAATCCTGTGGCCGCCACCAACCAGATGATGTTTAAAACCCGTCTGCGGGAGCTGGACCAGTATGAAAGAAACGTGCACGATGCCATGGACAGGCTCAACCACATGGACGGCCAATTGGACAGGGTGGGAGAAATCTTCCAGCGCGTGCGGTATTTGACCATCCAGGCCTCCAACGGCACCAACACCGGCTTTGAATTGAAAGAGGCCATTGCCAAGGAAATCAACCAGCATCTTTATGCCATGGTGGAAATTGCCAACGCAAAGGATTCCACCGGAAAAAACCTGTTTGGAGGAAGTGTCATTGAAAGGGATGTTTTTCTCCCCATATTCACCCACCTCCAGGAAAGAGGAATTGACCAGGGGAATGCCATGACCGGGGTGCAATACCAAGGGGATATCAATATCCAGACCAGGGAGATTGAGAGGAACGCAGAAATGGGGGTCACCATTCCGGGCAACCAGATATTCTGGGCAACGAATATGTCTGTCTCTTCCAATAAAGACTCATCGGCCTATGTGGCTCTGGGGGATTCTGCATTTTCCCTCAACGGAACCCGGATTGAGGTGAATGCGGGAGACACCATCAATGATATAATTGATAAAATCAACTCCGCTCCGGTGGAAATCCGGGCGGCCAAAGGCGGGATGGACGATATTATCCTCACCGGAAAAACCCCCCACCAGATTTGGCTGGAGGATCTGGAAGGCGGCACCGTCCTTCAGGATCTGGGGCTCGTTGACGGGATCAATCCGGAGCCTCCCAACAACTACCATTCCAACGCGACTGTCACCGGAATGTCCGTTTTTGATATGCTCATCCAGTTACGGGATGACCTGATTAAAGGGGATAAAAATCTGGTGGGTGGCCGGGACCTGGAGGCCTTGGACAGCGGACTGGAAAACATTCTGCGGTACAGGGCGGAAATTGGGGCACGGGTGAACCGTCTGGAACAGCATGAAAAACGGATCACCTGGGATTCCAGTTATACAAAAGAGCTTCTGGCAAAAAATGCCGATATTGATGTGGTGGAGACTGTGATGAATTTAAAATGGCTGGAAAATGTGCATAATTACGCTTTGAGTGTGGGTGCCAAACTGATTAAACCCACTTTGTTGGACTTCCTGAGGTAGACGATGAGTATGGTATCCGAAAATATGACATCTCCCATCGTGATTGAGACAAAACCTTTTGGTAAAACAACCGTAGATGAATCCGATATTCTGGAATTCCCGGAAGGCATTTTTGCGTTTGAGGAATTCCATCGGTTTGTGATTCTTTCTGAAAGCGAAGAATCCACATTCCACTGGCTCCAGTCTCTGGACGATCCTTCTCTGGCGTTTGTGATTCTGGAAATCCGGTCACTGATCCCGGATTATGTCCCGGATATTCCCGGCTGGATTCTGGGGGGCATTGGGCTGGCAAAACTGGAAGATGCGGAAATATGGGGAATTGTCACCATCCCGCGCGGCAATCCCAACGATATGACCATCAACCTGCAGGGTCCCATTATCATCAACCGGAAGATGGGAAAGGGCGGGCAGTTCATCTCCAATGATGACACCCATTTTGTACGCACCCGGCTATTGGAATACATAGAGCAGAATTGATATGCTGGTATTGACAAGAAAAGTGAATGAATCCATTATCATCGGTGACCAGACCGAAGTGATGGTGGTGGAAATCAAAGGCGACCAGGTAAAAATTGGTGTACGGGCTCCCCGGGATATTACTGTTTACCGTGGCGAGATTTACAAGGAAATCCAAAAGGAAAATATTGCCGCCGCACAGTCAGAAATTCCAGCCGATATTGGAGCTATGATTGCGAAGAAAAAGAAAAAATAAGGGATCCCATGTATTTTCAGGACATTATCAAAACATTAAATGAATTTTGGTCGCAAAAAGGGTGCATCATTGGCCAGCCTTATGATCTGGAAACCGGAGCGGGGACGTTTAATCCCCACACGTTTCTGCGGGTACTGGGGCCGGAGCCCTGGGCAGTGGCCTATGTGGAGCCATCCCGTCGCCCCACGGATGGACGCTTTGGGGACAATCCCAATCGGCTGCAGCACTATTACCAGTACCAGGTGATCATTAAACCCTCCCCGGATAAGGCACAGGAAATCTATCTGGAATCCCTGAAAGCCCTGGGGTTTAATTTAAAAGAGCATGACATCCGTTTTGTGGAGGATGACTGGGAGTCCCCCACTCTGGGGGCTGCCGGCCTGGGCTGGGAAGTCTGGCTGGACGGGATGGAAGTCACCCAGTTCACGTATTTCCAGCAGTGCGGATCCCTTCCGCTCAAGCCGGTTTCTCTGGAGCTCACGTACGGGCTGGAGAGGCTGGCGATGTATCTTCAGAATAAAGACAATGTGTATGATTTAATGTGGAATGAACGCGTCCGCTACGGGGATGTCCACAAACAAACCGAATTTGAATTTTCTCATTATAATTTCCATATTGCGGACACGGAAAAACTGTTCCGCTGGTTTGAGGATTATGAAAACGAGGCACGGAGGATCCTGGATTACAAAGAGGCACAGATTGTCTTTCCCGCTTATGATTATCTGATCAAATGTTCCCACTCCTTTAATCTTCTGGACGCACGCGGAGCCATCTCCGTTTCAGAAAGAGCGGGATACATTGCCCGCATCCGCCATCTGGCACAAAAAATTGCCCAGCGGTATGTGGAGATCCGGGAGAAAATGGAATATCCGCTTTGCGAAAAACCAGGATTGATTCCAGAAAGACAGAAATCATGAAATTATCAATCCGGTGGGTTATTCCTCTCTTTCTTTTTGTCGCAATGAGTGTCTCTCCCGCAAAAAGAAATATTCCTCCCCGGAGTTTTACCGGAGGAGTCCAGGTGGGATTTTTCAATGGCTTTGGGCCGGGCATACATCTGGGTCTGTATCATCTGGACTCCTCCATTCCCATTGGATTTGACGGCGGATTATTGTGGACATTCCAGACAAATCCCGGCAATGCAAATGATGCCCGCAAAATTTATATCAACGATAACCAGGGTGGAACCGTGGATGAGTCCGGTTATACCATCCGCTTATCCATGAATGTCAATTACCTGTTTTATACATACCGGTCGATGGATTTTCTTACTTATGCCGGACCCCGGTATTCCTTTTACCGTGCACATTATATATTCATTGGGGATAATGAGGATTTCTTTATCCGGACCACCCAGTTCGGATTTGGTGCCGGAATCCGTCCGATGGTAAAAGTCTCCAAAAGGTTGTTCGTTTTTATGGATGCCGGAGTGGAGTATATCTTCCCGTCCAGAATTGATGCCCATGGGGAATTTTATTACAATCCGGATTCAGAGGATGACAAACCACGTAAAAACACAACCACCGGAAAGGACTACACTTATGAAGAAGCCTCCGATACCATACGGGCACCCTCGTGGGAAATTCTGGCTACCGCCGGGGTGGAATACAATTTCAATTAACTGACGTGGATTGGATATTTCTATATAGGCACCGCTGCAACTCGCTTTTGTCCACCGGCTTGGCCAGAAAATCATCCATTCCGTTTTCGAAACATCTGTCTTTGTCTTCGTCGGAAACATAAGCTGTTAACGCTACAATGGGAGTTTTCTTGATGCCCGTGGTATGCTCAATTTCCCGTATCTTGCGGCTGGCCTCATAACCGTTCATGATGGGCATCTGGATATCCATCAAAACCAGATCGTACAATCGGGGATTTTTCCAGAACTGTTCCACCGCTTCCAGACCATTGGAGGAAACATAAGTAATAAAACCAAAAGAGTGGAGCATGCGTTCCGTGAGAGACTGGTTGATGATATTGTCTTCCACAATTAATATATGCCTTTCCTCTTTGGGTGGGATTGGTTTTGTCTCCACTCTGGTTTTTTCCGGTACAGCAATATCTGATGATTTCCACAACGGAAGATACACGGAAAAACGCGAACCTTCACCCGGTTTGCTTTCCACACGTATTTTCCCATTCATTAATTTCAGAAGAGCCTGGGTGATGGAAAGACCAATGCCGGAGCCGCCGTATTTTTTGGTGGTGGACATATCCAGCTGCATAAATTTTTCAAAGAGATCTTTTAATCCTTCCTCTGTAATTCCAATACCGGTATCTTCCACAACAAACTCGATGAAATCATATTCATCCCGGATGACTCCCTCCGGCAGGTCAATGTGTCCGTCATATTTGTTCAGGGAGATCCGGACACTCCCGGTATCCGTGAATTTTATCGCATTATGGATCAGATTCATGAAAATCTGCCGG
>DYOA01000052.1 GCA_020720785.1 Leptospira biflexa
TCTTACACAAGAAAAAATGGGTGGCAAAAAACTGGGTGCGGGATTAGTTCCCGCCTATCCTCCTATCCTTGGGGATTTCCCCGGTTTGCTGTGCTCAATGTGTATAATAAATAATCACAATGCAGTGATAGGGATCATGTGCGGTGGAACACGCCTAAATCGCCTCTTGGCACGCTATTTGCGTACAATCACTGGAAGGTTAATATGAAAATAAAATCAATTAGCAAATGGAGCCTTTTGGGATTTCTGGTCATTGCCATGGCAATGCCGGTATTTACCCAGGAAGCTGCCAAGGAAGAGGTGAAAAAGGAGGCCACGTCGGTAGAGAAAGCGACTGAAGCAACGCCCGCGCCATAAGCTTACCGATGCAAAGGATGCTCTGAAGAAAGCAGGGGTTCCAAAGATGACTGTCTCCAACGCTTTGGGTGCGGGACAGCAAAGAGGATATGATGAAAGCTACCGGGGGGTGGTTCACGAAGTGAATCTCCTCAAGAAAACGGTGATTGAAATTGGCGTAAATGAAGAATTCGTGGAACCTACCATTAATGCCATCATTGAAGGAGCCAGAAGTGGCAATATTGGTGATGGCAAAATTTTTGTTACCGAATTAAAAGACGTCATTCGCATCCGTACCGGGGAGAGGGGAAAGGAAGCCATAGGCTGATTTGCGGCAATTTCTCAAAATGGAAAAACCGGACAATGTCCAGTTTTTTTATCGGGTGCTTTCCAGATAGCGGATTCTGTTCAGGGATTTTCTTTTGAAGGTGGAGTGATCCGGATAATATCGGGCTGCTTCCCGGTAATAGCGGATGGCCAGTCCGGGGTTGTTTTCGTGTTCACAAGCCATAGCCAGATTATAATACGCATTCGCATAACCGGAGTGCAATTCAATCGCCCTGAGGAAATGGGCTTTTGCATACTGGAGCATTTTTTTTTCCGAATTTTCCTGGTACAGCCGCATGTACACCACACCGTAATTCAGGTGTGCCTGCGGATCATCCGGCTTGATTTCCAGGGATTTATGCAAATGTTCTCTGGCTTTCTGCAGATTGTTTTTTTTCATAAACAGAACGCCAATGTTATAGTGCACATCCGGTAAATCCCGGGCGTTTGCCATGGCCTTTGCGTAATATTTTTCTGCTGTTTTTTCATCATCCCTGGACAGGTAAATGTTTCCCAGATTAATATATGCTCCCGCGTGAGAGGGATTGACACGCACACATTCCAGATAGTATTCTTTTGCTTTTTCATCCAGAGACCGCTTCTGCATATACCAGCCCAGTTTGAACCAGATGTGCTCATTTTTTGGATGTCTTTTGGACTCAGCCAGGAGGCAGCGGATGGCAGCATCTTCATCCGCTAGCTCACAAACCCCTTTGATATAATCCAGTTTTTCCTGGGAGGTTTGTCCATACATTAAGTGGCTCCCCAGAATCAACGTTATGGGAATCAGAAATAGAATTTTTTTTATTCGCATTGCACAGATTGGAGGAGGAAGGGCTTTTCTCCGGAAGTGTCTTTTTGCAGATGGATTCTGTATCTGTTATTATCCGCAATTTTTATCTTTAACGGATATAACTGTTCGATGTTTTTTGCTGCCACATATTTTTTTTCTCCGCCCTGGGTGATCTGGGCCAGATATTTTTCCACTTTCACCACATGATTACCGTTATTCACGGCAATGAATACTCCGGCTTCTTCTCCCTCCATAAAGTATCCCGTCTGGGAGTGAAAATCGCCATTGATGTAAATTTTAAAATATATATGCTTCTCGTTTTTCAGGCTGGCAACAGGATAGGTTAAATCCAGAAAAACCCTTTCGCTCCGCCCGGAAAAACGCTCGCATGCGTTGGAGAAGGGGAAAAGAATCCATTTATCTGTGGATAAGGAATAGAGTCCATACTGGTCTGAGCTCCGCATGCTTTCAAAAACCAGCAGGGAATAGTGGGAGAGATACGTGAAACTCTTCCAGGGGATGGAACGGACATCCTGATCCGGAAATTCCAGCCGGCGGAGATTCCCACGGGCTCCTTCCCCTGGCTCCAGAAAGAAAAAGACGGATTTATGGGAAAAAATGGTCCCCACGCCATTACGGGAAACGGAAGCATATTCTATGGGAAATGCTTTTTCCTCCTGGATGATGAACATCACATTCTGGCTGGAATCCGGAGAAGTCCCGTACAGGTACATCCGTTTATCATCATAAGAAAGGGAATTCTGTCCGGTTGTTTGGGACAGATAGCGGGAAAAATCTGTTATGGTGAACTGTTTTCCATCCTGAATACGGAAAACCCGGTACGGAATCCCGTCCGGATCGCTTTCCTTCCTGCAATAAGATAATACATAATCCGCATACGCCTCACCCTGGATACGCATCACCCCCACATCGGCACAGCCGGAAGCGGAAACCGGTTTTTCCCGGAATATTTTATGATTCTGAAACTGGTAACCTTCCGGAAGATTCCCGGAAAAAAAAAGCACCAGAGATGCCAGTATCGTTATCATCTTTCTTCAATATTATATGGTTTTGTGTATTCGGTTACTATTTCCAGAATAAACCGCTTCCAGGATTCCTTGTCGCTGGGAGAAATATAAATCTGCTTCATGGCGGGAAAAACCTGGTTTGGTTTCACGTCCGGCTGGATGACCTCCAGAAAACGCAGGTATGGATCCGCCCGGCGTATGGCGGAGTATATCAGCATTTCCTCTCTTTGTTTGGCTTCCGGAATATAGCCGATGATGGCCAGTTTGGGGAACAGGGATTTTTTCAGAAATCCGCTCATTTCTTTGAAGCTGTCCACACGGTCGATGAATGCCTCATAGGCTCCGCCGCCAATATTCATAATCTGGGTCACCAGATCCATGGAAAGCTGGATGCCTCCTGGAGAAGACATGTCAGAGATGATTACCACACCTTCATCCGGCTGGAATGTTTTGATGGTTTTTTCCTTGAAAATTCGCTTGAGTAATTTTACTTTGGGGAAATCAATATCTTCCCCTTTATTCAGAAGAATTTTCCCATCTTTATCCATGACTTCTTCCCGGGATATAATGAAACGTTTGTTCTTTGCACTCAAATTTATGTTGATAAACGCCCGGACTTTTTCTTCCAGGCTGTCCAGTTCGGAAATTCCAATTTTTAATACATTCGATGTGGGTTTTTTATCATTATCACTCATATTTTACCGTTCGCCGTCATCGAACAGATAACCCAGCATTCCACCAATAACAGATAGGGTCAACTGTCCGTTTTTATTCAACTGTTCCAATTCCGCAGTAAAGTCTTTTTTAATTTCCCGCTTGTTCTGGTAGTAAAAACTCACACCCTGCCAGAATTTCCTTTTCAGGGAAATCAAATGGTACACCTCCCACTGGTTTTGGGCTTTTATGCTGTAAAGAGATTTTTTCAGGCGAAACAAGGCGGATTCTCTGTAATACTGGTAAAAGCTATCCACATTTGTCTGGAGAAATCTGGCCAGAAAACGGGCTTCAATATGCAACCAGTTTTTGCCAATTTCTTCCACAATGGCCGGATCCAGTTTTTCCGCCCAGGGTTCTTTCCAGCGGGTATCTTTCACCGGAGGCAGCTTCAAATCTTCCGGAGCTATTTCTTTATCCGGGAAATAGATCAGTGCAATTTCCATCGTCCGGAATAGGGAGCTTTCTATGACCCTGTAAAGACTCATAATGGTGGAGACATCATAGGGAATGTCCAGCTTTCTGTCTATGGCGTTAGGGAAATAGGGTGCCAGGCGGAAACTTCCCGCATCCAGTGCCGCCGATGCTTTCATGTATAAATCTATGCTGTGGTTCACATCCAGGTTCAGAAGAAAGCGGGTCTTCTCAAAAAACCCAATCCCGGCATGATCCACCACATAATTCACCGTCAAAGTGCTTATGATTTCCTTGGCCAGATGGTGCCGGGAAAACATATCTTTGTATACGGCAAGCTCCGCCGGAAAATATCTTTCCAGAAAAAAACTGTCCAGAGACGGGATGTCCAGACGGATTTCCCTCTGGGCATACAGCTTCACGGAGGCCATCAGATTGCAGAGCAGGGGGCGAGGCAGCCTGGATTCTTTGTGGATGATATTCAGGATTTCCAACTGGTCGGGGATGGCGGAGGCGTGCCGGTTGATGATCTGCTCTTTTTCCAGAAAAGGGACAGAGGCGGCAATGAATTCCTGTTCTTCTTTCTCCAGAAACTGGTTATAGACAATGGCTTTATTCTGGATGAAATTATTGGACAGAACCAGAGAAACCGCACTGGAGGAAATTTTCTGCAGAATCTGGTTTCTTTCCTCCATGGATTTTATCCTGCCTTCATCCATCGCCAGCTTGAGGAGTATTTTGAGATTCACTTCATGGTCAGAAAGGTCCACTCCCCCGGAATTATCCAAAGCGTCTGTGTTCACCAGTCCACCCAGGGAGGCAAATTCCATCCGGGCGGCAGGGGTCAGTCCCAGGTTACCGCCTTCCACCACCATTTTTGCCCGCAGATCGTTTGCGTTCACCCGCACGGAATCATTGGTGAAGTCCCCTGCGTCATGGTGGGTTTCCCAGGATGCTTTGGTATATGTTCCAATTCCTCCGTTAAACATCATGTCCACCGGAGCCCTTAAAATGGCCATAATGAGCTCTTCGCCACTCAGGGTTTCCTTATCGGTTCCCAGAGCTTTTCTGGATTCCGCAGAGAGGGAAATGGATGCAGCACTTCTGGGGAAAATGCCACCACCGGAAGATATCAGCTTGGGGTTGTATTGATCCCACCCCGATTGGGTAGAAGCAAACAAACGTTTTCTTTCCTGGAGGGATTTTTCCGGCTCCGGATTGGGATCCAGAAAAATATGGAGATGGTTAAAAGCAGCCACTAGGCGTATTTTGTCCGAATAAATCATCCCGTTACCAAAGACATCACCGCCCATATCCCCAATGCCGCAGACGGTAAAAGTATCTTTAAATACGTCTTTTCCCTCCAGAAAAAAGCCCCATCGGGCACTTTCCCATGCTCCGTTGGCAGTGATTCCCAGGTCTTTGTGGTTATAACCCTGTGCCCCTCCGGAGGCAAAAGCGTCCCCCAGCCAGAAATTTTTCTGCGTGGATATTTCATTGGCGTAATCAGAAAACGAGGCCGTTCCCTTATCTGCGGCCACAACAAGATATGGATCCGGATCATCCAGAAACACGGCAGAATCCGGCCGCTGGATTCCGGTAGCGGTAAAATTGTCTGTGATTTCCAGCAGAGCCATCATAAAAGTGCGGTACGCCCAGACGCCATTTTCCCGGTTATTTTCTTTCCCTTTTATGATGAAGCCACCTTTGGAACCGGTGGGGATGATAACGGTGTTCTTTGCCATCTGTGCTTTCCATAAGCCCCAGATCTCTGTCCGGAAATCATCCGGCCGGTCTGACCAGCGGATGCCGCCACGGGCAATTTTTCCTCCTCTCAGATGCACGGCTTCCAGATGAGTATGGTATACCCAGACATCCACCATGGGCCGGGGATTTTCCATAAATCCCAGTGACGATGAGGAAATTTTAAAGCTCAGATATTCTTTGCCGTGGAAATAATTTGTCCGCAGCATGGAATCAATGATGGCTTTGAAGTCATTGAATATTTCTGTTTCCATCAGATTTTTCAGCGGAGTGGCGGCAATGCTTTCCTTCCGGAAACGGATAATATCCTCCAATGTGGCTTTTTCTCCAAGAGTCCGGCGGTCCTTCCTTAAAAATTTTTCCAGTAATGCCGGATCACTCACGGCGGGAAGAAAATGCAGCTCAAAATAATCCACAATGGAGCGGGACATATCCGGATTTTCTGTGAGTACTTTTTTTAAGGTGAGTCGCGTATATTTTCTTTTTATCTGGAACAGATAATTCACCAGGGCTTTCAGAAGGGTAACCTGGGTAATGCAAAGTGGGCTGCTCAATACCAGAGCATTGATAAAATCCGAATCTGTTTTTCCCAGAATTGCGGCGTTTACCGCGTGTTCTAATTTTTGTATATAAAATTCATCGGAGACAGGTTTGGAGTTATACTCAAGATAAAATTTATATAGAAAAATCTGATTCTCCGGCATGGGAATGGAATAGTTGCGTTCTTCCAGTACGGTCAAACCCAGATAATCCAGCATCGGTACCAGATATGTCAGAGAATATTCTTTTCTGGAATACAGATTCAGAATGGTCGTTCCGTTTCTATAATCTATATCCAGCACAAATGGATTCGTTTTTACATTGAGAATATGGTGGAGATCATGGGTAAAAATGGAAACATTGTGGTTGCTTTTATAATCATTGGGGATATACGCCAGGATATTCTCTTTTATTTCCGTGATTTTTTCTTTCTCGTATTTTAACTCCACGCTCTCGTAAGCGAGATCATCCCAGTCAAAAAGGAGACGCAAAATCTTATCTTCCATGGAAATCAAATTGTCCGGGCTGATTTTCTTTGCTTTATCCGCAGACAGGAGGTCAAAAAAATGAAAAATAACGGAGGAAAGGACTCTCACCTCATGGTGGGTCACCTCCATTTTTACTTCCTTCAGGAAATCCCGCGTCTTTTTCTCTATATTTTCATTATACTTGCCGATGGGCCACAATACCCCCAGATACATCCGGCCATTTTCCAGCAATACCATTTTAACGGATGGCTCCATGCTGATGCGTGCATTATTTATAACCCGGACCAGCGGGTACAGATTCGCAATTTTTTCCGCAAAACGGAATTCCAGAGGAAACAGATTATACGCGAAAAGAAAATCTGTCTCGCTGGATGTGGAAACTCCCATATCCTTGTTGGAGAAAAATTTTTCAATGCGGGCAAACAGGGTGGGAATTTTTTCCGATGAAATACCCTCTGACTTGCGGCTGAAAACCCCCACAATATGAAAATCCTGGTCAATGGTAATCAGGAAAAGAGGTTTCCGGCTCCGGATTCGGGTGAACTGGTTTGTCCGTGCGAAGGATATCCCGGATTCCTTATCCAGGTGGGAAAAGCATTGGATAAGCTTCATGTCCGGATGGATACGGAACATGCCCTGGCAGGCACGGGCACTTTTTGTTCCCATAAAAATAAAGTGATCATCCAGAAGCCATTCAATGAATTTTCTGTTTTTGGGTTTGAATTTTGCTTCAATGGAATAGCTCATGGCGGAAAAGTCAAACACCACCGTATGGATTTCCTGCAGGATCTGGTCCACCTCTTTGCGGATTGCTTCCGGATTTTTAATGCGGGAGGAGTCCAGGATAAAAACAGACAAAATTTCCTGCTCAAATCCTGGTTTGGGATTGGAGCGGGATGTGATGGATGAGAGAATTCCCTCAAAGCGAACGGTGCGTACGGAAAGAGTGATGATGTTCCGGATGGCAATACCATTTTCCTGAAGGTAATAAAGGAGGGAATCAGAAACAAAGGGCATTTCACTGCTTTGGATTTCCAGAATCATTGAATTTTTCATCCAGACTTCGGTTTCCGAATAATCCACAATCTGGCTTCTGAAAGGATGGTCTTCATCCGGATTTTTTTTCAGAAAAAAGGAAAACCGGTTTGCCAGGTGAGTGGTAGCATCATCTTTGGAGAGAAACCCGGCAATTTCCGCCGGGAGCATGGGAAGATACAACCGGGAAAAATCCAGAAACAGGGAGCGGTGTTCCGGGGGTATGGACTTGGGCGGCAGACTTTTCAGGTTCTTTTCAAGATATTCCAGATATTCTGTGGTTTCCATAGTCCTTTATGGCATAAAGGTTGTATTATGCAACCAAAAAATTCTTTACGGGATACCCAAAAACCCCGGAATCCGGCATGGTTAAAAGACCGGATACGATGGGTTATTTTGGAAAATTCGGAGGTCGATTTGTATCCGAACTGCTCCTAGGGGCTTTGGAGGATCTGGAAAAATCCTATCTCCAGTTCCGCAAATCGGGACAAAAAGAACTCAACCGTATGTTATCTGAATACGGAGGGCGTCCCAGCCGTCTTTATTATGCCGCCAATTTATCCCAAAAATGGGGTGCGAAGATATATCTGAAACGAGAGGATATGAACCATACCGGTTCACATAAAATTAATAATGTTATCGGGCAGGGGCTTCTGACCCGTTTTATGGGCAAAAAACGGATCATTGCGGAAACGGGAGCCGGACAGCATGGAGTGGCCGCCGCCACCATTGGGGCACTCATGGGTTTTGAGACAGTGGTATATATGGGCAAGGAGGATATGCGGCGGCAGGAACTCAACGTTTTCCGGATGAATCTGCTGGGGACAAAAGTCATAGGCTCCGGAGATGAGAATGGAACTCTCCGGGACGCGGTGAATGATGCCCTGCGGGACTGGGCACACAACGCGGATCACACGCATTATCTGGTGGGTTCTGTCATTGGGCCACATCCGTTTCCGTGGATTGTCCGCGAGCTGCAATCTGTAATCGGAAAGGAAACCCGTGCCCAGATTGTAAAGGCGGAGGGACGGCTTCCGGACGCTCTATTTGCCTGTGTGGGTGGTGGCTCCAATTCTATGGGTATGTTTTATCCTTTTCTGGGAGATAAAGAAGTCCGGAAATATGGAGTGGAGGCCGGCGGTAAATCCATGAAAAGCGGAGAACACGCCGCCGCTCTGGAAGCGGGTTCCCCCGGGATTCTGCATGGTGCTCTCACATATCTGGTGCAGGATAAGGAAGGGATGATCTCCCCGGTTCATTCCGTATCCGCAGGGCTGGATTATCCCGGAGTGGGGCCGGAGCATTCTTATCTCAAGGAAAATGGAGATGTACAGTATGTTCCTGTTTCTGACAAAGAAACCATTGCCGCCTTCCAGGAATTGTCCCTTGCGGAGGGTATCATTCCGGCTCTGGAAAGTGCCCATGCCATAGCATACGCAAAAAAATGGGTAGCAGAATATACGGATAAAAACCCCGGCCAGGAACCGATGATTGTCATCAATCTTTCCGGAAGAGGGGATAAAGACGTACATGAAGTAAAAGATATTCTTTCCGGTACATGATACAGATCCGGAGTTACTCCACATCGGCTTTCCGGAACCTGAAAGCGGAAGCAAGCATTATAGAGAATAATCTGTTCCTTGGCCAAGCAGTGCTTTTTTTTTATGAGAATGCCCCGGCGGTGATTCTGGGGAAATACCAGGATCCGGATGCGGAAGTCTATGCCCGGAAAAAACGGTATCCGGTTTATCACCGGCTTTCCGGAGGAGGTGCTGTGGTCCACGCTCCGGATATTCTGAATTACTCTCTGATTCTGCCCATGTCCAGGTATCCTCAATTTCTCAATATAGAAAAATCATATTCAGATATACTGGGTGGAATCATTAATTCCTTCAGGGAGTCATCGTATGCAAATCTCAATCTCCGGCTTGCTGGCATTTCCGATATCTGTCTTCACCAGAGGGGGGAATGCAGAAAAATTTCCGGAAATTCCCAGGCCAGAAAAAAAGCCCGCTTGTTGCATCATGGGACATTTATTTGCAAAAGACCACCGGATTCTCTGGTGTATACCCTCCGTCCGCCGGCTGTCCGCCCGGAATACCGCCAGAATAAAACCCACCGGGATTTCATTATCCAATTTTCACCCTTTGGTGACTGTTCCCATGTCAGAAAAATTATCACAAAAGCCATGGAAAAACTGATAGGGGAAAAAATAACAGATATGTCAGGAATTTTTCATCACGGTAAATTCCACACGACGGTTTAGCGACCTGCCCTTTTCAGTGTCATTCGTTGCAATGGGCTTGGTGTCGCCATGCCCGTTTGTCTGGATTCTTTGCGATTGGATTTTCTTTTCCACCAGATAATTTTTAACAGCCTCCGCACGTCTTCTGGACAGCTCCATATTATATTCCCGGTTGCCGGTGGAGTCCGTGTGGCCGGAAATTTCAATGGCCATTTGTGGATTTGTCTGAAGAACTTCCGCCAGATTATTCAGTTCTTCAAAGGATTCCGGTTTGATGATATGGGAATTATAATCAAAAAATATATTTTGCAGAACCAGGGTGGCTTTCTGTGCGAGTGCAGTGAGGGTAAATTTCTCATGACGTTTTTCTCCTGCGACCAGGGAAAATTTTCTGGACATGGGAAAATATCCATCCTTGGCGGCTTTTGCCATAAATTCCCCTGCCGATGGGGCAATCCATGTAAAATGGCCTCTTTCATCGGTTTTTACGGCGGAACGGGAAAGACCCTTTCCGGAAAAATACAGGACACCGGGAACTTCTTTTCCTTCAGAATCAACAAGCACGCCGGTTATTACGGGAACATCCATTGGCCGGAATTTTTCCGGAATTTTTATCTGGTATAAATCCTTGCTACCGGCAATATCGGAGGAAAAAACCGCATACTGACCGCCGGGAGCAATCACATAATTAATATCATTTCTTTTTGTGTTGATTTTATCGCCCAGGTTTTCCGGAATGCTCCAGTTCTGCCAGGTGTCATCCAGACGCCGGGAGACATAAGTGTCGTAACCGCCCCATCCACCGGGACGATTGCTGGAAAAATACAGGCTACGCATATCCTTTGCCAGAAACGGAGTCACCTCCTGGTGCAGGGAATTCACATTGGAGCCAATATTCATCGGCTCTGACCATTCACCGTTTTTCTCCAGAAAACTCATATAGATATCCATCTTCCCATAAGTATCCGATCTTTCCATATTCAGGATCAGGACTTTTTCATCGGAAGAAATGTGATAATTCACCAGGTTGGAATAATTATAATAATTCCTGATTTTCATGGGTTGCGGCCACTGCCAGGCATCGTTTTTCCGGTGGGTTTTGGAAACCCCGGGTAAAATTTTACCATCCGGAGAATACATATTGCCTATGTAAAGAACAGAGCCATCAGAAGAAGTACCAATGGGGAAGTCATAGGTCTGGCTGTTGAAACCACCGGCAAGGTGAGCCGGCAAACTCCAACCGTCTTTCCGGAGATGAGAAACCCAGATATCCTGGTCATCCGGCAGGTTTTTTACCCCCGTATTTTCCGGATGTCCTTCTCTGCAGAAATACAGCGTCTTTCCATCCATGGAAAAAACCGGGGCCAGCTCATCGGACGAGGAATTGATTTCTCTGGATATAAACCGGGGACGGTATTCATCATCCGCCAGAACTCCTGGAACCAGCAGAACCCCTGCCCCAAAAATGAGCAATCCCACACGAAGTTTTTTTCCCACTCCCATCGGTTTATTATCGGAAAAACGGAAAAAAACTTTATTGGGAAGAACGGTCGCCCTCCGGAGAGCTAACCGGCATAAGGGAGCCGTCCCGGGAAAAAACGTGGTTTTATCGCCTCCCGCAGAAAATCCGGGGTTTTCCTGAAATTATTCTTGATTATCACTCTAAATTTTCAACCTTGGCTTGGATTTTAAAACCATTCTAATTTTAGAACGAGAATACTAAACCGATGGCAATCGGAAAAAATGGAGACAACGATGGCAGAAACCCAGTATAAACAATCGTATCTTATCCGAAAAAAGGAATTTCTTAGTCCGGGGACATACTTTTTCCAGATTGAAGCCCCTTTTATTGCCAGAAAAATCCAGGCGGGTCAGTTTATCATGCTCCGGCCCAACGCCAACAGCGAGAGGATTCCCATTTCCATCTGTGGCTGGGATGAAAAGGAAGGCTATATTGAGATTATCATATCAAAAGAGGGGAGAACGTCCGCAGAGGCCATCCGCAAAGAACAGGGGGATTCTTTCACGGACGTGGTGGGACCTCTGGGTGTCCGTTCCCATGTCTCCAAATACGAGGGGGCTGCCGTGGTTCTGGGCGGCGGCTATGGAGCCGGGGCCGTTCTGCCCACAGCACGGGACTTA
Organism: Leptospira biflexa; assembly: GCA_020720785.1. Classification (GTDB taxonomy): domain Bacteria; phylum Spirochaetota; class Leptospiria; order Turneriellales; family DYLW01; genus DYLW01. The sequence goes on from DYOA01000052.1 coordinate 11,827, forward strand.
AAGAAAATGGGGAATAAAGTCATCGGCGTTGTGGGAGCCCGGAGTAAAGACCTGGTTTTAATGGAAAGCCGGATGAGGGAAGTCTGCGATGAGGTTTATGTAACCACAAACGACGGTTCTGCCGGTATCCAGGGCTTTGTCACCGATGCTCTCAAAGTGATTATGGAGAAAGAAAAAGTGTCCACCACTCTGGCCGTGGGTCCCGTGCCCATGATGAAAGCGGTAGCGGATCTCACAAAAACCCATGGTATTGAATCCTGGGTCTCCCTGAACGCCATTATGGTGGACGGGACGGGTATGTGCGGAGCCTGCCGTGTGACTGTAGATAACAAAACCCGTTTTGCCTGTTTCCACGGTCCGGATTTTAACGGGCATCTGGTGGATTTTGATGAATTGATGAAACGCCAGGCAATGTTTAAAATCCAGGAAAAAATGGCACTGGAAGCGGTATCCGGTTAAGATGGGAGAAACCTATGGAAAATAACACAGAAAGAAAACCAATGTCTGCCAAAGAAAGAATGGAAATCCCTCGTGCACGGATGCCCATCCAGAAACCGGAAGACCGGATAAAAAATTTCAGTGAGGTCCCCCTGGGATTGGATATCAAAGATGCCATGCGGGAAGCGGAACGGTGCCTAGATTGCAAGAAACCCCTTTGCGTGGCAGGATGTCCGGTGGGGATTGATATACCCGGTTTTATCCGGAAAATCGCAGAAGGGGACTTTGAGGGTTCCGCCCGGGTCATGCGGGAAAGTAATTTTCTCCCCGGTATCACCGGAAGGGTGTGCCCGCAGGATAAACAGTGCGAAGCGGTCTGTATTGTGGGAAGAAAACATGAGCCGGTGGCCATTGGATATCTGGAGAGGTTCATTGCAGATTATGAAAGAGAAAAGAAATTCAGCCGGCAGCCATACATAGAAGAAGATACCGGCAAAAAAGTGGCCATTATCGGAAGCGGTCCCGCTGGACTCACCGCTGCTTATGACCTGCGAGTAAAAGGACACCGGGTGGTTTTGTTTGAAGCCTTCCACCGTGGAGGCGGCGTGATGGTATACGGCATTCCCCGTTTCCGCCTGCCGATTGAGATCATTGACGAAGATCTGGCCCTTCTGGAGCAGATTGGGGTGGAGTTCGCGTATAACATGATCATTGGAAAAATTCTGAGCGTGGATGATCTCCTGCAAAATGAAGGCTTTGACGCCGTGTTCATTGCCTCCGGAGCAGGGCTTCCCAAAATGCTGGGAATTCCAGGAGAAAATCTGAATGGTATCTATTCCGCCAATGAATATCTGACCCGCGTAAACCTGATGGGTGCGAATGAATTTCCCCAAAACGCAACCCCGCTCTTTCAGGGAAACAAGGTGACAGTCATTGGTGCGGGAAATACCGCTATGGATGTGATGCGTACCGCCAAACGCTTGGGTGCAAACGTCACCTGCGTATACCGCCGCAGCCGGACAGAGGCACCGGTCCGGACGGAAGAGCTGGAGCACGCAGAGGAGGAATTCATTGATTTTATGTGGCTCACCAATCCGGTGGAATTCATTGGAGATGAGAATAATTATGTGAAGCAGATGCGTTGTGCTAAAATGGTCCTTTCTGAACCGGATTCCAGCGGCAGACGCAAACCCATTCCCTCCGGGGAGGAGGTGGTTCTGGATACGGATACCGTTGTCTTTTCTCTGGGCTGCGATGTAAACTCGCTCATTGCGGATGAAGACGAAGAGATCACCACCAATAAATGGGGAGTGATCATGGTGGATAAAAAAACCTACCACACTGCGAAAAAAGGGGTGTTTGCCGGCGGGGACTCCGTGACCGGCGGAGCCACTGTGATTCTGGCGATGGGACAGGGCAAGGACGCCGCCGTAAAAATCCATGAATACCTTATGGGGAATTTCCCCTATGATCTGGATGTCCCCACAGACCCCAACGCACCGGGCATCCAATGGGAAGGAAAATTCGTTACGGCCAAACGCTGAAAAAGGGTTGATTTATTGGGAACC
>DYOA01000017.1:0-14004 GCA_020720785.1 Leptospira biflexa
TCAATACGGTTTGGGCAATTTTGAAAATGTTTTTTCAAAAGGCAAGCTATTTTTACCGAATTTTTCACACGGAATGGGGATAAACCAAAAGGAAAAAACCTTGTCCACATTAATGCATATATTACATTATCCATTACGAGTGTATTATCTTTCCCAGGGGTCGCAGCGACAGAAAATCACGATGGAGTTGAAGATGAAAAAAAAAATAATTATTGTCCTTTTATCCGGAATAGCTATGGGCGTTCTGGCTGTCTCCCCCGGTCGTTTTAACGATAACGGGAATGGCACTGTCACAGATTCCCAAACCAAACTGGTGTGGCAGAAATGCAGTATGGGTCAGGATGCAAAGTCCTGTGCCCGCAATGCGGGAAAATTAAACTGGAAGACAGCGGGCACGTTTTGTAAAAATCTGAATCTGGCTGGACGAAAATGGCGGCTTCCTTCAAAAGTCGAGCTTGCGAATATTCAGGATGAGGGGAAAACGCCCAATATTGACCCGACGGCATTTCCCCGAACAAGGAGCTCCTGGTATTGGACATCCACAACAGAAGCCGATGCACCGGATATTGCGATGGCAGTTGACTTTGTCCATGGTACAGTGTTTCCTTATAAAAGGAAAGCTAACCTTTATACCCGCTGTGTTTCGTCCGGAGGGGGATCGGGGACGCCCGGAGCAGCAGGCACGTCCGGAACATCTGTTACCCTCAAGCGTTTTTCAGATAATGGGAATGGAATGGTTACTGACTCCCAGTCCAAACTGATTTGGCAGAAATGCAGCATGGGTCAGGATTCGGCTTCCTGTGGGGGTACCGCCACAGCAACAAACTGGAAAGATGCCGGTATTTATTGTAAAAATCTGAATCTGGCTGGACGAAAATGGCGGCTGCCTGCCAAAGACGAGCTGGTTGGAATGATGGATTTGGGGAAAACGCCGAACTTGGACCAGTCCGCTTTTCCCGGAACAGTGCGCCACTGGTATTGGTCATCAACAACAAATACGGTAGCCTGTGCACAAAGGGATGGACCACCCGTTAACGCGTATGTGGTCAACTTTACCGATGGCAAGATGATCCTTGTTGATATGAGCTGGACCAACTATTATGTTCGTTGTGTATCCGGCCCCTGAAGAACCGGTATTGCTGTGGCCGGCTCGCCATGGTCCTTGACTTTTGGATATGGTGTATCCGGATGCGGTCACTGAGTGGTCATGAAAAACAGATACTATATCTTGACCCAGTCTCTCCGTATTTTGCATTACGATGGAACCGTTTCCAATGTTGGTGATGGGAAAAAATAAAAAATCGAGGAATAAAGTGAGAAAAAAAATAAGTATGATAGGGATTGCTTTGGCTGTGCTGAGTGTGCCGCTTTGGGCGGATTTTACCGATAACGGCGACGGCACTGTCACAGATTCCAAAACCAATCTGGTCTGGCAGAAATGCAGCATGGGTCAGGATGCAAAGTCCTGTGGGGGCCAGGCAGCGGGTGGGCACTGGTATGGTGCTGAACAATACTGTGCCAATTTAAAACTGGCTGGCAGAACATGGCGGTTGCCTTCCCATAACGATCTGGCGAGTATTCGTACATCAGGGCCAAAACCGAAGATTGACCAGAAGGCATTTCCAGGAACCCCCGCCACCTGGTACTGGACATCAACAACGAACTCTGCCTCGGAAGCAACCAGTGTCAGCTTTAAGTGTACCGGATTTATAAAAACAGCAAGGGTTCGTAGTCGAGCCATTCGTTGTGTATCATCCAGTCCGTCCAATCCTTCCGAACCGATCAAGCCGTCCGAACCATCTGTCACTCCAAAAAGTTTTATCGATAACGGGAATGGTACGCTCACTGATTCCAAAGACAATCTGGTTTGGCAGAAATGCAGCAAGGGTCAGGATGCAAAGACCTGTGGGCACAATGCGGAATTAACAAACTGGGACAATGCCGACGAATACTGTGGCAAATTGACGCTGGCTGGGAGAAAATGGCGACTGCCTTCCAAAGAGGAGATGGTAAGCATCCTTTACAAAGGAGGACGGACGATGATTGACCAGAGGGCATTTCCAAGAACTCCCGCAGCCTGGTATTGGACTTCAACAACATATCCTGCGTCTTCCAGCGATGTGTTCTCTATCAGTTTTAATTATGGCAACCTGGTTAGCAGCCGGAAGACATCGCTCAGTTATGTCCGTTGTGTATCGTCTGGTCACTGAGGTGGCCGGATGCGAAGATCCGGGAGTCGCGGTACGGAAAACGCGATCCCTTCAACAAAGATTCCGGGATAACCTTATAAAAAAACGTTGACAGGCATAGACCAGTTTTTGTTACTGACGTGATGACGAAAAGTATCGTTATTGAAAATGTCTTGTCCAATCGATGGAAAAACATTATAATTAAGGATAAAATTTGCCCGTCTGCGGGAACGTGGAAAGAGTAAATAATCCAAGGAGAAAATATGTCTAAGTTAAAAGAAACGCTCAGAGAAAAGATTGAAGGCTGGAGACCCCGCACCACAAGACTCATCAAAGAATTTGGTAATGTCAAACTGGGAGAGGTAACCATTGAGCAGGCAATTGGCGGTATGCGTTCCGTAAAATCCCTGGTAACAGATATTTCCTATCTGGATCCAAATGAGGGAATCCGTTTTCGCGGATACACCATCCCAGAAACCCTGGAAAAACTCCCCAAAGCTCCCGGAGTGGATATGCCGTCTGTGGAAGGTTTTGTGTATCTTCTGCTTACCGGAGATATTCCTTCCGCGTCCGATGTGCAGGAAATTGCGGCAGAATTTAAAGCCAGATCCGGAGTTCCGCAGTATGTTTTTGATGTATTGAGAGCACTTCCCCGGGATTCCCATCCTATGGTGATGCTGTCCGCAGCGGTTGTGGCCATGCAGCGGGAATCCGAATTTGCAAAAGCCTATGAAGCCGGCGTCAATAAAATGGACTATTGGGAGAGTACGTACGAAGATTTTATGAATCTTCTGGCAAAACTGCCCACCATAGCGGCTTATATTTATCGCATGAAATACCGTGCCGATGTGGTCATTCCTCCCAATAATGATCTGGACTTTGGAGGAAATTTTGCCCACATGATGGGAATCCCCAAACCTTATGATGATGTGGCCCGTATGTATTTTATCCTCCACAGCGATCATGAAAGCGGAAACGTATCTGCACACACCGGACACCTTGTTGCCAGTGCCCTTTCTGATATGTATTATGCCCAGTCTGCCATGCTGGACGGTCTGGCCGGTCCTCTTCATGGTCTGGCTAACCAGGAAGTATTGCGCTGGATCCAGGGCGTGATGGACAAAATGGACGGAAAAATCCCATCAGAAGAAGAAATGAAAAAATTTGTATGGGATACCCTGAAATCAGGACAGGTAATCCCCGGATATGGTCATGCCGTTCTGCGTAAAACAGACCCCCGGTACCAGACACAACGGGAATTCTGTCTCAAGCATCTGCCTAATGATGATATTTTCAAGTTTGTGGATGTTCTTTATAAAGTGGTACCGGACATTCTGGTTGAGCAGGGAAAAGCAAAAAACCCATGGCCGAACGTGGATGCACAGTCCGGAGTTATCCAGTGGTACTATGGCCTTAAAGAGTATGATTTCTATACCGTTCTGTTTGGTGTGGGTCGTGCGATTGGTGTTGGGGCCAATATTGTATGGGACAGAGCTCTGGGATATCCTCTGGAAAGACCAAAATCTCTGACTACTGCAATGCTGGAAGAAGTGGCTGGAATCAAAAAGTAAAACGCCCATTTCCCAATGAGAGGCCGCAATCTGCGGCCTTTTTTTAATTTTTTCAAAAAATACACTTTTTTTCATAAATAGATTGACACGATGATTCATGTTTTTATTGTGCACTGCACAACAAGAAAGGAAAACGGAAACATGAAAAAATTCTTCCGAATGATGAAAAAAAGCGGGGCTGGCCGGAGAAAAAGGAATATTTTCCGTGTTTCCCTGGCTGTGGTCCTGCCGGTTCTTCTGCTGGCCTCCAGTGGCGTGCATAGTACTATACAGAAAAACCACATAAAAAAATATATTCTGCGGTACAATCCTTCCATGGATGCTCTGGAACTGGATACCCTGGTTGAGGTGATTGAAGAAGAAAGCCGGAATCTGGATATGAGAGATATGGAAGTGGACAACCAGAAGGTGAATCCTGCCCATCTTCTTCTCTCTTTTATAACCGTGGAGAGCCAGTTTACCAAAAATGCTGTCTCCAGAATGGGAGCCCGTGGTTATATGCAGATCATGGAAAACACAGCCTCTTGGATGAACCAAAAATATTCTCTGGGTCTGGATACAAAAGATCTTTTTCATACTTATACCAACATCCGGCTGGGGGTTGTTTATCTGAATGACCTGGCCGGACAAATGACCTCTGTGGAAGAGGTTGCCATGGCCTATAATGCAGGGCCGGGTGCAGTAAGACGGGGCTTTAGGACGGAGTCTTACTGGGAAAAAATACGCACCTCCTATAGCGAGATTTCACACGATTTTTAAAGCGACACTTAAAGACCAATCCGAAATCCTTCGGATTGGTCTTTTTTTCTTAATAATCTATACCGCGAATAAAACAGAATATTGCTTGCATTCCGTCCGATATTAATAAAACTGCTTGATACTTGAATGAATTATGGGAATGCAGGAATGGGAATCCGGAAGGCAACATTATTTTGCCATATATTGGTCATGATGACCATTCTCATGATGGTGAATCCGGATATTTGTGCGGAGGAAGTATTGCAGGCGGAAACCATCAATGATGAAACCCGGCAGGTTTCCATCAACACTATATTTGCCAAAGAACAGAAGCAAACCAGAATCCGCCGCACATATTCCCCCGAATGGGAGGTGACTCCATTTATGACTTTCCCCATCGGCGGTATTGTAGAAATATTTCCCCTGGGCATGGGTTTTTCCACCACCATAAGTAGCGTGTTTCCGTATTCCATGCCGGCCCATTCCCTTTTTATATGGAGGGTGGGTTTGAAGGCCGGGGTATCCTATTATTGGGCACGGGAGGATGATTTTTCTGCGGACATGTTTTCTGTTCCGGTGGCGGGGGAATTGATTCTGGAAATATCCCCGCTGCGTACATTCCCCAAATTGAAAAACAAAAAAGCCACCCACTGGGAGAAGCCACGTCCGGTATTTGTACCCTATCTGAAATTTTTTGCCGGGGAAACCTATCTGTGGGTGCAACGGGAAGAAAAAAAGGGATATTACCGGGGATATTCCCGCAGCGTGGATTCCGTTGATTTTCTGGGTGGGGCAGGCCTGGGTTTTAAATATGCTCTGGATTCCCGTTTTTCGCTTAAAATGGAAGGGCTTTTTTTTATCCAGACAGAAAAAGAAATCCAGAGTTTTGCGGCAGTGGAGATGGGGGGAGTTTTACATTATTGATACCGTTTACCGAATCGTTTACAGTATCAAAGAGAAATTATTTTTATCCCATGTTCACTTTTTACCTGGAAACCCATGGCTGCCAGATGAATGAGTATGATACCCTCATCGCCAGGAGCATTCTGGAGAGGGCGGGCGGGGTCTGGACTTCCCGGTTGGAAAGTGCCCATTTGATTGTCATCAATACCTGTGCTGTCCGGGAAAAAGCCCAGGAAAAAGTTTTGAACCGGGTGCGCAGCCTGCTTTATCTGAAGAAGGAGAACGCCCGTGCCATCGGGATTATTGGGTGTGTGGCCCAGAGCGAAAAAGAAAAATTACTGGAAAACGCCCCTCTGGATTTTGTCATTGGGCCGGATTCCCTCCGTTCGCTGGCAGAGCTGGCACCCATAGCAGAGGGTCATCCGGTGCTGGAAAAATCGGCTCCCCTTGTGGATACGCAGCTTTCCTCACGCGAGACTTATGAGGATATTGTGATCCAAGAGTCCCGGTTTTTCCGTATGGAGGATTTTCCCTTTTCCCGTTTTGTCACCATCCAGAGAGGCTGTGACCATTTCTGCAGTTTCTGCGTGGTTCCCTTTACCCGTGGCAGGGAGAGATCCAAATCCACTTTGAGTATTCTGGAGGAAATCAAACGTCTGGAAGAAAACGGTGCAAAATCCATTCTCCTTTTGGGACAGAATGTGAATTCCTTTCATAATCCCACAGATACCTTTGTGAGTCTTTTGGAGAAAATTCTCCGGGAAACCGGGATACCCCGGATCTCTTTCACCTCTCCCCATCCCAAGGATTTTCCCATGGAGCTGCTTTCCCTCATCGGCCGGGAAAAAAGGCTTGTAAGCCATCTGCATGCCCCTCTCCAATCCGGTTCGGATGGAGTTCTTGAACGGATGAAGCGTGAATACACCCAGAAAGAGTACTTGGAATTAATTGAAAACGCGTACCGGGAAATTCCCCGCTTGAACCTGACCACGGATATTATTGTGGGTTTTCCGGGCGAAACCCACGAGGACTTTGAACAGACACGGAAAGTTATGCAACTGGCCGATTTTGATTCCGCATTCATGTTTGCTTATTCAGAAAGACCCCACACGTATGCCCGGCAAAAATATCCGGATGACATCCCACCGGAGGAAAAAATCAAACGCTTGCAGATTATCATAGAGGAACAGAATACAAGAGCCCGCAAAAAAAATGAGACCTATCTGGGAAGCACTGTTCAGATGATACCGGAAGAATTTTCCAAACGCGGTCAGGAATACATCACGGGAAAAAGTGAAAACGGAAAAAAAATTCTCCTGGATTCCCGGAATCTTCGCGAGGAATGGATTGCCCGGCATGAGGAAATACAGGTCAAGGTGGAATCTGCCACGTCTGTCACTCTGTTCGGGAAAATCACGGAACCGGATGTTTATTGAACCGGGTACGGAAGTCCAGAGATTCAATAAAAATGGGATTTGTCATTTCCTCCAGGCGGGAGAAGATTCTGCCATTAAAAAGATCTTTCCATTTTCTGGGTTCTTCATTGGATGTGATGATGGTGGGTTTCATGCTTTCATAGCGGGAATTGATTAAATCGTAGAGAGTTCTTTTTTCCCATTCACTATCGGCCTGGACGCCAAAGTCATCTATGACCAGCACGTCGCTCTGTGCTATTTTATTGTATATTTCCTCTCCCTTCCCGTACATAGCATTTTCTGTATTGAACGTGGCACGGATGGGATTAAAAAAGTCCCGGGTGATATTGATGTAAAGGGATGGGATTTGGTATTCATAGATGATTTCATTGAGGATCAACGACGCCAGCATGGTTTTTCCGGTGCCGGTGGGTCCGTAAATATACAATCCGGAGCGGTTTTCCAGGGATATCTGGCTATAATTTTCCAGATAATTAATGGCCATATCATAAGCCGCCAGAAGAGATGTCCGGATACCCGGATCATCGGAGAAATCTGTCTGGAAACTGTCCAGACGGGAGTAGATATACTTTCCGGGAATGTGGGAATTCTGAAACGTCTTCTGGATTTTTTTCACTGTTTCCCGTGTATTTTTGCAAACGCAGACTCTGGTGGTTCCGGTTTTGTATTCGTGGATCAGATATGGATACTGCTTTTCGCATTCACAGTATTTTTCCACACACTGGCAAATCTCCAGATTCAGCAAATTCTTCTTACCCGATGGCGGGCGAAGGATATATCCCTTCCCGTGGCAGTAGGGGCAGTGGATATCCGGCACGCGATGCATAAAGCCAGAAAAAAATAACGGGGGAACGCATAAAGAAAAAAAACTATATTGTTTCCTTTTTAATGGATAAAACGTCTTATTAACAGGTGAGCAAGGAATTAATTCAATGGGAGAGTTTTCGCGGAGTGCCGGATTCCCTGGATCAGAATACAGATTTTAGAATGGTTCATCTGCCCATCCATATTTACACGCTTCTGGAACTCGATATCATACCATTTTTTTACAATGTCCATCGATCCATGGTTACGGAGGATATTGCCACATTCTGTGGGAAATTAAAAGAATTCTCTGTTCGCTTTAATCTGGGATTTATGGAACGATACGCACAGAATCTGGAAATGCATTTGCGAAATTTCTCCGTGGAAGAAATGGAAAATGATTTGGAAGTTTTTGCCGGCTTTATCCGGAATCATAAATAGGAGTACAAATAATGGAAAAAAAATACCGGAAAGAAATCCATAAAGCGACCAAATATATCCAATCCAGAATGGGAATTTCCTTGCCGGAATCCTCAGTCGCCATTTTCCTGGGGTCCGGTTTGGGGGAATTTATCCGGAATGTGGAAATTCTGGGGCGTATTCCCTATCAAAAAATTCTTGGATTCCGGAAACCTTCGGTGCCGGGTCACGCCGGCGAACTCATCCTGGCCCGGCAGAACAGCACCGTTTTCTGGATTGCCTCCGGCAGAATCCATTATTATGAGGGTTATGGCATGGAAACCGTAACGTTTCCGGTCCACGTCCTGGCCAAACTGGGGGTGCATGTCCTCATCCTGAGCAATGCTGCCGGCAGTGTGTCCGGGGATCTGCATCCGGGCGATGTAGTGATTCTTGAGGATCATATCAACGGCATGGGAGCAAACCCCTCCCGGCATAGATTTCTATTGGAAAAACCCTTTACAGATTTGATGGAAACATATAATAAAAAACTGATTTCTGATTTTATGGCCATCGGCCAGAAATATTCTGTTCCCATAAAAAAGGGGATTTATTACGCGGTATCCGGCCCCTCTTTTGAAACCCCGGCGGAAATCCGGATGATGGCCAAGCTGGGAGCGGATATGGTGGGAATGAGCACTGTTCCGGAAGCCGTGGCCGGGAAATACCATGGTATGAAAATTTTTGCTTTCAGCGTTATATCCAACTATGGCTCTGGTATCAGTGGCAACGGGGTGGATCATGGTTCCGTGCTGGAAACAGTAAAGGAGAGTATGAACGCTCTTAATCCGGTGCTGCTGGAATTTATCGGGAATATGAAGTCCCTTGATGAGGATAACGAATATGCAGGAAACTCCGTCCTTCCAGAATAAGACCACCATGGTCATCCGCAGATCCCCGCTGGTAGCCGAATACGGCCGGCTTGAAGAAGAGAGCCCCCGGCAGGATAATCTGCCCAGGGAAGTCCAGCGGAAAAAACCCGATGTGTTTCCCCATTTGAAGGAACCCCTTCTGATGCGGCACTACCACCGTCTGGCACGGATGAACTACTCCTGGGATGACGGTCTCTATCCTCTGGGATCCTGCACCATGAAATATAACCCCGTGATGCATGATTCCCTTTCCGCTCGCCCGGCCTATCTGAACGCCCATCCGGCCTGGGGGGAAGAATATTCCCAGGGAGCTCTGCGTCTGGTTTATGAAACCCAGAAAATGCTGGAAGATATTCTGGATATCCATTCCGTGAATCTCCAGCCGGCCGCAGGTGCCCATGGGGAACTGACCGGTGTTTTTATGATCCGCCGGTATTTTGAAGATAAAGGCGTGGATAAAAATAATATATTGATTCCGGATTCCGCCCACGGCACCAATCCCGCCTCCGCCATGATGTCAGCGTTTGATTCCGTGCAGGTGAAATCCCTCCCGGACGGCACTCTGGATCTGGAGGATTTGAAAAATAAAATTAATGATAAAACGGCCGCTTTAATGATTACCAATCCCAACACCCTGGGGGTTTTTGAAAAAAATATTATTGCCATTAAAGAAATCCTGGAGAATTACCATGCCCTTCTTTTTATGGACGGTGCCAATTTGAACGCCATCGCTGGCAGGGTCTCCTTCAAAAAAATGGGTGTGGATGTGACCCAACTGAATCTGCATAAAACCTTTTCCACCCCCCATGGCGGTGGTGGACCCGGGCAGGGAGCGATTGGTGCGTCAGAAAGAATGGCACCCTATCTCCCCAGCCCCTCTCTGCGTATGACCCTGAAAGACCAGAAACCCTGGTATGAATTCTATTCCCCGGCAAAATCCATCGGCAAAATGAAAGCATGGTATGGACAGTTCGGGATCATCATCCGTGCCTGGGCGTACCTGAAAACCGTGGGAAACCGGATGGCAGATATTTCCGGAAAGGCTGTTCTGAATGCAAATTATATCAAAAACGAACTGTCCGGTTTCCTGGAACCGGCATCAGAAAATCCTTCCATGCACGAAGCCGTTTTCAGCCAGAAGACACTCACGGATGCCGGTATCTCCACCATGAATCTGGCCAAAGCATTGCTGGACCGGGGCTTTTATGCTCCCACCGTTTATTTCCCGCTGAATGTACCCGGTGCGATTATGATTGAACCCACAGAAACAGAATCCAAAGAAGAAATGGATTATTTTATATCCTGCGTGCGGGAAATTGTGGATATGGCACGGGCATCCGATGAGGGCAGGGCAAGGATTGCCGGATCTCCTTACGATACCGCCGTGCGGCATATCGATGAAGTGGGGGCAGCCAGAAATCCACGGTTGCAGTGGTAAGGGGGAAAAATGGTTATTGTAACAGGAGGAGCCGGTTTCATTGGCAGTGCTTTTGTGTGGAAATTGAACCGCGAAGGCATTGACAATATTCTCATCGTGGATAATATCAACACATCGGATAAATGGAAAAATCTGGTTCCCCTGAGGTTTGCCCAGTACCAGTCCAAATTTGACTTCTATGACCGGATGACAGAGAACGATATGCCCGGCGGCGTTTCCATGGTGGTGCATCTGGGAGCCTGCTCTTCCACAACCGAAACCGATATGGACTATCTATACGATAATAATGTGGAATTTTCCCAAAAACTGGCCGAGTGGAGCATCCGGAAAAAAATACCGTTTATCTACGCCTCCAGTGCCGCCACGTATGGGGAAGGGGAAAATGGCTTCACCGATGATCACTCCATCCTGGATAAACTCCGCCCGGTGAACCGCTACGGATACAGTAAACAACTCTTTGACCTGTGGCTGCAGCGGAATCATTATCTGGATAAAGTGACCGGCATCAAGTTCTTCAATGTATTCGGTCCCAATGAATACCATAAAGGAGATATGTCCAGTGTCATTTTCAAAGCATACCATAAGATCAGGGAGACAGGAAAATTCAGCCTGTTCAAATCCCATCGGGAAGGATATCTGGATGGGGAACAGAAACGGGATTTTATTTACATAAAAGACGTGGTGGATGTGATCTGGTATCTGGCACACAATCCGGATAAACCGGGCATCTATAACCTGGGTACCGGGATTGCCCGGAGCTGGAATGATTTAATCCAAGCCGTCTTTTCCGCTATGGAGCTGCCTGCCCGGATTGAATATATGGATATGCCGGAAAATCTCCGGGGGGCATACCAGTATTTTACCCAGGCAGAAATGAATAAATTAAAGAACGCCGGCTTCACCAACCCAATGACATCTCTGGAAGATTCCATCTGGGATTATGTGCGTAACTATCTGGCAACCCCGGATCCTTTTTTGATATAATACGGACTCCTCCGGATTTACGGCAACAGGGAGGCACAGTCTTCGCATTTACCGGCGGTCTGGGCATCGCGTGCATAATCCGCCGGGCGACGATTGTCAATATCCACCAGGTTTTGATCCGCCCCGGTTTTAAGGAGAATCTCTATATTTTTGGTCATCCCATTCATGGCAGCAATATGCAGGGCATTCATCCGGAGTCGCTCCACTTTCAGGTTCACTTTGGCACCGTTCTTGAGCAGAAGCTGAAGAACTTCCGGGGAATTCATGCCGGCGGCATAATGCAGAGGGCCAAACCCGTATTTATCCAAAGCGTTCACATTCGCCCCGGCCTGCAGGGAGGTTTTCACCAGCTCCACATCCATCTTTTTCACCCCTTTTATCAGATCCCACTGGGGATTTGCTAAAAGGGTGACGCTCACCATAAGAAAGGTGACGCTCACCATAATTTTTTTCAATTTCATCTATCTATTCTCCTTTTATCTGACCACTACCAAGGTTCCCCGGTAACGGTTGCTACCGGCACGAATGGAATACATATACACCCCGCCGCGCACGAAGTTGCCGTTATCGTCCCGGCCATCCCAGTAGACACTGCCCTGGTTATACGTATTTTCTTTCATCCAGTAGCGGACTCTTTTCCCATCCATGGTATAGATGGCCACTTCATATTCCTTAGCGGAGGCATCCAGATCAAACGTGAGTTTCATGTTCGCGAATGTTTTATACCCTTCCACATAGTCCTTTCCATTCACATAATAGGAGTCTTTCCGGCCGGGGGTGAACACCCGTGGGAAGACTTCCACGTTGTCGATGGGGGCATCCGCAGATTTGGAGAGTATGGTATAGGTGCGGTGCAGGTAAGTGATATTTGCGGTGACCGTGTTATCGGAAGGATTTACCGTGCCGCCCACCTTCATCCATTTCTTACGGGTATATTCCCAATAGAAGATGGAAAGGCTGGACTCACTCCACCCATTGGCGGAAAGATCCGCGTCCGAATATCCCAGAATCAGGGTGGCGTCGCTTTTGAGCTGGTTTTCCACCACGGGCGTAAAGCTTCCGGATTTTTCCATTTCCGTGACGATGTTGAACACATAGTGCCCGCCCCGGTTGGAAACGCTATAGGAACCATAATCGCTTTGCTGGCTACCTATGTCCGCAGTAATACCATAAACCTGGCTGGCGGTTTCTTCCATGCGGATATTGATCCGGGGAGAGTTATCCAGAGCACCGGGAGGCAGAATGAGCCTGGATTTATAATCACTCATATTAAACACTTCCTGGCTGGCCACGGCGTCTCTATCCAGTTTTTTGTATTTGACCTGGTATGGTCCTGGAACTTCATTTTCCGGGCGGGTAATTACCCCTTTGGTGACAACGAACGTACTCCAGGTTTTTTTCTGCTCCACATCCGTATTCTTGAGAATATAATCCACGCTTTCCAGCAGGGAGTTCGATGAGTTTACTTTTACCACATAGTTGCCATCGGCCAGCCGGTCAAAAATAAAGGTGGGATACTCTCCTTCTCCGTTTTTCTTATACACGGAAACCGGTACGGTGGCACTGTTCACATCCACGGCACGGGTGGTGGCATCGGACTGGTACAGGGTGAACTGGAGGGAGGATAGCACGGAGATCATCCCGGTGCTGGTGGACTGGAATTTGGGGGCAATCTGCCCGATGATCCGCCCATAGATGGGTTTGCGGAAATACTGGTAAACCGGATTTCCGTTTTCTGTGGTGACCTTGGGATCCCCGCCCACTCCGACTTTTTTTACACGGGAAGACAATTTCAGGTAATAGTTTCCATTCAACGTGGTCGCATTCCCGTTTCCGGATGCAATCACCCCTTTTGCGTCATAGGTATAGATCTGGGTATCATCCGCCAGGTTATCATCCAGATCCTCCGGCAGGGTGAGCGTGATGGTGATTTTATCAATCTCGCCGATGGCCAGGCCACCCCCGGAAAGGGCAGAATAGTCCACCGGAATGCGGAGGGTCTCAAAATGGGTGCCGTCCGAACTGTCCGTATCCACACCATAGCTTCCATCCTGGGTGTACAGATCCAGCAGATTGACGCTCAGATTATTGTAATCTTCCGTGGCGGTGGAAATACTGGCCGGCAGGGTGACGACTCCGCCTTTGGAGCTGGTGACAGTCACTTTATCCGCAGAGGTGAGGATTTTGCTCCAGAGGGTATGAATGGGGCCGGACGCATGAGCGGAGACATCCATTTCAGAAAGATAAAGAAAGGCATGGGATATTGTATAGTTTTGGGAGCCGTTCTGCAACAGGTACGTGATCTGGGCTTTATTCCCCAGGAGAGAAACCACATACGGAGAATCCAGATATCCGGCCAGCTTGGCACGGTCATTTTCACTGGACACATCATACAGATCCGGATCCACAAAAAACTGGGAATACCCAATGGAATCCGTATCCGAATTCAGCATGGTCAGACGCAGGGTTTTATTGGGATCCAACCCGGGGTTCAGGGCAATCCCCTGATTGGTAAAGGTTGCATTTGCCTGTATCTGTTTTGATGTGTCCTCTTTATTCTGGGCATCCACTCCGGAATGGTTATCCGCGTGGACAATCAGATCAATGTTT
>DYOA01000017.1:14104-52099 GCA_020720785.1 Leptospira biflexa
ATTCTGGGCATCCACTCCGGAATGGTTATCCGCGTGGACAATCAGATCAATGTTTCCGCTTTCTGTGGCGGACTCTTCAATCCGGAACTGGATAATATCGCTTTCTCCGGGACGCAGGCCGTTTTTTGGTTCATAGTCGATGGTATACACCCCGCCGTCATTGCCGCCAGTACCATCGGTATTTTGTATCTGGGTGACGGTCGCATTTTTAGTGACAGTCTTCCCATCTGGGGTACCCCAGCCACCTACACCGGAATCAAATTTCACACCGCCCTGGATGGCCATGGTATTATCCGGAATTTTTATCTTGAGACGGTAGATCACATTTCCCGCCTGGGTGAGGGAGCTGGCTGTATTCTCCACCCGGATCCGCAGGGTATGGGTACGGGGAGTCCCGATGGAACCATCCACTTCATCCTCCATAAGCATCCGGGGTTCCGTGATATAGGCAATGGCGGATGGATCGCTCTGGGCAATTTCAATCAGGTTGGATTCTTCCGGAAAGGATTTGATAAACGCATAGCCCCCGCCACTGGTTTCATACAGAGCGGATGCCTTGAAGGAGATTTTTCCGCCCAGACATTCCTCCCCGGCCTCGCAAGTACTGTCATCATTCCCAATTCCGTCCGTAATTTCCACTGGTGTTTCGGAACGGGCAATGTTTTCTCTCAAATCCCGACGGGATGCCATAGCCAAATCCGCCGCCACAGAGCCGGCATCAAAGAACGTATCCGGCAGGGTGACCGTGATAGTATCGGACTGGTCTTTGGTAATGGGAGTGGCATAGGTTAGCTGGACATAATTACACCGGTTAAAGGAATCCGGCTCCTGGGGATTCAGGTCATCGGCAGAAATATCCGTGGTTTCATAGTCGATGGCCGTCCCCGCATCACATTTATCCGCGTTTGCACTTCCGGCGTTGTACACTCCGCTTTTGGTCAGTTCAAACGTTCCACGGGTGGAGCTCACATTGGCCGCACTTAAACCACTCAGATCAAAATAACCAGGGAATGCAATCCGCACTTTGGTTATTTTGTCATCGGCATCCGTGGACTGGTTGGCTACTGTGAACGTAAATGTGTTGGAGGAGGATTCCGCCTTGATGGTGCGGGTATCCACCACGAAGTTGGATTTATACGTGGGCTGTACCACCTCTGTCTGGGTGGTCTGGCTGGCGTTGGAAAGCAGGGCGAAGTCCGGAGAGACCACCGTGGTATCATTGAAATTCCCGGCTTTGAATGTCCACGCATGGAACGCCAAAGCTGTCTGGTTGTGGGCTGCGTCAAAATGGAGGGCCAGTTTTTTACTGCCCACACTCACAGGAGTTAACCGGGCATTTTCGCAGAGCGTGATCCGGAGTTTGTGGGGAACATCATAATCCACCTCTGTAAGATCATCCACATCTTTTATGGTATAATTCCCCGTGGCACAGGAATCCGTACTGCGGGTCAGAAGAGTCCCGCCGGACGTGGATTCCGGAGCATTCGCAGAAGGTATGGAATACAGCCGGAAACGGGAGAAGGGGATTGCCGTGGCCACACAGGAAGAACCGTTATCCTCCGCTATGCATTTGACCAGAGCCGGCGGGGTAATGTCCACCACCCGCAGGTCATTATACTGCTCCGAGCGGTTTTCCACCAGAATCACCTGCTCCCAGGGATAGTCCGGATTTCCCGCCGATATTTTATTGACCGTTTGCGGATACACATACATAATATGGAGTGCCTCCGGATTGGCCAGGCTGGTCAGATTCCAGGTCAGACCTGCATCCCCGGTGCCGCTCACCGGATTTTCCGCCACGGCAGTGTCGTAAGTGGCGATGGAATGGTAATGCTCCAGATCATCATTGGAATCTGCCGTCAGCTTGCCGGTAAAAAGTGGTCCCGGCAGATTGGTATGAGAATAGGTGGCGTTGGTGAAAAGATCCGACCAATAGTCTGTATACACATTCCAGGTGAGATTCTCCGCGTTGGAATGGGTTCCGGGGACGTTGAAACTCCGGGTCTCCTTGAGGCGGAATTCAAGATTGGCCTGGGATGTGGCCAGTTTCCCCAGAGAAAAATTTACCAGGATATCACTGCCGGAGACGGTCATGGTGGTTCCTGATGGTAAGGCGTCCACACTCTGGAAGCTGGAAAGATCAAACTCCGCCGGAGGAGTAATTTTGAGCCGATGGATTTTTGCACTTCCGGAATTGGCGTTGATGGTCATCTTGAAACGGTGGTAGTCTGTCACCGTGGAGCGGATGGCCTGGTTGTTGATCCGGGACGCCGGGTTGGTGGGATCCGTGGGCTTCTCAATGACCTCTACTTTTACGGAAGGACGGGTAAGGAACTCTGTGGTCAGGAGAGAAGCGGGAATGACCTCTTTATTCCCGTAGCCATTGCCGTCCCCGTTATAAAACGTTGCGTTCCAAACCCGGGTGGTATCTGTATTGATGGAATGGCTCCATGAAATGAGGGCGGATGACGTGGCGGCCGGAGCCAGTCCCGGAGCCGTCCATACCATCCGCAGGGCCTCTCCATCGGCACCGGTACAGGGAAACGTGGACGCGGAATTATCCGCATTCAGGATACAGGTCACGGTCGCAGCCGGGGTGACAGTCACCGCCCCATCCGCCACGCTCACTCCGGAGGGAATCTGGAGCTTGACTTCGGTTACGTAGTTGGAACCGCCGGAGGTGGCCGTATTCTTTAAAAATAGTTTGGACTGGACGGTGTCTGTCCCGGTTGTACGGTACACCACTTTTGGCTCCATGGTGGCTCCCATTTCCGGAGGGGGTTTTTTATAGATAAGCTGATTGGTCTGGTTATCCGTATCATTATACGCATCGTCCGTGTCTCCGGAGCCATAGTATTTGGTGGCCGGAGCGTATTTTCCGGTGGAAAGATCATTGGCTTCATTATACAGATTCACCACAATGGACTGGGTACCAAAATCCGTGACAGAATCCGTAAAGGTAAAATTGATAACGTCCACCACGGAATTTCCGTCAGAGGCGACTCCGGATTTGGGCAGGGCGTCCGCAAGGGCAGAATACTGGATGGTGAATGTCCGGCTGCCGGCATTCCAGGAAGAGGTATACTTGCCGGCCATGGAGGTTGTGGTCCCATTCGTATTTCTCTGGATGGAATTGATGGTGGGTGCAGCGGCAACCATCCCGGTGGGGAATACCACATCGTATTTGTACAGATTGTTCTCTGTCACCGTGGCGGTATTTTTCACATAGAGAACGGCGGTGGTGGACGGCTCGGTGGCGTCCACATCATAATTTTCTGTGGCGGTTTTGGGTCCCGTAAAAAAGGACACCCCGGAAGGATCCGGAAACTGGAGTTCCATATCCAAGGTCTTTGCGGTGGAGGCTTTCGCATACGAAAGCGTACCGGAGGCATTCTCCAGTTTCACATAAAAGGTACCGGTTCTTTTAGTGGTGTCCCCGTCACTCCCATCACAGGCCGATGGGCTGATGGTCTCAAAGATGCCATTAGCGTTGGTATCCAGAACAGAGCAGTACGCATCCGCCCCGCCGGGATTGGTGAGGGACGCGTCCTGGGCCACCGTAAAGGTGATCACTTCATACGGGGAGCTGGTATCCTGGTTGGAGGGAATGGCCCCGGAACCCAGTCCGGCGTAATTGATGGTGACCGTTTTGGCCACATTGTCTATGGTGGCCGTTGTATACGCACTTCCGGATGCCACCCCGGAAACATAACGCTGGGTGGATATCCCGGTTATGGACAGAAAAGACGGATAATGGATCACTGTCTGGCTGATGTTGTTATCCTTCCCGCCGTTATTCACCAGCTTCATTTTGAGTTCGGTGGTTCCCTGGGTGATTTCGTTCGTGTATACTTCCGCCGGGGAATTGGCTACCAGACTCCGGTAAACAAACGCCTCGCCTCTGGGATCCGGCGGAGTCAGGGACACACTCCAGCTTGCCGCCGGGCTTTCCTGACCCATGGAAAAATGCGGGCCGGCGTCCGTATAGTTGTGGTTATCCGCCCGAAACAGGATGGGGAATGTGTGCAACGGATCGGTGGTGGCACGGTAGTATTTTAAATCCACCTGGATTTCCAGCGTCTCCCCCGGATCCAGATAACTGCCTCCGGGGAGATCAAACTGCATGACTTTCCAGTTATGGCCACTGAAACTCTCGTTCGTGGGACCGGTAATGGTGGGCGTAATGGATGCCCCATCTATCTTAACATTGTGAAAAGTCGCTCCCGTGATGGGCTCCGGATTGAGTCTTTCCCGCAGAGCATCCGCATCCCCGCCGGAATAGGTATCATCTACCGCACAATCTGTTTCATGCGGATCTCCGGAGGGACAGTTGTACACTTCATAAGGAATCAGAAGCTGCACCCTTTCAATAATATTGGACGCCCCTCCCTGGTTTTTAATCCGGTAAACCCCCTGGGGGCTCATATTGGCAGCCCCATTGGTGATGGTGGGGAAATTACTCTGTACGTTATTTGTGACCAGATTGGGGTATGCCCAGCCGATGGCATCCGCCGGTAACGCATTCACAACGGACTGCAGATTGGCAGCCACCGCATCGTACGGAGTCACTCCCTGAAGCGTTGCGTCATCCAGAAAATTGGGGGAATCCACATGGGCAGCCCATTGGGCGGTGATCTGGGTGTTCGCTGTGAAAAGTGGGGCTTTTTTGAAGAAAAAGGTAATTCTTTCAAAACCGCTTTTTCCGGGGATTTTGTACGTGGTGCCATAGCGAACCACCAGACGCCGGGGGGTTTCATTGGGATAATAACAGAAATAGTTGGTACAACCCGATGCATCCAGCACATTGGCGTTGCCATTTCCATCGTCCGTGATGGTCTGGTACGCCGTGATGCCCTCTACTGCGTTGTTAATCTTCAGGGAGTCCACCATGGCAATATCTTCGGTGCCGTCATCCAAGGCAAACTCAAACGGGGTATCCCCTTCCTGTGGAATATCAATGATGAGCCGGGTAATATCCGCTCCATTGGAAGTAGCCGGGGTATAAATTTCCAGAGTGGCCAGAGGATCTGCTTCACCATAGTAAAGAGGGCTGGGACTCATGGTCACCATCATGGTCGCTTCCGGAGGTCCGTAGGTTTTCACCAGAAGGGCCTCTGATGACGCCGGAGTGGCCTTCATCCTGTGGGTGGTGGCATAGAATACACCGTTGGTGGTATCCAGAATCCTCTCCTGGGCAGTAGTGTCAAATTTCTCATTGCCCACCCAGGCAGTAAATTCCTCCCCGGTGGCATTGGCGGCTCCGGTGTTCATGGTGAAATACACCCGGATATTGGCTCCGGTGGTGGTGGAGCGGAAAATCTGGTTATCTGCCCAGGAGGTTTTCCGTAACCGCAGAACCAGGCTATTTCCGGTGTTGTCCGCCGCTTCCAGAGTGAACGCGGCCACTTTATTCGTATTGGGATTGGTGGTGGCAAGAGCGGTGGAGGCATTCGCATTCTGGGCGGTTAATTTTACCTCTCCGGAGCCGTTGCAGGTCTTTCCGCTATTGCTGTTGCTGGGATCCAGACATACTTCTATGGTGTTGAATATCCAGTTGGAACCGGCAAAACCGGCGGGTTTCTGGATATAGATCTCCCCCACTCCGGCGTCATTCGCACGGATGGACGGGTTAATCTTCAGCCCAAACTGGATGTCCGTTCCGTTCTCCAGTGCCCGGTTATTCGTGGGCAGCGTCATTTCCGCCGTAACGGCATCCGCCACCGGACGCACCAGATAGTGGTCGTACGCCCCCTGGGCATTATCCAATGTATAGAGTCTTTGCTCCTGACCCACCATCACTTTCATATTCGTATTGAACGGAACCGCCCGGCTGGTCACTTCATACCATGCATTGGAATACGTACTGTAATCCACATTGATATACGTCCCGGCCCGTCCATGGGGGTTTGGGTTCATATAAATACGTACGTTGGTACCATCATGGGTCATCCGGATCCCCACTTCCCGGTCATCCCGTTTGTCCGGAACACCGTCTGCATTGGCATCCAGATTCTGTGTGCTTTTATCAAAAGTAGCAGCAGTGGCCAGATTGATATCCTGCTCCCCGCCATAGTAGTACTGCCACATGGTCTCATTGGATTGTTTATCAAAAAGGAAAATAAAATTGGATATCACATCAAAATCATAGTCATTCCAGTCATTCTCTGGATGGAGGTGACTATCTGTAAAAGAACAATGTGTTCCGTCTGGAATTTGCGTAAAGCTGGTGCAACCATTAGTGGCCGCATTCGGCAGCATTTCTGATATGGACCCGGTGGAGGATTCAATGAGCCAGATATTGTTGCTACTTTGCTGATAAATGGTACTACCCCCCTGTAGCCCATAATACCGGATAATCTGGAAACCAAAAGGCTGGCTTTCTGATGCCGAGTATTTTCTTTCAAAACGGGCAGCCCTTCCTGTCCAAAGATTGTACGCAAGATCATTGTTATTGGGCCATCCGGCAACATACAGATACGTATCATTGGATACGGCATGACCATCCAGATTGCCGGTGGCAAAGCGTATGCTGTCAGAAGATGTCTCTCCAAACCCCCCCCTGTCCACAGAAGCAAATTTATCCCTTCCCACCGGAAAATTCAGACACCACTGGTCAGTGGATACACTGGAAGCGCAGGTATTATTTGTCCCGTTAAAATCATCATGGAAATAATCCAGTGCCATGCCCGGGGATACCAGAGCCGTCAGAAAGAGGATTTGTATTACTGATTTCATTAATTTTTTCATTGTTCTTTTCATGTTATTACCTCGCCACCACTATGGTTCCCCGGTATCTCTCTTCCCCGGCCTCAATGGAATAGATATACAGTCCGCCGTGTACCAGTTTCCCCTGGGTATCATAACCATCCCAGAAAATCTGCCCGCTCTGGAATTCGCCGGATTTTTCAAATTCGGCCACCTTTTTGCCGCTCATATCAAAAATGGCCACCTTATATTTGGGATAACTCTGGTCCAGACTGAACTGGAGGGCCATGCGGTTAAAATAGCGGCTACCCCGTCCCGGTGTGAACACGCGCGGGTTGATCACCACATCGCTGATGGCTCCGCCTCCGGAAGAGGATCCATAGACCCCGTAATAGCGGGTGAGAGTGGAGATGCCCACTTTGATGCTATTGGTATCCGGATTGGGTTTACCGCCCAGTTTCACCCAGTAGTTCCGGTATGGATCAAAGGAGAATACCGCAAGCTGGCTCTCTGACCACCCATTGGCCGCGATGTCCGCTTCATTATACATCAGCTCCAGCGTGGATTCCACGGAAGTCTCGTTGATGCCTTTATCACTTTCCCGGTGGAACAGGTCGATGTTTTCCAGCACCGTTCCCGCGGAATTATACAGATTCAGGATATACACCGGGGCCAGATTGATGGACGCCGGAGAGGCTATTTTCTCTTTTCCGGAAGCCAGAGCACTTTCTATTTCATACCGCTTGGCGTCGGAGCCGGAGCGCAGACCGGCAATATTGGTGCAACTGGCACGGACGGTGAAGGTTTCATTCACTCCATCCGGAGGGACAGTCACCCGTGCACAGATGGACGCCCCATCCCGTGCCACGGCAATATTATCCTCTGTTCCACCCACCGTAAACGGGGCTTCCTTGAGAACGTATGGCTCCACGAGGGTTCCCAGATCCAGCTTTTTCCCTCTCTGGAGGGTGACTGGCACCTGCAAAGCGGAGTATTTGGGTGCGGTAAAGCTCAGGATCACATCCCTTGTGGCCGTACAGGTGGCTTCATTGTTATAATCCGTGCACAGAGGAACCACCCCGGCGGAAATCCCGGAAACGGTGTTGTCAGTGCCCCAGGTTCCGGAAAACTCAAACGCCCCGGTTCCGGCCACCGTGGTGATACCGATGGGGGAATTGCCATAGTCCATGAGGGGATTTCCGGCAGAATCCAGCACACTCACGCTCACCTCCAGAGGCTCTTCTTTGGGGTTTTTGAACGGAGTGATGATCCCTTTCACATAGCCATACGGGGCTTTTGCAACCCGGAACGTCTGGGTTTCTCCGCTGGCGGCGGTGAAGATGGATTCATAACAGGCGTTTCCGCCACTATTCAGATCTGTCACCATTTTCGGAACATCATCGCAAGCTGCGAATTCCGGCGGAGACGCAACATTATAATAACGGGCTTCCATGGTGAGGGTGGTTTCATTGGTGTCTGCAAGGGTTCCATCCAGGGTGACAGTCACCACATCCACTACTCCGGCAGAAAGACCTCCCGCACCATAATCGATCACCCAGATGCCATTATGGGTGTCTATATAAGTAACAATAACGCTTGTACCTAGCTGGGAGGCGACAGACACCCCAGGGTTTGTTCCAAATAAATGGTAGGGCATTTTGATGGCAATGGCCTTGGTGGGGGTTCCTTTGGGCCGGATCCGGTACTTGAGGGTATGGGCGATGGTG
Organism: Leptospira biflexa; assembly: GCA_020720785.1. Lineage (GTDB taxonomy): Bacteria > Spirochaetota > Leptospiria > Turneriellales > DYLW01 > DYLW01. The sequence continues at coordinate 22,537 of DYOA01000017.1, forward strand.
GCTGTACCGGAGGCTTTGGTCAGATGGAACAGATTTTTCCCTTCTGTGATATCCGAATACAAAACGGCCGATGGATAGACAAAATCATGCAACAGGGTCTGGCCGGACGGAGCGGAAAGAGTTTTTACGTTGGGGTTCACATCGGAATACATCACGTTATCCGCCGTTCCTGTGGCCACACTCTCGCTGTTCGTGAACATCACCAGATAACTCTGGGACTGGTCCGGAAGATTCAACAGAGCATAATCCACCGGGATGGAAAGCATCACATCCTTCTGGCCTTCAAATGTATCGTTGGCATACTGAATGGTTAGGATTTTATTTCCCTCCGCATCATTGGCTGCCGTCATGGTGGCATTGCCGGTGGAGATCAAACCAGTTGCCGTTGTGTACGGATCACTGCCACAGCTTCCGGGAAAAGTATGTGCATCATCCACGCAATGGTCATCCTGCACCGGAATATCCGCCTCGCTGGTCCCGGGAAGAACAAACACCCCCCCCGTGGTGGAGGCATTTTGGGGGATTTTTATTTTTATTCCCCGGATATCATTCTGGGCAGATCCAGTGTTCTTTATGATGATACGGATTTTTCGTTTTCCATCTTCTGTGGATGGCCATTGGGAGCTTGCCGGTAAAGAACCATCATCCAATGCGTACAAAATAAGGTTGGAAGGTGTTGCCGCATTTTTATTCACGTCAAAACTGGTTAAATCCACCCCTCCTGTGGTTTTCAATTGCACATCAGAGGTATAGATATACGCCACACCGCTGGGTACGGGACGCCGCAGGGAGATATAATCACTCTTTCCGGAAAGGATGCTCGCCGTATATGGACCGGAGGTATAGCGGGTGTTGTAGTTTACCTCCACCACAAATTTATCCCCGGCACCGGCAGGGCTGGGATACAGATCCGCACTTCCAGCGGGGGTTGCCGTCCCCATATCCGTGAATTTAAAGGTGACATAGTCATTATTCTGTCCGGAAGGGAAAATCCGCCCATCGTCCGTGGGATTGGCACTGTCCTGGCAGAGCTCCACCTGCACAATTTGTGCTGTGGTATTGACCTGGGGGGCCCCGGCACTGTCCGTGCAACCGGAAAGGCAGTGGAAATATTTCTGGTCGTTCGTGCTGTCCGGACAGGATGTGGCGTTTCTATATGTGAAATCCGTTCCGCCGGGATTGTGTCCCACCAGAGCCAGTTTGCCGGATGTGGATGTGAACACATTCACCGGTACGGTGATTTTCACTTTCTCCACCAGAGAACCCTCGTGACCGGTATTTCTCACGATCACATTGGCTTTATGGGTGGTCTCCGTGTTATAGAGCATGTTCATATCCCCGTTTTCCCCGGCGTTCACGTCCCCCTTCTCCACATAAAACTCGGAGGCGGTACCGGGCTGGTAATAGTGTAGCGTAAGTGCCCGGTTGGTGTTCGCTGAGCTTTCCGCCACCGGAGAAGTGGCCACGGCCAGATTTTCCACGCCGTTTACGTCATTGGTGACGCTCACCTGGAAAAGAGCGGAAGGCGAGCCCGGCAGTGTCCCCACCCGGCTCATCTCAAAGTTGATTTTCAGCAAGTCCCCTTTGGTAAACCGGCCATCGGTAAACTGTAATACCAAGGTATTGTTATCTATTGCGTTATCCACAATAGTGTAGTCCGCAGGAGATGCCAGGGTCGATGGAGTGCCCTCCGGATCTTTAACAATAGAAACTCCGGAATCATCTTCAATGGTGGAAATCAGTGATGCAGGAGCGGTAATTTTTACATAGCGGATATTATTGGAGGTTATGTCCGTTGTGTTCTGCACATACACGCTGAATTTTACATCGTCCATGGAAACGGACAGATCACCCCAAGAAGGGAAGTCCTCTCCCAGGTGGTTGTATTTATTATCAAACAGACTGGTGTTACTGGAAATATAGGCATTGGCGGTCATGGGAGGACGGATGAACTCCGTGGCAATGGATGTACCGGCGAATACATTGGCACTGGCATCCACCCAATCTCCGCCGGTGGGCGTATCTTTGTCGTAATCCGTATTCGCCAGAGCGTTCGAGGAACCATCGTCATAATAAACGCGGACATTCCAGTTGTAGGAGGCAATGTCAAAATCCGCTGCGGTTGCTGCTTTCTTGAACTGGAAGGTCACATCGTCCAGACTGCCGGCGGCAATGGAGCTGGATGATCCCTCATAATTGAGCACAATGGGATCGCCACAGGACGCAGGTGTGACCACCGCCCCCATGACACTGGACTGGATGGTTCCGTTGACTATACAAAAAGAATTGGGCACCAGAATCTTTGCCTGGCGGATGGCCTTTCCCGTGCCGGCAGCATTCTCATTCTGGATACGGTACGTGACCGTGGGGGTTTGGTTGATGTTATGTAGCTTCACCGGATTTCCGGGTGCTGTGGAGTTTTTATCTTCGGAGGAGGAAAGCTGGACTTTGGGCATTTTTACCACATACAGATGGCGGGTGTTGCCGCTTCCTCCCAGCGTACCGGAATCATACACCACCGGCTCTGCCGCATCGGAGTCATTTTCCGCATATACGATAAATTCATAGTCCTTTTCTGTGGAGAGATCATTGGACAAAGTAAAATCGATAGTGTCTGCTACCGTTGCGGCCAGATTTCCCGCCCCGTAATCCACAATGATACACTGGGTGTAGTCCGCGTGGTGTGCCGTCACATTCGCATGGCAGGCACCCACGGAAGCCGTGGCACCACTGGTCGCGGATGGACCGGAGATTTTTCCGTTCAGTTCGGAGGGAATTCCAATCTGGACAGCATAGATGGCGTTATTCCCCAAACCTTCGTTTTTAATGATATACTTCATGGGATGAGCCACAGCAGAGCTCTGCGTGAGGGCAAAGGAACGTACCAGATATCCGGAGATGTATGCCTGCGGCCGGGCAATGGAGACCTCCACGGAACCGGTGGAAGCAGCCCACTGGGCGGTGCTGGCCGCTTCAATATGGGCATAGGAGGCTTGGGTATTGCTGGGATAAAACGTGGTATTCTCCACTCCCAGCTCATTCTGTGCCCGTGCCCGCAACCCAATGGCCGAGCCTCCGGGAATGGCAATATAATGCCCCATTTTAAATTGGATGTACGTATCATCCGTGGCCGATGTGTCAATCCCACCCGATGCGTGACCGGTAAAATCGCAGTCCATATATTTGGCCCCCCCCGCATCACTGCGGGTATAGGTGGCGTCTGCGGTGCAGGAGACCCCGCCCGTGGTGCTGCTGATGGTGCCCGTCACCGCAGTAAAGGCATGGGAAGCGTCCCCGGCAATCCCGCCGGCCCCACTGGTCAGGGCTCCCGCTCCGGCGGTATCCCAGGCGGTTTCGGAGCCGTTGCGCATATAAATGCGGACTTTCTGGATTTTGGTACCCGGCAGCCCCAGGTTTTTCAGATAATAGCGGATGGTATTTTCTTTGCTGGAATTATCCCAAGCCACATTGATGTCCAGCTTGAGGGGGTCGCTTTCGTTGTCCGCCGCATCCGATGGGTGGGTCACTTTAGCATATCCCACAGCGGTCAGGGGCTGGTTCACAAACGCAATGTCATTGGAGCCGGAGATTTTATCCGTGGTTGCCATGCGGTTTTCCACTGCCGGAGCTCCGGAATTGGATACCGTGGAGGCGAACGTGAGCGTCCCCTTTACGGTATTGCCTTCATCGGCCGTGAACACAATCTCATCGTTTTCCCCCGGAGACAGGAAGGGGGACGCGTAGGTGACAGTCACCTCTTGCCCGGCCAAAGTGACTGTCCCTCCTTTGATGGACTGGAGATTGGCAATATTGGAGAAGGTGCCTGGCACCGTAATTTTTATTTCTTTGATGACGTTCTCCACATTCGTGGGGTCTTCCACGGCGGAGGGGTTATATATAAAGTAGGAAAATTTAACATTGTTGCTGCAACTGGTTACGTATAATTCCCTTGTATTGGATGGGGTGGCCACATAGTCGCTGCTGCAACCAGCCCCGGCATTGGTATAGGAGAACGTGGGGTGCCGGGTTATCTCGCTTTTGGCACGGGCAACGGGGGAAACCCAGGCAAGAGCCAGAAGGCCGGAGCCATCCCGGGTGTATGCGTTATCCTGGAGATCATCCCCGTTCCCATTATCCACATAGCCCGCGAAGGTGAGTTCTTTGTCCGCACTCAGACTGGGGATACCATCCTGGATGGTGAACTGAATCTGGGCAATATTATTGGCCCCTCCCAGAAGTCCCAGAAGGTTGTTGCCACTCTGGCCGGATACATTATTCAACTGCACCACATAGCATTTATCCACATCGGTAATGTTGCCACATTCGGCATTGGTGGTCTTGAGGCTGAAGTGGGACGGGTGGGTGGTGGACGTAAAACTGAATTCACTGCCCCCGGAACCGGCGGAATTCTTCACGGTGACAGTCACACCCGTGATTCCGGTAATCAAGGCCGCAGCGAAATCATCATCCGTGAGATTGATCTGCAGGCGGCGGATGGAATTTCCCGCATTGCCCTGGTTGGTCATGGTGAGAGTGACACTCTGGTTCAGGTTGTTGCATAGTTTTCCCTCTGCCCCGCAGGCAGTATCCGGGGCGATCTTTACAATGGCATCGGGTTTGGCGGGACGCAGCTCAAAATACTGGGAATAGGTACCAAAGCTACCGGTGGTGGCATCTGTTCCGTTTGCCGCATCCACTTCCGTGTTGTAAACTTTTGCGGTCAGTTTATAATACTGCCGCTGGGTTATGTCCGAATTGTCCAGTTTTTTGAGCGGGGTGTCCGTGATGTCCAGAATGATTTTATCCAGTCCTCCGTTTCCGGGAATCCCGTTATCCGCAGAAGAAAACTGCACGGTGGCTCCGGTGGCATCCACAGAACAGCTTCCCACGGTGCAGATATTACTCTCTACCTGGCTGGTAGCAAAACCGGTTCCTGTGATCCCAAAGCCCTTGGATGTTCCGGAGGAGGTGTCCTGCACATCCACCACTCCACCCAAAGTCCAGGAACAATTGGCGTTGGAAAGAGCCAGATTGTCCAGAGTACAGGTGGTTCCGTTCAGGGTGTAGTTATATTCCCGGACCTCGTAAAATACTTTATCTATATTGGAGTTATTGGGATCCGATGGGGCCTGGATGAATGTCTGGAAATCATAGGGAACGCCCACATACATAAAAGAGGGAGTGGTGGAGGCATAACCGGTGGGGATGTCCATGGTTTTTATTGTGGTGGTATTATTGGCCCAGTTTGCCGTGGTGTCTCCCGCCAGGACTTTCTGCCAACTGGTGGTGGCATACCGTAGCCCATCGTTCCCGGTGGTATTGTCTGTATGGGAGGAATCATATTTTTCATTCCCAATATAGACAGCAAATTCCTTTCCGGACAAGTCCGCCGATGCAGGAGCCGTAAGAGAAAATTCCACCGCAATGCGTTTTTCCGCATCCCCATTTTTGATAACATCATTATCGCCGCTGGTCACGGAGCGGAAACGCAGAATGAGATCATCGCCGCTGGCACAGACCGCCACAGAACCATCTACGGGCTGGCTGAACGTACAGGTGGTGCCCCGGTTGTCCAGAGTCAGCTTCTTCACGTTTACATAGCTGGTGGTACCGTCGCTGAACGCCACACCGGCTCCATGCGTGGAGTAGACCCCCACGCTGGCGGTACTCCACGCTCCGGAGAAGGTGGAGGGTTTCACAATCTTAATTTCCGCAATCCCGGCATCGTTGGTATTGATGGTGGGATTGATCAGCATTTTAAACGCCGTGGAGGTAGCTTTCCGGACTTTGGTGGGGCTCATCTCCACTTTGGTGTCTGCCGCATCCCCATCCGCCACGGAACGTATAAGGAGGTTATCCAGCTCCACCCAGTGCATTTCCGTATCCTTCCGGGGAGTCTCCACCCCCAGCATGAAATTCATGGAATCCGTAAAAGTGGCTCCCACCGAACCAATCCGGATATACTCATTGGGGAGAGCATCGTATTTTCCATCCCCTTCAATGGGATTGGGGTTGGTATAAAAGTAGAGCGTGCTGCCGTTATGGACAATCCGGATTCCCACCGGATTCAAATTGGGGGCATTCGCGTTATGTATGGCATCTGTATAATTCCCAGAGTCATCCAACTGTCCGCTACCACCATCGACAGTAGCAGTGGAATAATAATCATCATAATTCCATTGTAGAGGTGCTCCGGATAAATCCTGGGATTGACCATCCGGACGGCTCCCCGTTGTGAGATTGAAATTACTCTCGGCGGAGATATAGTATCCCCACTCACTGAGCGGATTGCCCAAAACCGGCCTCTGGGCGTAGTACTTTTCATACATTCCCACAATATTGGTGAAAGGACGCGGTGGGATATTCGCATTGTTAAAAACCCCGGCCTCTGGCTGGTACAAATAAAACATGAACGCATTCTGGTGGCGGTGGGATTCGTCATTACCATTATCATCGCTTGGATCCAAGCGGGTGCGTTCCTTGATAATCTGGATGCCAAATGGCTGGCTGGAAGATGCGGAATATGACGTTCCATGATACACCGCCATCTTTCCTGACCATACGCTCCAGTCATAGGCATCAATCTCCCCATCATCCCCGCCCTCTGTGGTGATGAGCCCTGTGCCTCCGGTAAATGTCATTTGCCCATTTCCCCCGTTATTGATCCTGAAAAGGATATCCCCGCCGGCAGAATAGGACCCTTCTCTGGAATAGGTTACCCCCCGGTTGGTATTATTCCAAGTATTCACCGTACCAGCGGTGGCATTACTCCAGCCGGCAGCGGGAACAGCGGAGAAATCCTCATACTGGTACAGGCTCTCCGCCCGGAGAGAGGAGAAGGTGACAGTCACCAGGAGAAGAGTGACTGTCACCCCGGGGGAAAACATGGGAAACAATATTTTTGACAAGGAGAAGGATTTTATTAATGATAACGTTTTATGAAATAATCGCTGCCCGCCGGATGGCCTCTCCGGGAGAGTCCCACGGTTTTTCTGATGCACCCCATTATAGAATTCTTCTTTATACATATCCATTCTCCGATCCATATCCATTCTCCGCACGGTATTTTATAACGGCATTTTCCCCAACGTCCGTTGGAATGGACGAAACAGACAACGGAAATACAACGGAGAATGATAATTTTTTTTACCGGGGGGGAAACCGCATTTAAAAGAATCGACACCGGGAAAGCCGGATTTGAAATTGGCCATGAAACATACCGATTTTCTGGTTGTGGGTTCCGGGATATCCGGGCTGATTTTTGCTTTGAAAGCGTCCAAATTCGGGCAGGTGATTTTAGTCACAAAAAGAAGTCTGGATGAAACATCCACATATTATGCCCAGGGAGGGATTGCGGCTGCGGTGGGGGAGACGGATGATCCACGGAAGCATCTGGAGGACACCCTGACAGCGGGGGCGGGGTTATGTGATCCCCATGCTGTGGAAATTCTGGTCAATGAGGGCGTGGACAGGGTCAATGAATTGATGGAGTGCGGGATGGAATTCACCCGGAAATCCGATGGCAGTCTGGATCTGGGCAGAGAGGGGGGTCACGGCAAATCCCGGGTTCTGCATGCGGATGACTTTACCGGACGGGAGGTGGAGAACTTTCTCATTGACCGGCTGAAAAAAATAACTTCAGTGATGATTCTGGAAAACCACATGGCCATTGATCTGATCACGGAGCACCAGATTAATCCGTCGCTTCCCAAAGAAAATGTATACGGGGCCTATGTCTTGAATGATACAGAAGATAAAATTGAAATTATACGGGCACACTACACGGTTCTGGCCACCGGAGGCACCGGACGGGTCTATCCGTTTACCACAAATCCAAAGGTGGCAACCGGGGATGGGATTGCCATGGCATACCGGGCGGGCTGCCGGGTCCGTAATATGGAGTTTGTCCAGTTCCACCCCACAGCGTTTTTTTCTGACCGGGATCCCGCCTTTCTGATCACAGAAGCCATGCGGGGTTTTGGCGGATATCTGCGGAACCGGGAGGGGGAGCGTTTCATGGAAAAATATCATCCGGATAAAGAACTGGCCCCCCGGGATATTGTTGCCCGTGCCATTGACTCCGAGCTCAAGCGAACCGGGGATGACTATGTTTATCTGGATGTTACGCACCGGAATGCGGATGAAACCATCGCCCATTTTCCCAATATATACAGAACACTCAAAGAGGAATTCCATATTGATATTACCCGGGAGATGATTCCCGTGGTACCGGCGGCACATTACCAGTGCGGTGGAATTCTGACCGATTATGATGGCCGGACGGATTTGGATTTTCTCTACGCGGTGGGGGAAACTGCCTCCACGGGGATTCATGGCGGAAACCGTCTGGCGTCCAATTCTCTGCTGGAGGGTCTGGTCTTTGCGGACAGGGCGGCACGGGATATACAGAAGCGACTGGAGGCGGGAGAACATTCCGTCAAGGAAAAAAATCACGGGAGCATTCCGGAGTGGATCAAAAAAAGCACGCGGTATTTTGAGGAATGGACGCTCATCAAACATGATAAGCGGGAAATCCATAATCTGATGCGGGACTATGTGGGCATTGTCCGTTCGGATTTGCGGCTCCAGAGGGCCATCCGCCGGATCAATCTGATTTACGAGGAAATCAATGATTTTTATTCTCGTTCCATTGTCACCCGGAAAGTAGCGGAGCTGCGTAATCTGGTTTTGGTGGCCCAATTGATCATCCGTTCCTCTCTGGACAGAAAGGAAAGCCGGGGTCTGCACTACAGCCTGGATTATCCGGAAAAGCGGGATCCGTCCCGGGAGGATACCGTTCTGGAACCCAATTCGTACCCAAAGAAAAAAAACTAAGGGAGCTTTTCCCGGACGGCGGATTTTTCTTCCGTGAGGCGACGGACGGCAGGAGAATGTATGGAGCTGGCATAAGCGGAGAGAAAATCTTTTTCACGGATAAATGCCTCCGGGCTCAGATGGTAATAAAGGCGGAAGGTCATGCGGGAATTTTCTTTTTTCAGAATTTTCAAATAAAATTCCCGGTTCTGAAACTCCGGATACTGCAGGTATGTCTGGAGATATTTTTCCATCAGCCGGTTCTGAATTTCCCTGTTTTGTCCGTACAAGAAATCTTTTGCCTTCCGTGGATTTTCATGGATTTGGGCAAGCTGGCAGTAATCAAAAACGGGATCATCCGGATTGGTTATTGTTTCGCATTTCTGAATCCAGGCTTTTTTAAGGATGGAGCGGGATTCTTTGTAATTTATTCCAATGACAAAGGCAAACCGGGGAGAGTTTTCCATCTCCACAAGTTTCAGGAGAAATTCCTGGCTGCGGAAGCTGGGTTCACCGGATTCCCGGGGGAGGAGAAACGCCACAAGAATGGCCCTCCGCAGGCCGGGACGGTTTTCCAGCGGGAAACTCTGGGTGGCGTCCATGACCATATCCGGATTACGGCGGAGGAGAGTTTTATAGATGGAATACCGATGATCCACGGACAGTTTGGGCACCCAGTCCTGGAGGTAAAAAAGCATTAATTCAGTGGAAATATTTTCCCCCAGGTATATTTTCTGTAAATGCCCATAGTCCGCCGGAAGTTCCATACAGGAGGAAAAAAGCCGATGGGTTTCCAGGAATCGGTCAGGGGGTAATTGGGAAAGATAGCGGAAATACCGGGAATCCGCCAGAATACCGGCAACCCATTTTTGGTCATTTTCATTGAAGTCACAATCCACTTTCAGAGCCTGCCGGTGCTGGATATAGGGAGCGAACAGATCCGGCCGGTGTTTTTCCAGAATCGTGGTTTCCAGCTCCCGGCGCAGGGTGGGGCGGTGCAAGTTGTCCAGAATGGAAAGGGCTTTCCGGATTAACACTTCGTGGGATACCATAGCCAGGTAATCCGAGAGATAGAAAAAGTCATCCCGGGAGTTTCTTTTTTCAAAATATTCCAGGACCAGAAGGGATATTTCCGGAATATTTTCATATTCCAGCAGGAACGTCATGGTATCCAGAATATCCGCATCCTGGGGAAGGGATTTCAGGTTATTCAGATTCCGGATGGTGGATTTTCGTATGTTTGCATCATTATGTAGCAGGGCATCGTGCAGGGATGTCTGGGAAAACGCAGGAGCAGCCGCCAGCATAAGTCCACCGGCCAGGCACACAGAAGCAAGGCGTTTAATAAAATTCCTGGGTTGAATCATCGGGGGAGGTATTCTGCCGGCGGTAAGCGATGAGGGAAATAAAAACCAGCAGTATGGATGCGGCAATGATATAGATATTCTGCAGAAGTTTCAGATCATAAAGATTTTTCTGTTCCCCCGTGGGTGCCTTACTCCGTGGGGAGTTCTCTTCAAATTTAATGATCTGTACCTTATCCTTGAATACCAGATACTCTTTTTCAAAATTCCGTATCATTTTATCCGGATTATCCGCATCCTGGAGTTTCCCACGGGTGGACGCAATCCGGGCGTCCAGTTCGGATATCTGTTTTTCCATGAGCTCTTTCTGAAACGAAAGATTCCGGTAATCCAGATATCCGCCTTCTGCAAAAACCAGAAGGTTTCCCGCAACCAGCCCAAGCACGGTCAGGAACGGAATAAACGCCCAGTGGTTCAGCCCTTTCAAGTGGGAACCGTTAAAAATTACAGAAACGGAAAGGCATCCTTGCCCAGATATGCCGCGTTTTCATCCAGCAATTCTTCAATTCTCAGAAGCTGGTTGTATTTGGCTATCCGGTCTGTACGGCTCAGGGAACCGGTTTTAATCTGGCCGGCTTCCGTGGCCACAGACAGATCGGCAATGGTGGTGTCTTCCGATTCTCCGGAGCGGTGGGAAACCACACAGGAGTATCCGTTGATGGTGGCCATTTGCATGGTATCGATGGTTTCGGAAAGGGTTCCAATCTGGTTCACCTTTATAAGGATGGAATTAGCAATACCTTCATCGATCCCCTTGCCAAGGATTTCCTCATTGGTTACAAACAGATCGTCTCCCACAAGCTGGACTTTATCGTTCAGGGCGTCTGTGAGTTTTTTCCATCCCTTCCAATCGTCTTCGGATAGGCCGTCTTCAATGGATACGATGGGATATTTACTTACATAACCCTGGAACAGCTCCACCATTCCATCGGAATCCAGGGTTTTTCCTTCCCCTGCCAGTTCATACATTCCTTTTTTATAAAATTCGCTGGCGGCAATATCCATGGCAATGAACGTATCGCTTCCGGGTTTATAGCCGGCTTCTTCAATGGCTTCCAGCAGTATTTCAATTCCTTCCACATTGGATTTCAAATTGGGGGCAAATCCGCCTTCATCTCCCACACCGGTGGCATATCCTTTTTCCGCCAGTACCTTCCGCAGGCTATGGAATATTTCCGCTCCCTGCCGCAGGCATTCCCGGAATGAGTCGTGTTTTACAGGAACGATCATGAATTCCTGGAAGTCCACATTATTGTCTGCGTGGGCTCCGCCGTTCAATACATTCATCATCGGCACGGGGAGAGTACGGGCAAAAGGACCTCCCAGATACCGGAAAAGGGGCAGATTCTGGTAGTTTGCCGCTGCCTTTGCGGTGGCCATGGACACGCCCAGAATGGCATTGGCTCCCAGTCTGGATTTATTGTCCGTTCCGTCCAGTTCATTCAGGTAGGCATCGATTTCCCGTTGGTCCAGGGCGTCCATACCCAGAAGTTCCGGCTCAATGACTTCCTGTATCTTCGCGATGGCTTTGAGGACTCCCTTGCCTCCATAGCGCTTTTTATCACCATCCCGTAGCTCCAGGGCTTCTCTTTTGCCCGTGGAGGCACCGGATGGAACAATGGCACTTCCCGAATCTCCGCTTTGGAGATGCACGTCCACTTCAATAGTGGGATTTCCCCGGGAGTCCAGGACTTCCCGGGCGTTTATTTCTTCAATGATTGATGACATAATACGGATACACTATGGGCTCCCCCAATCCTGTAAAGTTAGAAAATAAAATATTTGACATAACGTTTTCAATCCCTTAACTGAAATATGCAGGTTATAAAATTTGTCCACGTGTTGCGGTGGATTGAGAATATTGAAAGAGATATTGAGGAATTGCATTCCATGGAGAATAACCTCCAGGATGACCGGGAATATTCGGAAAAAGTCCGGATTGCTTTGGAGCTGGAAATCAATACGCTTTTGAATGAAAAAGTCAAGCTCATGGAGCTCAAGATTGAAAATCCACCGGAAAAGATTCTGCAGATGATTTATCCGGAGGAGCATACCAGCGTGGTGAAAACCCGGCAGAAGGAAAAATTCCCGCTGGAAGAAATGGAAAAAGACTATATTTATGATTTCCTTTATGGGAAAAAAGACTCCGGCAATGGGAATGAAAAATCCGCAGAATCGGAGCGGGAAATATCTGTATCCGAAAAAAAACGGGATGACCAGAATTTTCTCCGGCCTGCCGGACGGGAGAGCGTTACCCGCACCGGGTTTCGCAGAGAGGAAATCCAGAGTACTCCCAAAAGCCGGGACCAGATTATCAAAGAATTACCCATGATTGACTGACCCCGGACATATAGATGAAATATTTTTCAGTTACACAATATCGCCCATCTGGTTTCGTTGCTTTCATGATAATCTCTATTCTGTTCGGGGTGGGGATTTCTTGCCGGAGCGACCGTCCTTTAGCGACATACCAGGGCGGTACAATTATGGAGTCCGATTTAATATCCATTGCAGAGATGTATTTGGGGGACTATTCTGTGCTCCAGAAAGAACAGAAAAAGATTATTCTGCGGGATATGGCATTGATCCGGATTTTATCCTCGCTGGGGAAAAATGATACGGAAATAACGTCATCCGGAAAAATTCTGGAAGAACGAGTGACCGCGGATTTTTTTCTGAGCCGATGGAAGACAAATTCTGAGAAAGTGCGGGAACCATTTGTTTCCATCTCTCATATTTTGATCACCACCGGGAAGGAAGCCCCTGAGAAAGCAAGGCAGGACGCCGATGCAATATTCCAGGATTTGAAAGCCGGCAAAATCCGATGGGAGGATGCTGCGAAAAAATCCATGGATAAAAATACATCGGGGAAAAGCGGAGATTTGGGATTTGTAGCAGAGAACACCCGATTCCCGGCAGAGACTTTCCCCCTGTTTGCCCTGATTCTCAGGAAAGAGGGGAATCCGGAAAAATACGCATCCCATTCATACTGCCGGGTGAGGGAAATCCTCACTCAGGAGGAGAAAAAAATTCCTGCCGGTTTTCTGGCTCTCTGTAAAAAGCAAAAGGATGACAATACAGAAATTCTCATGGAATATTCTCCAGGGAAAACCGCCGGCGTTCGTCCACAGGATGTGGAATTGGAGGATCCCATACGGAAAGATGGACAAACCATTTTTCTGCCGGTATATTCCATCTATGGCTGGCATATTATCAAAACCGGTCGCATCCTTAAAATGGATAAAAAAGAATACCGGAAACATCTGGAAGAAAACTCTCCCCCGGAGCAGAAAACCGGGGCGGAAGCGACTGCGGGATTTATCTGGGATAAAATTCTGGGTAAGCGGATCCAGAATTTTATAGATAAGGAATACCATCTTCATAATGTTTCCAGAGATTTTGTTCTTCCCTGTGACTGGAAAAGCAGGGACGGGATCATACAGGCGGAAAAAATCCGAATTGACCGGGATGAATTCCATAGCTTTCTGGAATGGTACCGCATCCGTTATAATACCGGAACAGCCATGGACTGTGATCTGGAAAGAAAAATCTTTGCACGTTATCTTCAGAACAAAATTCTCTCCCGAACAGCAGTGAAATCCGGAATCCATACCGATGTGCGTTTCCAGAAGAGAATGGAGTGGGAAAAAATGAGCGAAATTGCCCACGCTTACATGGAAAAGCAATGGGGATCCGGAATTAAGGTGGATTCCGGTCATCTGGAGAGGGAATATAAACAGATTGTGTCCAGAGAAAAAAAAGCAGGGGTGCGGAAAGAAGAAGTGCACCGCTATCTGCATGCCCGGGAAAAAAGAGCAAAGATGGATAAAATGAAAAATGAGATTTTAAATAAATATTCATTTAAAATAACAATGGAATAAAACAAAATATTAAGAGAGGAAAAATGGAAAAAGGAAACATAACCAGAATTTCTGCGGACATGGAATTTTCCGGAGAAATAAACTACCATGATATTCTGGTGGTGGAGGGAAGCGTTAAGGGTATCATAAAAAGCGATGGAAAAGTTATCATCACCGAACGTGGAAGTGTCCAGGGAGATATCTACGCTAAAAATCTGGAAATCCAGGGTGAAGTCCAGGGGAATATTTATGAGGCCGGTTTTGTCCAGTTAGCACCCACCTGCGTTTTGCATGGGGATATTTTTTCCAAAGAATTACAAATTGAAAGAGGCGCCCGCTACTATGGCAGCAGCACTATGATAACCGAATGACGGAAAAAGAAATACTCTCTGCGTACCTGCCCGGCCACTCCGGAATACAGGAAAAACTATTCTCTGCATGGAATGAGCGTCTTTCCGGGTACTACAAGGACTCCATCCGGAATATGGATAACAGGCAGCGGGATGAATTTATCTTTCAGAAAAGTCTTAGGCTGTTTTTCCCATTTCCGTGTCTCCTGAGCAATTCCTTCCATCTGCCGGACATGGATAAGGGCATATCCCTGATGAGAAAATTTTATGAGGATGACCAGAATGGAATTTCCAGAAAAATCCTGATTTATGGGGACAGGGACGCGGATGGGGTGATTTCCTCATCCATCCTTTATAACTTTTTCCGTCCGTTATTCCGCCATCATTCCATGAAGGTATTTTTCCCGCTGCAGGATGATAAATACGGAGTTACGGAAAAAGTGGCTACCCGTCTGGCGGAGGAGAAATCTGATCTTGCGATTATCCTGGATTGCGGTTCCGGTAATGCCAGAGAGATATCCACTCTGAAGAATGAAAAGAACCATTTTATCATTATGGATCACCACACTCTCCCAGAAAATCCGGCGGATTATCCGGATGTGGACGCTTTCATTAATTCCAAAAGGATGGACCATATCCATCCGGATTCCGAGCCTGCCACTTCCGGTCTGGCGTTCAAGTTTATCCGGGCCTTTGCGTATTCTTTCACCTCACTGTATCATCAGGAAATTCAGGTGGAATGGAAAAATAAATATCATATATTTTTTCATGGTGAATGGAAAGAAAGTCTGGAAACACCCCGGAAAGAAATGAAAATTCACTCTCTGGACCAATTCTGGGAAGCCCAGGCAAAAAAGGATCGCAACATTTCCCTTTTATCCTCGTATCTGAAAAAACTGGGACGGGAGGAACTTCCCCTCCTGTACACTGTTTTTGAAAACCACTCCACCGCAAATATCCGCAAAAAAATTCAGCCGTTTTTTGCATGCACGGCAATTGGGACTGTCACGGACATGATGCCGGTGGTGGATGATAACAGAATCTTGGTTTCTGCTGGGCTTGCGGAGATGAACCGCAGGGGAGCACCCATCCCGCCCGGATTGGAGGCACTTTTATTGCGTCTGAAATTAAGAAATTTCCGGGTGGCAGAATCTGATATTGGTTTCTTTATTGGGCCGGTTCTGAATGCTCCGGGGCGGTTGGATACGGCGGACATCGCTTTTGAACTGCTCACGGAAAGGATTCCGGAAAAAGCGGCAAAAAAGGCCTATGAGCTGGAATCCATCAATAAAAAACGCAAAGAGTATTCCCTATATGGTATAAAAATAGCCACCACAGAAGCAAACCGGGAGGAGGATGAGAATATTGTCATCATCTACCATCCGGACATCCATCCCGGAATTTCCGGAAATGTGGCCAATCAGATATCCCAGGTTTATAAAAAACCGGCAGTAATCATGGTGAGGGAGGTGGATGGAATCCGGGGATCCATCCGGGCGTACCAGAATGAGGATGTCTATTCCCTTCTGGAAATGAACGCCGATTTATTTATCCAGTTTGGTGGGCATAAAGGGGCAGCCGGATTTTCTCTGGATTTGGCAAGAAAGGAAGAAATGATTGCCAGATTCCGCCAGACCCTGGCAACCGGAAAAATCATCTGGAAAAAAACAGAGGAAAAAAAAGTGATAGCCTCTTTGAAAGATCTGGATTTATTCCCATCATTCTGGAATGATATTTTGGTATTCTCTCCTTATGGGATTATGAATCCGCATCCGGAAGTGGAAATCACAGCGGTCCGTCCTGTCCGGATATCCAATATCGGCGAGGGGGAGAAGCATGCAAAGGTATTCTTCACCGGGATTCCTGACAAGAGTATTGAAGGTATATGGTTTTTTCATGGAGGGGAGGCACAGAAATTCCATGAAAAAAATAATCTGGCCATTGTGGCGGAGCCTCATTTTAAATATTTCCGGGAAAGGCTCACATACCAGTTGAAGATAAAAAAGGTTGACATTGTAACGCAAACCGGATAAAAAAAGTGGCCATAATCAAGTCCTATGAAGAAGAAAAACAGTGAAAATTCCGAATTCCTGATTTCCGTGGATCAATTGATGCCGGAAAACTTGTATATTTTTCCATTAAAGCAGAGACCCATTTTCCCGGGAATTGTGACTCCCGTGTTGATTCCACCCGGAAGGGCACAGGAAATCCTGAGCCGGGTTCTGGAAAAAACATCATTCATTGGCTTTGTTTTACTGAAGGATGATATGCTGGATGAAATGGATATTACCAACCTGTTTATGGTGGGGACATCCTCACAAGTTATAAAAAAAATTAATCTCCCGGACGGTGGGATGCATCTTTTGATCAATACCATCTACCGTTTTCGCGTGAAGCAATACGAGAAACGGGAGAAAAATATTGTGGCTCAGGTGGAATACTACAAAGAACAGGATGAAGAGAAAAAGTCAAATCATAAAAAAGAAATTAAAGCCCTCACCCGTGCGGTAATCACCGGTGCAAAAGATGTGATGAGCCAGAATCCTCTTCTTACGGAAGAAATGAAACTGGCCCTTCTGAATGTGGATGAACCGGGAAAGATTGCCGATTTTACCTGCAATATTCTGAGTTTGGAAAAAAAAGAATTCCAGAATGTTCTGGAAACCTTTTCCACAAGGGAACGGCTGGAAAAAACACTGCAATTTTTGCACCGGGAGATGGAGTTGATAAAGCTCCAGAATAAAATCCAGCACCAGATCAATAACCGGATGGAAAACCAGCAGAAGGAATATTTTCTGCGTGAACAGTTGAAGGAAATCAAAACCGAGCTGGGGTTGGATTCGGAGAGCAAAGAAAAAGGTGCGGAATACTACCGGAAAAAAACGGAAAAACTGGAATTGTCTGCGGAAGCACGGGAAAAAGTGAATGAAGAAATCTCCAAACTGGAATATGTGGATACCCATTCCAATGAATATTCCGTAATCCGGAACTATCTGGATATTATCATTGATCTTCCCTGGGCAAAGCCGGTTTTCCGGGACATTGATATTGCAAAAGCCGCAAAAATCCTGAACCGGGATCATTATGGTCTGGAAGACATAAAAGAAAGAATTATTGAGCATATCGCTGTGATCAAGCTTCGGAAAAATGCAAAAGGTACCATCATCTGTCTGGTGGGGCCGCCCGGAGTGGGAAAAACATCTCTGGGGAAATCCATCGCAGCCAGCCTGGGAAAGAAATTTTTCCGGTTTTCTCTGGGGGGAATGCGGGATGAAGCGGAGATTAAAGGCCACCGTCGTACCTATGTTGGGGCCATGCCGGGAAAGGTGATGGGAGCGTTCCGGGTGGTCAAGGAAAAAGATCCTGTCATAATGCTGGATGAAATTGATAAACTGGGAGTTTCTTTTCAGGGAGATCCTGCGAGTGCCCTGTTGGAGGTTCTGGACCCGGAACAAAACCAGTCTTTCCGGGATCATTATCTGGATATTCCGTTCGATTTATCTTTCACAACGTTTATTACCACAGCCAACACCCTGGAGACCATTCCGCCCCCCCTTCTGGACAGGATGGAAGTCATCCGTCTTTCCGGTTATGTACTGGAAGAAAAAATGAACATAGCCCGGAAGTATATCATCCCCCGTATGATTAAAGAAAATGGATTGAGCACATCCAATGTTCCCCGGATCACCCAGAATGGCCTGAAAGAACTGATCGATGGATATTCACGGGAAGCCGGAGTACGGTCACTGGAGCAGCATATCAAAAAGGTATACCGGAAAGCGGCGGCTGCTCTGGTGCGCGGCAAAGCATTTCCATCCATCATCGATGAAAATCTGGAGGCGGTTTTGGGCCCGGCCCGTTTTACCAAAAAAGAAAATTCCCTTGCGGAATACCCCGGCACGGCCATAGGTTTGGCGTGGACGCAAATGGGCGGAGCAACCCTCATCATTGAAGCTAACGCCGTTCCGGGGAGAGGGCGGGTCCGCATAACCGGGCAGTTGGGGAAAGTCATGAATGAAAGCGTGGAAATTGCCATGACGGTGGTCCGCAGTATTGTGAAAGATGAAAAATACTGGATGAAAAATGACTTTCATATCCATGTGCCGGATGGAGCCACCCCCAAGGACGGCCCCTCCGCAGGAATTACCATGACCACCGCTCTGTTGTCATTGTACCGGCAGGCTCCCATTAAAAAAGGATTTGCGATGACGGGAGAAATCCGGCTGAGCGGGGATGTTTTACCCATCGGCGGGTTAAAGGAAAAAACCATTGCCGCTAAAAGAGCCGGTATTAAAAATATTATCTTTCCGGAAGAAAACTTAAAAGACTGGAAGGAAATGCCGGACTTTATTAAAAAAGGAATTACTTTCCATCCGGTTTCCAGGTATACGGAAGTGGAGAATCTTGTTTTTTTGAGAAAAAATTAAAGGATGAAGTATGGAAATAGTTGGCATTAAGCAAAAAGTAGATATAAAATTTATATCTACTTTTATCATAATCTGGGCTCTTGATATGGCGACCAAGTTCTGGGCTCTGGATTTTCTGGACGCCGCAAAAAATCCTGAATATGCTTATTCAGGATATGAGGTTCTGGGGAATTTTCTCCGGTTCAGGCTCACACACAACACGGGCGGGGTCTTTGGTATATTCCAGGGGAATGCCATTATCTTTCACATCCTTACCGGGTTTGCGATTTTGTTTCTTCTCTTTTACTATATTAAAACCCCGGATTTTTCACGTATGTTCCAGATATCCATTTCCTTCATTGTGGGTGGAGCACTGGGAAATTTTACAGACCGGTTTTTTCGCCCCGGGGTGGTGGATTTTATTGATATGGGGATTGGTACCTACCGATGGCCCACTTATAATGTAGCGGATTCCTTTATAACAGTGGGGGCACTGGTTCTGGCCCTGGCCTTTTATCTGATGGAAAAGAAGCGGCAGTGAAACCGCACAGAAGATGAATGTTCTGGAATTTACCCTGGAGCCGGGAGAAAGGGTGGACGTTTTTTTGTCCAGAGAATACCCGCAGCAATCCCGGAGCCGGATACAGAAATTAATCGAGGAGGGGGCACTTTCCATGGAAGGGAAGACCATACTCCGCCCTTCCTATAAAAGCAAAAAATCTGAAGCTGGCAGATTTGAGTATCCGGAGGAGAAAATATTTATCCTTCGCCCGTCCCCGGATAAGGTACCGGTGATTTTTGAAAATGACCACTTTGCCATTGTGAAAAAACCGGCGGGGATGACCACCCATCCGGGAGCCGGGACCGGAGAGGATACTCTGGTGCATGCATTAATGGGCAGCGTGGATTCCCTGTCCGATGGGCTCACCCGGGAACGGCCTGGGATTATCCATCGGCTGGACCGCTCCACGGAAGGCCTGATGGTGATTGCCAAAACCAATGAAGCCCATAAGAAAATTGCAGCACTTTTTAAAGAAAAGAAAATCACAAAAAAATATCGTGCCATTGTCTGGGGATTTTTACCGGAGGGTGACTGGATCCCGGTGGAGGGTTACATTTTCCGCCATCCCAAAGACAGAAAAAAAATGGCATTTTCCACGGAGAAAAAATCCCGTTTTTCCAGATTGGCTCTCCATGATTTCCGGATTATCCGTTCCGGAGAAATTTTCACCCAGGTGGAAATCCGGTTGCTTACCGGGAGAACCCACCAGATCCGTGCCTTTTTTACCAGTATGGGCCATCCCATCGTCGGGGATACAATTTATTCTGTTCCGGAAAAGAGAAAGAATATTTACAAGGAAAAACTGGCAGCCAGAAAATTTCCCCTGGATATTGAATCTCTTTATCTGCGGGCGTATTATCTGGAATTTGTCTCTCCTTTTGATGGACAAAGGCAAAGGTTCCGGATACCCATGGATGACTGGGATAATCTTTCCATGATGTGAGAAAGTAATGGCAAAAAAAAAGATTGAGTATGTTTGTTCAGAATGCGGGGATACTTTTCTCCGCTGGATGGGACAGTGCCCCAGTTGCAAGACCTGGAATTCCATGAAAGAAATGGATGTTTCCACGGAAGAAAATGTATTAAGGAAATCTCCGCCCGGGCAGTTGAAAAGCATTTCCTCCATTGCGATGGAAGAATCCCGGCAGAGAATGAGTCTGTCCCCCTTGGTGGAATTTGACCGTCTTCTGGGGGGAGGGGCCGTTCCGGGAAGTGTGGTTCTTCTGGGGGGGGAACCGGGCGTGGGAAAATCCACCCTGCTGCTGGAGCTGGCTCGCTCCGGAAAAAAGATTGTTTATGTGACCGGAGAAGAAAGTGACCGCCAGATAGCAGAACGTGCCCGGCGGCTGGGAGTGGATAATCCTCATCTGTTCATTATGCAGGAGAATTCTCTGGATACAATTCTTTCTGTGCTGGAAACGGACGTCGCAGATATGATCATTATAGACTCCATCCAGACTGTGTTTCCCTCCGGTCCTTCCGGCTCCGGTTCTGTTTCCACCATAAAGGAGGCAAGCCGTCAGTTGATTGATCTGGCCAAACGCAGGGAAATTCCCATGATCATAACCGGCCATGTCACCAAAGACGGACAGATTGCCGGTCCCAAACTTCTGGAACATTCCGTGGATGTGGTTTTATATTTTGAGAGCCAGAACTGGGGACAGTACCGGTTCATCAAATCCGTAAAAAACCGCTATGGTTCCACCGGAGAAATTGCTATTTATGAAATGACCGCCGCCGGATTAAAAGAAATTCCTTCCCATGTGAGCCTTATCCCCATGGAAGAGACCGGAGGAATTGGGAGTATCTTGTTTCCCCAGGTGGAGGGTAGCCGGGTGACATTAATGGAAATACAGGTTTTGGTGACCCCCGCCGGATACTCCAATGGCCGCCGGATTGGGGAAAACATTGATGTATCCCGCATTCATTTGATTGCCGCCATTATTGAAAAAAATTTTGGTTATCATCTTTCAGAAAAGGACATATTTGTCCGTGTCCGGGGTGGCTCCCGGCTGGAGGATTCGGCAGCGGATCTGGCACTTTTTGTGGCCATGCTTTCCAGCGTTTTGGATATTCCCCTCCCCGGAGCCTGGGCCGCAGCAGGGGAAATCTCATTGACTGGAAAAATCCGCTATCCTTCCCATGATGAAAACCGCCGGCATTCACTACGGCAGTTTGGGGTGAATCATTTTATCTGGGGAAAAGACCCATCCGGGAAAGCAGAAAAAGTGATGAATAAAACTGGACGGATTTTCTACTATGAGCATGTGAAAAATATTCTGGAAAACCACCAGTTTTCATTCACCGGTTGATGCATCCCATCCCAGCATGGAATCCAGAACCCATTCCGGATGGATTCCCCTGAGGCAGGCGATGGGCTCTTTCTTACGTGGGCAGTATTTTTTCATGCAGGGGGAGCAGGGCAGATTCAGGTTGAATACGGTTTTTTTCCGGGACAGAGTGAGGGTCTCCTCCTTGCGTCCCATCCCCAGAAATGTCACCAGCGGCGTTCCCGTAAATGCGGCAATGTGGGCAATCCCGGAATCATTGGCAATAATGCCCCGTGCATTTTCCATCAGATAAACACTCTGGCTCAGGGAGGTTAATTCGGTTAAATCCCGGACGCGAGCCTGGATTTTTTCATCCAGAGAGGATAGTATTTGCCACACATATTTTTTCTCAAGGCGACTTCCGGAAAATACAATCTGTGCGGTTTTGTTTTTTTCCAGATACCCATGGATGATCCGGTTCAGATAATCCATGGGATAGACTTTGGACGGTGCCACGCTTCCGGGGCAGATTATCCAGAAGTTTTTCTTTTTTATCTTTTCTTTCTTCAGAATGAAATCCATTTCCTTTTTTTTCTCCGGGGACAATTCCAGATCAGTATTCATTATTTGGGACAGGTAAACGGAAAAATAATCTTCCGCCGTTTTATCCGGAGGAAAAAAGGGAGTTAAAAGCCGCAGATAAGAGAGGGAGCGGTGTTCGTATTTATTGGGCGGAGGAATCCGTAATGATCCGGTAAACCGTGGATGCCGCAAAATGGAACCCCGCATATCCCCCGGATAGCCCAGACGCACCGGAATCCCTGCCCGGAATAAAAAATAGGCACTGCGGAACGATGGGGATAAGGTGAAGCCCAGATCATACTCTTCTTTTCTCAGCTTTAGAATGAGCTGGTGGTCGATTTTTTTTCCGTGCAGAGGTATTACATTACGGAAAATTCCAAGGGGTAGCAGATCCCAAACCCAAGTTCTTCCCATCAAATCAATTTCTGATTCCGGGAAGATTTTTTTTGCGGTTACATAAAAAGAGAAAGCCATCGCGTGATCTCCCACCCAGTTGGGGGCATGGATGAGGATCCGCGAGGGTTTGTTATTCCATCCGGAGGTCATACGGCATCATAAAATAGACGGTGTCATTTTTGTGTTCCGTTGTCCGGTTGTACAGGGAAAGAGCACTTTTCACAACATGAGGCAGAAAAACCTGGGTGCCGTTTTCCAGATCCAGAATATCCACGGCTCCCCGGGGGAGTTGGATTATCTCCAGCTCGTCTTCCCGGATCTGGGCTTTCTGCCGGGCCATTTCAATGGCCAGCATCAAACCGCCGGTCTGGTCCGCCATCTTCCGCTCAATACCGGACGAGCCCAGATACACCCGGCCACCGGCGTGTTTCTCCACTTCTTCCATGGGCAGTTTACGGCTGGTCTTCACTCTTTGCAGAAAGAGGGCGTAAAAGTCCTTTATGTGTTCCTGCAACAGAGCTTTCTCTTCCGGAGAAAAGGTGTCTGTCTCTGACCAGATGGATGCTTTGGAATTCATTTTATACGTATATTTATTGACTCCCAGCTTCTCATACAACCCTTTGAGGCTGAATTTTCCGGCAAACACGCCCACGGAACCCATCACCGAAGTCTGGTTTGCCAGTATATGGTCCCCGCCCACCGCCAGATAATAACCGCCGGATGCTGCCACATCGCCAATGGATACAATCACGTATTTACCGGATTTTTTGAGATCCATGATGGCTTTCCAGATAATATCAGATGCCAGTCCGGACCCTCCGGGGGAATTGATCCGGATGACCACCGCCTTGATGGATCCATCCCGCTCAATTTTATCCAGTAGCGTCACCATGGTATCCGAACCGGTGGAATTACTCTGGAACAAAGAGGTATCTCCGGATGGGCCGCTTGTAATTTCCCCATCCATGACCACCAGAGCAATCCGCTTTTTGCAAGCCCAGCTATCATCATACGTGCGGGAACGGACATAGGATTCCAGATCCATTTTCCAGAAAGGTTTATTCACCAGATTGCCCTTGAGTTTGTCTTCCATTTCCGAATAGTAATTTATCTCATCAATTAATCCGGCCGTCTTTGCCTGGTCCGCAGAAAAAAGACCCCGCTCAAACCGGGAATTCAGGTTTTCCGGATTCATCCGGCGGGATATGATAATGGAATTTTTAATATGCTCATCCAAATTTTTGAGAATATCTTTTGTCTGTTCCTCATCAAAGGGAGTGGGAGAATTGCGGGTGAACATATTGGGTGCACTTTTATAGTCTCCCGCTGCCACAAAATCTGCCTTGACGCCGATTTTATCCAACAGGTCAGAGATAAACATCAGCTCTGCTCTTAATCCCGTTATGGCCAGAGTTCCCGCCGGCGGCATGGATATTTCATCGGCGGCGGAAGCAATGTAGTATTCCTTGTTGGAAGCGGATTCCAGGTGGGCATAAACCATTTTACCAGAATTAATGCGAAAATCAGAAAGGGCATTTCTCAACTCTTCCGCCTGTCCCCAGCCTCCCCGGAATTGCTGCCCAATGACAAGGATGCCCTTCACCCGGGAGTCGTTTTCCGCACGGGCAATCGCTGCCAGGGTTTCATAAAATGTCATGTTTTCTTTGGTGAGAAAAGACCCATCATTTTTCCGTTCCGGATAAGCCAGATTCAGGTCAATAACCAGATATCTCTGGATGGCGGCCATTTTTGCGGGGAATCTTTCAATTCCGTAGAGAAAACCTCCGCTGTAAAAATTTCCTTTTTCACTGGGGATGTTCCCCTGGGCGGAAAACTCCACGAACTCCTGGGAGAATTTAATCCCCATGGCGTAGTTTTTATCCGGGTCCATGTTACCATAGATGGTGAATCCGGTGACGGGCACTATCTCCACGCCGTATTTGGGAGCAATGGCATCAAAGGTTTCGCTGGTGAAATAGGTGCCGTCCACGGAGAAAGTGATGAACTCCGGATTCCGGAACCAGGGACGCAAGGCCACCCCCATATCCCATCGGGGACGCAGTTCCTCCTCTTTATAAGTGGGACGGTTCAGGGAACGCCCCACCAGTCCCAGGGAGAGAAATCTCCATGGACGCATCAGGACACCCACATCCCACTGGTAATAATTGTCCAGATAGGGCGATGTGGACTGTATCCAGCTATACGATGTGCCCAGACTGAAGGAGCGGGTGGCGGAAAAACCGGTCCCAAAGCTGTATTTGGTGGCTCTTTCTTTATCCGGTGCGGTTCGCCAAAGGGTGGAGAATGCCATACCAAAGAAATTTAAAAATAATGTGTGGTCGGACAGGTTAAAATCTGGGTTATTTCCGTAAAAATAGCCAATCTGCAGGGGGTGCATCCCCAAACCCGCAGGATTGTAATATAAGGATGTGATATCATCGGATGTGGCAACGGATTCATAAGGCAGATTTGGGCTGGTGATGAACCGGTCCGGCTGTAAAGGATCTTCCACTTTTTCCAGGGAGTCCACCGCAAATGTACTGGGGACGCAAACCAGAAAAAGCAAAGCCAGAAGCCCAATCCAGAGTTTGTTTTTGAATGGGTTTTTCATTTTATATCCTTTCTGAAATTCAATGGAATTTTCCGCATTTTGTTAGGTTCTGGAACGTGGTCACCGTGTCAAACCTTGTATGGAAAAAGAAAATTTCTTGACTTTGCGTTTATCTCTCCCCAGATAAACTCTGGTTTGGCCAGCATGAAAAAAACAGGAAAATATAACATAATGAAGGTAATAAAAAGGCTGGGCAGTGACCAACGATAACCGGAAATTCTATTTCCCAAAAATCCGGGTGAGGGTGGCCGGGGTTTTTGTCCGGGATTCCCGCATTCTTCTGGTGAAACACCGGAAAGCCCGCCGGGAGTATTATCTCTTACCGGGGGGTGGACAGGAGCCGGGCGAAAGTATGACAGAAACCCTGGTTCGGGAATGGAAAGAGGAACTGAGTTTGGATATTGAGCCGGGCGAATTTCTTTTTATGGGAGAATCCGTTCCACCCAAAAATCTGAAAAAATCCCAAGTGGTACAGATCACCTTTTCTGTCCGCTCCACCCGTGGAAAAATCCATGTCAAACCCGATGAAGCTTTGTTTGGATTTGAGTGGGTTCCCATGGATAATTTTCTTTCCATACCATTTTTCCCCGCCTGCCAGAGCCAGATCATGACGGTACTATCGGATAAAAAAAAAGGAGACGCCGTTTCGTATTCCCGCTATGAATGGATTAAGTAACCCACTGGTAATAAAAATGAGCAATAAAAACCCCCTCTATCCTTTTGCGTTCGCCTCCATTCTGCTGCACGCATCGACTGCGGTGATTCTGTGGGGAGACAAAAAACCGCATCCCGGGAATTTGGCAATATCTATTGAAATATCCCGCCCCGCACACAAAGGAACGGACGGATTAAACCAGAATGGAAAACAGGAAAAGCATCTTCAGGTAAAGGCCGATGTGGGAAAAGCGGATTCCGGAAAAACCCCCGGAGAGAATCATGTGGATAATTCCGCTCTGGCGGAACTGAACCGGAATATTGGAAATTCCATTGCCTATCCGCCTGCCGCTCTGGAAATGGGCTGGGAGGATGTGGTAAAAATTGATGTTCCCATCCTGCCTCCGGGCAATGCCGGAAATCCGGCGTTTATCCGGAAAAGCCGGTACGAAGTTTTTAACGAAGCGGTTATGGACGCCGTAAAAGCCTGGCGTTATCCGGTTGTCAAAGAGAAAACAAATGTGGTTTTAACATTCAGATTCACAATAAATGCAAGGGAGAAAATATGAAAAAATTAAGTTTTGGCCAGAAAATGGCGTATTCCATGGGGGGAATGGCAATGAACCTCACAAACCTGGTAATTGCCCAGTGGATATTCAAAAGATATACAGATCCTCCCAATGTAATGCTGGTGGGTGTTCTGGCCATGTCTGTAATTTTCTTCTCCGGAAGAGCATCGGATGCGATCACAGATCCCATCATCGGAAACTGGAGTGATAATCTCCGCAGCCGGTGGGGACGCAGGATCCCTTTTATTGCCTGGGGAACCATACCCTTCGCGATTGTATTTTTCCTGTTATGGACACCGCCATCAGAAACCATGGGATGGGCGAATATTATCTATGTTTTTGTGATGATCCAGTTGTATTTCATTTTTTATACAATTGTGGTCACGCCATATCTGGGTCTTCTTCCGGAAATCACATCGGACCTGGATGAGCGGGTGAACATCACCACCATGCAGGCCGTCTTTGTCATGCTGGGAACCATCGTCTTTGTCCTCATGGGGGTTGTCAAAGAAAATGGCGGATGGCTTTGGTTTGGGGGGGTGGTTGCCGTGATTTCCATTCTATCCTTCTATCCTACCGTTTTCTTTGTTAAAGAAAATCCGGATGCGATTAAAAAAGATCAGGAAAAAACTCCTCTTTTGGAATCCATCCGTATGACCATGTCCAACCGCCCGTTTATGTATCTGGTTATATCCACATCATTCTACTGGTTTGCCCTGAATATAATGCTGATGCTGATCCCATTCTGGGTACAGAATTATCTGCAGAAAACAGAACGTGCGGTCTCCATTATTATGGGACCATTTCTGGTGGCTAACCTGGTTTTCTTTTTTGTGTTCAACTGGATATCCCGTAAAAGAGGCAAATATCTGGCATACCAGATCATGGCTCTGGGATCTGCACTCCTGGTTCCGTTACTGTCCCTGGCATGGTTTGTACCAAAAATGATTCCCGGAATGGATCTCCTTCTTTATAGTTCCGTGGTGATGGGATTACTGGGTATTCCGGTGGCCGGTTTCTCCATGCTTCCCTTTGCCGTCCTGTCCGATGTGGTGGATTATGATGAAACCATCTCTGGAAAAAGAAGAGAGGCCATATACTTTGGGGTGCAGGCCATTTTCCAGAAAACCATCATCGGCCTGTCCATTTTTGCCTTCGGATTGGTGGCATATACCACAGGGGATAGCATTTCCATTGCAGGCCTCGTACTTGTTCCCTTGATAGCATCCGTGGCATTCTTTGTATCCTTCATTGTTTTTATCCGGTATCCCATAAGGGAGAAAGATGGGGATTTGTATCTGGGAGAAAAACTCATTAATAGAAAAAAATGAAAAAAATATTCAATATTATAGCCGGCTCCAAAAAAAACTTTCCCTTGAGGCATAGAATTCTGAATATTACGGAATTTTTTGGCCTGCTTGTTTTTCTCCAGGCTACTGCAACCAATTACATTATCCGGCTCCCCTTCCTTGCAGTCTTGATGCCCTTTATTTCGTTTGTTGTGATCTCATTTCTTTTTTACCTGTCTCGCTGGCAACACAAGTATGAAGTTCCGGTAATTATCTCTCTAATGTTTGTGGGATTTGTTGTCGGACCTTCCCTTTGGATCAATGGTGCAGGACTGGGTGGTTCTGTTCCCTTCTGGTATGTGTATCTGGTGGTGTCCGCATTCATTCTGACAGAAAAATTTGCCCGCATTTTTATGGTGACCTCCCTGTTTTTCACTGTGGGAGGATTGGCTGTAATGGAACACTATGGCTGGATTATGGTCCAGCCTTATGACAGTTCTGATGAGAGATTCTGGGATATTCTCACCCAGATTCTTCTGGTCATGTATGTTCTGGTCTCTCTTGTCAATGTGATCATAGGCAATTATCTGTATGAAAATAAAAAAGCCACCCGGTTTGCCAATCGTCTGGTCATGGCCAATGAAAGAATGAAAAACATAATCAATACAGATACTCTGACCGGCCTTTTTACCAGAGCTTATATTCTGGATAAAATTGAATATGAAAAAACCAAGCTTCTGCGGAATAAAAAAGAATTTGGCATTATCATGGCAGACATTGATAATTTCAAAGAAATCAATGATAATCTGGGCCATTCCTTTGGGGATTATATTCTGAAAGAAGTCGCAAATGATATCCGCTCCATTCTGCGAACCCAGGACACCGCCTCCCGATGGGGTGGAGAAGAATTTCTGTTTCTTCTTCCGGATACCCCGCTTGATAATTCTGTGCATGTTGCTGAAAAAATCCGGGAAACCATAGCAAAAAAAATATATTCCAACGGGGACAATGACATCTATCTAACCATTTCCATGGGCGTCAGTGTGTACAATGATTTTACCGGGAAAAGGAAACCGGATTCCTGTATAAAAAAAGCGGATGATGCCCTTCACATGAGCAAGCGACTGGGGAAAAATATGGTGAAAGCCCTCTCCTGTACCTGAATCAGAGAAGGGTGGGTCTAGGTTTTTCCGTATTCGTCAATTTCTGTTCCATACTGCGGTGAATTTTCCTGGCAAGATTGCTCATTATAATAAGGAAATCTTTTTGGGTTTTTTCATCGCATTTCCATAGGATTTCTTCAAAAGACTGGAAAGCCCGGTTTGCGTCTTCTTTTCTATCCATGGCATCCATCGTCAACGTAACCCTTTGCCACCGGGTTCCCATTCATCGCACCAGAGGATATTTTCCTGGGCTGTTTTCAGGTTAGCCTCCAGACGGGATGGATCCTGGATGCTCTCCCATAAAACCGGATCAAACCGCATTTCCCCCAGAGCCTGGGATCTCACTTCATGTCCCGCTTTACCGGCCGATTGGATATAACGGTTAAAAATTTTACCATTGAAGATATCCCTGGATGGATGCCCCAGGAGCACATATTTTTTCATGGATCATATATGGGCAGGGCTTTGTATTGCCAACATAAAATTTAAGGTGCGGAGGGTCGCTACCTCCCGGAAACTCAAAATGGAGTTTGATCGCAGCATGAGGTCCATCCAAACATGATTAACCTCTGGAAGAAAAAACTCGTAGAGGGAGCGTCCAGCGCCTTTGATAAAGAAAACAGGAAAAAAGATATAAATGAAAATGATGAAAAGCTTGGGGATGGGCGGGAAC
>DYOA01000053.1 GCA_020720785.1 Leptospira biflexa
ATGGCCACCCGGATAAGCAGATGGGTTTCCCGAATGCCCCCGGTGACCATGGTGAAATAAATCATCAAGGGAACCGGAACGATGTGCGTAAACAGCTCCAGATACAGGGTCAGTTGGAAGAAAAGAGTACGGATACTTTCGCTTTTCATGAAAACTTTATGCACCTCCGGACAGACTGGAGAGTTTATCCAAAGCATCCTTCTTTGCCCGTTCAAAATCTTCTTCTGAAATAATACCTTTTTCTTTCATGTCATGCAGGCGGGCAATGTCATCATAGATTTTTTTTGCTTCTCTTTTGTTTTTCCATTTTCCAATGATTTCTTTGCCAGCCTTCTGGTATTTGGCAAACCACTCCTGTAGCTCTGACGCCGGAGCGTCAAAAATACTCTCATTGTTTTCATAATAGCGGATGAATAATCGGCCGGTGGCATAAGTGGACGCAGCGGACATCACGGAAGATGCGGACATGCCCAGTATGGTACCAATGCCCGGAATGGCTTTTAAACCGCTGGCCACCATTTTCCCGGCATATCTGCCCAAACCTGCCGAAAGGATGGAAGATAAAAAGATTTTCACTTTCTGACGGTCAAAGTCCTTCCCGTAAAAAATGGTCAACTGTTCCACCATGTCAATCTGGATGGCGGTTACCATGGCCAAATCTACAAAGGGGTAAGGAACCAGAGCGGCCAGAAATGCACTCAACGTATGATTTTCCACAATTTTATCTGACGTAATCTGCGGATTTTCATTGTGGCTGGAGGAAGGTTTTTCGCTGGAAGGGGGGTTCATGGCAGACTTTACCTCTCATGGATATTTTGTCCACCTTCTTTTTAGAGAATGTTTGCGAAAATTGCATTCCGGATTGGGGTGCAAATTTTTCCACATTGACCGGATTAAATAAAAAAAGGGCACGAGTGCCCTTTTTCCAGATTAACGTTTCAGGATGAAATTACTCAATCACCCAGGTTTCGCCTTGGTGCAGCATTTTCATCAGATCGCCTTTACCAAGTTTTTCTGTAACAGCTTTTTCCTGTGCTTCCAGATTCTCCAAATAAGTGGGAGCAGGAACTGCCCGGATAACTCCCATCGCCACAGGGGCCTTTAACTGTGCCAGCAGGAAGTGGATTCCGGCTTCCGGAGAAGTGGGATCATGGATAAGGATTTCCTCTGCCGGAACATCTTTGAGATTGACGGCTTCCAGTTTTGCCATTTTGATATTGAACCGAATCCCTTTATCTTTGTCTTTACCAAAAATCATGGGTTTTCCGGCTTCCAGCATCAGAAGCTTATCATCTCTGGTTTCTTTTGCCAGCAGATCTTTAAAAACCCCGTCGTTGAAAATCACGCAGTTCTGCAAAATCTCCACAAGGGAAGTACCATTATGCTTATGGGCAGCCATAAGTACTTCCTGCATGTGTTTTCCCAGTATATCCGCAGATCTTGCGATGAATGTACCTTCGCTTCCAATAGCCAGAGCACATGGATTCATGGGTCTTTCAATGGATCCATAGGGGCTGGTCTTGGATTTTGTGCCAGTACGGGATGTGGGAGAATACTGGCCTTTTGTCAGACCATAGATCTCATTGTTGTGCAGGATAATGTTCATGTCCAGATTCCTGCGGATAGCATGGATAAAATGGTTTCCCCCGATGCTAATGGCATCACCGTCTCCGGTAAACACCCAAACATGCAGATCCGGATTCATGATCTTCACCCCGGATGCAATAGCCGGAGCACGTCCGTGGATGGTATGGTAACCATAGGTATTCATATAGTATGGGAAACGGGATGAACAACCAATACCGCTGATCACGGCAAATTTTTCCTTGGAAACTCCAGTTTCTGCCATAACGGTCTGGACGGCATTCAGGATTGCGAAGTCACCGCAACCTGCACACCACCGTACCTCTGTGCCTGATGAAAAGTCTTTCTTAGTGTAATTTGACATATTTTCCTCTTTATTCTGAAATGCGGATCAATAAATATTCAACCGCTGCTCAATGGCTTCAATCACTTCCATGATGCGGAAGGGCTGGCCTTTGATTTTGTTGATCTTTTCCCCGGTGATGCCAAACTTGGAACGGATAATATGTGCCAACTGCCCGCCGTTTTCTTCCACAATGAATACCTTTTCATATTTTTTCAATACTTTATGGGTATTTTTTGGGAAAGGATTGATAAACGTGAAGTGAGCATGGTCAATTTCAATTCCTTTACTTTCTAGATGAACCCGGGTGTCTTTGATGGCTCCGTAAGTGGATCCCCATCCTATAATCAGATGCTGGCTTGATCCGCTTCCTTCTACTTCCAGATCTGGAACATCTTCCTGGATATTGAGAATTTTCTGATACCGGATTCTTACCATGTTTTCATGGTTTTCCGGATCATAGCTAATGGTTCCCGCTCCGTCCACCTTTTCCAGACCACCAATGCGGTGTTCCAGTCCAGGAGTTCCGAATTTTACCCAGGGACGGGCCAAGTGCTCATCCCGCATATAGGGTTGAAAGCCTTCCGGTTTGCTGTAAAATTTGACATCCATTTTTCCCAGTTCTTCCATGGTGGGGATTTTAAAGGGCTCGGTGCTGTTGGATAAAAAGCTGTCTGTGAGCAAAATGACCGGAACCATGTATTTAGTGGAAATTCTGGTGGCTTCAATGGTTTGATAAAAACAATCCACGGGAGATTTGGCAGCAATCACACAGACGGGGCTTTCGCCGTTGCGTCCGTACATGGCCTGCAAAAGGTCACCCTGTTCAGATTTCGTGGGAAGACCGGTGGAGGGACCGCCCCTCTGCACATCCACAATCACCAGCGGAGTTTCTGTGATCACAGCCAGGCCGGTTGCTTCTGTTTTCAGAGCAAGACCCGGACCCGATGTGGTGGTATAGGCAAGGTAACCCGCTACAGAAGCCCCCACGGAAGAAGCAATACCGGCAATCTCGTCCTCTGCCTGGAATGTTCTCACATGAAAATTCTTATATTTGGATACCTCTGCCAGAATTTCTGTTGCCGGTGTGATGGGATACGATCCCAGAAACGCCGGAACACCGGAAATCTCGGATGAGGCCAATATTCCCAGAGCCACGGCCTGGTTCCCGGTCACGCTGCGGTATGTGCCTTTTTCCAAATTAGCTTTCTTTATCCGGAAGTGAACGGGCAGAAGCTGTACGTTTTCTGCGTAATTATATCCCGCTTTCAAAACGGCAATATTGGCTTCCATGATCTTTTCTTTGGTGGCAAATTTTTTGGAAATCCAGCCCAATGCGTGGTCCAGAGTTCTTTCAAACATCCAGTACACAATACCCAGGGCGTAAATGTTTTTGCTCCGCTCTTTGTCCTTACCGGTCATTTCAAAGTCTTTCAGAGCTTCCAGAGTCTGGCTGGTGATGGGAACCTGGATTACCCGGAACCCGTCCAGGGATCCGTCTTCCAGCGGATTTTTTTCGTAGCCGGCTTTTTCCAGATTTGCCTCTGTGAAAGCGTTTGTGTTGACTACAATTATACCATTCTTGATTACGTCTTTAACGCCCGATTTTAATGCTGCCGGGTTCATGGCAATGAAAACATCCGGTTTATCTCCGGGAGTGTGGATATCAGATGATGAAAAATGCACCTGGAACCCGGAAATTCCACCCACAGTTCCGGCGGGTGCCCGGATTTCTGCCGGAAAATCCGGATACGTGGCCACGTCATTGCCCATTATTGCCGATACTGATGAAAATAGACTTCCGGTAAGTTGCATTCCGTCACCGGAATCTCCCGCAAATTTGATCGTTACATCATCGATTTCTTCAACAGCATTTTCTTTACTTTCAAATCTTTCCTGAGGAATATCTGTTATTCGCTTCATTATCTACCTACTATTGTTGATTTTATAAGCCATCACAAAAACCGTTGATTGGCCATCAACCATATTTTATCCGTGGTTTGGCGGAGGCTGGGGAAAATATCGGGAGGAAGGCGTCTCTTTTTTTCCGGATTTTCTCTCCGGTGAAAAATGATATTATTTTGTTGACATTATGGAAAAATTTGCCGAATATAAATGGAGTATATGTTTAAGGTTGTGGAGTTTAACCAGAATGCGTTTGTGATTGTGGAAGGAAAGCCGGCCGACAGCTTTTTTATCCTCCGCAATGGCAAAGTGCGCCTCAGCAATGAAATGCCCATTCCCGGCGAGGAACCCTCACAGGTGCTGGGACCGGGAGATTTCTTTGGGGTTGTGAGTTGCATGAGCGGACATCCGCACATTGAAACCGCCCAAACTCTGGAACCTGTTTCCTTTATCGTGGTGGGCAAGGACCAGTATGGAGTATTGATCCAGAAAAATGCACCCATTGCCATGAAGATCATCCGTTATTTCAGCCAGCGGCTGCGGATCATTGACAAAGCAATAACAAAGCTCTCCTTTCATACCGCAGAGGAAGAAAATCCTCAGAATATGTTTAAAATTGGCGAGTTTTACTTTGGAAAAAAAGATAACAAACACGCTGCTTATGCATACCAGCGTTATCTCCAGTATTTTCCCCAGGGACAGTTTGCCGCTCATGCAAAAGCCAGACTCCAGTCCATGAATGCCCCCATGAGGATAGCGGAGAACAGTGCTGCCAATCTGGGACGCGGCTTTAATGATGGGGATATGATCATGGTGGAAAATGAACCCGGAATGGAGCTTTATATTATACAAAGCGGAAAAGTGAAGATTACCAAGGTGGTGGAGGGCAATGAAGTATTGTTGGCCGTTTTGCAGCCGGGGGATATCTTTGGGGAGATGGCCCTTCTGGAAAACAAGCCCAGATCCGCGACTGCAGTGGCATACGGCACTGTAACCACCCTGGCCATTAACAAGGCTAACTTTGAGACCATGGTGCAGCAGCAACCCCAGCTTGCCGTGAAACTGATCACAATTCTCAGCGAGCGGATATGGCTGGCTTCCAAGCAGTTGGCAAATTTGCTGATCAAAGATCCCATTGGCCGGATTTACGACATGCTTCTTACTCTTGCTCTCAAGCAGAAAATCCCCATAAAGCCCAAAAACGGGCATAACTTTGAGATAACTCCCCAGGAATTAGTCAAGATGATTGGTCTTCCGGCGGATAAAGGGGAAGCCTACCTTTATAAACTCCTGGAAGATAAAAATATGCGATTGGATCAGGGCAAACTGATTACGCAGGATCTGGAGGAGTTGCAGAAGCAGGTACAGTTCCACCGGAAAAAGGCCCAGATGGAAGCAAAACGTGCTGCGGCCTCCCAGTTTGGCTGATCAGATTACTTTTGCTTTTTTCAGAAGTCCCAGAACATTTGCCGTTTCTTCCACCAGCGTATCCCGGACAAATTCCAGAGTGGTCAGCATATCGGTGTAATGCTTCCTCCAGTTTTCGTTGATTGTTTTTATGTCCACATTATCGGTCACCTGGCTGATGTTATCCAGTAAAACAAAGGAATTCCCCAGGGCCTTGAGTATCTGCTCAGAGATATAAAATGCTTTAAAATATTCCATCTGGTCATGCGTATTCATTTTTTCCACCCAGGATTTCTGGTGGCGTGGAATATTCCCCAGATAGTGGGCAATGGTTTTGGGATACTTCTGGAATTCAATGACCACATTCTGGGTCTCGTCAAAATGGGCCTGGATGTCATTTTCAAAAAGACTCATCTGATCAATGAAGATATCTTTCCCTCCATGTCTGTCCCGGTTCATGATTTCCGTGTTTCTGACGGTGGCCAGGATACCACGGAGGCGTTCCAGAAATAAATTCACATTGGAGTCAATTCGGTTAAAATAGGATTCCGGTTCCACTTCAGGATTGGGATCAATTTTGATTTTTTTCACCCAATCCGGAAGTTTCATCCGCACTCTGTCTGGTACTTCTGAATAGACCTCTACTTCCGTTTTTGCTTCATAGGTTGCGGAACTCTTTCTATGGTCTGTATCTTTTTCTGTTCGCTGCCGGGCCATCATGGCTTCTTCCTGCCCCAGGGCAATGCGGATGATTTCCACCTTTCGTTTTCTTTTGTTAAAGCGAAGAGCGTATCTTTTTCCTTCCTTATCCACGTACCGGTTTTCAATGCTGTACGGGCCTGGATAAGTGGTAATTTTTGTGAGATCAATATCGTCCCGGCTGTTTATCTCCACATAACTTCTGGCCATGGCTGATTTTTCATGTGGGTCTTTGGATGAAAAGAAAAAAACATATTTTCAGCAAAAGCTTTTATACTTGGCGGGAGGTCATGGAATCCCAAAAAGGGCGGGGGGACGCTCATGCAAATAACCGGAAAAATACCTGGTCTATGGAAAGCAATATTTTTGTTTAATATCATTCTATGGGGAATGCCTGCCTGTACGGTCAATGAAGACCTGGGTTCCATCAACAATCTGCGTGCCAGCAAGGGCGAGTATAATGACTATATAAAGGTGGAATGGGATATTGTCTCCGGAGCCACCTATTATATTTTGGAAAAGAAGAAGGAATCAGACTCCGCTTATGGAGTGGCCACCCAGGGAACCATGAATATCTTTGAAGATTATGAAGCAGAAAATATGGTAAAATATTTATTCAGACTCACAGCAAAGAACGGAGAAGACTCCGTGGGCCCCAGTGAACCGGTGATGGGTTGCCGGGGTGCTGGCTGCGGTAATTAAGCCGGAGAACGAACATGAAAAAAATCCTATTATTAAGTGTTTTTCTTTTTGCGGGAATTCCCATGGCTTACGGTGAAGAAGCGATTCCCAAAGGGGAAAACCAATCGGACGGGAAGATGGAAAACATTCCTGCCCTGGAAAAGCCACAGAGAAAAAGCAGGATGACCTATTATTTCATTGAATACGGAAGAGGGGCATCCAGCAAGACGGTCGCAAGTCTGGAGATTGATTACAAAAATACCCATTTAAAATTCCATAATCTGGCCATGATGCCGGAAGAGTATACCTGGGTGGAATCCAATACAAAAGTATTTGGCAAGATCGGAGAGGGGGCGCCGCTGTCAGAGATCATCAGCTCCATGACAGAGCCATATTATTCCATGCGTTTTCACCGTTTTTTCCCCGGCAGCCCGAACTTTGGGCTTGGTTTTTCCCATACCCATTTTAAGGTGTATTTCCGGGATTATGCCCAGACGGTGCGGGTATCCGGCACACGCAACGGCGTTCCGCAGGATCGCTATGATTATGCGTACCGCTATATTTCCGCGTACAGCCTGTCCCACGGGATTAATCATCTGACGGTGGATGGAACATACCGCATGATGCTCTTTCCCACGGCGTCCATTCCGGATGGGCGTCTCCAGCCATATATTTCCGGTTCGCTGGGGATTGCCGCCCCGCATGTGGAAATAAACTACATGGAGGGGGGTTACGTGGTGGCCAGTGCCTATGAGTACCAGCCCAGTATCCAGAATCTTGCTTTTGGTTTATCTGTGGGAACCCGGTTCAAAATTCTGAACAACCTGGGAATTTATCTGGAGGGGAAAACCACGTACTCCTGGCTGCACGGGATGCACATAACCGGAACAGATGGAACCCGGGGTGAAATGCGGACATCCTTTCTGGCCAACCATATCCAGTTTGGCGTGTTCGCTGCGTTTTAGCAACATTACGGGGTTTAATAATAAAAGCTAAGGGAAAAATTCACTCCATCCAAATCCGCCGTAGAGGTCACGCCGGCTCCCGCAATTACTGAATTCTGATCCGGCCAAAATCCAGGAGTCAACGCAAAACGGATGTCCCCTTCTTGCGGTGCTGCATCCAGATAAGAAATCTGGATATTCCCTGCGTCCGGTTCAATGAAGTAGGAATGCAGCAGATTTGCCGTGTAAAGAATCAGAAAAGCATACATTGCCCCCCTGGCCAGCTTGCCGGCTTTGGTAGCGTTGTTCTCCAGTTCGTTAAATTTTGCCGTGGCCGCATCCGGATCATACAAAGCGGTTTCACCGGACGGGGTAATAACATGTTCCGGTTTGTATTCCAGATATGCATTCTTCTTAATATAAAAATTAATACTCCCGAATAGTGCCAGAACGAACGCCGTGCCGGTAGCGGAAGCGTGAATATATCCCCAGGTTTCCTGCTGCTTGTAAAAAAATCCCCAACCTGGTGCAAGAGCAGAACGCCAGAGGGCTCCCTCATCTGTGGGTAAAAACAGGTCTTTGATACGCTCGGAGAGATACACCCCCAGATCTTCCGTGGCATCAAATATTTTAAAATCCAGTGGTGCCTCCACCCGTTTGTCCGCCAGAATAGTTTTATCAATCACAGATAGAATTTTACCATCCACCATCATTTTATTGGTCTCTTTATCGTAGACAAACCGCCCGTAGACAATACCATCGGCCCCCAGGGCTTTTCCCAGTTGGGCCAGCTTTACTTCATCGTAAAGATCCGCATTGGTGAGCGTTTTGTTTTCCATGTACTCCCGCCAGGCCGATTCGGGGATTTTAATGTATCTGTATTTTTTGGATGCAGCGTCATCCAGCCAAAGGGTGATGGAGGTTTCAATCCATGCATAGTCCACGTTGCTGTCTTGGTTGTAAAACGGCAGGAAAATTACTCTCTTGAGAACAATCTCTTCTTGGGGTACTGTATTTTTAATGACCTGGGCGTTTGCGGGAAGCAGTGATGTGACCACCATCAAAAAAAGTACCAGATTATGGATTCCCTTCCGTAGATGATAACTCACAGGCCCCCCGTATTGAACCAAATTTTCTCTGGAATGGTTCCAGTATTAGAAAAACCATAAAACATAAATAATCAATAGGGTAAATACAAAAATAATTTTTTCTTTACCCGCTGAATAATCCATCCATCATGAATCATGGCGTTTAAAGTGCTGAAAAAGCCCATAGATTTGCCTTCTTCTGTCTAGGGTAAAAAGCAAATTCCGGTTTAAAGCAAAGTGAAATGGCAGAAACAAGAAAAAAAACATACCGTAGCATATCTCCTCACCGTGGAATTACCATCGCAATAATCCCTCCCGGAAATCAGAATATCAAGAGGATTTTTATCAATTACTCCTTGGTCAGCTTTATCCTGGCCATTCTTATCTCTGTTATATTTTTATCCATCTTTTCACCTTTTCTGGCATCTCTGGTAAAAGAAGAAAAAAAGGATGTTATACCAGTTGCAAACGCATGGATAACAACAATCCTTATATCCAATGATTTTTTTAATGGAATCGATGACCGTTTGGATATTCTGAAAGAAGAAGGAGTGGAAATTCACAAGCTGATTTGGGATTCCGAGGATTATTACCACGTGGATTCGGATGACAGACGTGAGAGGATTGTGGAAAATACAAAATATCTGAGAACTGCCCTCCAGTTTCTGGCTAACCGGGAGAAGGTATTGAGGAGTTTACCCGTGGGATATCCCATTGAGGGAGGGTATACCACATCGCCCTTTGGGAGTGTTCGCCAAAAGATAAACCAGGAAACCCATGAAAAAGGAGTCAGCTACCACACTGGTTATGATATTGCCAATAGTTATGGAACCCCCATTAAAGTTACCGCTCCGGGCGTGGTCGTATTTGCCGGATACAGCGACACTGGTTATGGAAATTATGTTACAGTGGAACATCGCCATGGGTTTGAGACATTATATGCCCATTGCATGGCATTAAATGTCCAAGAGGGACAGCGGGTAAAGCGTGGGGATGTGATTGCGTTTCTGGGTTCCACAGGAAACAGCACCGGTGCTCATGTACATTATGAGGTCCGGTTAAAACATCCTGCGTCAGGTGAGATTATTTTTCTGAATCCCTGGCCGTATATTGACAACAAACTTTGAGATGGTACTGGAAATCCACGCACATCCCGGCTCGTCCCGGAATGAAATTATTGAAAAAGACGGAGTTTTTCATGTATACGTCACCACAAGGCCGGAGAAAAACGCAGCAAACAAAGATATAATCCAACTTATTTCAAAGTACAGAAAAATACCCAAAAGTCGCATCCGGATTACTTCAGGGCTGACTTCACGAAAAAAACGGATCCTGATTGATTAATCAGGTTAAGTCGATTAACTCCTGGAGTCGCTTGGATTCAAATTTTCTTTTGCTGGAATAACCGCCAATTTCCACTCCCACAATCAGATTCCCGGAGGGATCACTATGTGTGTAAATGATCTCGCAGAAAACCGTGATGGGTGCCTGCATTTTAAAAATAATATCAAAACCAAAGCCTTTCTGGTGCGGTAAATATTCTTTCAAATCAGTATCCGTCACTTTTATTTTGAGCCCACCCATGCCCACATTCAATACTTCCTGTTTGATATTAATGAGCGTTGTATTGGAGCTACGGATGGTATCCACAATCTCAAATCCGATTATTTTTAACTGCAGAATGGTATCCATCTCAAATTCTTTTGTCTTGGAGAGAAGCTGAATATATCCCAGTGGTATTGTCTGACCATCATGCCCCACGTATAATATGGGCACAATTACCTCGGATTTAATCCCCTCCACCTGGTACTGATCTATTACCCGCTGGATATCTGTTTTCACCAGATTATGATA
Source organism: Leptospira biflexa (assembly GCA_020720785.1). Classification (GTDB taxonomy): domain Bacteria; phylum Spirochaetota; class Leptospiria; order Turneriellales; family DYLW01; genus DYLW01. The sequence goes on from DYOA01000053.1 coordinate 10,506, forward strand.
GTTGATAAATTCTTTTTCATCGGAAGCAAAATAGCTGCTCACTTCGCTGGTATTCTGAATCCAGAGGTTTTTTCCTGTTTTCCGGACAATTTCCAGTTTATCATCTGTTTTATCAAACACCTTAACGTTCACAATATCGGCCAGATGAGATAACTTCTGTTCATTCTGTCCAAAATGAACCTTGACCGATGTGGGAATATTGAAAAGGGATGCATTGATAACATTTTTTGCAATTCGGATATTATTGATGATGACATCGTTCCCGCTGCCATTTTTTCTCACATTCTTTCTCTCATCTGTTGCGATGTTGATAGATTTCACAGAGAGTTTGTAAGTAAGGTCATCGGGTCTGTCTTCCACAATACAGGAAACCTCCATATATTTATTGAACATCCGGTAAAAGACAGCAGCATCACCAAATTCATATTCGCATTTGACAAAAATGATATCCGGATCGTCAAAAGTGACCACCTGAACAGGATGTATTTCCGGAGTGTGTTTAACATAGAACTCACGATTCACCAAGTATTTGGGTATCATCTCCGCTATCTTTGAGGGTTCAATCACGGTCTGAAATGTTCTTTTTTTTCTTTCTTTGTATTCAATTTTCATAATTTTCTCTCTCTGTTTTGTGCTATAATCAATAACTATCGGTTAAAAAGCATTTTTTGTTAATCATAAGCTGACTCCGTACATATTCCGCATCCTCTGTATCTGCCGGCGGGCTTCATCAGGGGAAATCCCTTTTCTTTCCGCCATCTGGTATGTCTCCAGGGCACTTTTATAATCCGGTTTTCTCTCCAGGTATTCCGCAAGCGAAAAATAGATATTGCGTAACGGAAAGCTTTTCTTTATGGAATATAATTCGTTCAAAAAAAGGTTTTCCTTTTCATACTCTGTCTTATTTCTGTTATATGCAGAAAGGTCTTCCTGCCGGGTGTCATTGAGGAGATTTTTTTTGGAATCCTGCATTTTTGTAAAGGCAACTTCGATGATCTTTTTTTGTTCCTCAATGATCTTTTCAATGTCTTCATAAGACTCCCTGGCTCCTGTCAATGCTTTTTCATATTCGGTCATATTCAGATTTTTCTGGTATGAGATGGACAGAAAATGGTACGCGTGGAATTTTTCCCGGTTCCATTCCGCTCTCTGGTGCGGGTCGGATGGGTTCAAGCCATTTAACTCCGCCAGATATCCCTGTAAAAGTCGGATGGATTCCTTATAATTCCCTGTTTTGTTTGTGTGCAGTTTGCCCAATTGAAAAGTCAGGTTCTTTTTTTCATCAGGATCGCTGGTTTTTTCCATGGAAAGCTGGTAATAATAGGCTGAATCCACATATTTTTTTGTTTCATAATATAAGCCTGCTAGATTCAGATAAACCGCCTTAAGCTCGCCATCATTAAGCTGGCCGGCAACTTTCTGGTTGGCCTCCAGAGATTTTTGATAGGCATCAATTGCTTTATGTGGCTTCTGCGAGAGTTTATATTCTTTGGCCAGCAGAAAGGGGATTTTGGCATTTTCCGGATCCAGGCGGGATGACATATCCAGATAATTCGCGTATGCGGTATAATCCCTGTTCTGGCTATAATCATGCAAAAATGTCTGATTAAACTGTGTTTTATAAAAAGATTTTTTATAAATAACTTTTTGTCTTTCCTTGTTGGCATCCTCTATTTCACGGATTAATACGGCCATTTCATTCAGGATTACGGAAGAAGATTTATTATGGGATTTTTCATATTCCCGGAATTGGTCCTCGCTTTTTTTCTTTCTGTCCAGAAGATCATTGTTTTTCTTTCTCATGGAATCCATCAATTCCCGGTTTTTCCGTAACTGCTCATCCAGAATATCCCGATTGCTGGCCTTCTGGTTCAGAAGGGCATCCTTCAATACAATTTCATTTTCCCGGGCTTCCCTTTCTTTTTTTTCATTTTCCTCCATTTCCTTGAGTATACTCTGGTATTCGCTGGCAGCATCTATCTGGGGATCATCTTTACGCAAAAGCTTCAGCCGATTAGGATCCATATAGACATCCGGGTTCATTTTCAATGTGCGGAATCGCAATGCCTGGGTATAGTGATAGGAAGCGTGGTAGGAATCCTTCTGTCGCATATAAATCCGGGCCAGAGCCAGATGCATGGCAGAGATATTCGGTGCTTCCAGAATATGAAATCCCTTGATGGGATTGGAGAGAATATCTTTGATGAATAGCCTCTGGATATTGACATTCCATTCTTTAGTGATCTTTTTCTGCAAAAAATAGCCCTGGTTCACATCCTGCTGCTGGAGAATTTTCTTTTCAGAAGGATCAGAGAGGTAGAAATCCCGCAGTTTGTCCAGTAAATCCCGTTTTGCGTCGTTGGGTGCTTTTTCTGTATTTTCCAGGATTTTCTCCACATCCTCCATGGGATATTTTTCATAGCGGGCAACATCCTCCCGCAAATTCCGGGCATGGATGAATGGGCAAACAAGTGCCAGAATCATCAATGTGGACAACCTTCTCATCTTAGTATCTGTATTATCGGGTATATCTTTAAAAGGAAAAACAATTAAGCAAGAAAAAAACCGCCCTCCCATGCAGATTCCATCGGGAGGTACACCTGGGACAAACCTCCGGCGGTATCACGGACGACCGGTTTGGATCTTCTGCATCCGGGAGAAGACTTCAACTGCCCTTGCTATGCGGAACCGGCATTTGGTCCCGAATATGTAAATGCACCGGTGAAAGCATCCGAAGAGTTCCCTCCATCCCCGGAGACCGGCATATGTGAATAAAAGAAGCACCATAGGTCACTGGGAAGGAGATACTGTTATAGGTAAAAATCATAAAGGGGTAATCATCACCTTAACCGAACGTAAAAGCGGT
>DYOA01000054.1 GCA_020720785.1 Leptospira biflexa
TTGAAAAAAACCCGGGAAACCACCTAAAATACTCTGCCCAGGATTCCGGATTCCTTCCGGATCCATTCCACATTCGCCAGGGCATTCCTTAGCGGTTCCCTGAATTCTTCCCGGCCCTGTTGATGGATCTGGACCAGATAAGTGCCCGCCGCCTTGATCATCCGCTGGATGCCCGTTGCGGTAAAAACCTCCGTATCCTCCGGATTTAAAGGAAGCAGGCTCCTCTCCAGATAAACCCGTATCAGATTTTCCCTGTCCACCGGAGAAAGGCTAACATAAGGATCATATACCAGACTCACCAGATCATACCAGCGGTTCCCCCACCGCAAATCCTGGTAGTCAATCACAGAAATCCGGATTTCCTCCGGCCACACCAGGATATTCCGGGCATGAAAATCCCGGTGGTTCAAAACCAGCCCGCCGATGGGTATCATTTTATCTATGTATGTGTATATATCAGGGAGAATATAATCTTTTTTGATATGGTGACTGTCACCATTACCGTTTTCCCACTCCCGGAGGAAGATTTCCACCTCTTTCCGGTAGATTTCCGGGGTGAATTCTATGGTGATCTCCCCGGAATGCTCCGCATGGGAGAGGGATTGCAGCCGGATAATCCAGTCGATGGCGGCAGAGTAGAAACGCAGGTGCTCACCATGGGCCACGCTGGGGTTTCCGGCCAGAAAATCCGCCAGATCTGTTTTGCCCTCATCGCTCAGGAGCATCAGATTATCCCTTCTGTCCAGAATCCGGGAAACCGGAAGGCCATGGCGGGATAAAAATTGGGAGGTTTTCTCATTTTTATCCATCTCTGCCAGGGTGGATATCCGATGCTCGCAGGGGTAAACCCCCACCACCATGCCGGAATCCTCCAGACGGAAATACTGCCGGGAGGAGACTTCTTTTTTCAGGGGGACAAGTGTAATGGTTTTGCCATGGTGACTGGCACCCTGGAGCAATTTCCGGAGAACGCCGGCATGGGTGGGCAGAGATTCCGGGGAAATCCACCCATCGGCGGGGAAAATTCTTCCCCAAATCCAGAGCAGAGCCACCGGCAGGAGAAAGCTGAAGATATTGCCCAGAACCCAGGAAAAAAGTGGCGGTGAGGGATTCTGCAGGGGTGCGTATAGATAATTATAAACAAAAATAACGATGTTGATCAATACCCCCGGAAGGACGGCCAGAAGGAGGTTTTTTTCCTGGATCACACAGGCAGATTTTCGCAACACCAGAAAAGCCAGTACCGCTGCCATGGGGGTGAAAAACATTCCGGTGATGCCCAGAGCCAGAGAAATCAGAGGAGACTCCGGTGCGGCAGCGTGTATCTCCAGAAAGGCCAGAGCCGTGAGTATCAGCATCAGTCCGGAAATCCCGGCATAATGGCGGAAATTCCGCAGCGGGGAATTCCGGAGCCGGTGGATGACAGTGGCCATGGCATGCAGGGTGGAATCAATGCTGGAAAGTGCGGCAGAAAGAAAAATCAGCAGCACCACCGGACGGAACCATGCCCCCCAGCCACTCCGGTTTTGATAAATAATATACGGCAGTATTTTCTCCCCGGCGGGAATGGCTGGATTATAGCCATGGATGACATATCCGGCAAAAAGAAAAAACAGGGTGACAGGCACAATCCAGAAGCCGGAGAGCATCATGGCTTTCCGGGCGTTTTGGATGCCGGAGGAAGCCAGAATTCTCTGGAGATTGGTCTGGTCAATGGAATGGCTGCCCAGAACCACCGTCAGTCCGCCCAGAAAAGAAAGAGGAAAATGGTAGTTTTCCACGGAATGAAAAAATCCGGAGATGTGGTTGATCTTCCAAAATCCATCCATCCCCACTGCGACCCATTGGCCATGGCCCTGGAAAATCTGGATGGTCAAAAAAACCACCAGGGCGATGGTTCCCGCCAGGATCAGGATGAACTGCAGAAAATCCGTTTTCATCACCGCCACAAGCCCGCCTTTCAGGGAATAGGCCAGACCCACGGTGCCAGTCACCATGATGATGCCGGCGATGGGCCATTTCCCATCCTGCCCAAAGGCCGCATACAGGGAATAGATTCCCAGGGCGGCAATGAACAACCGGACGCCCGCTGCCAGGGGAGTGGCCACCAGATAAAACCAGGAAAACAAACGGTATGCCCTTTCCCCGGATTTTATCCGCAGGTATTCATAGATACTGGTCACCCCGGATTCATACAGCGGGCTAATGAAATACCGGGCAATGATCAGCCGGCCCAGGAAAAATCCCGCCAGGAGGGAGAGCAGATTAAAGCGGAACGCGGGGGAATATCCCAGATCTGGATAGACCAGCAGGCTGGCCGCAGAAATTTCCGTGGCCAGAAGGGAAAATAATACCATGGGCAGTCCCATTTTCCGCCCGGCCAGAATTTCATCCTCCCCCGGACGCCGGGAAGAAATATAAAAGAGTATCCCAAAGTAGACAATGACGATGAGGACGTCCGGCATCGTGAACTCAGGGACGAATTCTCTCCAGTTTTTCCACCGCCGATGGGTCCATCCGGACATCGTAGTGTATCTTCTGCGGGGAGTCCGGGGTGACTGTCACCATTTCCATGGCCGGTGCCCGGATGCTGGATGCGGTGACTGTCCCCGATGCCAGAGAAACGGCGGAATGGTTGTACACAATATATTGGGAAGCACCGGATTTGTATAAGATGGTAAAGCTTGTGCTGCCGGTAATTCCCGGATTGGATCCGGTTAGCACACGATAGGAATATGGGTACAATATCTGGGCACCCGATGAATATGCGGTGGGAATATCGGCCGGCTTATGGGTCATGGTATATGGGGCAATGGTGAACGTATTGGTATTGACTCCGCTTTTTCCGGAATCCGCGTTCAGCAGACTTGCCAGAAAAAAACGGTAGGAACAGTCAAAGTATTCATAACCGGCCTGCTGGTGGTCTCCGCATTTGGTGAGATAATTCCCGTCCGCCATCTCCTGCATCTCCTGAATCACAAGGTTGATGGATTCTATGCCGGGTTTGGGGCTGCGGAAAATCCGGGTGAGGATTTCCTCTCCAAAAATGTCCGCCAGATAGCGGAAATAGGTGTATACATGGGCATAGTCCCGTAGCTGTCCATCCCAACCAATCAGGGAATCATCATTGGTGTTCCAGAAATAGTTCAGGCGGGAGGTCTGTGGCCCATATCCGGTGATATCGGATGCCAGCTCAGAAAGACCCTCATTCAGCCAGGTTTCCTCGGAATAATTATGTATGAGCATGTGGTTGTAGTGTAGCAGATGCTGGTATTCATGGGCGACTGTCCCCAGTAAATCGGAGGATTGCACATCGGCTGGATACGTGTCAATATACAGAATTTCCCGCTCATTGGAATGCCGTTTGAGCTGGGAGTAGGCACTTTTGTCCGAATACAGATCAATGGGATTGAAATAGCCGGCAATGTACGCATTTCCCGGTGTATAGCCATCGTCAATGTCCAGAAAAAACAGGGTCACCTTCCCATCCAAATCCACGTCCGATGGAGACCCATAGCGGGAATGTTCAATGGGTGAAATCTGGCTATCAAATGCATCAATGGCCCGCTGAACTTGGGAGTCCGGAATCCCGGAATCCACGGCTTTATAGGCCACCACGTTGGGGCCGGATCCAATAAAGACGGCGGGGACAGCCACCGGCGTTTCCACATCCCCCCGGATTTTCAACGCCCAGAAGGAGCGGGTTCCAAAGGGGTGTTCCAGAGAACCCTCCCCAATGGGCACACATCCGGCGGAAAAACCCAATAGGGTGACAGTCACCATGGCCTTTATGAATTTATTCAATATATTTATCTTCGTTTGTCTCATATTATCCCTTTTCCCGCTTTTCATAGGATAAATCCGGTTGCACACGGTAGGTACTTATATACTCGTCGATGGGTTCGCCGTTCCAGTCCTCCGGAGAAAGCCGACTGAAATATACATCGTTTGGGGGATTTGTGCCATTTTTTTTTCTGCGGTACAGATAGATGGTATCTCCCGGTTTTTTGGGGAAGCTGCAGGGAATGCGGTGCAGGGCAATGTCTTCGTCTGCTTTTTCCATGATTTCTTTTGCCATTTCCTGGAGATGCCGGATTTCTTTGAGGATCACGTCCAGTTTCTGGTGGACGCCCAGTTTCACAGAAGCGGTGGCTTTTTCAATTTCAGCCGCTTTATCCACAAGGCGGATATCCCCGGCGGAAACCGGGTATGCCAGAGAGTTTTTATGGGCGATAATGGGGGATGGTTTTTCTCCGTTTTCCACCCGGATTAATCCACCTCTTTTATGATGCGTTCAATGTCAATTTTGTATCTGTCAAAGATTTCATTTTTGGCCAGATCATACTGCAGCAGGGAGATATTAAACTGCACCAGGCTTTCCAATTCCTGCTGCCGGGCACGGGTCACGGAATCCAGGGCGTTTTTTACTTGTACAGAGTTGAATTTTCCCTGCCGGGCACGTTGCATTAAAAGGTAATAATATGCTTCTGACTGGGTACGGGCGTTCCGGGATTTGAGAAGTACCTCATGGGTCAGGCGGACACGTTCCAGTTTGTTTGTTACATCGTCCCGGATTTCCTGCCGCATGTCCTCAAGGTTTATCTTTGCCTGTTTCACATGCAGATGGGCATTGCGGACGTCTGTTTTTACGCCTTCATCCCAGAGGGGGTAGCTCATTTTTACCCCGGCACTCCAGGCAGGATACGTGAGGGTCCCCACATTGCCCCATGCTGGTCCAATCTGTTCATCCTGCCCATAAGAGGAAATCTGGAACTTGGCACTCACGGAGGGCATAGCTCCGTTTTCGCTTTTATCCACTTCCATTTCCGCGTTTTCCAGTTCCAGGAGGGCATTTTTATAGTCCACCCGTTTGGTAAATGCTGTGGCCAAGGCCTGGTCTTTATCCATGGACGGCAGGGTATCCACCAGATTGGTGACACCTTCCACCGCCGTTTCCGGAGGCATATTGATGGTGCGCAGGAGTTTGCGGATAGCTTCCTGGTGATTTTGCCGGGAGAGGGCCACTTTTGCCTCTGCACTTTCCACCAGGGCATTATACTGGTTCAGGTCAAACCGTTCGGCCAGACCAATGCGTATATTCCGGGCAATAATATTGCGGACAGTACGGGCACTCTGGAGTTCCAGCTCGGCATTTTTCAGGGCTTCCTTCTGGATGGTTACCTGCCAGTAGTCCACCAGTGCACTCACCACCAGACCGGAGAGTTCAAAAAGAAGGCCGTCTCTTTGCATTTTTGCGGTATTGACAGCCATTTTTTCCTCTTTTCTGTCTTGGTACCCAAAGGAATTTTTCAGAAGTTCCTGCTGGATCATGAGGGAAAAATTGGGTTTATGGTAGGCGGGATCTTCCGGTTTGATCACCACGGTGGACATCCCCATATTCATGGCCAGGGCGGTATCATTGGAATCGAAGAAGCTTTCTGTCACGCCCAGTTGCACCAGGGTTCCGGTGGAGAATAATTTGGATATGGACGCGGTGGCGTTCATCTGGTACATCTCCGTGCCGCCGAAAACCGTGCTGCCGGAGGTGGGGTTCTTCTGTTTGGAATAGGTACCTTCTGCGGAAACCACCGGTGCATATTTTTTATTCAGCTTGTGCAGGCCGGTATCTGTCATAACCAGATCGTATTTGGCGGCACGCAGGGTGAGATTCTGTTTGATGACCAGCTCAATGGCTTTTTCTATGGGGATTTCCACACCTTCAATGGTAAAAGTCTGTTTTTCTGCCGATTTTTCCGCATCCGGATTTGGGGTGGCATCCTCTTTTGCCGATGGCGGATTGTCCGGGCTGGGATTTTCCTGCGGGTACAAGAATCCTGCGTATGAACCCAGAAAAAGAACCATGAGTACGGGCATTAAATAAAAATTTTTCAGCATACTTTGTTTGAAACTTATAGGGGAGCGTCCTGTCAATCCCAATACCTCATTATTTTTCATTTTTCCTCCTTGAGCGGATGGGACACTTTAAAAAACCGACAGAAAATGTAAACAATTGTTTAAAACGCACGTTTGACGCTTTTTTGGATTTTTTCCCTTTTGGTACCACGGCATATTGACTATTTTTTTATTTATGATACATTTTTTAACGCGGGGAGAGGGAAAGCATTACAAGGTTACCCCCATCGTGGCCATTACGGCATCCGGACCCGGGGGAAAAAGCTGGTAATGGCTTATTCGTTGGGAGGTTTCTTCTCGCAAAAGAAGCGGAAATACATATTCAGCCGGAAAAATAACTCATAATCCGTCACCGGCTTTTTGATATAGTCAATGGCGTCCGGGGGAATAAACCGGTTCGCCAGTTCCAGAGAAGGATCCTTTTTGCAGATAATCAGGATGGGCAGGGATTCATTTTTTGCCTTGATATTTTTCAGCAGATCAAAACCGGTTTTATTCCGGTCAGAGACATCCAGAAAAACCAGATGGAATTTTTCTTTCTTAATTTTTTCAAGATTATTATCTTTGAAAGTGGAATTATAAATATCCACATCAAAGTTTTCTTCCACCACTCCGGAGATAATCTCCCTGTCTTTTTCATCGTCGGTGATAATTAAAAGCCGGGGGGGTACCTCTCCGTGGATGCTCCGGTCACAGATTTTCTTTTCCACTTTCACCACGGATTCCCTTGTTTCTTTCCCGTGTGGTGTCAATAAATTAATATTACCTGAATTCAGGATTGATTTTACACTGGCTTTAATTTTTATACCGTAAATATGAACATATCCCTTGAATGGGTAGGCGTGGCCACCTTTGTGATGACTGTGGATGACGTGAAAGTCGCCTGCGATTCGGTACTGTGCCGGGGAAAAAATAAAGATATCCTGATTTCTTTTCTTGTTTACGTCCTGTCCATGGGCGGGAGGCTAACTCCATGGGAGAATTCGCCGTCCATGCCTCCGGGGTTACGCTGGCCATTGGCAATAATGCTATATTGAAAGATATCTCCTTCCAGCTCACCAATAATGAAACCATTGTCCTGATGGGAAAAAACGGCAGCGGAAAAACCATGATGCTAAAAACCATTGTGGGTTTGTTCCGCCCGCAAAAGGGGACAGTCACCGTTTTTAACCGGGATATCCATAAAATGAAGCCGGAAGAAGCCGATGAAGTCCGGAAAAAAATCGGTTATGTATTCCAGAAATCCGGATTATTTGATTCCATGCGGGTGGGAGAGAATGTATCCTTTGGCATCCGCAGATTTCAGAAAATCTCCCGCGAAGAGGCAAACGCAAAGGCCATTGAGGCATTGCGGCGGTCCGGCCTGAAGGACGTGGAATATAGGCTTCCTTCCGAGCTTTCCGGAGGAATGCAGAAACGTGCCGGCATTGCCCGTGCCATCGCTATGGATCCGGAGCTCCTTCTGATGGATGATCCCACCGCTGGACTGGACCCGGTGCTGACCGACGCCATTGCGGATTTAATTATTGAAATCCGGGAAACGTTGCACAGCTCTTTTATAATTGTCACCCACGACCTGAAGCTGGCACGCAAGCTGGCAGACCGAATCGGCTTGATGGTTAACGGAAAACTCCATGGGATTGTTCCCACGGATGAATTTATGGAAACGGAAGAACCCTACTACCGGCAGTTCCGGGAAGGCTTACTGACCGGTCCCATTCCCGTCATTGAATAGGAATAATTATGAACGCATTAAAAAGAAAAATCTTCCAGAATGAATATAAAACCAGCGTCGCGGAGGAAGTGGCCAATGTGATTACCCATGGCTTGGGTGTGGGTCTGGGTGTTGCGGCTCTCTCCATCCTCGTGGTGAAGGCAGCCATCTACGGAACCGTCTGGCATGTGGTGGCCATGAGCATATACGGAGCCACCCTGGTGATTTTATATCTGTCATCCACGCTGTACCACAGTTTTGCCTTTACCCGTGCCAGGCACTTTTTCAAGATGATGGACCACATTTCCATTTATCTGCTCATTGCCGGAACATATACCCCGTTCACGCTGATTAATCTGCGGGGTGTCTGGGGCTGGAGCATATTCGGGGTGATCTGGGGGCTGGCCATTATTGGCATTATTACGAAGATATTTTTCACCGGCCGATTCGAACTCTTTTCCACATTTATTTACCTGGGAATGGGATGGATCATTATCATCGCCGCCCGCCCTCTGTACCGGTCTGTGGAACCCATGGGTCTGGTATGGCTGCTCATCGGCGGGCTTTCCTACAGCCTGGGGGTAATCTTCTTCCGTATGCACCGTCTGAAATTCCATCACTTTATCTGGCATCTTTTTGTGCTGGGTGGCAGCGTTTCTCACTTTTTTGGAATCCTTTATTATGTGAATGCCCGTTGACCCATGTCCAGAATCCGGAATGAACCAGAAAATGTCCTCCTCCTGATGGAGTGGTACCGGAAAAACAAGAAGGATTACTTCTTCCGGAAAACCCGGGATCCATACCATGTATGGATTTCAGAAATTGCCCTGCAACAGACCCGCATCCAGTATGCTACAGATAAAATTGAACATTTTCTGACCACATTCCCCGATGTGTTTTCTCTGGCTACGGCCAGCGAGGAAGATGTTCTGCGTGCTTTTTCCGGACTGGGCTATTATTCCCGTGCAAGGAATATCCACAAAGCCGCCCGGATTCTGGTGGAAAAATACAACGGGGAATTTCCTGCCGTCCGTAAGGATTTGGCATCGTTGCCATCCATTGGTGATTATACTGCGTCCGCTATTTTGTCTCTCTCCTTTGGGGAAAAACAACCGGCAGTGGATGCTAATCTGGAAAGAATCATCTTCCGGATATACGGGGGGCAGTTAGTCCAAGCCTCCGGCGTCGCCACGTCCTGGTCCAGACATGCTATACACGGAGGATTACAGTTCGCCCCAGCCTCCGGTGGCATAAAAAACCAGGTGCGGATCATCATCCGGCGATGGATGGATTTGGGGGTTCATCCCGGAGATCTGAATGAAGCCTTCATGGAGCTGGGTCAGAATATCTGTACCCCCGGGACTCCATCCTGCGGAATCTGCCCTCTGGAAAAAAACTGCGACGCTGCCCATAATGCGGATTTTTCCTTACCGAAGAAAGAGAAACCGGTCAAAAAAGATACCCTTTGGGTGTTTTTTTCCGTTTTCCAGGACACTGCAGAAGGCAGGGAATATCTATTGCAAAAGAATCCCAAAGGCTTTCCTTTTCTGCGTTCCCACTTCCTGCCCCTTTCCCAGGTTTATGATGCGGATGGCCGATTATGGGCGTTATCCTGTCCAGAGGAACACTGGCCGTCTATCGGTAACCCTTGGGAATTCTTCAGCTCGTACGATGGCTTCCGCCATTCCATCACCAACCATCGGATTGTGGCTAAGGTGATCCCGCTGGAACTCCCTATGAATTCTCTGTGTGAGGATAGTGTCTGGGAAAAAGATCTTTCCATTTACCGGGTATCCAGCCTGTCTGCAAAATTGTTTCGTATTCTGAATGATTCTTAATGAGATGCAACTGAATCAATGGCCGCCGGATTTCCTTTTTCCAGGGTGCCCGTTTAATAAAAAAAAAGCCCGCGATGCGGGCTTCTCCTCAATTTCAGTGAACTTCTGATTAATTTTCAACAAGAGGCATAACCCGTTTCTGGCCGCCTTTGATGATTTCCACTTTCATATTGGCAATACAGCTTTCTTTATACCGTACCATTCCATTAAAGGTGGAAATATTCCATTCTCCGTTCATCACTCTGGGGAAACGGTCAGTTTTCAGAACAGTTCTGCCAGCAAGATTGGAACAGCTACCATTACCAACAATGATAACGGTATTGGAAAATGTCTCCATTCTGAGTTTTTCCGCTTTTTCTGCTGCAGTTTCCTCTTTAACGGGTTCAGTTTTGGGCTGAACTTTGGCTGCTTCTGCTGCTTTCTTCTGCTCCTGGATTACACGTTCTTCTTCTTTTTTGGCCTCTTCCATTGCCTTCTGGATTTTTGCTTCATCCACAGGTTTTTCCAGTTCTTTCAGATCCTGAAGATCTTCTTTCATGGCGGGAGCGGCTTCAATTTTTTTCACTTCCACTTTTTTCACATCACCAATTTTGGCAAGATCCCCTGCCTTGGTTGCCTGGGATGCAGCGAAAGCTTCTTTAATTTTGACATCCACTTCTTTTTTCAATTCTGCTTTAGTGCCGGAATCCGCTTTATCTTCTTTGACTTCCTTGGCAACATCCATCATCTTCTCAATGGTTTTATTTTCTTTTTCCACCTGGGCTTTGGTGATTTCTGCGGAACTGTCTTTCTCAATAACAGTACCTTCATCCACAGCGTTATCGATCCCGGAAATGATGTCAGAGTTCTTTATGGCCTCTTTGTTTTCCGCTTTTTCCAACGCAGGAATTCTTTTTTTCAGAACCACTTTTCCTTCGGTTACAGCAACCTGAGTATTGGCATTTTCATCTGTGGAGATGATGAACTTGGTACCGCGCACACCCGCAACAGCGGTGGGAGTGCTGATAACAAAGGATTCACCCTGTTTCAGCTTTTTGGGTTTCACCAGCACTTTACCAATGGCAAGGTGCATGTTGCTGCTTTCTCCATTCTGGTTGGTGAGGATTTTGGAAATAGCCAGCTCTGAATCCCCTTTGAGACGCACTTTGGAACCTTCACCCACCAGCAGATCCACAGTGGAATTGCTTCCATAGGTCTTGATGGTATCGTTTTCTGTCAGGGTTGTTCCCACCCGGGCTGGAATTCTCTGGTTATCCGCACTGATTTTTTCCACAGAACCAATCAGAAACGTCACTTTCACAAAGTTCTTTTTCTTTTCATCGGCTTTACCGGAACAACCGGAAAATGCGATGGCCACTACGGCAATCAGTCCAAGAACTACTCCAATTTTTTTCATATTCGCTCCTTTTTTTACATCCATTATTTTTATAAACTAAAGCTACATCTTCTGTGTTAATATCCGTCCATCCTTCATGGGTACAATAAAAAAGTCCATACCAGGAGAGAGCAGAATTTCCCTGGCTCCGGGGAATGTCCAGTATTTCCGGAGATTTCCGTCCAGGATGGAGTATTTATAAACATAGTCATTGCCCACTAAAAACGCAAATCCTCCCAGATGGAATATTTTATTTTCAGCATTGGGATTATGGTATTTTTTCTCCCAAAGCAGTTTCCCGTTTTTATTTGTGACCTTGAGAACGGAATTCTTTGTGAAATACTGCACAGTATCCGGGGTTACATAGGGTTCCATAATCACAGGGTTTTCCAGATCAAGCGAGTAGAGTATATTTCCGGTTTCTTTATGGATGGCATACGATACTCCACCGGGGTTCACCAGATAAAAACGGTCATTCATCCAGGAATCCGCAACCGGACGGGACTCGCGATTTATCCCCGGAATATTTTTCCGCCATAACACATCGCCGTTATAAAGATAGTAACTGGCGATTTCCCCTCTTTTACTAATGGTTACAAACTGTTCTCTGAAAACCGGGTGCACCAGCGTTTTTTTATCCAAGGGTTTGGCCCATATTTTTTGTCCGTTATGGGCAACTACTGCACTCATCTGGTTATTATCCACTACTATCAGGATATTATCCCAAACGGGATGGTATGCTTTATAGAGAATGGGATTTGCGGACGAACTGGAAATTTTCTTTTTGTATTGTACCCTGCCCGATGCAAGATTGAGCTGAACAATATGGCCATCTCCGGAAACATAGAACAGTCCGGAATCTGTAATTACCGGTTTTGCGACAATACCGGAATCCAGCTTTTTTTCCCAGATGAGCCTTTGGTTCTCCGTGTCCAGAAAAAGGACACGGAGCAGGTTATCTCTGGATACAGCGACAATAAACCGCCGATGGTAAACCGGAGAGAATTTTAATTCGCCCTCAAAAACCCCAAAAATAATCCTGTCTTTTATCTGTGTGGCACGGATCCCTGTTCTGTCCAGGGAAGAATAATCCAGAATGGACGGGAGTAATTTACGGGAAATTTTTTTCAATTGTTTTAAATACGGATCCGGAATAATGTCCGAGGTCACCCAGATGGATTTCCGGGGCAGTTTTTCAATCTCCACCATGGATGGGTGCTGGAGAATCATTTCATTATTTTCTTCCCCCGCATGGATAGCATCTGATTTTTCTGATATTTTTATTTTGCCTTCTGCCAGCACGATATCTGTTTTGGATGATTCCGGTTCATAGCTCACCAGGTAACGGGTTCCCTTTGCCTCCACGGATGTGATGGGATTTTCCATAAAAAATCTTTCATGGGATGCCAGTTTACGGATACTGGCAACAGAAGAACCGCTTTTTATGTTCACAATAGTGGCCAGAAGGGGGGTGCCATTGCCAGCATTCTTTTTTTCCTCCCGGCGAATCTCCACTCTGGAATCCGGTTCCACTGTGATAATATTTTTTTCCTCTTTACCGTCCGGGGTTACCATGGAAAAACCTGCATAATCCCCGTTTGCGGTAACAATATCCGCCGGATAATAAATTTTCTGGTTGATTTCAATTGGTTTTTTAATGCCATTCACCAGCAAATGGGGTTGCCCTTTGATGAATTCCGGTACCAGATACGCCTTCCGGGATGGAAAAAAAACAATTCCCAGAACAATAGCAGCAACGGCGAATGCGGAAACCGCCGGACGGGAAATTGCTCCGGAATAGATAAAAAAATCTCTGATGGATTGGGACAGGGTGACAACCCGCTTTTCCGATTGATATGCAGACTGGATTCTGGTCCATACCACATCCGACTGGGACTTGTTAAAATCCTCTGCGGCAGTGAATACGGTCTCCACATAGTTACGGACAAATTTTTTCCAGCTCATCAACTATATATTTCCTTCTCATGAAGAAATGTTCAATGGTTTTTTTATTTTTTGCTGAATTTTTCCGAAAAACGCCTTTTAATGCTTATCCTGCGTGTAAATGCCTGGTTTTTTTCCGGATGTTCCACGTGGAAGCTGGAAATGGCTTGCCATTCCGTATTCTGAAATCCTATGTAGCAAAGCATCGTTTTCTGGAAAAATAATGGAGGTGGTTTTGTGAAAACCCGCAGCTATCCTTGGTTCGCAATCCTGTCCATGTTTCTCATTTTATTCCTGATGCCGGGATTATTCCAGATCCATCCCCGGGCCGGACGTGGGGAGAGTTACAAAT
>DYOA01000055.1 GCA_020720785.1 Leptospira biflexa
TCAATATAGAAAAGAAAATCGATATTGATTGTAGTCTTATCAATAAGGACAATAGCTGGAGTAATAGCCAGAAATGGCCGTGCTATAAATTTTTTAGCGATGATCTTAGGAAGACGTGGGTGGATGTTTTCAGAATTGCGATTTTTAAGGAAGAAAGTAGAAACCGTGTTGCGGGGCAAATTGCAGGAATTTTTATAAAATTCATCGATGAGACAAAATCTATCTTTAATGAGAAAATCGTGAACCAAAATTCATAGAAAAATCCTGTTTGTCCACCAAAACCCAAAGATATCATTGACGGATGGGAAATTCCTGGAAGAAAGGCGAATGAACAAGAAAAAGTGGATGCCCCTTGGGGCGGGTTTTGTTGCGGTTTTTCTGGCGTCCTGCGGTGGTTTGAATACAGATTTTCCTGCTCCGGGGGAAAATGCCAAGCCGGAAGAAATATTTCCTGCGGATATCAAGGGATTGAAACCGGAGTATTCTCCTGCGGGGGATATTGGTGGAATGGTGGCCACGTATGGGAAGGGAAAAATTGCCATCCGGGTGAGCCGGTTGAAAACAAACAATGAGGCCAATGTGGCGTTTGAAAAAGCTATCGTCCCTGCGTTTAAGGATTTTCCCACCAAGGTAACGGGAAAAATAAACGGAAAATGGCGGGCCAGCGGCAAGGATGGTTTTGGAAAGAAGCATTATGCCTGGGTAAACCACATCTATATATTTATGGTAACCGGGGAAAATGAAGAGATGTTTGATCTGGCGGTGGATAAATTTCCGTATATTTCCAAGGATTAGGTTTTACCTCAGATTTCTGGATTCACTTATGGAGACCTATGACCAGAGAAATGATCATCGCTAATGAAGTGGTTAATTCCATTACCCATGGGATTGGTCTGGGGTTGAGCATTGCCGGTCTGGTTCTGATGGTGGTACAGGCAGGGTACCACGGAACCCCGGCGTCCATTGTATCCTCTGCGGTTTTTGGTGCCAGCTTGGTTCTGTTGTATGCCAGTTCCATGTTGTATCATGGGGCATGGAACAAACGCCACAAGGTATGGCTGAACAAGCTGGATCATTCCATGATTTATGTCCTGATTGCCGGCACACACACGCCGCTGGCATTGGTCACCTTGAACGGTGCCTGGGGTTGGACCATATTCGGATTGATCTGGGCTCAGGCTATTGGCGGGGTTCTCTTCAAGCTTTTCTGGTATAAATCCAAATACCGGAAAATATCCGCCCTCACTTATGTGTTGATGGGTTTGACATTATTCATCGCTGTATACCCTCTTTTCAAAAATATGTCTCCTCTGGGCTTTACATGGATTATGATTGGCAATGGGGTTTATGTTGCCGGGGTGTTCTTTTATCTGGCGGAGAAGACAATACCGTTTGCCCATGGAGTTTTTCATCTTTTTGTGATGGGCGGTAGTATTTCCCATTTTTTTGGGATTTACCACCACGTTCTTCCCAATCTGCTTTAGGATTTAATGGTTGACCATTGATGTGATGGAAAGTTCTGGGTGTATGCGGATGCGTCCGGGGTTTTTGGTTTTGTCCATAACAGGGATTATTTCCATTATGGGATTTTTCTCTGTTCTGGTTTTATACCGGGGAGCTTCCGATGAATACCGGCTGGCTTCCCAGAAAGCTAACCACCAGAAGGCGAAGTATCTGGCACAGAGCGGACTGGAAGCGTCCATTATGATTTTAAAGAAGATTCCCATTGATCTTTTATACACCTATAATATTATTGAAAATCCACCGCCTCTGCCCATCGGCAATTCCATTGTGACCATCTCCATTTCCGAGGAAACCGGAAAAGTAAACCTGAACCGTTTGGTGCATTTTTTTGACGATGAAGTGGATTTGCGGAACCGGGAAATTCTGGACCGGCTTTCTGAGAACCTGGGCATTTCCTACCGCATCTGGGATGGGGTCATTGACTGGATCGATGAGAATTCCACAGCCATGCCATCCGGTGCGGAAAAATTTGATTATGAAGCGATGAATCCTCCCCGGACAGTAAAAAACGGTCGTATGCATGATTTATCTGAGCTGGTACTCATTCCGGGGATCAGCACATTTCTATTATACCAGGATATCCGCCCGGAGACAGAAAGGGAGAAGGTCTCTTCGGATTTTGCCACAGAAAAGGAGAATTTTCTGACGGCGGAGGATTATATCCTAGCCAACCATCTTTCCGTGTACCTGCCGGACAATGTGAATCACGGGGATAAAATCAATATTAATTCCGCGCCGTATCATGTGATCCTGTCCCTCTCTGAGTTCATGACAAAGGAAGCCGCATTGGCCATTCTAAAAGAGCGGAGTCTCCGTGGCCGGATAAAAAACGTATCCGATTTGTCCTCTCTATCCGAGCTGGACATACCCAGCGTGGGCGGGGTGACGCTGTTTCAGGAGATTGAAAACCGGATTTCCACGGATGATATTTTATATAAGATAGTTGCCGAAGCGTCTTTCTTATCACAAA
Organism: Leptospira biflexa; assembly: GCA_020720785.1. Lineage (GTDB taxonomy): Bacteria > Spirochaetota > Leptospiria > Turneriellales > DYLW01 > DYLW01. The sequence goes on from DYOA01000055.1 coordinate 2,495, forward strand.
CTGCCCACGTGATTGGGGTATATTCCAATCCGGAATCCAAAATAGTGTATTATTCTGAATAATTATGAGCAGAGAACCGGTTGTATTAGATATTAATTACAAAGAGATACGGGGGTTAAAGTACCGGTCCACCTTTACCGGGAAATTTTTCTCCAATCCCCGCAGGGTATCTTTCCAATCGGCCAATGAAAAAGAAAGAGCCCATGAGATGGAGCGGTTTTTAACGGCCAATTTTCCGGATGTTTCCGGAATCTATCTGAACATACCCTATGAATCCCAGTTCATCCGTGAGTTTACGCTGCCGTTTTTGGATAAGAAAAAGATAAAGGAAATTCTGCCTTTTGAGCTGGAGGCCACTCTTCCTTATGAACCGGGGGAGTATGTTTATGATTATTACGCATATCCGGACGCAGAGAATGGACAAACCAGGATTTTTGTCATTGGGGCGGCCAGAGAGCACATCTTCCCGTATCTGGAAATATTTCAGAAAATAAAAGTACCGGTATTTGGTTTGTATTCTCCACTGGATGCTGTTTACCAGCTTTCCCGTTTTGTGCAGAAGGATACCTATGGGTTTATCCACATAAGCCCCATCACCACCATGGTGATTATGGTGCAGAATTATGAATGGAGATACTCCCGGATTCTTCCTTTGGGGCTGGATGTACTGATTCACAATATTGCCCAGAACTGGAGATCCAGCTTTGAGGAAAGTGAGAAAATATTTTTTAACCTTCCGTCCTCCAAAGACAGTCTTCACGATGAGCTGTATCTCAAGCATTTTTCCCTGTCCAAAAAACAGGCCCAGGCTCTGGATGACGTGATCAGCGAGTTCACACGGAAAATGGCCGGGGAGATTTCCATCAGCATCCAGAAGTCCATGCCGCAGTCCTATAACAATCCCTCTGGTTTTCCGCTCTATCTCAGCAGCGATTATGCAAATTCCGAACTCATGGAATCCCTGATTTCCGCAGAAATTAAATTTCCCGTATATACTTTCCCTTATGAAAAAACTCCGGTGGCTTTGCTGAACAAGGAATATACTCTGTGCGTTGCCGGGGCATTTAGCCAGACAGATTCCGGATTGAAATTCATTGACAGGGTTTTTAAAAGATATGCCGGCTCCAAAAATTCCGTGGCGGTGATTCCCATGGTTTCCGGTCTGGTGTTTACTCTGGTGATGCTGTTTTCCGCTTTCTGGATGAATTATTCCGAGAAAAAAAGCGAAGTTACGGCAATGGAAAAAAAGCATGAGGCCATCTACCAGAAATATTTTGGCCACCGCAGACCCAATCCGGATTTATCCCATCTGGCCAATGCCCAGACATCCATGAAGAAAACAGAAGAGACCACCCGGCTGTACCGGATTTTTTTCAAAACTCCCTCCGTGAGTGAAATTCTGTATGCTCTGGACGAAAAAACCCGCCCATTCCAGGGCAATATGGTCATTGAAAATATTGACTATAAATCCGGCAATAAAAGTCTGTTTTTATCGGGGTCCATTGAAAGTTTTTCCCTGCTGAACGATCTGAAAAATTCCCTTCTGGAATCTCCGCACTTTGAAAAAGCGGATGTGGACAGCGGAAAGCGACCGGGAAAATACGGGAAAGATGAGGTAAAATTTTCCATGAAAATATCCATAAGGGAAAAAAAAGACGATGCAACTTAATATTCGGGAAAAATATTTTATCGCATCCGGGATTATTTTCCTGTTAATGCTCACTTTTGTATTGGGTTTCAGGGCCATTCGCGGAAAATACAGAAGCATGGATGAAACCATCATTGAATTACAGCAGACCACAGGAAAACTGGAAAGAATGGGGCAGTTGTACCTGAAATACAAATCCATGAAAATAGTGAACATGAACCAGAAGCTGGACAATATGGTACCTTATCTGGAGGAAAGCCTGGACCAGACAGGTTTGAAAGATAAAGCAAATATCCAGCCGAACCGCCAGAGCCTGGAAAATAAAATCATGAAAAAAAGCGTTCGGATTAACATAATCAAATCGGATGCCAGAAAGGTTCTCCTGTTTATCCAACAGATTGAAAACTCCACTTCCAATATTTATAAAATTGATTCATTTCTGTCCAGGCCGGTATTTCAGGGCAACGGCCTATATAATTTTACCATTGAAATCATTGGTTATGAAAAGGCATCAGAAAATTAACATCCGGGATATTTATGGCAGATAAAAAAAGAAAACCTAAGCAAATCAAGCCGGTGGAGAAAAACGAGCCGGAAATTGACATTCCCTTCAATGCTGTTCTGATATCCAATGAGGTTCCGGATGTCCCACCGGCGGAAAAAACCAGTCACCGGAATTTAATTATTGCCATTGGTGCCAGTACGTTCCTGAGTTTTTTCCTTTATTTTTTCCTGTTTTTCCCGGTGGACAGGTTTATAAACCGGGCGTTCCAGTATCTGAATTCTTCCTTTCTATACATCTCCGCCCAGGAAAAAAATGGGACCATCTGGGGAGGTTTTTCCTTTGAAAGCCTCAAAGTGGCTTCATTTTCCAACCCGGAAACCCGGGCATCTGTCGCTTCCATTGACGGGGATATTTCCCTCCTGGGGCTTGCGAATAATAACCTGGATCTGGAATTAAAATCGACCGGATGGAAAATTAATCTTCCGGATGTCCTCATTCAGATTTCTATTCTGGACGTGCTGGCACAGTTGGATGATATGCAGATGACCAAGGCCAGTATGGCGGGCAGTCTATCTGTGGAATTTGGTCAGCTCCGGGTGGAATACCAAAAAAATCTGATGATCATGGAAAAAGTTCCCCAAGTTGTGATCCCTGCTTTCCGGATAAATGGAAAAATAGTCAACTCATCCTGGCGGCTGAATCCGGAACGCAAACCCATATTTATCAGAAACCCGGAAAACCAGAATCTCAAAGCGGGGGAGCTGGAAATCCAGGGCGAAGTCAGGATGCTGCAGGATGGATATCTGAATATTACCATCAATTTTTATCCTTCAGAAGAGCTTTTTGAAAAATATCCCTTTAAGGAATTGTTGGTATCCCAGGGATATCTGGACTCCTCCGGAAATATTGTTTTTTTTATTCAGGGTAATTTTAAGAATCCGTCTTTCCGTCCACGGAAAAACGAAGTCAATACAGGAACAATTCAATGAGCCACTCATTCAGATACAGAAAAAGCATAAAAACCGCAATAAGGATAACCAGGTAAATAGCATATAAAGCAAATCGTGCGAACGCTCGGATAATTTTGTAAAAAAAGCGTAAAATTCCCATGCTCAGATAGACCGCCAGAGAGGACACTACTCTGCGGTTTTTTCTGCGGTAGGAAAGCATTATCTCATACCCCAGGTGGTACACCAGCCAGATGGACAGGATTCCCATAAAGAGATATTCATAAATTTTGGGCTGGATAACCTGCCACTGGATAAGCGGCAAAAGAACCATGTCCGCTATCAGAAAACTCAAAATAAACAGTATGGATAAAAAAAAGAAAAAGGTAATAAATTTATTTAATGTGACCATAATCAGATTGTTGCAAAAATGAATGCCGCCGCAATGATAAGTATCAGTGCAATCCCCGCAAACGTGGCCACAAACACCGGATTGGATTTTGGTTTTTCCGGGATTTCTTTCTGCTGACTCGCCTTGGGAGCAGCCGGCTTGGGCGGTGAGGGCATCTGCAAAGAGTCTGCCACATATAAAGGAAGAGGATCTTTGGATGGGGAGTATAGTCTCACCAAAACCTTTTCTTCTTCCAGGATTTTTCCATTGGCGTTTTTATCCAGGCGGACAATGATTTCACGTCCATTGCCCAGGGTTTTATTTTCCAGAATTTCCGCCGGAATGGGAACAACGCCCCCATCCTCATTTTTCAGATTGTACCTGGAGATAAAATCCATACCAGAGGACTGTTCCTTGTCCGGCTGCACCATAATGATATTGCCTGCCCCCAGGGATTGGATGGGTTTTCCATTGATGGGGGATATGATTAACTTTACCGGGACATAAATGCCCTTATCTGGCTCTGGAGCGGAGGCCGGTCCGGATGTTTCAGCATCGGCATTGTATTCCTCCAGGCTGATTTCCAGATTCAATCCATCATCATGAATACGGTCAGTGAGGATTTCTTCCATTACAGCGTATATTTTTGACCCGTTTTTGGATGCAATGCTCTTGTGGAATTTATCCATAAGATAGTCATTATATGTCAGCTTTTTGAGATCATCCTCAATCTGGGAGCTGACCGTGGCAGAATGTTTCCTGGAAATGATTATATCCTGAATTTTTGTTTCAAATTCATGGTATTTTTTCTGTGTGGGAGTTCTGTAAATTTCATTGTTGGATCCCACGGCCACCATGGCATTGTTGATGGACATGGTTTCCTCACTATATAAAATTACCAAAATCCCATATAAATTCTCTTTGGGTGCGTGGAACCGGCCTTTCACCGCAATCATAAATTAGATTTATTCCAAGGATACAAGCCGTCAACGAATAAAGAAGAAAAATTATTATTTTTCTTTACACATCTTGGGATATTTGTATACAAGTTCCATGAAAATATCCGTGATTGGGGCAGGGTCTTTTGGGACCGCTCTTGCGAAAGTGCTGGCAGACAATGGTCATGAGATTCATTTATGGAGCTATGAAAAGGAAACCGCCGATGAAATCAACCAGAACAGGATCAATTCCATATTTCTGCCCGACATTGTCCTTCCCGTGAATATTGTGGCATCCTCCAGTCTGGAGGATGTACTGAAAGGCTCCCGGTTTGTCCTGTCTGTGGTACCCACCCAGGTGGTTTCTTCCGTTTGGGAAAATGGAAAAAATTTCCTGGAAAAAGATGCTATTCTGGTATCCGCATCCAAAGGGATTGAGAAAAAAACCCACCGGATTGTCTCTGATATTCTGGAAGGCATCTTGGGAGCAGATTGGAAACCCAACCTGGCGTATCTGTCCGGTCCCACGTTCGCAAGGGAGCTGGCCATGAAAGTCCCCACGGCCGTCACCATCGCCGGTTATGATGAATCCAGAATACAGGAAATTCAGAAAATATTTCATAATGAATATTTCCGTGCGTATGGCATCCATGATGTGGTGGGTGTGGAGCTGGGCGGTGCGTTGAAAAATGTGATTGCGGTAGCCACCGGGGTCAGTGATGGACTCAAACTGGGCTATAATACCCGTGCGGCACTCATCACCCGTGGTCTGGCGGAAATTGCCCGGCTGGGAGTGGCCATGGGTGCACAGCCAATGACATTCATGGGGCTGGCCGGCATGGGAGATCTGGTTCTCACCTGTACGGGGGATTTATCCCGGAACCGTACCGTGGGCATCAAACTGGGACAGGGGATGACACTGAAAGACATCATGAGCGAAATGAAAATGGTGGCGGAAGGAGTGCCCACCACAGAAAGTGCTTATGAACTTTCCCGCATCAAAAATGTGGATATGCCCATCACAGAAGCCATGTTCCGTATTTTATACGAAAACAAAGATCCCAAAGACGTGATTAAGGATTTAATGTCCCGCAAACTCAAGTTTGAACACGATCATTAATGCAGGATATACTGCTTTTTCGCTCGGTTATGCTCAGAAAAACTTTTTGAAAACTCGTGGCGTCCTTCGTCGTCCTTGACCACAAAAAACATATACTCTGTGGGCTCCGGATGGAGGGCAGCTTTGATGGATTCCAAACCAGGATTGGCTATGGGGCCGGGAGGAAGTCCTCGCTTTTTGTATGTGTTGTAAGGAGAATCCATTTCCAGATGGTAGTAATATAAACGCACCTTGGGTTTATCCAATAGATACTGGATGGTGGCACAGGACTCCAGAGGATAATTCTTTTTGAGCCGATTGGAGAATACTCCGGCAATGAGAGCCCGCTCCTCTTGCCTTTTGGCCTCCCTTTCCACAATGGAGGCGAGGATTACCAGATTTTGGATTTCCTGGGGATGGGCGGGGAAACCTTCTATCTTCCTGGTTTTGTTGAAAAAATTTTTCACCATGGCGTCCACCATTTTTTCCGGAGGATAGGAAACAGGAAAGGTATAGGTATCCGGAAACAAATATCCCTCCACACTGGCCGCAGGAATTTTATACCTGGCCAGCAATTCCGGGGATTCTGTGATTTTCTTAAATTGATTTAGATCCTGGACGGCTCTTTTCTGCACAAAGCGTTCTGCAATCTGGCGATTATGGTACCCCTCTGGAATGGTCAGTGTGAAAGTTTTCACAGAGCCGGAAGTGATGGCTTTAACCACTCCAGGAATTCCCATGGAATCATCCAGAGAATATATCCCGGCTTTTATGGAGGATGTTTTACCTGTAAGATTCAGATACATTTTAAAGGCAGTACGGCTACGGATGATCTTTTCCTCATAAAGCCGGTTGGCGACGATGATGGGACCGTTTCCGGATTTTATTTCAAAATCTACTTTTGTCTGACCATTCCCCACCGCACCCAGATAGGACTGGAACGCTATTCCTGCCCCCGCCAGTATAACAAAGACAACAGCAGACAATATGATGATATTCTTCCTGACCAACCATTTCCTCATAGGTTGAAAATGAAAATTTTCCTGAGTGGTCAATCTCAATTTGTCACCGGTATCCGCTGGATGTCCGGAATCATAGCGGTTCCGTCCATTCGTTTTCTTCTTTCCGGGGTGTTTTCCGGATTGTATCTGGTCCCAGCCCAAAGGTTTGGCAAGGGCGATGGATTAATGCTACAAAGGATAAACTATGGATATTCCGGATGAGGATTCTCGTTATATTGAACAGATTGGGAAAAATGCAAAGGCTGCGTCGCTAAAACTGCGGATGGCATCCACGGAGAAAAAAAACCGGGCACTGGCAAACCTCATCCGTCTGTTGGAAAGCCATCGGGCGGATATCCGTGCCGCCAATGCCCTGGACGTGGAAAATGCGGAAGTGAACGGGCTTTCTGCGGCCATGATTGACCGCCTGATCATCTCTGAAAAAACCATCGCGTCCATGATCCAATCCCTGGAAGATATCATCGGCCTGAAAGATCCTGTGGGTGAAATCGCGGAAGGATGGGTTCTGCCCAATGGCCTCCAGATTACCCGGCAGCGAATTCCCATCGGTGTTGTGGCCATTATTTATGAATCCCGTCCCAATGTCACCGTGGATGTGGGGGCTCTGGGGATTAAATCCTCCAATGCCGTGATTCTGCGGGGGGGGAAGGAAGCCATGGAAAGCAACAAATATCTGAATCAGCTTTTCCAAAAAGCAATCCGGGACGCCGGTATGGATCCGCATTCCATATCCCTGGTGGAAAAAGCAGACCGGGGTCTGATGGTGCATCTGCTGAAGCAGAAAGATTCCATAGATTTAATTGTCCCTCGCGGTGGAGAAGGACTTATCCGGTTTGTCTATGAGCATTCCCTCATTCCGGTAGTGGCACACGATAAAGGGGTGGTCCATTATTATATCCATAAAAGTGCCAGACGGGAAATTGTCAATGAAGTTCTCCTGAATGCAAAAGTCCAGCGTCCCGGAGTGTGCAACGCAGCGGAAACGGTGATCCTGGACTCGGCGTATCCGGATATTCCCGGAGTGTTGAAGGCACTCACCGATGCCGGAGTGATCCTGCATGGAGACGCCCGGACAAAAGAACGCCTGAAAGATTTCCCTATGGCAGATCTTACAGAGGAAGGCTACCACCGGGAATATCTGAGCCTGGATATTTCCGTCCGATTGGCGGACACCCCAGAAGATGCCCTGTCCCATATTCTGGAATACACTTCCTACCACTCAGAAGCCATAATGGCGGAGGACTATTCTGTTATAAATAATTTTACCCGTGCTCTGGATTCCGCCGCACTTTTTGTCAACTGCTCCACCCGGTTTCATGACGGTGGACAGTTTGGCTTGGGTGCGGAGGTGGGCATTTCCACCGGTAAGCTGCACGCACGGGGTCCCATGGGCCTGAGGGATTTAACCACCACCCAGTATATTGTGCGAGGGAATGGACAAGTCCGGAGTTAGGAAAACAGCCGTCTTTGGGGGGACATTTGATCCGTTCCACTCCGGGCATCTGCACTTTGTGGAATATGTGCTGGATTTGTCCCTTGCCGATGTGGTTTTTATTGTCCCCGCTTTCCATCCTCCGCATAAGGATTCCGCATTGACAAACAGCTTTTCTCAAAGAAAAAAGATAATCCGGATGGTACTGGAAAAATCCCGGTATTTCCGGACAAAAAAATCGGACAGAAAAATACGCATCTCCTCCGTGGAAAAAATTCTTTCCGCACCCGGTTATACGTACAAAACCATGGAATATTTTGCCCGGAAATTCCCTGGAGATAATTTATTTTTGATGCTGGGAATGGACTCTTATTCCACCATTGGCCGATGGGCCCATTCAGAAAGAATATCTTCTCATCAGATGATCATAGCGGGACGCGGGAAAATAATAAATGAGGAGAATTCTGCCAGCCGGATTTTTCTGGATAACCCGTTCTGGGATTTTTCCTCCACCGGAATAAAACAGATCCTGCATGAATATCGTTTACGCCGTGATCCCGCTTTCAAAAACCTGCTTATAGATTCTATGGGAGAAAATGCCACGGAATATATCATCAAAGAAAAAATATATGAGTGAATCCTATATCCGGAAAAACGAAGACGGTACCCTGCGGGTCACGGAAACCTATGACGCTATCGTGGTGGGAGGTGGACATGCCGGCATTGAAACCGCCTGGCTCCTGGCCAAATACGGAATGAAAACATTGCTCATGACCATGAACCTGGACGGGATTGGACAGATGAGCTGCAATCCATCCATTGGCGGCGTGGCAAAAGGACATATTGTCCGGGAGATAGACGCCCTGGGCGGACTGATGGCAGATACCATCGACCATACCGGAATTCATTTTAAAATGCTGAATAGATCCAAAGGAGCTGCCGTCTGGGGTCCCCGGGCACAGGCAGATAAACCCCGCTATCGCCAGAGGATGAAACATCAACTGGAACTTTTGCCCTCCCTGAGAATCATACAGGATACCGCCACTTCCGTCCTTGCAGAAAACGGAGAGATAAAAGGTGTTAAAACGCAGAGGGGGGTGGAATATTCTTCCCGCTATGTGGTTCTTACAACCGGGACATTTTTAAACGGCTTAATTCATATTGGGGAATTCCGTGCGGAATCCGGAAGGATGGGAGACCGTGCGGCAGTGGGCCTCTCCGCGAGCCTATCAGATCTGGGATTTCCGGTGGGACGGCTCAAAACCGGGACCCCGCCCCGGCTGCTCAAATCCAGTATTGATTACTCTCTTCTAACCGCACAGGAGCCGGACGATGTGCCCAACCCTTTCAGTTTTCATTTTGAGTACAATAATATTCCCCTTCCGCAGAGGCAGGTGAATTGCCATATTACCTTTACCAATGAAAAAACCCATTTAATTATCCAGAATAATCTGTCCCGATCCCCCATTTATGGCGGCATCATACACTCCACCGGCCCCCGCTACTGCCCATCCATTGAAGATAAGGTGGTGCGTTTTGCGGATAAACCCCGGCATCAAGTTTTTCTGGAACCGGAGGGGACAGACACGGAGGAAATATACCCCAACGGAATATCCACCAGCCTGCCGGAAGATGTCCAGTGGGACTATGTCCGCTCCATTGCCGGCCTGGAAGAAGCCATCATCATGCGTCCCGGATATGCCGTGGAATATGATTATGTTCCGCCCACGGAGCTTTACGCCTCGCTGGAGACAAAAAGAATCCGCAATCTTTATCACGCCGGACAGATCAACGGCACCACCGGTTATGAAGAAGCTGCTGCCCAAGGGGTGATTGTAGCCTATAACATCATCCATAAAGAAAACGGCTGGCCCCCATTCATCCTCCGGAGGGATGAAGCATACATTGGCGTTCTCATTGACGATCTGGTCACCAAAGGAGTGGATGAACCCTACAGAATGTTCACCTCCCGTGCCGAATTCCGGCTGTTCCTGCGGCAGGATAACGCAGACCGGCGACTTCTGAAATACGCACGGAAGATTGGCATGAGGGAAAATGAATATAAGATTATGACGGAAAAATACCTCCGATTCTATGCCGCAAAAAGAGATATCAACCGCGTGAAAGCAGACGAAACCCTGATACGCTCCATTACGCGGGAAGATAACCTTATCCAGAAAGGGGTTTCCGTGAAAAGCATTTTCCGCCGTCCGCAGATTACAGAAAAGGAAACCTCCCTTGTATTTGATTATCTGGCTGCCCGCAAGACATTCCCGGAATTAAGCAAAACAGAAAAAGAACGCCTGGCCGTGGAAATCAAGTACGATGGATATACCCACCGGGAAAAAGTAAAAGCCAACCGCCGCGAAGAAAATAGAAATAAAATCATTCCGACGGATCTGGATTACTGGGCCATTGACGGCATAAAATTTGAAGCAAAACAAAAACTCACCAAAATCCGCCCCATGAATATCGCCCAGGCACACTCCATCAGCGGCGTGGACCCAACCGATATCGATATCCTCCTGCTCTACCTGATGCAGAAGAATAAACGACATAATGTGTGACAGTCACCC
>DYOA01000056.1 GCA_020720785.1 Leptospira biflexa
CTTCGAGGCGGCTGTGATGGACAAGAAACCATTGCCACCGGATATTTTTTCTTTTGAGGAGATGCGAAGTCTGGCGGACAGTTTAAACACCTCTTTGCTGCAGCATTCCACGCAGGGTTTTCTGGATTTGACCATTGAGGGCGGTGGAAGCCGGAATGAATGGATACATCACCAAGCCCTTTTCCATACTCTCCCTGGAGCAGAAAATTTCCACCCTTCTCAAAGGCCGGGGGGAGATTGGTTAGCCCCCCATTTTCCCTATAACTTTTCTATCTCCTTGATGGGAAGACCTGTCATCTCTGAAATAAATATATCATCCAGTCCCCGGGATTTCATATTGCGGGCGGTTTCCATGCGGGCGTTAAGAATGCCTTCCTGTCTGCCTTCCTGTCTGCCTTCCTGTTTGCCTTTTTGGATGCCTTTTTGAATGCCCTGCTCAATATAATAGTCTGCTATAGTGTCTCCCATTTTGTTTCCTCCTGCTATAGATTTTTGAATTTCTTTTATGATATTTTCACGATCCGGCTTTCTCTGGTTAAAAAGATATAAAATAACAGCCTTCATATAATCAATCCCGCGTTCTGTTTGAAAATACTGCTCGCTGATGGATAAAAAATCCGCCAGATTTTGCTTCATGCTATCTGCGTCCTGAAAATTTTTCATCAACAGCAGAACGGTTTTCACAATTGCCTGGTTGAAAAGTTGGTCTTTGATTTCTTCGTTGGAATGGCTGGACAAATCTGTCAGAAGATAATCAAAGTCCGGGATAAAGGGCAACAACTCCGCAATGGCCTGCGGATCCCCATAAAAAAATTCCGCAAATTTCCTTTTGATCCATTTTTCTTTGCCGTGATAAAAAATCATAGGGATCACAACCGGTGGTTTTTTGTTCTGGGCAAGATACTCCTGCCAGATATTTCCCATGTACAGGATCATCTGCAGATGGACATACGGCACATATTGGCTTTTGTGCTCAAAGAGAAAGGATATTTTTACGGGTGGCAGTCCAGCAACGTCATAATTACAGGAATACACAATATCGGAAAAGGTCTCTTTCAGATTTTCGTTGATATAAGATTTATTCTCCAATTGTAGACTATCCCATTCCAATTTTTTTTGAATATTTTCCGGCAGAGTGGTTTTCAGATAGTCCATGGCATTTTCCCGGTCAGAGAAAAGCATTTTGGCCATTTTATCATGGGTCTGGTATACAGTATTTTCTTCTTGCATGGTCAATCCGGGACTAATATACAAAACGCCATTAGAAAATCCAATAAAAATTTATTCTGGAAGGACATCCTCTGGGGCCAAATCCTTTTCCATTCTGTCCCCGGAACAGAAAATAGCAGAAAATTTCCACCCTTCTCAAAGGGCGGGGGGAAACTCCTTGACAGCCAATCATTAAAATCCAGCTCACTTTTCATGAGCCATCATCTGGACGATTTTGAAATACTTCCGGAAAAATTATCTCCCCAGGAAGAATATCTGGTTTTTCCGCAGGATCTGGTCTTAACAGAAACCACACGAAAAAACCTGCGGAAAATCCTGTTTCCTCTTTATGAAAACCGTAACATCCTTCTGGTGGGGGACGCGGGTATTGGAAAAAACGCATTCATCTATTATATCAACAAACTCCGGAATATCCCCACCATCCGTTTCAGTTTCAACCAGGATACGCTACCGGAAGATTTAATTGGATCTTACCGCATTCTGCCGGACGGGTTTCACTGGAACAACGGTCCACTCACAGAGGCCATGACAAAAGGATATGCTTTTGTGGCCGATGAAATGAACCTGGCTTCCGTGGAAATTCTGAAAAGATTCATCAGTGTCTTTGAAAGAAGAAAAATCTATCTTCTGGAAAAAGACGGAAGCCAGCTTTCTGCCCATCCCCGTTTTTCCTTCATCGCCACCCAGAATCCCTCGCGGGGGTTTGAGGGGCGGAAAATTCTTCCGGAAAGCATACAGAAATATTTTACCATCATTTATATGGACTCCTACCCGCAGGAAGAGGAAGCCCGGATCATCCATAGTTCCTTTCCGTCCATTCCTGGAGGGCTTGTTTTAAAAACCGTCCGATTGGGGCGTAGTCTGGAAAAAGCCCTATGGAAAAATGATATTGCCCGGGATGATCTGGAACACTATCATTTCAACATCCGGACCCAGCAGATGTTCTGGAATCGGCTGGCCGCAGAAAAGGATGTGACGGATGAAAGTGTGGTTTTTATACACACCCTTTTTGCGTTTTTTGTGGATATATTCCGGAAAGCGGAAGATCGTCTAACGGCACTGGAAAAAATCGCAGCGGAATTTTCCTTTAATCATGTGGGCCTGAGGAAGATTTATGATGAATACCACTCTCGTGCGGGAGAGAATTTCCAGATCTGGCTGGATCAATCCATGATCCGGATGAGCATGACGGGAAATTCCGGCCAGCCGGAAGGGAAAGCCGTTCCGGCGGAGAATACAGATCCGTTTCCCATCACCAGAAAACGCATCTGGTTGATGGAAAGAATCAAGGAAAGTCTGGATTTTTCAGAAAATCTTCTGCTGGAAGGAGAGGACGCCGCACGCATTGGGGAGCTGGTGATGGAGCTTGCCCGCCATGAAAACCAGAATGTGCGGTGGTTGTTTTTATCCAAAGGAATGCACACTTCTGATATTCTGGGGGCACTGCGGCCTTCCGGCGGTAAAAGCGTGGAATGGATGGACGGCCCGTTCACGCAGGGGGTGAAAAAAGAAGACTGGATTATTCTGGATAATATTGAAGCCGCCGGCAGTGAACTCATTGAAAAGCTGAATATGTTTCTGGATCATGCCCGGCAGATGCTGCTACCCGGGGATGCTCCGGGAGAGGGGGAAGACGCTTTTCTGCAAAGAAAGGGAAAGACCCGGGTGATAGCCATCAAGCGGAGCCGGAAATCCCGTAATGAAACCACCATCAGCCGGGCATTCCGCAACCGCTTTTTTTCCATGCAGATTCCCACTCCGGAAAGTGACAGGGAAATTTCAGAAAGTGCAGATCTGGTTTGGAAGGCTCTTTTTGGAAGAAGCCCGGAAGAGAAAGAGGTTTTTCTGCTGGATAAAATGGTGCAGTTTCATGGAAAAATGGCAGATGCTTCCACAGAAAAAAAAATCGGCCGGACCATGGATTTTCTGAAATTCCGGGAAGAGAATATCATCCGCTGGATCTCCCATATTTTCCACTGGATTGACCGGGGGCGGGAACTGGAAAGCCTCACCCTATCCGGAATCCAGAGTTATTATCTGGGCATGCTGAATGACCCGGAAGACCGCCAATGGGCGGAAAAATTGTGGAATTTTCTGTTCCACGATATCCCCTGGGAAGATATCCGGGAATCCCTGATACGCAAAAAAAAAAATTTCAATAACCGCTCCCATCGCATTGCCATGGACTGGGACCAGAAAAAGCATTTTCGGGATGCCCACACCGGAAAGGCAAAGCCCCGGCTTTCCGGCCCCAGGCTCAAAAAAGGTCTCCGGATTGATACTCCGGAAACCGGCGGAAAAATAAAAGAAGGTCCGGATGCCTGGTACGGGCAGGATACCGCCGGGAACAAAGGAATGGGAGAGCCCATCGGCGGGGGAGGAGCCTGGGGATACCGGACAGAGGAAATATTCCAGCAGTTTCTGGAAAAATACAAACCCAAATGGGAATATAATATGGGGTTTGAAATTGAAGACTTTTATGAAACTTTTGGCAAAGTGATGGAGCAGTTGAAAATGAATCTGGATAACGCATTGGATTCCAGCATTCATGTGGACCGTCGCCTGGAATCCACGGGAAATCGGGTGGAGCCCAGAAAATATATAGCGTATCTGAATAACCGGGGGAATGACAAAATCTTTGACCGCTCCAGGGTCTATAAAGTGGAGGACAAACTCAAAGGTCTGGAAATCCTTTTTTTTCTGAATAAGGGGCGGCGGCTTTTTAATTATAATTATTCCATTGGCTCCATTGTGGCTCTCCAGTCCGCAGCAGAAATTCTCTGGGATCACAAGATCCCCATAAAGGTGCTGGGTTATTCCGATTTTGACAACCGGAAAAAGTCCATTGATGTGGTGGAATATACTGCCTCCGGTGCGGAAATAACCCTCAATTACAAGCGGGAAGTCTTTCAGTCTCTTGTGGATTCCTGGTCAGGGGACACGGTGGAAGATCACGCCGTCGTACCCCGGATGACGGAACACTTCTCCCCGGATGCGGTAACCCGGATTGCGGTTTTTGTTTCTGATTTCCGGGGACACCGGGCACTCAGAAACATGGAAGATGAAATTGTCCATGAGGATCAGAAATTAATGAAAAAATATATCCGTGAATTTTCCCGGCAGAATTATATTTTTCTGGGAATCCAGACCGGGAGCCGTTACATCGCAGAGCATCTGTTTGACCATTCTGTATGGATTAATAATGAGAATTTCGCCAAGGCTCCCGTCATCATCATGGACGCACTGGAAAAACTGATCATCCGTTATCACAAACCGGCCTGAATCAGCCTGTGGCCCTGTTGTTCATACAGCAGGATCAGTGCATTGGCTTCCCGGAGTTGGAGATTCCACAGATTGGCCAGATATGCCGCCTGCAAATCCCTGGCCGGGTATTTTTGCCGCAACAGGTACATAAAGGTGGTGAAAAAGTACGGATGGTGAAACGCATTGCTCTGGACATTTTTGATGGAATGGTAGGATTTTCCCGGATATAAAACCGTGAAGGTGGTATACCGCAAACCCGATGGGTCCCAACCGATAGCATTATTTTCCATTTTAGACAGTACAGAAGAGGGGATGGCACTGCGGATAAAAAACGCATTCAGTTGATTCCGGTATTTAACGGAAGGAGGGCGGTTTCGACCGGGAAATACCGGCATGGAGGGAGATCCGGCACCTTCGTTCGCATGGGATTTGACCCCAGGGATATTTTTCCGGGCGGGCGGGACAAATCTTGCGGCCACCAGCGGAGCCAGAGTGGCATCCAATGCTCCGGAGTATACAGAATCATTATTATCCTCAAACGCTATTTCCTCTTTTTTCAATTTCCGGTATTCGGAGGAAACCACTGCCGCTTCCGTGGAATACGCGGCCATTTTGAGCAGACATTCCTTACGCATCAAAATCGGGTTGGATTTAGCTCTGGCCATGGAGAGCAGGAGATTGGGGTTGGTGTCCGGGGATACGCTCAGGAAGAGATCCCACACAGGTTCGCGGCTTTCTATGGTCTCTGCGGTCTGCGGAGTAGAAAAGGAATCTATAATTCTTTCTTCCAGGCATTTCCTGACAAGGTTCACCCGGTCATCTTCCCAGGCAGATTTATCCAGTCCCTTGATTCCCGTCAGAATTTCATCCCGAATGGTCAGATCTTCCACGGAGGAAGCATAACGGCACAGGGTGAAAACGGTATCATAAGAATTGATATTTAGAAGAATTTCTCTCTCCGGGGGAGTTAAGGTGGAGTACATGGAAAGATTCTGCTCAATGGCCATCTGCACATCCTCCCGAATAGTGACCTCGTCGTAATATTTCCTGTGATTATAATAGGAAGAAACTGCGATTCCTCTTTTCTCCGCATCGGCATCTGAAAAATATCGTTTTAAGATGATCCTGGAATTCTCATGCGGAATTTCTGCAAGGCTCCTCAGAATATAATAATGAAGCCGGGGTTCCTTTTCCGGCGGCGGATTCCGGAGTGCAGTTTCCACATATTGCCATAAATCCTTTTTTTCCTGGGTGATTTTTGCCGATACTTTATCCATATCCGCCTTCTCCCGGATATGGTAACTGGCACAGGAGCCGTACAAAAGGACGGAAATGGAAATTAAAAAAATCCTTGATAATTTCATGGCACTTATCCACATTATCGTATGCAATGCTACTTTTTTGGATATTTTTTCCGTGAAAACCCCGGTTATCCTAAAGTATCATTGGCGAATAGTTCGATAATACAATTGGATATTAATAGGAGCATATTATGATCAGTAAAGCATTTAAAGCATTAATTATTCTTTCTCTGATATTCTCTGGCTATCTTTTTGCGGAATCCATCATTGAAAAAGCAAAAAAGAAGAGGATAGAAAACCTCCAGTATTTACTGACTCTGGACGTGCCATTACGGAATTTTGGCACCCAGGAATATGGTCATGAAGAACTCACCAAACAGCGGGACATCATTAAGGTAAAGTATGCGTCTGCGTTATCCTTTTATTTTGAGCAGAATTATCTGGAAGCATACCGGGGATTTCTGGAAGTGCAGAAAGATGTTGAGAAATTATATGAAGAATTGAGTCTGATTTACATAGACCGGACATCGGAAATTCTGAAAAGAGCCGGAGAAAAAGTGGTGGATGTGGAAATGGTATATTCCAAAGGCACGGGAATTGTGAACGACTTCGTTGAGGACATCCAGCCCGCCCGGGAAAAGCAGCTCCTGACCGGTGAGCAGATCAAACAGAAAAAAGCAAAAAATAAATTATTCCACTTCACTTACGATAAAAGAGACATTCTGAAAAACCTCCAGTTGGGCTATGAGTATCTGGGAGAGGCCAAGAGAGTCAGACAGGAAGCATTAAACCTGGAGAAATGGATTGAAGCCAAAAAAGAGATTGATCCAGGAATGCGGCAGAAACGCATTGAATCCTATATGGCCGTGATCAGCCTGTGTCGCAGAGGAAAATTAAACGGAATCCGCGTGTTCCAGTTACTGAACCGCAATGAGATTTATGCCATCCAGGGAGACACATACAAAAAAGAGGATAAATTTAATCCCAATTTCTATGTTTATGAAAACGACTTGGATCCTGTTTTTGATCCGCGTATTCCGGTAGAATTTATTCTGGACACCAATGATTCCCTGAACCGGGTGCAGTCCATTGAGCAGAAGAAAATACAGGACGGGGATCTTACCCAGAAAAAATCCAATTAATTTTCTTGCAGGCTTATGAGTTTCCGGAATACCTCCTGCGAGTGACCGGGAACTTTTACATTATCCCACACATGAACAGCTTTTCCCGATGGATCCACAAGATAAGTGGTGCGGATTACCCCAAAATACTCTTTCCCATACATTTTTTTCTTCTGCCATAATCCATACTCTTCCAGAATTTTTTTCTCCGGATCGGAAAGCAGGTGGATGGTGAGGCTGTGTTTTTTCATGAATTTCTGGTGGGAGACCGGACGGTCAGGGCTGATTCCAATGATCACACATCCTTTCTCTGCAAACTTTTTTTCCATAAGGGAGAAATCCACTGCCTCCTGAGTACAGCCGGAAGTGTTATCTTTGGGATAAAAATAGAGGACAATCCATTTCCCGGAAAAGTCTTTGAGGCATATCTCGCGGTTTTCCGCATCCGGCAGGCAAAAGGGTTTCAGTTTTTGGCCGTTTTCCATGGATCAGTATGTTATACCAAAGCGTTACGTAAAGATAAAATCAGAAGGATTCATCCAGTTTTTTTTCAATTCCTTTTCCTGAAAATTTGCTTGAATATACTGGTAGATGGGCTCAATAAATCTCTCATCCCGGCGGATATCCGCGATTCGCAATTCAGATGCACCGGACTGGCGGATATTCTCCGTTTTGATGAGATCTCCTGTACCCCGGATTTCCAGGTCTTTTCTGGCCAGATAAAATCCATCGTTGCTCTGGAGCATCGCTTCCAGTCTTTGCACTCCCTCCGGGGTTGTCTGGCCGGATCTGACCAGTATACAGAACGATTGATGTTCACCCCGCCCCACTCTTCCCCGGAGCTGGTGAAGCTGGGCCAACCCGAATTTTTCTGCGTTCCGGATGAGCATGACGGTGGCGTTGGGCACATCTATCCCCACTTCGATGACCGTTGTGGAGATGAGGATCTGGATCTCTCCGTCTTTAAATTTCTGCATGGCATTTTCTTTATCCATGGGGTTTAATCGGCCATGTAGAAGCCCCAGCCGGTAATCCGGAAATACGTCATTTTCCAGATGGTAATAATCTTTTTGGATGGATGCCCAGGTTACCTTATCCGAATCCTCGATGATGGGGTAGATGATATATACCTGCCTGCCCCGATCCACATATTTTTTTACCCCTTTATAAAGCGAGGGCAATTGGGATTCCTCAAAAAGTTTTGTCTCTATTACACCCCGGTTGGCAGGCTTTTCTGTGATCTGGATGGTTTCCAGGTCTCCATAGAGTGCCAAAGTGAGGCTACGCGGAATGGGAGTGGCACTCATGGAAATGATATCCGGGGACTTCCCTTTTTTTATGAGTGCTTCCCTCTGGTCCACGCCAAAGCGGTGTTGCTCATCAATGATGACCAGGCCCAGGTTCCGGAATTCTATGTTTTTTTGCAGAATGGCATGCGTGCCAATGATGAGAAGATTATCTCCACGGGAAATTCTGTCCGCTTTTGCTTCTTTTTCCGATGTTTTTTCCTTACCTGTCAGAAAATCGACGGATAACAACGGAAAGATGGAGGTAAAGGAAAGAATAGTCTGGTAATGCTGTCGTGCCAGTATTTCCGTGGGAGCCAGAAGTGCCACCTGGTGCCCGTTCTCCATATAGGTTAGGGCCACAAATAAGGCCACCAGAGTTTTTCCACTCCCCACATCGCCCTGCAGTAGTACATTGTATGGATAATTTTGTTCCATTAAATTCTCAATGGCTTGGATGGCTCGGCTCTGGTCTCCCGTGAGTTTAAACGGGAGGCTTTTCTTCAGCTCCTCTCTCCATGTCATTTTTTCAAAATAATTTTTCCGGGGGGTTTTTTTCCTCTGGTTTTTTCTGGAAATGAGCCAGATGACCAGGCGGAAAATCTCATCAAATGCGTGCCTTTCTCTGGCACTCTGGGCATCCTCCATGGACTCCGGATAGTGTATTAACCGCAAAGCATCCAAAAGGGGAGGCAGGTGGAATTCTCTGATGAGATGTGCCGGGGCGTTATCCTTTATGGTAGCCAGATAATTATGGATAATAAAATGGTTCGCTTCACGGAGAGAATAATTGGAAATTCCTGTTTTTTTCATAGATTCTGTGAGCCGGTATATGGGAATAATTTTTCCCGTGTGGATAAGCAGGTTATCCGCTTCCGCATCAAAGAGTTCCACCACAGGATGCACCATGGATACCCTTCCGTTAAAAATATCAATTTTACCGGAAAATGCAGCGTAATGGTTTTCCTTCAGAAGTTTCTGATAGTAATATATTGCGGAAAAAAATACCAGATGGATGACCCAGCCATGGTATTCCACTGTGGCCAGAACTTTCCGCCGCTTTCCATAAGCCGTTTCCACGCGGGAGATTTTCCCAATGAATGTGACCATATCCCCACGCATCATCCGGGAAAAATCCAGAATATGGGAGCGATCAATATAAGAACGTGGAAAATAATAGACCATATCCACCCAGGTTTTAATCCCGGATCGTTTGAGCCGCTGCTTCTGGTCTGCGTTAAAAACGGGCAGATTATCTATGGATAAATTATTGTCCATCCTGATTGTAAGAAGACAGAATGGTCTCAATGGTTTGCAGGTTTATATCAATTTTGTCAGCTATTTCTTCCGGTGACCACCCTCCTCTGGCAAGGCGTAGAATAATCTCTTTTTTATCCCCCACTCCTTTGGGAGTTTTTCCGGCGGATGCGACGGGAGAAACCGAATTCATAAAATCAGAGAGCTGCTTTACCTTGACTTCCGCGTCGTTTTCAATCTGGCGAATATTCAGGACGCTGCTTTGCATGGAATGGTGAAGTTCTTCAAAATCCTTACGCAGAAGAAGTATGGCACTTTTTCTTTCATCAATATCTGCAATTAAATCTTCAATCTCCATGAATTTATCTTTTGTCTCTCTGATTTCTTTTTCATAGGATTTGAATTCCGCCATATTTCCTTCCAGTTTGACAATGGATTCCTTGAGAGAATCTGAGCGTCCGGAAAGTTTTTGCAGGAAAGAATTTACCTCTTCCATACCGCCGGAAATTTTTTCCATGTTCTCTTCCTGTGTACGGATTGTGGAAAAAGCTTTTTCAATGATTTTCTGCTCGGAGACAAAGTCTTCCATCATGTCATCCATTTTTTCGCGATATTCAAAAAGATGTTCCCGGGATGCTTCCATTTCCACCAAACGGGCCCGTGTATCCGCAACAAGGGTTGCCTTTTCTTCCAACTCTGTCTGCATTTGGAATACCAAGCGGATCTGTTCATCCATCTGGTCAATTTTTTCCCTTTTCTGGGCCATCTTTCTGAACTCTGCGTCCATCTTCGTATTCAGATCCCGAATATCATCCATTCCTTGGAATATCTGGTCAATGAGGATTTTTTTATCATTCAATTGAGAAATTTTTTCCTCCATGGAGGCAAGCAATTCTTCCAGATACCTTACATTTTTCCGGGAGTCATCCACCAGATTATTCCGGGATTTCAGATCCTCCAGCAGGGTTTTCAGATCGTCCAGCTCTCCGGATGTGGAACGGGTTTCTTTATAAAGTGATTCAAGAATATTTTTCTGGTTCTTTTCAAAGTCTTTGAAGAATTCCACCGCATCCCGGCGGTTGTTCTGTATCTGGTCCAGAAGAGAATTACTTTCTTCCCGGAGAAGGTTCAGGGTATATTCATGTTCCTGTGCCATGGAGTCTTTTATTTCTTCTGTTTTTTGCCGGGCGATGGTTCTCACTTCTTCAGAATAACTGGACAGAATATCTCCCAACTGGCTCTGGACATTTCTTTTTAAGGAATCCAGGGTTTCCTTCAGCTTTTCCTCTTTTTCCTGAAGCTGGTTTTTAAATGTCATCATTTTTTCAGCCACATCCTGGGTTTTCCGCTCAAAGGTATCTTCCCGCTGGTGCAGATGATCCTGAAATTTATCCACCATTCTATCCATTTCCATGGATGTTTTCTCCAGCCAGCCAGAGCTGAATTCTTCAAAGGATGCAGTCTTTTCCTGTATGGTTTCCTCAAAAGAATTGATCATAGTCTTATGCTTTCTATCTGTCTCCATGGAGAATTTGTGTATGATCCCTTTGATATTTTCTATCTGGGCTTCCACATCGGACGACTTTTGTTCCATGGTATATTTGATTTCATTCTGGATCTGGACAACATCTCTGGAAAAACGGTTGAAGGCCTCTTCCCATGTGTCTGTGATATGCCTGCGGGAGTTTTCCATATTTTTTTCCCAGTCACCCAGTTTCTGGTAAAAACCGGAAATCTGGCGGTCAAAGTCATTTTCACTGGTTTCCCGGAGTGTGATTATTTTGCCTTCTGCCTCATTGATCTGTGCCGATAAGGAAAGAGTTTTTTCCTGGAGATCCATTTCCATATTGTCCAGAATACGTCCCATCTCATCCCGGAAGGAAGCCATTTCCCTGGATTTTTCTTCGCTGATTTCCGCTTTTTTTTCTTCCATTTTCTTATGGAAAAAGTCCATATATTTTTCCAGTGTTTCCTCAAAAGATTTCTCCATGGCTCGCAGATCTTTATGCAGATTTTCCTTCTGTCCGGAGTATACAACTTCAAAATTCTGGATGACTTCATGGACCCGGGAAATTTCCTCTCTGGCTTCCCGCAGAATTTTATCTTTTTTGGATGAGGTCTCAAAATCCAGATGATCCACCATGGTTTTTATTGCGGAAGCGTCTTCCTTGAGCCGTTCAAAGATGGAATTTCTTTTCTGGTCAAATTCCCGGATCACCGCCTCCGACCGGGATTTTATCTGTTTTTCCATATCCTCAATTTTATTATGAACGTCTTCCAGCTTATCCCGCTCTGTCTGGAGATTTTCATGTATACTGGCTTTAATTTCATTAATTTTAACAGGAAGACGGGTTTCCAGCAGGTCATCCATATCCCGGGTGCGACTCTCCAGTTTGTCCAGAGAAAACCCAAGATTTTTTATTTTATCGTCCACACTTTCCGTCCAGCGGATGGAATCTTCCTCCAGACTTTTAGAAAGATTTTCAAAATCCTGATCGATGGATTTTTTGAGCTCTTCCTGGTATGACCGAAGTTCCCTGGACAGACGGCTTTTCTCTCCGGCCAATTCTCCGCTCAGGGCAGATATTTTTTCTTCCATTCCGGATTGGATGATCCTGGACTGATCCTGCAGGGATTCCTGGAAAAACTGGAGAGACTTGGCCGCATCTTCATCCAGATTCTGTACGGATTTGAAGAGAGTTTTTATCTTTTTTTCGTATTGGGCAATTTTCCCCAGGCTCTCATGGATAAATTTAAGCTGGTCTTTTACGGATGAGGTATTTTTCTCGATACGGGATAATTCATCGTCCATACCCAGAAGATTCTGGCGGGTTTTTTCAATATTTTCCGCAGATTCCCGGGCGGATCCCAACTGTGCCCCAATGTGGGAAAAATATTTATCTGTTTCAATGCGGATAAAATCAAACTTAACGGTAGCGTCATTCAGCTCTTCTTTTTTGCGGGCAGATATTTCCTGCATGTCAGAAATGCCCCGGTCAATTAATGTGCGTAGCTTACGGAGATTCACATTGGATTTGTCAAGCCGGCGCAGAAGCAGGGTAATAAAAACAGCCCCCGCGAAAGGAATGAGCATCTCAACCATATTATGTCACTTTTTATAATAAATTGAAAGAATCAATCCTTTTTTATCGCACCAATTAAAAAATTTATGAGCACGGGAAAGCCGGAATGGAATTCCGGGGTTCCCGCACTGGTAGGGATAAAAATTCCTTGCGGGATTAAATCCATTCCTGAATTCAAGTAATAAGTGCAACAAATGAAAGGTTGACCGCAGGCAGACCTTCT
>DYOA01000057.1 GCA_020720785.1 Leptospira biflexa
ATCACATGCTTCATCATCAGATTTTTCAGAAAAATTCTCACTTCCATAACATAGGGACGCTCAGAATCTTCCACATGCAGAGACAAATCGGTTCGCTGGAGGGGAAACAGCACCGGAGTGCTCAAATCTGTGGATTTATACTGGTAGATACCTTCGATATCTGTCCCATAAATGTAGCGGTTATCAAACAGGGTGACCAGATTACCCTCATACACCCCGGCAGTATATTTTTCTGAAGGCCAAGTCACGAGCTTCCGGAAATATATGGTAAAATGCTTATAGTCCCCGGCTTTTACGTCCACGGCGGGAATCTGAAGCCCATCCCCAAAAAATGCATTCAATTTGGCCGTACCATTTTCTGAAATACAGGTATCCAGGGATTTCCCGTAAAGAGCGGATGTATCCGAGCACATCACCTGCCTTTCCTGTGCAAAGAGCATATAGTATTCCGCATTGGTGTCTCCGGACGGTTTTGCAGTACTCTGGGCCATGCGCATTTCCGCCAGGTCAATGTACCATTTGATTTCACTCTGGTTGGTGACATTATTGGTAAAGGTAATCCCTTTTGTGGTTACTCCGTCATCAGTATAAATTCCCTGCCAGCCGTAAGGATCATTGCTTTCATAGGTTCCCTTTACAATGAGCGTGATCCGGTCATTATAAAGCTGGGATAATACCGGCTCATTGGTAAAACAGGAATTCAACATTAACACAGAAAAGATAATGGCAGTAGTTAATATATTTCTTTTTTTCATTACGTTATCGTACCAGATTAAAATTCACCATCAGACCCACGTTAAAAAAGTGACCATTGATCACTTCAAAATTCGGGTTTTCTTTGGGAGCATCCAGATATTTTTCATACACAAAATAATAATCTCCCCGCAAACCAATGTTTACCCATTTGCCCGCGGGAAAGGAGAATTCTGTTCCAATGAATAAAATGGGATGGGTATTATATTTATATTCCGGCTTCACATACAGGTAATTGAGCCCCACTCCGCCCTTGACCATGAACTGGACAGCGGTTTCCACGGGGATGATATAAGAAAGAGCCGCATAATAAGGAACGCTGTACAGCTTCTCCGGGCCATCGGATCTGTAGTTGCTGTAGGAAACCCCCAGCTCTGTCCAGAGGTTATCCGAAGGAATATTGAACCGGAAAAACATGCCCCCACCCAGATATGTGTTGAGGGACTCCGCGATTTTTGTGCCCGGCACGGGTGCCGCCGGCCCAAACCAGATACCAATCTGCGGGCGGAATCTCCACTCGTCAATTTCATATTCCCCAAATATCTGACCAATGGGAAGTGATAAAAGAATAATTACAAAAAAACGGGTGGTTATATTTTCAAAATGTTTCATGCGTATCCGGCACGATTCATTTGTGAAACCAAACGTCAAACAGAAAGCAGTGCCATCAGGAACCGCGTTTCCAGGCCTTGTATACCTCTTTTATCCTTTCGTGGGTAATCAACTGGATGTTCTTATATCCCCCCAGCTTGCTTTCCGCTCCGGGAGAAATGGCGGCGTTGGTTATTATTATCCCGGTACTCAGCTTGATTTCTGATATCTTTGACTGGTAATTTTCCAGCTCAATCTCACTGATACGGGAATTTTCATTTTTTCTATAAAAAGATATCAACGCCCGGATTTTTTCATCGTCCTTTTTCTGGCAGATAAACTCCAGATCGTTCTCTTCAATGGCGGGAATACGCTTCTCCACAATGTAACCCAGACTACGGATAAAAAAATCGGTGTAACTTTTAAACTCTTCCGGTGTAAAATTCAGGAAGTCATTTAATACCGTTTCCACTTCCAGCTTGCGGAATTCCCTTTTTAAAACCCTGTGGCCACCCTGGACATCAAAAAAACGACCAAAATTTATTTCTTCCTTCATCTGGAGTCCCGCAATCCGGAATATGAATCTTTCCGGAAGAATACTCCGGAAATCCTGCTCAATGATCTGTGCCAACTGTATTTCCTGATCATCCTGGGTGAAACTCAGCTTTCTCCGTATGATAAAATTATCAAACATATCCAGATTTCTGTATCCCGGTGCCATGCCCTTTAATTTTTTATGCACGTTTTTTGCTTCCTCAAAATTCTGTTTGATCAGGTGGGCCACCAGAGTGTAGTACAAAAGATCTTTCAGATTTTCTAATTCAAATTCATCTTTTTCAATGGACCTTTTCAGAAAGCGGGATATTTCATCCAGTTTCTGGAGATGATAGCTGAAATATACATATAACTTTAAAAAGAGAAACTTCATTTGAGTGTCCTGCACCACATTGTAATACTGGACAATTTTTTCCCTCGCAGATGCGTGATGGGTTTTCTGGCTCATTAAAATAAAATAGATGGTATATTCCAGACTGTCCGGACTTTTTTCCAGAAGCTTCTCAATAATTTCCAGGGCATCCTTTTCCCGGCCTTTCTCGTGATAGGCTATGGCCAGCGTCAGGCGGGTTTTCTCATCCGGCTCAATTTCCGCCGCCTTTTCCAGATAATCAATGGCAATCTCAAATTCCGCCCGGCCAATGGCCAGAAAACCAATTTTTTTGAGGGCATTCAGATTTTCCGGATAATCAATCACCAGATCCAGAAAAGCCTCCAGAGAGGTTTCATACTCTTCTTTCTGGTAATAATAATCGCCCAGAATGGTTAACACCTTTTCCTTCTCATAGTCCGGAACATACTGGTCTCTGTCCCAAAGCCGATTTAATTCCTCATAAAATGTTTTCCAGTCTTTTTTAGATTCCAGAATTCTCAAACGAAGGGACTGTAAAATCAAATCCTCCGGCTTTTTCTCCAAGGCTTTCCGGAGCAGCGTCATGGCTTCATCAAATTTTTTTTCTTTGTACAATTGTTCAATTTCATTAAAATTATCTTCTTTCCCTTTCCCCAGAGAAAAAACCACCAGGACAATAATGCCCAGCAGAAATATCGCCCCAATCCAGATAATCATTGCCTTTTATTATCGGCTGTATGGAGCACTTTTTTCTTATATTCTCCGTCCTGGGAAATAAATAATGCCACTTCCGGGATAAATCCCTGGAATATGAATTTATCCAGAGCAAAAAAATATTCCTTATGTTTATCCAGCAAGCCCGGATGGAACTTTCTGCCCAGTGTCCAGTGGGGAATAAAATCCGGATTATCTTTGAAGGGAAACTCCGGAACCAGTGCATGGGGAGTCAACGCCTCCCTGAATCCCGGAATATCCGCAGAGATCTCCCGCAAGTAAAGAACGTTCACCCGTAAAAAAAAATGGTACCCGCTTATGAATGAAGCCAAATGGTAATCCACCCCGGCCCGCTCCAGATTGGTCGATATTGTATAATACAAAACTTCGTACTCCTCCGCCGTCAGTGCTTCCCAGAAAAACAGAGTCAGGTGGAATTTTTCCGGCTTTGTCCATTTTACCGGAGGCTTATACTTTCCCTTCTGGAATCGGAGGATTTCCGCAACCAGCCCTTCCGGTGGGGTTAACCCCAGAAACACATGATATTTTTGTGGAAGGTTATTCTGCTCCATCTTCGCTCATCCATAACTGGTTCACCGGACCATAGGATAAATCCTTCCAAGGTGAACGCTGGATTGCCCCGGCAATATAATCTTCCGCAATTTCAACGCTCCGGATTAAACCCTCTCCTTTTACAAGATTCGCACAGATTGCGGAAGCAAAGGTGCATCCCGTTCCGTGAGTGGATGTGATGGGTATTTTATCCTTGCTGAAATAAATCAACTCTTCTCCGGTAAAAAGAGTGTCTGTCACTATATCCTTCCCCCCGTCCGATGACGAATGCCCGCCCTTTAATAATATTCCGGAGGGAAGAATTTTCCTGATAGAATGAAATATCCTTTCATACCGGAGAGTTAAATCCTGGTTTTTCTCCGCACCCGGGATGGATGGCGTGAAAATACCCAGGGATTGGATTATCAGCTCCATCTCCGGAATATTCGGGGTGATCAATTCTGCCAGGGGATATAAATTCTTCAACGAAAATAAAAATCCCTCTTCATCCAGCAGGGGAATTCCGGATGTGGAAACAAATACCGGATCAATGATGACAGGAATGGGGTTTGCTTTCAACCAGGGGAGAAGTGCATCATATACCGCTTTTGCTCCCTCCAGACTGCCCAGCATCCCCATCTTAATGCAGTGGATGGGAAAGTGGTGGATTATGTTTTCAATCTGGCTCCGGATGGTCGCACCGGAAACGTGTTCCACAGAAACAACCCCGGCAGAATTCTGGACAGTTATGGCGGTTGCGGTGCCCATGGTATTTACCCCAAACGCCGCGAATGTTTTTACATCGGCCAGAATACCGGCTCCGCCGGTATTATCCAGCCCGCCAATAACCAGTGCGGTTTTCATGGTCGGTATCAGAACTTTCTATATTTATCTGAACCAACTCCGCAGATGGGACATTTCTCTGGTGCAGAATCACCTACATGAGTATGACCGCATACTTCGCAGACATACACATTGGAGACATTTGCGTCATTTCCGGCTTTAACGGCTTCCTTTGCCTGGGCATAAAAATCTCTATGATCTTTTTCCGCTTCCAGTGCCCAGTTGAAAGATTTAATGGCTTTCTTTTCTTCTTCCAGTTCAGCCACCACCTTGTACGCCGGATACATGGATTCAATTTCAAAATCTTCCCCACCCCAGGCAACATCCAGATTGGCCAATGATTCTTGCAGGCCATCCAGTGCTTTCAAATGATTGATGGCATGCACCGATTCCGCATAAGCAATGGCGGTGAACAGTTTTGCCAGATTTGGTTTTCCCTCTTTCTCTGCCTTATCCGCAAAAGCCAGATATTTCATATGTGCTTTGGACTCTCCGCAAAAAGCATCTTTAAGGTTTTGTTCTGTCATTGGTTTCATGTGCCCTCCGCCGTCAGAATGCGAAAAAAAGTTATTGTTGCAAGTATTAAAAAAAAAGATTTGTGCTCTATGAAAACCCGAATTCCGCTATTTCTCACACTATCCAAAATACTTTTTACCATTTTTTTTCTGGTGGTACCTCTATTGATCTTTCCCGATTTTCTCCTTGCCCCCTTTGGAATTTTACCCGGCGATACTATTATCTTTTTGCGGCTCCTGGGAATTTCCTATCTGTCCCTGGTATTCGTATATTCCGGACTCTACCTGGATCTGCGGCGGGAGGTTTATCCGCAGGTGGGGATGCTGGCCGGAGCCGTCTCCAATGGCCTGTCCCTGGTGGTACTGGTGGTTTTTTCCCCATATCTTTTCTCCCTTCCGCTCTTGGGGAAAATTTATTTTGGAACCACCATGCTCTTTCTGGGGATTTTCACCGTGAATTTTCTGTACTTACTCTCCCTTTCCCGGCATTCAAATGAGGCAGAGAACCAGACAAACCGGATTGTCCCATTCCAGCCCGATGTGCGGTGGCAGGTTGTCTTTCATGATCCCGGCCAGTGGAAAACAGGAATCTATGTTCCGGAATACACGAACGCAGAAACCATTCCGGAAATGGAAAAACACAATGGCCCGGAATTATTCATCGCCCAGAAGGGAAAATGCGGTCTGGTACTGTGCGGGAAAGACGGGAAAGAGAATTCCCTGACTCTGGAAAACGGGGAAGCCGTTCTGGTGGAAGGCCATCATAATGGATTCCGGATTGACCCGGATGCATACTTTCTGGTGGTGGAAAAAGATCCCATCCAAACCATTATGACAAAAAAGGAAAATATATGCACACCGTAAACTTTCAGGGAAATCCAATCCGCCCGAACAAAATTGTGTGCGTTGCCCGGAATTACCGAGAACACGCAAAAGAGCTGCACAATCCGGTACCCACAGAGCCGATATTTTTCCTCAAGCCCTCTTCCGCCATAGCGGATACCATCCATCTGGCTGGTAGAAAAATCCGGTACGAAGCAGAGATTTCCATTCTTTGGAAACCCCATGGAAATCACGGCATTGGATTTGGGCTGGATCTCACCGATGCGGAGCTCCAGAATAAACTCAAGGAAAAAGGTTATCCATGGGAAGCTTCCAAGGCGTTTTCCGGGTCCGCTGTTTTTTCTGATTTCATTCCCCAGTCCGATTTTTTATCATTGGAAGCCCAGCCCAAACCGGAATGGATGCGCATTCAACTGGCCATTAACGGGACAACCGTCCAGGAGGATAACGCTACATCCATGGTATTCTCCATGGAAAACCTGATGCATGAAGCGAAAAAAATCTTTGGACTGGAAGAAAACGATATTCTCATGACAGGCACCCCATCCGGAACCGGAATCGTTTTTCCGGGGGACATGCTGGAAGGACGGGTTTTCTACCAATCCAGGGTCATTGCCTCGCTGGGCATTTCCATCGGCCAGTCTGGATAATTTTTTCCCAAAGAAGTGACATAACACGGCGGAAAACGCTATTTTTCCATAATCTGCTTCAGGGAAATCGTATATTCTCGATAATCTACTGATGGCATTTTTAGCACATTTCAGTAATTATTTACCGGAAGGCAGAATATCCGGAGGAAGGCTGGATCTGAGCCAGAGGCCGTTTTTATCCTCCGATTTCTACAAAAGCCACATTTCCGGTGACACGTTCCAGGCCGTGATGGAATCCGCCGCTACAAAGATGGAAACCCGCATCGGTCATGCTATGGACAAACCCCGGGAATCCGCTTATCCAATCCATTCCGAGCAACCGGATAAGGTATCCACTCCCCAGCTCACCATGGAAAAACTCCGCACTGCACAGGAAAACCTTGAGGCAGCAGGGGAAACAAAGAAGGCGGGGACAGACACCAAACAGGAGAAAAAGCAAAGCGAGACGGAAAACTCCTCCTCTACCAAGCCGTTAACCACGGATAAAGAGAACGATCGCACCATAAATAACCACACAGAAAAGAAAAATCCATCCGGAGAGAATAAGGAAGCCAGCTCGGAAACCCCGGAAGATAAAAAAGAACTCAGGATAAAAAATCAGGGTAAAAAATTACCGGCAGAATCCCTGATCCCGACCGGTGTGGACTCTAATATAACCAAGCCATCCCCGGAAAAACTGGTTGCGATATCCGCAAGTATTCCAAGCCAGGGGAAAAAGACCCATAATGCAAAAGCGGGAATACCGGATTCTCCCAAGAACGCAATTTTAACTTCCCATGAAAACGCTTTTCCATTCTCTCCCGTAAAGCCAAAAGAAGTTCCGGATATCCGGAACCAGAAACGGGCAGCCCTTCATTACGAAATGGACTGGTCGCCGGAAAACCGCAGAGCCGCTGTAAAAGCAGAGGATATTCTGAATAATGCAAAGACTTCCGGGAAAAAGGCGGGCATTGCAGAGAAAAATGTTTCACGTGAAACAAAAATACCCATAGTGGAAAATCGAAATCCTGGTCAGAAAAATAATTCCTCCATCCATATAAAAGGGGAAGCTATTGATCTGAAACCAGCTAACGGAGAAAATAAAAGTTTTTCCGGAAGCCACCAGCAAGGCGGAAATAAATCCGGTGGCCCGGACAGCCCACAGGATTTTTCATCATTCATGCTCAGAAATAACCCAAAAGCAGACATCTCCGCAGGATTCATGGACAGACTGGGCCAAATGGTTAATTCCGAGGAAATGAGAGCCCAAATACAGGAAAGGGTTGCCGGACTTCTGAATAGATCCAAAATCGCGATAAAAAACTCCAAAAACGCATCCCTGGATGCCCAGTTATATCCAAAAGAACTGGGAAAAATCACCCTCAAGCTGGCCCTTGTGGATGGAAATTTGCAGGGAAAGTTTCTGGTGGATAACGTGGCCATCCAACGGGAAATCACAGACCGGCTGGCAAAGGTAGTGGAAGACCTCCGGCAGAGCGGCCATGAAGTGGGAAGTTTTGAGGTGAATGTACGTTCCTCCAACCAAGGGTTCTCGGATAACTCAGGTGAAGAGATGAAGGACAGATTGCTCACCCATAAAATATCCTCCAGCGTATACCATGATAACCAGACATTGGGAAATAAAAATGATACGTTGATGACAGGGGGAATCTATGCCTGATATATCCGCAGTGAATAACCAGAAAGCAGTGAATGTTTCTGAAATGCTGGAAGCCCGGAAAAACCGTCCCTCCAATGTGAAGATAGTAAGAACGGCGAATGATACCCTGGACAAGAATTCCTTCCTGAAACTTCTGGTTACGGAGCTTTCCCACCAGGATCCCATGCAGCCGGTGAATGACCGTGAGTTTATCTCCCAGATGGCCCAGTTTTCCTCCTTGGAGCAGATGAACAATGTTGCCGTCTCCATGAACCGCCTGCGGTCATTTCAGGCAAACACTCTGGTGGGCAAATATGTAACCGGAAAAGATTTCCTGTATGGAAAAAGCATCGCCGGCAATGTGACACAGGTTATTTATGACGCGAAAGGGGATGTGTTCCTGAAAGTGGATGGCAAATCCATGAAAATGGATGATGTCCAGACCGTGGAGGAAAAACATCTACCACCGCAGGAAATTGTTCCACGTGAAACAAAATCGCCGGAAAACAAAGCGGAGTCCACCGTCCCTGCTGAAAAAACCAAACCCGTTGAAATTATAAACGACAACAACAAAAATACGCAAAACAAAAATTCAGAGGAAAAGAGGTAAGCAATATGATGAGATCCCTTTATTCCGGAGTCTCCGGATTGAAAAATCATCAGGTTAGAATGGATGTGATTGGAAATAATATATCCAATGTAAACACAAACGGTTTCAAATCAGAAAGAGTGAGTTTTCAGGATATGATCTCTCAAACCACTTCCGGTGCGGCGGAACCCAAAGATAACATCGGCGGGGTGAACCCCAAACAGATTGGTCTGGGTATGATGGTTGCCTCCATTGATAAAATTATGTCCCAGGGTGCTCTCCAGACCACAGAAAAAAATACAGATCTGGCCATCACCGGGGAAGGATTCTTCATCTTGGCCAAGGGCGATAAAAAATTCTATTCCCGTGCCGGTAACTTTGACGTGGACCAGGACGGCAATCTGGTTACCCCACAAAACGGTTTCCGTGTCCAGGGATGGAATGCCACAGTGGACGCCCAGGGAACACGTAATCTTTTAACCAACGGCACAGAAGAAGGGATTGTGATCCCTCTTTACTCCAAAGAACCCGCAAAGGAAACCTCCTTTGTCCGCTACAAAAGCAATCTGAATTCCGCTGTACCCAGCGTACCGGACAACGCTACCAATGAGGAACGATATAAAATGATCACTGACCCGGATCCCAATAAACGCCGGGGTCACATCACCAGTATTAATGTGTATGATGACCAGGGCAATGAACAAACCCTGAAAATGTATATCTGGAAATCCGATGCGAACAGGTGGACAGCGTCTGTATCCATGTCCGGTGCGGAACAACTCACCCTGGACGTGGCTGGCTCCAATGGCCAGAATACGCAGGTTCCCGGCAATACCCGCCTCCAGCTTAACTTTACACCGGATGGAAAACTGATCTCCGCCAGTGATGGGCAGGACATGGATAACCAGGATGAAGTAACAGCCAAATTGAGTTTCCGCATTGCGGGGAACCCGGAAGTAAAAAACGTGGAACTGCGGCTGGGACAAAGTGGTATGACAGAGGGAGTCACACAGTTTTCATCTGCGTTCACAACAAAAGCAGTGGAACAGGACGGCTATCCCATGGGATATATGGAATCCTTTACCATTGATCCATCCGGTACGGTCACCGGTATTTATTCCAACGGAGTGCAACAGCCCATAGCCAGAATTGCCATGGCGAATTTTACCAACCCGGAAGGTCTGGTAAAAGCCGGGGAAAATAATTTTATTGTTTCCAATAACTCCGGAGACCCCATGGTTGGGGAAGCAGGGGTGGCCGGACTGGGTAAGATGAACGCTGGTTTTCTGGAGATGAGTAACGTGGATCTGGCAGATTCTTTTACTGACATGATTGTTACCCAGAGAGGATTCCAGGCAAATTCCAGAAGCATCACCACTTCTGACCAGATGCTGCAGGAACTTCTGGGTCTCAAACGATAAGTTTGAAAGGATAAAATGAAACCGCCGCAAGGCGGTTTTTTTTTATCTATTATTTGCAAAAATACAGAAAAACCCATCCGGGATGTTCGAATAGTCTGCTGGTTTTTTTAGGGGGGGAAAGGAGCCACAATCTCTGCGACTCCTTTCGTTAATTTAAGGAGATAGGAGCATGTGCCATGCCATTCTGCCTTGTCAATAAAAATAAATATTTTTTATAAAAAAACATTATTTTTTTAGGTTTACATATACGATCCTTTTTGGCCTAAAACCTATCATGCCACCAGTGAAAATACTCATAGCGGAAGATGAAGAAATATCCATGAAACTACTCCAGGCAATTCTGGATAAAACCCATTACTACGTGGCGTATGCAAAAAATGGTCAGGAAGCATTCCAGGAGTTAATCACCAATGATTACTCCATTCTGATAACAGATATTAATATGCCCGTTATGGACGGCGTGGACTTAATTAAAAATGTGAAAAACTCCCAGAGAGATCCGGTCATCATTGTCCAGTCGGCTGTCCAGGAGCTGGACATGGTCATTGAAATTATGAAATACGGAGTTTTTGATTATCTGATCAAACCCATAAACAAAGATGATTTACTCTTCAAGATTAACCGTGCGGAAGAAACCTACCGGTTGCGGAAAGTGAATCAGTTAATGGAAAAAGAAAAGGATATCCGCATTAAAAACCAGCTTAATGTGAACCAAAGTCTTTCCCGGATGATGTCCAGGGACCATGACCGTTTTGATGAAGAATTATTCCATAACATACGCACAGGTTTTTCCCAGGGGGCAGGCTTTGGGGGATTAATTGCTCTGGTATCGCTGATTTCGTCCCAGTCAAAAAAAGAGGATAACCAATACCTTATTGATGCCTCTTTAATGGATCTGGTCATTGAAAATGCCAAAATGGGGGAAAAAGCTCTGGAGGCATTCCAGGATATTGATAACATCATAAAAATGTCCATGGAAGCAGAGAGAATACATCTTTTTGATTTCATAGAATTATTAAATCTGATAAAAGGAAACCTGGCAGATAGATTGAAGTTCAAAAATCAAGATATAAAAATCAGTGAAAATAAATATAAAAATTTTCCCTATTTTGTGGATATTAATAGAGAATTGTTCATACGTGCCTTTACGGAAGTTCTCATCAATGCAATGAAATACTCAAAAAATAATTCTCATATCATGATTTTTTTTCATTCCGATGAAAAATACTTCAATATTAGCATACTGAATCAATCAACCAAAAATGATTCAGGAAAAGATTTTATCCCCGATGAATATACCCGGCTGATCTTTGAACCATTTTTCCGGCTCACAAAAAATGTGGATGAAAGATACGGGACTTTGGAGTTTGGACTGGGTCTTACCATAACGGATAAAATAATCCGGAAGCATGGAGGAAAAATTGCCATAAACACAGTCCAGAATTATACTGATATGGATATGGATTCCAATCATTTAGTGAACCTTGAGATAGCTTTACCAATAAAACAGCAAAAGAATTAATGGAAGCGATGTTAAAAAATAAAAAATCACCTGCTTTATTAAATAAAAAGAATGATTTCCTGTTCAGGAAAACCATCAAAAATGCAGGTTCTGTGGAAGGGATTGGGATTCATTCCGGGGAAAAAGTGAAACTTTTCTTCCATCCCATGGAATCAGGTAAAGGCATTGTATTTTACCGGAAAGAACAGAATGATATATTTATCCCCATGACCTTGGATTATGTTGTGGATACATCCCTGGCTGTTACTCTGGGCGTGGAAAAGACATATATCCAGACAGTGGAACATCTTTCCTTTGCTCTTTTTGTTCTGGGGATTACAGATATTCTCATTGAAATACAGGGTGGTTCAGAAATACCCATTCTGGATGGCTCCGCAAAAGAATTTATTGATATTCTGGAAAGTCTGGAAATTCATGAATACCCGGAAGAAGTAAAACCCATCGAAATTAAAGAACCCATGATTGTCATGGACGGGAATCGCTACATTGCAGCAATTCCCTCTGACCATACCATTTTTTCCTATACCATTGACTACCCCCATCCATTATTGAGAAACCTTTCAGTACAATTGGATTTTAACCGGGGTCAGTTTAAAAACACGGTGGGGCAGGCCCGGACATTTGGATTTCTCAAAGACGTTAAGAATTTAAGAAAAAGCGGGTTGGGCCAGGGTGGAAATAAGGATAATGTCCTGATTTTTACGAATACTTCCACCTATAACCAGCGGAGATTTGACAAAGAGGCTTTATATCATAAACTTCTGGATATGATTGGGGATCTGGCCATTATCGGGAGACCCATAAAGGGTCATCTACTGGGTTCCCGGGGTGGTCATGCACTGGATATAGCTTTTGGAAAAAAAGTAATCCAGAGATACCCCATCTCCTAATTATCCACATTTATCCACAATTGTGGAAAAAATATACATTCGTACAAGGTAATTATAAAAAAATAACCGTTCAGGAAAAAAATTCTTGTTTCCATTCGGTTTGCTATGGATAACTCCCTGTGGCTATATAAGGGGAGAATAAAGGTTATCCACTAAATCCACCTATCCACACTCTTTATATATACTAATATATAAATAAAATATTCTCATAGTATTTAATAAATATATAAAGAACAATGGGATTTGTGGATTCAGAAAAGTAGCTCTTATTAC
>DYOA01000018.1 GCA_020720785.1 Leptospira biflexa
ATGCAACAGGGGATGCAGCAAGGGGAATTGCACAAGGCTTTAGAGACGGCTCGCAATATGCTTTCTATGGGTTTATCCGTAGATATGATTACCCGTGCAACCGGCTTAACCAAAAAAATTCTGCGGGAGAATAAGATTATTTAAGATTCTATCCCCGGCGGATGTTGTAGAGACGCCCGCTTCACGGGCTACTCAGCCCCCGGGCGTCTATACAATGCTCTCCATGCAAAGATAAAGATACCGGCCAGCACCAGATAAACCGGGAACGTTCCCCACAGAAGAAACAACCCCGGCAGACGGGCGGCGGGAATGGTTGCCGTTATGATCCCCCTTTCTCCGGGGTGCAGGACGCGGGAGACATTTTTACCGGTGGGATCCACCACAACGCTCACTCCGCTCAGAGCCGGACGTACCAGATGCAGCCCGTTTTCCACCGCACGGAACCGGGCAGAATTCAGATGCTGGTAATTTTCCACGCCGTTGCCAAACCATGCGTCGTTCACCGGATTGAGGATAAATTCCACCGGCTTCCCCTCCGCCGCACTCGCTGCCATGCTGCGGACATATTCCGGAAACATGGCTTCATAGCAGAGCGTGGCAACAAAATAATGGCGTTCCGTCTTGCCCGGAGGACGGCTGGCCTTTAATTCATCCGGATTTTGCAGATATTCCATGGGGATGGATTTGGGATCGGTGATCCTCCCCTCTCTGGATGGCAGAACGTCATAATGGCCGATGGGAGGATGGGCGGGAGAGGTGAAATTCCCCGCCTCCGGCAGCATTCTGCGGAAAAAGAAAAATTCCTCCAACACAGAAGGAATGTATTCCCCAAACGGAAGCAGATGTTTTTTCTGATAAACAGAAACCCGCTCCAGGGCTGGATTCATAAGCGTCAGGGAGTTTCTGGAATCCACTAATTTCCGGATGGTACCATCGGGATTTTTTTTCACAGTATGGACAAAATCGGTTTCATTGTATAGAACACTGGTTTTTCCAATATAGGCAACCATGCTCATAATCCCATGGAATGTACGGGAATACATATACTCCGGCTGGGTAAAATCCTGATTGGTGGTGTGGAAGGGAATGGAGGATTCCGGAAAAACCAGCAGATCCACGGGATTGGGAGAAGTCATCAGGATTTTCACGGCGTAATTGAAAGCCAGCTCCATGGAATTTTGGATATAATCCCGGTTGTCTTTTTCCCGTTCCCGTCCAATGGGGATGGAGGTCTGCACCAGACCCAGGGTGACATTTTTTGCGGTGGCTGCGGTGGCCTTCCAGCGGTATTCCAGAATTTCAGAATGAATAAAAAGGATGAGCGGGATCGCCAGAATGCCGCCGGTGATCCACCCTTCCCTCTTCATAAAGAGGATTTTTTTTATGGAAAATCCGCTTTTGTTTTTCCATAACCCATCGGCCAGATGAAAACCCAGATACGCCAGAGTAAAACCAGCCAGGGAAACCCCATGAACTCCCAAAACAGCCGCAAACCGGAGAAAAATTTCCCCTCCGGCAAACAGATTCCCCCAGTACCAGGGAAAAAGCTGGTACAAAAGAATATCTCCACCCAAAAATAGAAAAAGAAGACGGGGATATTCCGGCAGGCGGGGTTTCAACCATACATTCAGAAGAAAAAGCAAAAGGATTTTTCCGTTAAAAAGAAGCGTATAGGCAGTAAACGCCAGAATGGATCCCGGAATGCCCAGCCCAGTTATGTTCCGGACTCCTGTGAAAACCCACCCAAAACCGGCGATGGTGATCCATAATGAGGTGGCCATTCCCAGCAGCAACACCATGAGCCAGGAATCCTTATCCGTGCTCCGCAACAGATAAAAGAATAGAAAAAAGGTGACGAACGCCGCCGCCACGCAGGAATGGGGTTCCAGTGACGCCCGTATCCCCAGACCCGCCATTACCGGAATAAGAAAAAAGTGGAGAAAAATCCGGATTTTATTTTTTCTGACTTTGGATATACTGCCGGTAAATTTCACGTTGTTTATAACTATCTGCCTCTTTGCCAAAATATTTTTTTCTCAGGTCATCCAGCATCGTTTCTTTTTCTGCGGGCGACATGTTCTCACTGATGGCCATCAATTTATCTTTCTGGGCCTGGTACTCCGCTTCGTTGGCGGACTCTTTCGCGAGCTGGGAATCCAGTTCTGCCAGCCGCCGGGCTCCTTCCTGCCCAAAGTACTTCACCCGGAGGGCATTGGTTTTTGCCTGGCGGTCAGAATCCGGAATTTTTTTCCAGTCATCTCCACGTATGGCCAGCTCTGTCTGGTATTCATCAAAGGGCGGCTGGGATTCCATTATACCTTCATAAAAATCCCCATAGACCTTCTGGCGCATCGAGTTGTATTCTTTCATCCTTTGATCCCCGGTTTTCCCCTGGCTGGAACGCATATAGTCAGCGGAAACCGCCGCAAATTCCATTTTGGCTTCTTCCCGTCCAAAGATGAGCAGTGCCTGCTCCGGCGTGAAATATTTACGCCGAATTTCCTTTATTCTGGCATATTTTTCATCATCTTTTAAATCCTTCAGCTCGCTGGATTCCCGCATTTCTTTTTCATAGGCGGTGAATTTCTCAAACATTTCCGCAAATTCCGGCGGGAAATTCTTTTTCAAATACTGGAGAACGGCATAATCACAGTCCTGGGGTTTGGATTTCTGCGGACATTGTCGCCGCAGGTTCCAGATTTCATTACGCAGATCAATTTTTCCCTTTTCCGCAAGGGCCACCAGCTCCGCATACGTGTACAGATTATCCGATTGGAACTGGGACATTATTTTTTCTGATTCAACAAGGTTGATATTTTCCCATAGATTCTGGCTGGAAAACCCGCCCTTTTCCTTCTGTCCTCCTCCCGTCCCGGAGGTGGAATTTCCGGAAAATACAAAGAATAGTGTAATGACAACGGCCAATGAAACCGCACCCACATAAATTATTTTTCTGTTCATAGTCCATCCGATTGATTATATTTTAATGGAAAACCGGGGGCATTTGCCCCCAGTTAAGAATTTTACTGACTGGCTTTTGCGTTTTTTGACATTTTCAGGAAATACCCTCTCACATCATACCAGTTTTCTCCAGTATACTGAAAGTTGGTGGCCTGAAGATGATCCACTCCGGTTGTGTACCAGTTGGTATCCGGTTCTCCTTTCCAGGAACCCCAGGACTGGGAGGTCAAAGGCACAATACTGTCGTTGGCTCCGCCCTGCCCTTTGTAAAGGCCGCCGGCCCAGGTAGCGGGATACAGCCAGACCATAATGGGGTGCTGAACAGGATCTGCCCATGCCATTTTGGAGCCATAGGAGAAATAGTCTATTCCGGCCACATTGGGGGTGGTCTGGTTGAAAACCGCCATGGTATCGGTACGCAAAGATACACCCATGGCAATCACATCCTGGTCGTTATCACTGTAGATCAAACCGGCCAGAACGTTTAACACATCGGCCACAAAAGGCTCCATCCAACCGGGAATCACATCCAGAGCGATATCCGCAACCGGAGATCCTCTGTGGACAGAGTTCAGGGTGGTGAGACTGGAAACCTTGGAGCTCATTCCCTGGTGGGTAATCATATAGCGTGCGTCCAATCCACCCTGGGAATGGCCAATGATATGAACTCTGGAATAACCGTTAGCGGCCATCCACTGGAGTACTTGGGTTTTCATCTCCTGCCCACGGTATTCCAGGTCATTCATAGCGGTTTTCCCTGGAGTCAGAACCGGTGCACCCTGGGAACGAAGATAGTCATCCATCCCGCCCCAGTATTTCATGATCCCCATCAAAAGACCCTGGGAGTCATCAAAACCCAGAATTCCATGAGAAAGAACTATGGGATAGGATCCATCCAAAGGCTTGGACGAAGACCTGGACTTGGATGCAAAAGCATATCCGGTCAGCATAAGCGACAAAGCTAAAGCGATTGTCATTTTCATATTTTTCAAATTTTCCTCCACACGTATTTTTAAAGCAACGACAGCAGGCAGGTTTTTCTTCGTTTGTCAAGAAAATATTGAATTTTTTTTTAATTTAATGACCCCAAAAGTCGCGGGCGTGCGGCAGAACACCCAAAATTTGCCGGATTGTAGGGATTATTGTATCTTTTAACCATGAGTCGGTATAAAATTAGTCGTAAAGGGAACCTCTAATAATTTCCCTATAAAGCAAAAAATTCGCCAGTGCAAAGCTCATCTTGAAATTGAGCGTGGAGTTTCGTACATCGGTTGAATAATTTTGATAATTTTAAAGTCAATCCGTAATTGAAAACCAATTTTGCCCCCATTTATCTCTCCAGAAAACAATATCTGCGCATATTGTATAACAAATTACTCATTCCGACTGATTCCGAAATCCCCCATCGGGGCTGTGCGGTTGCAGAAAAACTTGACGCAGTCATGGCGGATTTTTGTCTGTCCATCATGCTTGAGCATTTTGGAATTGTCTTCCTTTTTCTGTTTCTGGCATTTGCCATGATTTATGCCGCGATGTTGCTGGGCAAAGTTTTGCGGCCAAACCATCCGGGAGGGCTGAAGAACCAGACCTATGAATGCGGTGAAACCCCCATAGGTACAGCCTGGGTGAATTTTAATTCGCGATTTTATATCATTGCCCTGATCTTTCTGCTGTTTGATGTGGAAGTGATATTCATTTTCCCGGTGGCCATCGTATATAAGGATTGGATAGCACATAATCTGGGTCTTTTTGCCATGCTGGAAATATTTGTATTTGTTGTCATATTAATCTTCGCCCTGGTGTACGCCTGGGGCAGGGGAGACCTGAACTGGGTGAAAACCATGCAGCGGACAGAGGAAGACCATACGGAAAAATCCGGAAATCTCCCCCGGAGTTTGCAAGGAGAAAAAACGCTATGAATTTATACCAAAGCCTTCCAGACAATGTTCTGGTCACCACCGTTGACGGAGTGTTAAACTGGAGCCGGAAAAATTCACTCTGGTATCTCACCTTTGGGCTGGCGTGTTGTGCCATTGAATTTATGCAGACCGCCGGGCCACGGGGAGATCTGGACAGATTTGGAATGGCACCCCGTGCAACCCCACGCCAGGCAGATTTGATTATTATAAATGGCACTCTGACCTATAAAATGGCTTCACGGGTGAGAATGCTGTATGAACAGATGCCGGAACCCCGTTATGTGGTTTCCATGGGTTCCTGTGCCAATTCCGGAGGATTATTCCAGAAAGGGTATTCCGTCCTCAAGGGAGTGGATCAGATTCTACCCGTGGATATGTATGTGCCGGGCTGTCCTCCGCGTCCAGAAGCATTGCTCCATGGACTGGTGGAACTGCAAAAGAAAATTCAGCGGGAAAAATATTTAAGGAAATAACCCCCAGAAGTGGTTAAAGAGGCAGTAGAATGGAAATAGATATCAACCTCATCCAAAAATTTAACACAGAAATGGCAGAACTCACAGAAACCCGGGATTTTGATCGGGAAAATCTGGCCGATGGAGCCGCACTGCCGTTTATCCGTGTTAAGAAAGATAAAATTACCCAGGTCATCGCGTTTCTGAAAGAAAAAGAAGCGTACTCCATGGATTATCTGAATTCCATTTCCGGGGTTCATATTGTCCGCTCCGGGGATTCTGGATTGCAATCCATGGGGGTGGATGTGGTGTACCATCTGTATTCCATGTCAGCCATG
This sequence comes from Leptospira biflexa, assembly GCA_020720785.1. Taxonomy (GTDB): domain Bacteria; phylum Spirochaetota; class Leptospiria; order Turneriellales; family DYLW01; genus DYLW01. The sequence continues at coordinate 5,671 of DYOA01000018.1, forward strand.
AAAGGGCTCTGCGTAAAAGCCTTTGTGGAAGATATGGTGCCCTCGCTTCCCACCATAGATACGTTATACCGCAGTGCCAATTGGTTTGAAAGAGAAATTTTTGATTTATTTGGTGTCCATTTTGAAGGTAGCCGGGATGAACGGCGGATTATGCTACCACCGGATTGGGTGGGGTTCCCCCTGCGCAAGGATTATAAAGAAGAATCCATGTACAATAACATGGCCACAACCCGTCCCAGCGAGCTGGAAGCCGCAAATATTCTACGTCAGGGTAACTAAATGCAAACCTTAGAGATAAATGACTATAAACCGGAATTGATTCCCATCTCATCTGATGAAATTGAGCTGAATATGGGTCCCCACCACCCCGCCACGCATGGGGTGATCCGCATCGTTTTGAAAATGGACGGGGAGATTGTCAGATCGGCCAAGCCGGATGTGGGTTATCTGCACCGGAGCATTGAAAAAATCGGGGAAATGGTTACCTATGCCGGTTTCATGCCCTATACCGACCGGGTGGATTATCTTGCGTCTGTGAACTGCAATGTGGGCTATGCTCTGGCAGTGGAAAAAATGGCACAGATTGAAGTCCCGGAGCGGGCACAGTATTTACGGGTTATTGGCAATGAAATGATCCGGATTTCTTCCCACTTGCTGTCCCTGGGGATTTATACCATGGACATTGGTGCGTTTACCCCGCTGGTGCATGCCTTCCGGGAAAGGGAAGTCTTCAATGATCTGATGGAGATGATGGCCGGTGCCCGTCTCACCCACAACTATGCCCGTTTGGGTGGGGTATACAAGGATGTGACTGATGGTTTCTTTGAAAAAATGGAAAAACAACTGGACCATTTTGATAACTTTTTGGTGGAATTTGATAAGTTAATTTCCTTTAACCAGATTTTTGTACAACGCAATAAAAACATCGGGATTATTTCCGCAGAAGATGCCATCAGCTACTCGTTCTCTGGACCCAATTTACGGGCATCCGGGGTGAATTTTGATATTCGCAAGGCGGAGCCTTACCTGGTTTACGACAAACTGGATTTTGATATTCCTGTGGGCAGGGCCATAGTGGGAACGCTGGGAGATTCCTTTGATCGTTATTATCTGCGCATCGAGGAAATGAAGCAATCGTCCCGGATCATACGGCAGGCCATGTCCCAGATGCCGGATGGTGAAATTCAGTCCAAAATTTCCAAAAAGTTTGTTCCGCCTGCGGGAGAAATTTATATGAGAACGGAGGCCCCGCGCGGAGAGCTGGGGTATTACATCATCTCCGATGGAAAATCGGTTTCTCCGGCCAGAATAAAAATCCGGACGGGTTCATTTACCGCCATGACGGCTTTGGAATATTTGTTGCCCGGAATGATGATCGCGGACGTGGTGGCCTTTTTCTCTAGCATAGATGTGGTGGCTCCGGAAATTGACAGGTGATATGATGGAATGGAACACAATTTACATACTTATTTACGCAGTGGTATATCTTGCGGTGGTTTCGGTGGCCACCGGGGTTATTACCGTGGTGGAAAGACGGATAGCCGGGCGTATGCAGTCCCGGATTGGTCCCAACCGGGTGGGTCCGCAGGGAAGTCTCCAGTGGCTGGCAGACGGCCTCAAGGCAATCCAGAAAGAAGATATTATTACCAAAGATACCAACGTCCTGCTTTTTAAAATGGCCCCCTATTTTGTGTTTATGGGGATGTTTGCCACCTGGGTAGCTATTCCCCTGGGAGTGACCACCATCATGGCGGATATCAACGTGGGGATTTTTTATATTCTGGCCATCACATCCATCGTGGTGCTGGGGTTGGTCATGGCTGGTTGGTCTTCCAATAATAAATGGTCACTCATCGGCGGAATGCGCAGTGCTGCACAGTTGGTGAGTTATGAGATACCCACAGCCATATCCGTTTTTGTGGTCATTCTTCTGGTGGGTAGCCTGAGCATGCAGGATATTATCAAGGCCCAGGGGGCAAATTTCTGGGACTGGATGATTTTCCGGAACCCCTTTACCTTCGTTACATTTTTCATATTTTTTACTTCCGCGCTGGCAGAAGGAAACCGGGTTCCTTTTGATATTCCGGAAGCGGAAAGTGAGCTTGTTTCCGGATATAACACAGAATATTCCGGAATGCGGTTTCTCTGGTTTTTCTTTGCGGAATACGCCAATCTGTTTGTCATGGGGGCTTTAATGACCACTCTGTTTCTGGGTGGCTGGCAAATCTGGGATTGGGCACGCCTTGGGGTGAATCTGTCTCTTCCGGGAATGGCCCTTCCGGTATATGTGGAACTGGGCGGTATTATCTGGTATTTACTGAAAGTGAATATAATTGTTTTTCTGGTGATCCAGCTCCGATGGACCCTACCGCGGCTGAGGGTGGATCAGTTGATGATGATTTGCTGGAAATATCTGGTGCCCATGGGGTTTATTTCCGCCATTGGGGTGGTTTTCTGGATGTACTTTTTTCCGGAAGGTTCCACCGCAGATACGATAACCCGCTATGCAATGTTTGCGGTTGGTTTGGGAATTGTTACTTTGTTCGCATGGAAGGTATTGAAAAACCTGGTGACCATGAAACAAAAAATAAATCTGAACCCGTTTATGTAAGGTTTGGAGTTTGAGGATATAGAAAATGGGATACTTTAAAGAAATATGGAATACCGCAAGCAGTGTTTTTGAGGGAATGGTGGTTACCTTCTCTTATTTGTTCAAGGATCCCATTACGGTTCAGTATCCGGATCGTATGGAAAGACCGCTGGAGGAAACCCTTCCTGAGGGCTACCGGGGTACTCTTTCTGTGGATATTGAAACCTGTACTTCCTGCGGTAACTGCATGCGGGCATGCCCCATCGACTGCATTGATTTAAAAGGGGCAAAGACGGAACGTAAAAAGGGCCTCACCTTAATTTATTTTAATATTAATATAGCAAAATGTATGTACTGTAATCTCTGCGTGGAAGCCTGTCCCACAAAACCTTCTTCCATCTTCTTTAACAAATCCTTTGAAGGTTCCACCTCCAGCGTGATGGATCTGGTTTTGAAATTTGTTCCGGATGCGGAAGTCCGCATTCGGCAGCAGGAAGCCGATGAGTTGGAGTTAAAAAAGCAAAGGGAAGCGGCTGTGGCCGCGGAAGCCCAGGGATAAAGGGGGGGATGTGGAAGCATTAATAAAAGATGGTCTTTTCTATTTTACTGTCGCGGTTACCCTGGGAGGGGCGTCCGTGGTGGCCTTTTCCCGCAGTATCATTTATGCTGCCGTGGGTCTGATTTTTGCCCTGATGGGGGTTGCCGGATTGTATGTGTACCTGAGTGCGGATTTCATTGCCGTAGCCCAGGTCATGATTTACGTGGGAGGGGTGGTGATCCTGATTCTGTTTGCCCTTCTGCTCACCCAGGGGCTGGGTACTCTGGAGCTGTCCAATCCTCAGTTTAATACTCCTGCGGCTTTTGTGGTTGCGGTGTTTCTGGCCGGGATTCTTCTTTTTACCCTTTTGGGGACGCCGCTTTTCCAGAATCCATCTGTGTATTCGGCCACCACCAAAAAAATCGGGAATCTTCTGCTCTCCCGGTATGTTCTGCCGTTTGAAATTATTTCTGTCTTGATAGTGGTGATCATCATGGGTGCAGCAGTGATGGTACGGAAAGAGCTTCTGGTATCTTCCAGGGAAGAAAGTGAGGATAAAAGTAATGATTAACCTGTATTCTTTTTTAATTATTGGTATTTTTCTGTTTGTTCTGGGAATTTATACGGTTTTTACCCGTAAAAATATCATTGGTATTCTGATGGGGATTGAACTCATGCTGAATGCGGCCAGCCTGAATTTTGTCGCGTTTAACTTTTACAGGGGGATGGCCACCGTTTCCGGCCATGTGTTTTCCGCATTTATCATTGTTCTGGCAGCGGCGGAGGCGGTGGTTGCCCTGGCCATTGTTTTGGCAGTGTTCCAGCAAAGGAAAAGCCTGGATATTGACCAGGTGAATGAATTGAGAGGCTAAAGATGGAGTGGATAAAAGATTATATTTGGGTGATCCCATTTTCCCCTTTTGTGGGGTTTCTCATCGCCGGGATCAATGCTTTTTCCGGAGATAAAATTTTCGGGAGGGCATCCAAAAGAATTATTATGATTACTTCCCCGGCAGCGGTGGCGGTATCCCTGACTGTTGCGATTATTGCCTTTCTGCATATTCTTTCCCTGGATCATGAGCACCGGATTTTGGTGAATCATGTGTATTCCTGGCTGGTGACAGGCAATCTTTCGGCAGCGGCGGCATTTACCATTGATCCCTTGTCCATGGTTATGGCCCTGGTGGTGACCGGGGTTGGCTTTCTCATCCATGTTTATTCCGTGGGTTACATGCATGAAGATAAATCCTTCTCCCGCTACATGGCATATTTGAATTTATTTACATTTTCCATGCTCCTCCTTGTACTGGGGGACAATATCCTGCTGCTGTTCATCGGATGGGAAGGGGTTGGGCTGTGTTCCTACCTTCTGATTGGTTTTTGGTTCAATGGCCGTGCGAATGCCATGGCGGGGATGAAAGCCTTTATTGTCAACCGCATTGGGGATTTTGGTTTCATTATTGGAATTTTTCTTTTGTTCTGGGGTATGGTGCAGTATGCGGATGCCACCACGGTCAGCTTCCGTGAGATGAAGCCGCTGGTGGAAAAAATGCCGGGATGGTATATCACCGCCATTGTGGTATCTCTCTTTATTGGAGCCACGGGAAAATCCGCCCAGATTCCTTTGTATGTATGGCTCCCGGACGCTATGGCTGGCCCCACCCCGGTTTCCGCTCTGATCCACGCAGCCACGATGGTGACTGCCGGGGTTTACATGATTGGGAGACTCAGCTTTGTGTTTACTTTATCGCCCATGGGTCTGACCATTATTTCCATCATTGCTGTTTTCACGGCATTTTTTGCCGCCACCGTGGGACTAACCCAGTATGACATCAAGAAAGTCCTGGCGTATTCCACCGTGAGCCAGTTGGGATATATGTTCATCGGGATGGGGGCGGGAGCATATTCCGCCGGCATTTTTCACCTGATGACCCATGCCTTTTTCAAAGGACTGTTATTCCTTGGTTCCGGCTCTGTGATTATGGCCATGCACCATGAACAGGACATGCGTAAAATGGGCGGGCTCCGGAAAAAAATTCCCATCACGTTTTATACGTTTCTGATTGGCACCATTACCATTGCCGGGGTTCCCGGTTTTGCCGGATTTTTCAGCAAGGATGAAATCCTGTGGAAAGCTTTTTCCAATGGAAACCATATTCTTCCCTGGCTACCCACGTTTATCTGGGTTCTGGGGGTCATCACTGCCGGTTTAACCGCTTTTTATATGTTCCGCCTGTTGTTCATGACCTTTTTTGGGGATTACCGTGGGGATCACCATACCTGGGATCACATGCACGAATCTCCAGCTACCATGACCATTCCACTGGTTCTTCTGGCGGTATTGTCCATGTTTGGTGGATACCTGGGGGTTCCGGAAGCCCTGGGAGGCAGCAACGCCATCCACCATTGGCTGGAACCCGTGCTCACAGAGCCCCATCATGAGGGGCACCATTCCCACGCTTTGGAATACACTCTGATGGGTATTTCCGTGGGTGTTGCCTTCCTGGGCATTTTTCTGGCCTATTATTTTTATATGGTAAAAAAAGAAATCCCCAAAAAAATTGTCCGGGCCATTCCGGCTCTGCACGCTTTGGTATACGATAAATACCGGGTGGATGAGTTTTACCAAGCCTATGTGATCAACCCACTGCTGGCCATCCAGAGAGGGTTGCGCTGGTTTGATATTCACATTGTGGATGGATTTGTCAATTATGTGGCCAGTGTGATGAAGTTTTTCTCCCAGATGCAAGGCAATTTTGACAAAAATTATGTGGACGGAACCGTCAATGGCGTAGCCACGGTGATCCAGTGGACAGGGAAAACCCTGCGTCTGGTTCAAAATGGACTGGCCACCCAGTACTTCTTTTACATTATTGGCGGAGTAGTGATGATATATTTTGCGAAGATATTGTTTTTATAAAAAATATAAAAAAGGATTTAAGGTAAAAACTTAAGGAGGACCCCTTGGAAAATTATTTGCTTAGTTTATTGATATTTATCCCATTAGCCGGAGCTCTGGTTATTCTCTTTATTCCGTCCGGAAGAGACAGCCTGGTTCGCTATACAGCGGTGGCGGTTACTGCCATTCCGCTTGTACTGGCCTATCTGGTTTATGCCCGGTTTAATCCCGCATTATTCGGCATTGATGATATCACCCAGTTTCAGTTTGTGGAAAAATATTCCTGGATTCCATCCTTTAATATCTTTTATCATATTGGCGTGGATGGGCTTTCCATTACCATGATCATTCTCACCGCTCTGGTTGCCTTTGTGGGGGTGTTCGCATCTTTCAGTATCAAGAAAGCAGTGAAAGCCTATTTTGCCCTCTATCTTCTTCTGGTCACCGCCATGATGGGGGTTTTCCTGGCCCTGGATTTCTTCCTTTTCTATATTTTCTGGGAAGTGATGCTGTTGCCCATGTACTTCCTGATTGGTATCTGGGGAGGTCCCAGAAAGGAATATGCGGCCATCAAGTTTTTCTTATACACATTATTCGGATCTGTGTTTATGCTTCTGGTCATGTTGCTGTTCTATTTCTCCACCGGCTCCTTCTCACTGGTGGAAATGTCCAGTGTGATGATTTCCGGTAATTACCCCTCCTACCTGTCCATTGAATGGTTGCGGCTTGCCGCATGGATTGCCCTCTTTGTGGGATTTGCCATAAAAATCCCGGCGTTTCCGTTCCATACTTGGCTTCCGGATGCCCACGTGGAAGCTCCCACTGCCATTTCTGTGATCCTGGCCGGGGTGCTTCTGAAAATGGGAACATACGGATTGCTCCGGATTTCCTATCCTCTGTTTCCGGTGGAGACCCGCATTCTGGCCCCCTATTTTCTGGGTGCTCTGGGGGTGGTCAACATTATCTATGGTGCTTTAGTGGCCATGGCCCAGACTGACCTGAAGAAAATGATTGCATACTCCAGTATAAGCCACATGGGTTATGTGATGCTGGGGATGGCTTCCTTTACCGTGGAAGGTTTGAATGGAGCTCTTTTCCAGATGTTCAACCATGGAACCATCACTTCCATGCTGTTTATTTTAGTGGGGGTTGTCTATGAAAGAGCCCACCACAGGGAAATCAACGGCTTTGGCGGAATGGCGTCCATTACCCCCAAATACGCGGCGTTGACTGCGTTTGCTTTTTTTGCCGGACTGGGTCTTCCTGGTTTATCCGGTTTTATCTCAGAAGTTCTGGTTCTGATGGGATCCTTCCGTACTTATAAGCTTCTGACCATCATTGCGGCCACCGGCGTTATCCTCACAGCGGCGTACCTGCTCTGGGCATACCTGAGAATTTTCTTTGGTGAGAAAAATGAAAAATATAAAGATATGGCAGATATTAATTTCACAGAATCTTTTAGCCTGGTTCCTGTGGGAATCTTTGTGATTCTTTTTGGGGTGTACCCGGCACCGTATCTGAAAATGGTGGAACCCACCATGACCCATCTCAATAATCTGATTACCAAGGGTACACAGGTATCCATGCAGACCGGATTTTTGGATGTGATCCGCGGATTGTTTTAAAGGAAATAAACATGCAGCTTGGTATCCAGAACTTTATTCCAGAGATTATCCTGACCACCGGTATTTTTTTGACCCTACTTTTTAACGCACGTGCTTCCTGGGTTACCCGGGGAATCTCTTTCACCGTTTCCATCACCATGGCCATTGCATCCCTTCTGGCATTGGCTTTTGTGGTGGATTTCTCCCAAACCCAAACTGCATTTATGGGGATTCTTTCTTTTGACCCCATAGCCAATGTGTTCCGAATCCTTTTTTATGTCCTGCTGGTGTTTATTATCCTGCATGCATTCCACTCCTCGGAAATACGGGATTATCTTTTTGGGGAAAATATAATCCTGATGATGGCCTCCACCATTGGCATGGTTCTGATGGTTTCCGCCAATGACCTGTTAATGACCTATCTGGCCATTGAAATCGTGAGTCTCACTGCTTATCTGATGACCGGATTTCGCCCCAGGGATAAAAACGCATCGGAAGCCGCCATAAAATATGTCCTCTTTGGAGGGGTAGCTTCCGCCGTGATGCTTTTTGGAATGAGTTATCTGTATGGGATGGCCCGTACTCTGGACATTCGGGAAATGATTCTGTATTTGGGCCAGTATCAGGAAAACCCGTCTCTGGTGACCCTGGCCTATATTTTTCTGCTGGTGGGTTTCTTTTATAAAATTGCGGCTGTCCCGTTTCATGCATGGAGCCCGGATGTTTACCAGAGTGCTTCCACTCCGGTGACAGCGTTTTTTTCCATCGGTCCCAAGGCTGCCGGCTTGGGGGTTTTATTCCGCTTTCTGTATACATATCCCAATCCGGGGGTGGAATCCGAGTTGGGTGTACTCATCGGCGTTATTTCTGCTCTTACTATGACCGTGGGCAACCTCACCGCTTTGCGGCAGGAAAACATTAAAAGAATGCTGGCGTATAGCAGTATTGCCCATGCCGGATATATGATGATGGGGCTTGTTGTTTTTAATGCAACCGGAGTAAAAGCGGTCATGTTTTATCTGTTTGCGTATTTTGCCATGAATCTGGGAGCTTTTGTAGTCATCACCATTATTATCAATGCATGGGGCACCGAACGGATTGAAGATTACCGGGAATTAGCCTGGAAAGGCGGGGTCCATACCTTTCTGGCTGTGATTTTTGCCGTCTTTCTGTTTTCTTTGGCCGGAATTCCGCCTTTTGCGGGGTTTATTGGGAAATGGTATCTTTTTGCTGCTCTGGTGGAAAAAGGTTCCGGCTACTACTGGCTGGCCGTCATTGGGGTGCTGAATTCTGTGGTGGGGCTTTTTTATTATGCAAGAGTCATCAAAAAATTGTTTCTGGACAGATACGAAAATCCCATGCTGATGGATATGAAAAACAAAGACTGGAAATTGGAGGCAGCGTTTGTGTATCCGGTGATGCTCACCGTTCTTGCGGTGGTTACCGTTGTCTTTGGGATTTTCTTTTCCCCGGTATTTGAATTCATGAACCGTATTCTGTGATTTACCGGATGCGAAGGCTTTTTGTTTTCATTTTGTTTATGGCCTTCGCGGTGTCCTGTTCCCGGAAAACATTTACCATACGCCTAGAGCCAGCAGATGGTGATCTCAAAGACACCGCCGATGGAATTGCCATAGTAGAGGAGAAGGATTCCCGGGTTATTTTCAAAATTATCAGTCTGAATGACCTGCTCAAAGAAGAGCTGGATTCTCCCCCTCGGCCGGATGACCATAAAATCCGGGTTCCGGATGCCACCTATGTCCAGTTCATCACGGAAAATCTATCCGCAAAGCCCATATTTTTTAATCCGGATAAAGCGTATTTTAAGCAGAATCCGGATTTTATCAACCGCAGAATTTCTATGGAGGAATTTGAGCAGAATTTTTCCTCCAGCTCATACAAAATCATAGAATATGATAATTTATTTTCTGTCTATGACAAAACATGGAAGGATGACAAAAAGAAACTGGTATGCCTGCCGGGAATACCCTGCAAAATCCCCCCCGGTGGAAAAGTTTACCAGATTCTGCCGTTTACCCTGATTGTTCCCCGGGACAGAGTTATTTCCCTGGTTCTGGAGGCACCGTATATACTGAATCCGGAGGAAGTTTTTCGTGAAAAAAATAAAAAAAAGGATGTTCAAACAGAATTTTATTTAAAAAATATTCGGTGATTATATGAATACAGTGATAACCTTTTTTTCTGTTCTTTCCCATAATATTGTGAATTATTTTTTTCCGGATAAAAATCCAGACGGTAAATCTGTCCGGAAATTTCTGGTGGTAATCACTGCGGGGTCGTTCATCCTTCTGTTTCCTTTGTTTTTATTATGGGCAGACATTGGCCGGATATATACTCTTAAAGAATACCGTCCGCCCATTCCATCCACTCTGCTGGACAGGAAAGGCCGGGTGATAGCCACATATTTTACAGACAACCGGGTGATTCTCCAGGAAAAAGAAATCAATGACAAACTGATCCAAGCCTTCACTTCCATAGAGGACAATAACTTTTTCTCCCACTACGGTATTGATCTCCAGTCCATTTTTCGGGCATTTCTGAAAAATATGCTGGCCGGTTCCGTAAAGCAGGGGGGAAGTACCATCACCCAGCAGCTCGCCAAAGTCATTCTGACATCCAAAAAAAGGACTCTTACCAGAAAAGCCCGGGAGGCCATTCTGGCCATTGCCCTGGAACAGTTTTTTACCAAAAAGCAGATCATTACTTTATATTTTAACGAAATTTATCTGGGCCATGGGAATTATGGGGTGGAGGCCGCCGCACGCTTCTATTTTAACAAGTCCTCCACGGAGCTGGAATACTATGAGGCGGCCATTCTGGCCAGTTTGCCATCGGCTCCCAATTCTTTTTCTCCTTTGAAAAATCCCAAATTGTCCTTTTATCGTTCCCGGGCGGTTCTTTATAACATGTTTGCCATGGGTCATATAGACCGCCAAACCATGTATACCCAGATAAAGGAAATGCTGCATTTTTATGAAACCATAAATACGTCCCCGGATGTGACTGCGTTTGGAAACCGGACAGACAAGGCTCCGTATTTTGCGGAATGGATGCGTGGTATCCTGGAAAAAAAATTAGGGAAAAAAGGTCTGTATACGGGGGGATATAAAATTTACTCCAGTCTGGATCTGGACCACCAGGCCATTGCCCAGGATGAATTATGGAGGGCACTGGAAAGACAGAACAAGGTATCATCCGGATTTCAGTTTCACCGCCAGATAGAAATTGCTGAGAAATATACCCACATTCTTCCGTTGCTTCAGCTTGCGTTTGATTTGCCGGAGAATGATAATCCCCGCACATTGAAACAGTATGAAATTGCCCTGAAATTTTCCCGCGAACTGATGGAATACACAGATTTAATTAATCTGGGGACTGGCGGTGTCCGGTATCTGGATGAAACTCTGGTGTATTTAAGAAAGAACTCCATAACCGCATCGGTGGATCATGTTCAGGGTGCATTCATAGAGATGGACAACCTGACCGGAGAGGTGACGGCCATGGTGGGGGGTATGCCTTTTTCCTCCCAAAACCAGATGAACCGGGCCATCCAGATAAAAAGACAACCCGGCTCCACGTTCAAGGCTCTGCTTTATTCCGCCGCCATCGATACAAAGAAACTCACCCAGGCCAGCGTCTACCCGGACACACCGGTGGTTTTTCTGGACCCTGCGGGAGGAAGCTGGATTCCCTCCAACTACGCCGGGGATTTCCGGGGATTTATTACAGCCAGAGAAGCTCTCCAGTATTCTGTGAATCTGGTTTCCATTGCCATAGCCCGGGATGTTGGTTTGGCTGCCATCATTCCCCGCCTGGCCGATTTGTTATCCATTGACCGTAGCCAGATTCCTGTTAATTTGTCCATTGCATTGGGGACTTATGAGGTTTCTCCATACCAGATGACCCGGGCCATATCCGTAATCCCCAATGGAGGCAATGCCATCCAGCCGGTGTTTTACACGAAAATTGTGGATGAAACCGGAAATATTTTTGATAAAGTACAGACAGGAAAAATAAACAAATCCGGGGTAATATCTGCATCTGCCTGTGCGGTCATGGATGATATGCTCCGCAATGTGGTGAATTCCGGAACGGGCACAAAAATCCGGTCTGTGGGGTACACTGGCTATGCTGCCGGAAAAACAGGGACCACCAGCAATTTCCGGGATGCCTGGTTCACCGGTTATAACCACCGCTATAGCTCCACCATCTGGATTGGTTATGACCGTTCCAGCCGGACACTGGGTAATGGGCAGAGCGGTGGTAATATTGTCACTCCGGTATGGGGGAACTACCAGCGGCGGTTGGCTCCCACCATAAAGGATGAGCAATCCGTTGCCAAATTCGGTAGCATCGTTTATACGAACGTGTGTGGCTCCACCGGCTTGCTTCCCCATGAAGGCTGTGACCGGATCTATAATATGGGATTTATTCCTGGAACCCAGCCCACAGAAAAAGGTTCCGGTGGATTTTCCAGCGACGGAGGTAGTGTGGACCCTGGCAGACAAAATAACGGAAAAGAAGTGGTCACTCCGGATGATTTTTTTGGGAATGATAATTTTTAGAAAATGGTGAAAATGTGACAGGGGTATAATACGGATGATTAATCTTGCACTGAAATACCGACCCAAAAATTTTAATGACATAGTGGGGCAGATACACGCATCCCAGACGTTGAAAAATTCCATAACCAGCGGTAGCATATCCCATGCCTATCTTTTTTACGGATCCCGTGGAATTGGTAAGACATCCATGGCCAGAATCGTAGCGAAATCCCTGAATTGCGTGAACGGTCCCACTCTGACTCCCTGTGAAGTTTGTGATAACTGCCGGGGGATCAACCAGGGCAACCATGTGGACGTGGTGGAAATGGACGCTGCCTCCAACCGGGGGATTGAACACATCCGGGAGTTACGGGAAAATGTCCGCTTTTCTCCCATGAGTTCCCGTTACAAAATATACATAATTGATGAAGTGCACATGCTCACGAATGAATCCTTTAACGCTCTGCTGAAGACGCTGGAGGAACCCCCGGAGCATGTGGTATTTATTCTGGCCACCACGGAATTCCATAAAATACCGGAGACCATTATCTCCCGGTGCCAGAATTATCCCTTCAAAAAATTTTCCCTGCCGGACATCACACATCGGCTGTCTTTTATTCTGGAAGCGGAAAAGATTCCCTTTGAAGAGGACGCACTGGGATTTATTGCCACTAAAGCAGAGGGTTCCATGCGGGATGGGATTTCCATTCTGGACAGCATCATTGCATATACACACCGGGAAAAATTAACATTAAATGATATTTATTCTGTTCTGGGGACATTGCCGGCAGAATCCTATGCAAATTTTCTGGACGGGATTAAGACTTCCAATCTCCAGAAAGCCCTCCGGGAGATAAATTCTGTCTATGACGACGGCCTGGATTTAAAAAGATTTGTTTGGGATGTTCTGGACACCATAAAAAACATCGTGCTGCTGAAAAACAATGCCATGCAGAATACTTCATCCATCTCCAGCTTTACGGAAAATGCCCGGAAAAAATTAGAAGAAATGGCACAAAAATGGGATGGCAATGAGCTTATTTTTGTGTTTAATTCTTTGTTCACACTTTACAATGAATGGAATATGTTCCCGTCCATGAAATCCGGGGAAATCCGGGCCATGCTGGAGATAAAAATTGTCCAGATTATGGAATCCCTGAAAAACCCATCCCTGAGTCAAGTTCTCCAGAAACTGGATGGAATCATCAAAAAAATCAATAACGAAAATCCTCCGGAGGATCCCCAGCCCCATCCCGTGAAACCGGGAAAAAAGATGGAAGAGGACGCTTCCGATAATAATGATTTCTATATAAAAAAAGCATTTCTGGGCACCACAGATCATACCGATGAAATTAAAAATATTTTCACGAGTAAAGAATAGATAGAGGTTTTGTGTACGATATCGATTATGTGGTGGAATCCTATAAAAATCTGGTAAAAAATAATTCCAGAGAAATATTCAAATACATTATCCTGCCCATACAGAAAAAATATCGTTCCTATTACTACGGGGACTATCCCGCACTTTATTCGGCTATGGAGGAAAATAAAAAAAAAGATAAACGCATTGCCGTTGCCAATATATTCCAGAAACTTCTGGAAACTGCTTTATACAGAAAGGATAAGCCGGCGTTATTAAAAATCATTTCCTCGTTTCTTTTTTTTATCCGAACTTCCGCCCATAAGCCGGGAATCATGAATAATGAGTATGTGATGCTGCTTTTAAAAACCTTCACAGATTCCTTCCGTGAGTACGATGAGCTTGCCCTTGGGAATATGGATGAACAGATGGAAAAAATATTCAATCCGGATGAACTGGCCAAATCAAGGATATCCAGAAAAGGGTTGTCTCATTTTTCCAAGTCACAATTGGACGCAGAGGCAGAGGAATTATATAAAAAAATGGAAGCATCTTATGTTACAAAAAACCAGGATAAGTTATCCTATTATCTGGGATTATTCTCCGGACGATTCTGCAATTATCCGGATGTTAAATTCAGAAATGAGGTGGACGCAATTATTGAAGATATTACCTCGTCAGATCCCGTATTCTACACAAAAATGAAACATAGACTGGCAACCCGTCTGTACATGGATATCGCACAATCCATCAAAAGTGGGGACATCAAAAAAGCAGTGCGGGGAATTTCCACGTATATCATAACATTCCAGAGCGATGTATCCATCCCCTACCGCCGGGAAATGGATATTCTGGAAGAAAGCCTGTATAAAATGATCGCAAAATATAACCTCTGGGAAAGAGTAAAAATCACCTGATTGTCAGACTGTGCCGGGCATCGTCATACCCCAATTGCAGAAAAGTTTCTGCCTGTTCCCTGCTGAAATTCAGAAATGACTGAACTCCCAGATTTTTCCTGGGCTGGATAATGTGCATGACAATGGGCTTGTTTTCGGATTGAAGCCTGTACTGGAATTCATTGATTTTTTCCGGATTCATCGATGTCAGGACCGTCTCAAACGATCCCATAAGCACCAGATCCAGGACTCTCTGGAATGCCTCCGCCCGGTTCCTGGGCAGGGGATTGTTATCTCCACCCCGTGGAGCCAGCAAAACCGCATAGATTTTCTTCACGCCGGCCTCAATGAGCGGAGTGATGGGGGTGTTCATCCCAAGCCCGCCATCCCAGTAGTGATTTTTCCGGCCAATGGTTATATGCGGAAACGCCATGGGTATGGCAGCAGAAGCCATAATATGCTGGACTGTGATAGTATCATTGGAGAAAATTTCCAGTTCTCCCGTGCGGATGTTGACCGCCGGAATAAAAACTTTAATGGCCGATGTGCGAATTTTTTCAATATCAATTTCACGGGTCAGGAGTTTCTTCAGCGGGGTTGTGTCCAGCACCGGGGTGTGGGATTTCCGGAAAAACCCGGAAAGAGTTTTCCAGAGAGAATACCGGAAAATGGAATTCTGTCTGATGTTCAGCCAGAATTCCTCCAGTTTTTCTATGGTGAATCCTGACGCCAGAGCGGCCGCATTGATGGCTCCCACGGATGTTCCGGCTATGACTCCAGGATATATTTTATTTTCATATAAATATTTCAATGCCCCCATTTCATAACTCCCCCTTCCTCCACCTCCGCTTAGAGCCAGTCCAATTTTTTTATCTGTTTTCATAAACCCAAAAAAAACACAGATTTTTGTTGACAATAACATTCTGTTCTGGAATAGATCATGGATGACTGGATTTAGCAGTATAAAATTATTTGGAAAGGGAAAGGTTATGAAAACAAAATCATGGATCATTCTTGGTGCGATGTTGGTAGTTTTTGTGTTGGGCTCCTGTAAAAGCTCAGAGGATTACTATTACCTTAAAAAGCCCATTGCAGCAAAATCAAAAATCGCTGTGTTTATAAAAGGGGATAACCAGGTTAAAAATGCAGTTTTTATTGAATTTATGCAGGCCGGGTATGAGGTGAAGGCAGTAAACGCATCGGACTTCTACACCACAAAAGATGTATTTGATATTAAAGACTTCCAGCGGGTAGCCTATATCGCCAATATTAAAGCAAATTCCACACAGAATACCGCTACTCTGTTTGATAAAATGTTTGATAATGTGTATAAACTGCATATTTACAACTTTGAAAATTCAAAGGCGGAGATTATCCGGACCATGCAGAAGGAATGGGGAATTGATTATATTATTCTCCTGTCCATGGAGGACTGGGACAAGGGTTATTCCTGGGCCAGAGCCATTGAACTGAATTCCATGGATCTGGTTTACGTGCATAATTATCCGGCACAAAAAAGTGACAGTTACCAGTCCATTGTCCGGAAAATGATCCAGACAATACAAGGCCAGGCCGGATCCAAAGTTAAAAAGTGACTCCATGAAAAAAGGTGGCTTACTTTCTGTTCTTCTTTTCTTTCTGGCCTTTCAAGGCGGAGAGTATCTTTTTGCTAAAGATATAGATAAGATTGAGGTGGCCTTTGTGGAGTTCAAAAATTCCAGAAATATTCCGGATGTGGATTTTCTTGCCAACTCATTACCGCTTTCCATTTCCAGCACACTCTCCAAAGATGATAAGTACACTGTCTATCAGCCCAAAGAGTTTGATAAAGCGATCAAAGATAAAAGTGTCAAGCCGGCAGATTTGCTCAAGGCTATCGATGAGAATGATATTGCCCGGTTACGCAAAAGTATCTCTGCGGATGCTGTGATTTATGGGGATTATCTTTATGATCCCACGGATGATTCCCTTAGAGTGAACGTGAAAATGTATTTGGTTGCCCAGCAGTCAGAGATTGTTTTCACAGTGGACGGATATCTGGGCTTTGCCATTTTCAATATCATTGACAAAGTTAAAATTATTCTCACCACATACCTGACAGAGAATAAGTATATTACCAAATCCATCCCCAAGGGTTCCAATATCGCATTGATCTCCAATCTAACCAACCGGGAGAAAAACCAATTACTGATCACCTTTCTGCGGGAAGGGTATAATGTAAAAGCGTTCATGCTAAATGATTTCCATTATCTGGAGCGGCGGGAGACAAACCCGTTTTTTAACCTTACCTCCCGGGAAATGAGTTCGGATGCACTGCTCAAAGAAGATGAGAAACAATTCCAGGCCTTATATGGAGTTCAATGGGGAAGTGCAGTGGAGAATGTGGAAAACCGCAGACAAAATGATGCTGTCATAGCCAAATACACAAAGGAATACCTTCCCCTGAAATTGGCCGCGATCAGGAAAATCAGAGAGTATTATGCAACAGATTTTCTGATAGTAGTCCACTTTGACCACAAGAATAAGAAGATGTATACCCGTGCTATTGATTTGAAAGAAGAAAATATTATCTGGATACAGAACTCCATTCCAGTCTCCCAACTTTCGGATAATGAGCTCTCGTATCAGAAAATAGCAGGGGTAGTTATCAAAGAGATGTCCCAGGTTCAGAAAATCCGGTTAGACTTTGCGGATGACAAGAAGGAAGACGGAAAAAACAACCCGCAGGAAAAATTGTAACGTAAATTATAATAAAAAGGTATAGGAGAAACACATGAAAAAAATATTATTATTAATGACGGCATTTACACTGAGTGCCCAAATGGCATGGGCCAAGCCGTTTTTGGAGAGCCTCACCGCAGAAGTACAGCCTGGAATGTCCCTGTCCATTGGGGATTATATGGGCACTGGAGTTTCCACCGCCTTTGGGTTGCAAACGACCTATCTGAATTATTCCATTGGCAGTAATTATTATGTTGCCATCGTCCCTGCAGCAGATGTTAAGAGCATGCCCGATTACAGCAAAATCGGGGCAGGAAATGGTAATCTGGCGGAGGTATTTCTCCGGATTGAATATCCCATTCCGCTTTTATTGACAAAATATGGAATTCGCCTTTACACTGGGGTGGATTTGGGGGAGTCCTATTTCTTTGGAATTTATAAAGAGGGAAAATACTACGTTGAGAAAGAAATGCTGGGTTACATGGGAAACTTCTATGTGTCCGGCGGATACTCCCTCACGCAGCAGACAGAGGTCATGCTTAGCATATCCTTTGCGGTTCGCGCTATGAACTATGAGTTGGAACCCGATGTTTATCCTTCTATGTCCTCTCCTGCCTTCCATGCCGGCTTAAGATTTCATAGTGGCGATCTGTTTGAAATGAAATATTGATAAATATTCACACTTTTTTGTGGGGGTTGATTGGGCGATAAAAGATTCGAACTTTTGACCCCCTGCTTGTAAGGCAGGTGCTCTAACCAGCTGAGCTAATCGCCCTCGATTTTTATGAATTTACTTTTGATACCAAGGATGTTAACCTGGATTTTTTACGGCTAGCCGTATTCTTGTGGATTAGATTGGTTTTTGCTGCTTTGTCAATCTTGGAAAAAAACATGCTCAGAAATTGTTGTGCTTCTTCTTTTTTATTCTCAGCAACAGCTTTTCTTACCTTTTTTTCATAAGTTCTTACAGTGGACTTCTTGCTTTTGTTAAGGTCATAGCTTTTTATGTTTTGCTTTGCCCGTTTTTTTGCTGATTTAATATTTGGCATGTTTTCCTCGCAACCATAATTTATATCCAATATAACCAGTCAATTCTTTATTTGGTAAAATATCGGAAATTCCATCAATGAGCAGAATTATCAATTCCGGCAGATAATAAATTTCCGGGATTTTCAAATTAAATTATCCTTGTCGTCATACCGGGCTTTTATAAATTGGTATCTCAGTTGTTGTATTTTTTAAGTTTAATATAGAAGGAGCCTTGAAATGTCGAAGGAAAAATTTGATAGAAGTAAGACCCACGTGAATGTTGGAACCATTGGACACGTGGATCATGGGAAAACTACTCTGACAGCCGCCATTACATCCGTGCTGGCAAGAAAATTCGGGGGAACTAATAAAGCCGTAGCATACGACGAAATCGACAATGCTCCCGAGGAAAGAGAAAGGGGAATTACAATTGCTACATCACACCAGGAATATGAGACACAGAAGCGTCACTATGCCCATGTGGACTGCCCCGGACACGCCGACTATGTAAAAAACATGATTACTGGTGCTGCCCAGATGGATGCCGCTATTCTTGTGGTGAGTGCGACTGATGGTCCCATGCCGCAAACAAGAGAGCATATACTGTTAGCCCGCCAGGTTGGGGTGCCCAGAATGGTAGTTTTTATGAATAAAGTGGATATGTTGCCAGAAGGAGATCGTGCAGAAGTTCTGGAGCTGGTAGAAATGGAAGTGCGGGATCTTCTGAATAAATATCAGTTTCCCGGGGATGAAATCCCTTTTGTTGCCGGATCAGCATTGAAGGCGATGGAAGGGGATACCGGAGAATACGGCGAGGGATCCATTCTCAAGCTTGCCGATGCTTTGGATACTTATGTTCCGGATCCTGTCCGTGATGTGGACAAGCCATTCCTGCTTCCAGTGGAAGATGTTTTCTCCATCCAGGGGCGTGGTACTGTGGCCACTGGTAGGATTGAAAGAGGAAAAGTCAATATCAATGAGGAAGTGGAAATTGTGGGGATTCGTGACACCACAAAAACCACCGTAACAGGAATTGAGATGTTCCGCAAGCTCCTGGATTTTGGCCAGGCAGGGGACAATGTGGGTGTTCTTCTTCGCGGTATCAAAAAAGAAGATATTGAGCGTGGCCAGGTTATTGCCAAGCCTGGCAGTATCACACCTCACAAAAAGTTCAGTGCGGAAGTGCTGGTTCTAACCAAAGAAGAGGGTGGAAGACACACTCCATTCTTTGACAACTATCGGCCTCAGTTTTATTTCAGAACAACTGACGTAACCGGTCAGATCAAGCTTCCGGATGGAGTAGAAATGGTGAATCCAGGGGATAATATCACTATGGTGGTGGACTTACATTCCAAGATTGCCATGGATGAGGGACTCAGATTTGCTATCCGGGAAGGTGGAAGAACCATCGGTGCCGGTGTTGTGAGCAAGATTATTGAATAAAAATCATGCAAAAAATCAGGGTTAAATTAAAATCTTTTGATCACGGGCTACTGGAACAGTCGGCCCGTGAAATTGTGGGGTCTGTTCAGAGAACCAGGGCAAAAATTGCAGGTCCTGTTCCTTTACCCACAAGAGTGGAAAAGTTCACAATTCTGCGCTCAACATTTGTTAACAAGGACTCCCGTGATCAGTATGAAATGAGAACGCATTCCCGGTTAATAGATATTTTAGAGCCAAACGAAGATACCATTGACGCATTAATGAAACTTCAATTACCGGCGGGGGTCTCCGTCGATATTAAATCCTAAGGGGATTCTATGAAAGGGCTGATGGGAAAAAAAATGGGTATGACCCAGATATGGACAAACGAAGGAAAAATGGTACCGGTTACTGTAGTAAAAGCAGAGCCATCTTATGTTGTCCAGATAAAAACACAGGACAAAGATGGATACAGTGCCTTCCAGTTGGGTTATGGCATTACCGAGGAAAATGATCTGAATCTCTCATTAAAAGGGCACCAGAAAAAATTAAATGACTCCGCCAGTGTCCATGTTTCCGGTTTTTATGAAGTAAGGGATTATCCGGAAAATCTCCAGATTGGCCAGCAGGTTGGTGTCTCAATCTTTGAAGCAGGTCAGAAGATAAGCGTGCGTTCCATTTCAAAAGGGAAAGGATTTCAGGGTGTTGTTAAGCGTTATGGATTTCATGGTGGTAGAATGACCCATGGTTCCCGATTTCACCGTACCACCGGTTCCGTGGGAGCTGGGACAACCCCGGGAAATGTTATTAAAGGGAAAAAAATGCCAGGTAAAATGGGCAACGAATGGACTACTGTTAAAAACATTGAAATAATAAAAATCGATCCGGAAAATAAAATTATGCTGCTGAAGGGATCCATTCCCGGCCCCCAGGGCAGAGAAGTTTTTCTTTATGTTAAGTAATAGAGGTTAAGAATGATCAAGATACTGGATTTTAACGGGGCAGATAAAGGTTCTTATTCACTGCCGGATGCACTGGCCTCAAGAGAAGTGAATAAGCATGTTATCTGGGAGCTGATAACGGCAGAAAATGCCAATATGCGCCAGGGAACGCACAAAGTAAAGCTTCGTTCTGAAGTGAGCGGTGGTGGTAGAAAACCATGGCGGCAGAAAGGGACAGGGCATGCACGTTCCGGTTCAAATCGATCCCCGGTATGGGTTGGGGGTGGAACTGTCTTTGGCCCCCTTCCCAGAACGTACAACCAGGCTATAACAAAAAAGAAGAAGATTGCCGGATACAGAAATATAATTCTTGATAAAATACAAAGAAATGGCCTTGTGGTGCTTGATGAGTTATTGCTGAAAGAAGTCAAGACGTCCGTTGCCTTCTCCGGCATTAAAAAAGTTGTAGCTGCATCCCCTTTTTATGAAGCATATTCAGAAAGACGGAAACTCAGAGAAAATTCCCATGAAAATCGGAGAAAGATTACCCTGGTTGTAAAAGAAGAATCCGCAAAAAAAGCATTCCGAAACATTCCCTGGATCCAATGGGTAAATGTGGAAAGGGTCTCCGCAAGAATGCTTTACTATAATCACGGTCTGATTGTCACAAAAGACGCTATGGAGCAGATGGTCTCCAGATTTATCGGAGAAAAATAAGAGGGCAATTATGCATGTATATGATATTTTAAAAAAGCCGGTTCTCAGTGAAAAAACGGAGTACCTGCGGGAAAAATCCAATATCTATGTTTTTGAGATTAGTAAAAGGGCAAATAAGCCCATGGTCAAAATGGCCATTAAAGAGATCTTTAACGTGGTCCCAAGAAAAGTGAACATTGTCAACCTGCCCGCGAAGGAAAAACGGAACAAATATGGCATTGGGCTAACCCAAGGCAAAAAGAAGGCCTATGTTTATCTTGACAAAAAAGATAAAATTGTTCTTTACGAGGGAGTTTGACAATGATTAAAAAATTTAAACCCACTACGCAGACCCTTCGATTCAAGACAACTGTTAAAAATGATCTGATCTCATCTGAAAAGCCTTTCAAAGCCCTTACCCAGGGGGAAAGCAATTCCTCCGGAAGGAATAACAAGGGACGGATAACTTCCAGAAGAAGAGGTGGCGGGCATAAGAAAAAATACCGTATTATTGATTTCAAGCGTAATAAATTTAACATACCTGCGAAAGTTGAAAGCATAGAGTATGACCCAAACCGTACGGCAAATATTGCCCTTCTCTGTTATGCCGATGGAGAAAGAAGATATATTATTGCCCCGGCCAATGTGAAACCAGGGGACACTCTAATGTCCGCTTCTGTGCTTCCAGAGGTAAAAATCGGTAATGCTGCTGAAATAGGGAGCATTCCCATTGGTACGGATGTGCATAATATTGAAATGCAGATTGGTAAGGGTGGGGCCATTGCCCGTTCGGCCGGTTCATTTGCAACAGTTTCCGGACGCGATGACGCCTATACTATTATAAAATTACCATCCGGTGAGACCAGGAAAATCCATAACCGGTGTATGGCCACTGTGGGAATGGTGGGCAATCAGGAAAGAGAGCTCTTATCCATGGGCAAAGCAGGAAGGAACCGTTGGCTGGGCAGACGACCCAAAGTACGCGGTGTTGCCATGAACCCTGTGGATCACCCATTGGGTGGTGGTGAGGGAAGAACTTCCGGAGGACGGCATCCGGTTTCTCCATGGGGTCAATTAGCAAAAGGTAAGAAAACCAGAAATAAGAGAAAAGTTTCTGAAAGATTTATCATCAGCCGTTAGGGAATTATTTAAGACAACACTTATTAAGGAATAGAATATGGGAAGATCAGTAAAAAAAGGACCTTTTATAGACGGGCATTTATTTAAGAAAGTGGAAAAAGCCAAGGTAGCTAATGATAAAAAGCCAATAAAGACCTGGTCCAGAAGATCCACCATATTTCCGGAAATGGTGGGACTGAATGTTTTGGTTCACAATGGAAAAAACTTTATTCCGGTTTTTATCACGGAAAATATTGTTGGACATAAGTTAGGCGAGTTTGCCCCCACAAGAACTTACAGAGGGCATACCAGCTTGGATAAAAAAACAAAAAAATAGGATATTTTATGGAAGCAAAATCATCATTAGGCCAGATCCGGATTTCACCCAGAAAAATGAGACTTGTCGCGGATGTCATTCGTGGTTATGAATTTGTGGAAGCAGTGGACATGCTAAAGAATGTCCCCAAAAATTCCTCCACCGTTATTTTAAAGACATTAAAAAGTGCTGCCGCAAATGCAAAAATCATCAACCCGGACATCGAGGAAGGCGATTTATATGTAAAAAAAATATTTGTGGACCAGGGTCCCTTATGGAAGCGATTCCGGGCCAGAGCACGCGGGCGGGCGGATCAGGTTAAAAGAAGAACCAGCCAGCTTACGATTGTATTAGCAGATGATTAATTAAAAAGGAAAAATTTATGGGACAAAAAGTAAATCCAATTGGATTAAGACTGAAAATCAACAGAACGTGGGATTCTGTATGGTACGCTAAAAAAGAGAATTATGCTAAGATACTCCACGAGGATTTTCAGATCAGAAAAATTGTGGCGCAGAAATATCCCAAATCGGGTGTTGTAAAGACCACAATAGAAAGATTCCCTGAAAAAATACATATTAAACTCCACTGCACAAAGCCGGGTCTGGTTATTGGGCAAAGGGGAAAAAATATTGAGGACTTAAAAGGTAAAATCTCTAAAATTGTAACTAAACCCATAGATGTGAAAATAATCGAGGTCCAGAAAGCGGATGGTTCTGCTCAGGCACTGGCCGAATCCATTGCCGTCCAATTGGAAGAGCGTATGCCGTTCCGTAGGGCCATGAAAACCTCTCTCCGCAATGCAATACGTTCCGGTGCGAAGGGGATTCGTGTCATGGTGAGCGGACGTTTGAATGGGGCAGATATGGCAAGGAGAGAGCAGTACCTTGAAGGGAGAGTTCCTCTGCATACGTTAAGAGCCCTCATCGACTATGGATTTTCGGAAGCGGATACAACCTTCGGTAAGATTGGGGTTAAGGTTTGGGTGTATAACGGGGATTATCTTGAAGCCAAAGACAGCGACGAAGATAAATACTCGGTGAAGAGAAGAGAGGCATAATATGTTAACTCCCAAAAAGCTGAAATGGAGAAAACCCCATACAGGGCATCTGAGAGGAAATTCAAAGGGTGGCAATGAGGTTTCATTTGGAGAAATTGGATTAAAAGCAGTATCGTCGGATCGTCTGAACTCCCGCCAGATTGAGGCAGCCCGTATTGCCATCAATCGCCATGTGAAAAGGGGAGCCAAGGTCTGGATACGTATTTTTCCGGACCATCCTGTTACCAGAAAACCAGCGGAAACCCGGATGGGAAAAGGTAAGGGTGGTATTGAATTTTATGAGGCCATTGTCAAAAAAGGAAAGATGATTTTTGAAATCAGCGGTGTATCAGAGGAGTTGATGCACAGTGCACTGACAAGAGCGGCTTCCAAACTTCCCATAAAGACGAAGATAGTAAAACGATTATAAATTGACGGTATGACTCAAATATTTTTCTTGGAGCGATAAGTATGGCAAAAAAAGATAAAAAAGGTAAAAGTATTTCACTGAATCTCATGAATGAAAGTGAACTTCTGAAAATGTATAATGAGAGCAAAAAAGAGCTTCAGGAAATACGTTTTTCCATAGCAACGTCCAGCTATAATAAGGTTTCCAGGGTGAAACATTTGAAAAAAAATATTGCTCGTATACTAACCGTACAAAACGAAAGAAAGTATGGTATAAACCAGGAATCCAGATAAGGGGAACGTATGGATAATCAAAAAAAGGCATTGAGGGGTATCGTTGTTTCCGATAAAATGGAAAAAGGCATAGTAGTCTCCATTGAATATAAAATGAAACATCCCCAGTTTAAAAAATTCATAAAGCAGTCAAAAAAAGTTATGGCACATGATCCGGAAAACAAAGCAAAAACCGGCAATCTGGTGGACATTATCCCATCCAGGCCCATATCCCGCAAGAAAAGATATACGCTTCTACAGGTTGTGGAATAATCGGAGGTTATTATGCTGCAAATGCAATCAAATATGAAAGTGGCCGATAATTCCGGTGCAAAAAAGGTGCAGATTATCAAGGTTATAGGTGGGTCCAAAAGACGTTATGCGACTATTGGCGATGTGGTTGTGTGTGCTGTTAAAACTGCAACCCCTGCTTATGGATTAAAAGACGGCTCCGGTAAAAAAGACCATAAAAAATCAGTAGTTAAAGCTGTGATACTGCGAACTACCAAAGAAATCCGCAGAAGTGATGGGTCATATATTCGGTTTAATGAGAATGCGTGTGCGATTGTGGATAATCAGGGAAACCCAAAAGGTACAAGAATTTTTGGACCAGTGGCTAGGGAATTAAGAGAAAAGAAATTTATGAAAATTATTTCCCTTGCACCGGAAGTATTATAACCAGCAGGGAGCTTATATGGAAAAGACAAAAATAAAAACCCGACTAAAAGTAAATGATGAAGTTATTGTCATTTCCGGTAAAAACAGAAAAGCCAGGGGTAAGATCCTTGCTCTTGATAAGGAAAAGGGAAGAGTTATTGTGCAGGGAGTTAATTTGAAGAAAAGATTTTCCCGTCCAACTCAGGAAAACCCAAAGGGTGGAAGGGTGGAAATAGAAGCTCCCATTAATATTTCCAACGTAATGTATTTTGATGCCAAAGCAAAAAAGGGTACCCGTCTGAAGATTGGGCAGGATAAAAATGGGAAACGGGTCAGGTTATCCGTTACATCCGGAAAGGAAATTGACTAATGGCTAATAATGCGGTAAAAGTTAAATATGCAAGACTCCAGGAGCAGTATAACAACCAGATTCGGCAGGAGCTAAAGGAAGAGTTGTCCCTGAAATCTGTTATGCAGGCCCCCAAAATTGAAAAAATCGTTTTGAACTGTGGGGTGGGCGAAGCCACCAAAAATCCAAAGTTAATTGATGGGGTTGTGGATGAATTCAGGTTGATCACTGGCCAGGCACCTGTAAAAACCTTGTCCAGAAAAGCCATCGCCGGTTTTAAATTAAGGGAAAATCTTGTTATTGGTGTAAAGGTTACATTGCGATCAAAAATAATGTATGAATTTCTGGACAGGTTAATCAATATTGCATTACCCAGGGTACGGGATTTTCAGGGGTTGTCTCCCAAATCATTTGATAAATTTGGCAATTATAGTTTTGGAATAAAAGAGCAAATCATTTTTCCGGAAATAACCTTTGACAAAGTTGATCGAATTCACGGACTTGATGTGATCATCAATATTAAATCCAAAAATCCCGAGCATTCCCGGGTTTTGCTGGAAAAATTCAGTTTTCCATTTAAGAAGGTCAGGTAATATTATGGCAAAGAAATCAATGCTGGTGAAGCAAAGAAGGACACAAAAGTTTAAAGTCCGGGAATATAACCGTTGTCCTTTGTGTGGAAGGCCTCATGGTTATATGAGAAGGTTTGATATGTGCAGGATATGCTTCCGGGAAAAAGCATCCATGGGTTTAATTCCGGGAGTTACTAAATCTTCCTGGTAATTATGAGAAAATGAGGAAATTATGAGTATATCAGATCCAATAGCAGACGCGTTAACCAGAATTAAAAATGCCCAGATGGCAGGGCATGAGAGTGTGGATATAAATACCAACACAACAATCAGTTCCATATTGGAAATCCTGAAGAATGAAGGATTCATCGGTTTGGTTACAAGCTTCAAGGAAGGAAGTAAGAATATGGTAAAGGTGGAGCTTAAATATTATAATAAGGAACCGGTGATCCGGGGTATTAACAAGATTTCAAAGCCTGGAAAACGGATATACTTACAATGGAAGGATATTCATCCAACGTTGAACAACATCGGTCTAAGTGTAATCAGTACTCCCCGGGGAGTTATGTCCGGGAAAGACGCCAAGTATAATCATGTTGGCGGTGAATATATCTGCAGGATCTGGTAATGTCAAGAATTGGAAATAAAATAATCGCAATCCCATCCGGGGTGGATGTAAACCAGTCCGGGGAGGAAGTCATAGTTAAAGGAAAGAATGGTGAATTAAAGGCACCGCTTTTCCATGGGCTAACACTGGAAATTGACAAAGAGCAAAATATCCTGAGAATTATCCGGAATTCGGAAGACAAGGAAATACGACAGAAACATGGATTGGTGCGCTCTCTTATCAATAATGCAGTGTTGGGGGTTTCTTCGGGTTTTACCAAAATTCTCTTACTGGAAGGTGTGGGTTACAAGGCTGCCATGAAAGGCACTGTACTTAACCTGAGTCTGGGATTCAGCCATGATATTAATTATAAACACCCGGACGGAGTAAAAATTGAGGTTCTGGAAC
Source organism: Leptospira biflexa (assembly GCA_020720785.1). GTDB lineage: Bacteria > Spirochaetota > Leptospiria > Turneriellales > DYLW01 > DYLW01. The sequence goes on from DYOA01000018.1 coordinate 32,680, forward strand.
CAACCAAGATCAAGATCAGTGGGATTGACAAGCAAAAAGTGGGTCAAGTGGCTGCGGACATCCGGGAATTCCGGAAACCAGAACCATATAAAGGTAAAGGCATCCGTTACGAAACAGAGAAAGTCAGAAGAAAGGCCGGGAAAGCGGGCAAAAAATAATTAAAGGGTGTAATGATGGAATTATCAGAAAGTAAAATAAAAAGAAAGGCAAGAATCAGAAAAATTCTGCTTTCGAAGAATAAATCAAAAAGAAACCGGATTATTTTCCACATTTCCAATCGTCATATTTATGCTCAGTTGCTGGAAGTGAGCACTGGTAATACCCTGGTTACTGTTTCCTCCGCTTCCAAAGGAATGAAGGATTTTCCGGGAGCCAACAAATCCACATCTGAGAAATTGGCCGAAGTTTTTGCGGATCAGGTGATGCAAAAAGATGTCGCTGGTATGGCCAATGGTTATATATTTGACCGTGGAGGAAAACCTTTTCACGGTGTTGTAAAAGTCTTCGCGGATAAACTCAGAGAGAAGGGGCTGAAGCTTTAGGGAATATTATGAACAATAAAATATCCAGCCGTAAGAGCAAGAAGAGAACCAAACAAAAAGACATGGGTAAGCGTAACGTTGTTGTCATCAATAACAACGAGATTGAATTAACTGAAAGAGTAATAAAAATGTCCCGCGTTGCCAAAGTGGTAAAAGGCGGTAGAAGATTCTCATTCAGTGCCCTCACTGCGGTTGGGGATGGTCAATCCTACGTTGGTTTGGGTTTTGGAAAAGCGAAGGAAGTTCCGGAGGCAATTCGTAAATCCATAGAAAACGCCAAGAAAAATCTTTTCAAAGTTAGCAAAAGTGGTCTCACGGTTCCACATCCTGTTGTGGGTAAATTCAAGTCTGCACGGGTTCTTTTAAAGCCGGGAGCTCCCGGTACGGGAATTATTGCCGGGGAAGCGGTTAGGGCCATTGTGGAATTAGGGGGTATTAAAGATATTTTAACAAAAGCCCTGGGGACCAGCAATCAATTGAACGTTTCCAAGGCGACCATTGACGCACTGAAGCAGCTTATGACCGTTCAGGATGCAAAGGAACGCCGGGGAATTACACTTCCTGTGCTTTTTGGGTCATATGCAAAAATGAGAAGAGATGAGAAGCGGAAAGAATTGGGCATACACGTGGATCCACCAGTGGAAGCCCATCAATCTGATGCTGGAATGGCTGAGTAAACGAGGGTTGTAAAAATGAAAAAAGTGAAAGTTACCATGACCAGAAGCATGATTGGGCAGACAGAAAGGCAGCGGGAAACCTTACGGGGGTTGGGATTGCGTAAAATTGGTCAATCCCGGGTGCATAACCTGACACCCCAAATTTCGGGAATGATAAATAAGATTGGATTTCTGGTCAAAGTGGAGGATTTTAATGAATAATATATCTCCTAATCCCGGTGCACAAAAAAAACGAAAAAGAGTGGGTAGAGGGATTGGTTCCGGACTGGGCAAGACTGCAGGTCGTGGACACAAAGGCCAAAGAAACCGGAGCGGTGGTGGAGTCCCAGCATGGTTTGAGGGTGGTCAGACGCCATTATACAGACGTTTACCCAAACGGGGTTTTACCAATATTTTCCAAAAAGATGTGGAAATTATCAATTTGGGGGATTTAGCCGTCTATGCAGAGAAGCATAAATTTTCTGACGCATCCATTACTCTTGATATATTGAAAGAATGGAATGCAGTCAGAGAGACCAAAAATATTAAACTTCTTGGGAACGTAACCGACAACCAGAAGAGTCTTCTTGGCAGGTTATCCGGAAAAAAATTAATGGTACACAGTATCAGTGCTTCTGCCAAAAAATTAGCGGATGAGAATAAACTGGAAATTGAGTTAGTTCAATAGAGGAATTAAATGGGAACCCTGTTAAAAATTTTTACTATTCCGGATTTGCGAAAAAAAATCCTTTTTACCATAGGTATTTTATTTGTTTTTCGTATTGGAGCACACATTACGGTTCCCGGTGTGAACTACCAGATACTGAACGATTATTTCCAGTCCACGTACGCGGATGCTCCAGGTTTGACCGATTATATTGACCTGTTTGCTGGTGGTGCCTTTAAGCGGTTGTCCGTATTTGCTTTGGGTATTATGCCGTATATTTCCGCTTCCATTATCATGCAGCTGATGATGGTGGTGGTTCCTTCGTTACAGAAATTGCAAAAAGAAGGGGAATTCGGAAGAAAAAAGATTAACCAGTACACACGCTATGGTACCGTTATCCTCTGTGCCATGCAGTCTTATGGTATCACCGTTTATATTGATGCCATCAACAGAGAAATCTATAAAAACCAGCAGATTTTTCTTGTGGCCGATGGTGGTGGTATAGGTTTTGTTCTTCTTACAATTTTAACCATAACAACAGGAACCATTCTGCTGATGTGGATGGGAGAGATGATTACTGAGAAAGGTATTGGTAATGGAATCTCCCTTTTGATTTTTGCCGGTATCATTGCCGGTGCCCCGCCTGCTATTGCACAGTTCTGGACAGATATCCAGACAGAGCAGGTTGATATGATTCTGGCCCTGATACTAATTATAGTTTTTGTGGTCATGATTGGACTTTCTATCCTTTTGGCTGAAGGCACACGGAAAATCCCATTGCAGTATGGGAAAAGAATTGTGGGAAGACGGTTAATGCAGGCATCCAGCCAGTCTCTCCCCATAAAGGTGAATGCTGCGAATGTCATGCCCATTATTTTCGCATCTTCTTTGATGCTGTTCCCCACGCAGTTAGCAGGATATCTAAAAGGGGATTATAAAGTTTTTGCTGGGATAATCCAGTCTTATCTTACTCCTGGAACTGTTACCTACATCATCATCTATGTTACACTGATTATCTTCTTTGCCTATTTTTATACGGCTATTCAATATAATCCCAAAGATATTGCGGAATCCCTGAAAAAAAATGGTGGTTTTATACCCGGAGTGCGTCCCGGAGTACAGACAGAGGAAACCATTGAGCGTATTTTGAACCGCATCACATTATCCGGTGCTTTTTTCCTGGCATTCATTGCCATCGCCCCGGATGTCATCATAAAATTGTGGGACCTGCAAAAATACAGAAGTATGGCCTATATGTTTGGCGGTACATCTCTTTTGATTATCGTGGGGGTTGCACTGGATACATTGAAACAGATTGATTCCCAGCTTACCATGAGGCGTTACGATGGATTTATGGACAAATCCAAAAAGCAATTGAAAACTGCAAAGATTATGAAATAACCGGAGCCATGGAAATGAATATAATATTTTTGGGAGCACCAGGGGCAGGAAAAGGAACCCAGGCTCAGATTGTCGAGAAAAAATATAGTATTGTTCAGATATCCACAGGAGATATTTTACGAAGTACTGTCAAAGAGGGCACTCCGCTGGGGCTTGAAGCTAAAGGTTTCATGGATAAAGGGGCATTGGTACCCGATGATGTTGTTATTGGTTTAATTAAAGCCCGCATCGCCATGGAAGACTGCCGGAATGGTTTTATTCTGGATGGGTTTCCCCGTACCACGGACCAGGCTTTTGCATTGGATAAAATACTTGCAGAAAATTCCATGAGCATTGATCATGTTGTTAATATTAACGTCCCGCAGAATGAACTTGTGCAGCGTCTTTTAAAAAGAGCGGAAATAGAAGGCAGAAGTGATGATAATTTGGAGTCCATCAAAAATCGTCTTGTGATTTTTGAGGAAAAAACCAAGCCGTTGATTGATTATTATAATAAAAATGGAAAATTGAGAAATATCAACGGACTGGGTTCTGTGGACGAAATTGCCGGAGCGATTGGGCAAGTGATCAGATAATATGGCAATTAATATATATTCAGCTAAGGAATTGCCACTTTTTGAAGCTTCTGGAAGGGTTTCTTATGATACCCATATGTTATTGAGGGATTACATAAAACCTGGGGTCTCCACTTATGAACTAAACCAGATTGCCCAGGGGTATATTGAAAAATCCGGAGGCAAGTGTGCTTTTCTGGGGTATCATGGCTTTCCCGGCTGTCTGTGTACCAGTGTAAATGACCATGTGGTGCATGGCATTCCTTCCAAGGATCAGGTACTGGCGGATGGGGACATCATCAGCATTGATTTGGGCGTTAATTTAAAAGGGTATTTTTCTGATACTGCATGGACATGGCCAGTGGGTACAATTTCCCCGGAAGCCAGAAAGTTGATTGAGGTCACGCAAAAATCCTTGTACCTGGGGATTAAGGAAGCTATCCCGGGGAACAAAATCGGAGCGATTGGGGAAGCTATACAGAAGTATGTGGAAGCCAATGGTTATAGTGTGGTAAGGGCTTTGGTGGGGCATGGAGTGGGAAAAAATCTTCATGAAGATCCGCCCATACCAAATTATGGCAGAAGAAAGGACGGCCCAAAAATTAAGGCAGGGATGATGGTTGCCATTGAACCTATGATTAATCAGGGTACGTATAAGGTTGTTACGGATAGCAGGGATAAATGGACGGTCAGAACCCTGGATGGTAAGCTAAGTGCACATTTTGAGCATACAGTTGCCATTACCTCCGATGGTCCCATATTGATGACATTGCCCAAGGGCAGTGAGGTAAATGTTATTAAAATGCAGCATGCTGCAATGACAAAGGAAAGGAACTAACATGAAAGTAAAAGCCAGTGTTAAGAAAGTTTGTCCACATTGCAAGGTGATACGCAGAAACGGCAATGTGATGGTTATCTGCAAAGTAAACCCACGGCATAAACAAAGACAGAAATGAGGATAGTATGGCAAGGATAGAGGGCGTAGATTTACCAAACAATAAACGGGTCGTAATAGCTTTAACGTATTTATACGGAATTGGCCCCAATCGGTCCAGGAATATTCTGAAATCAGCAAGTATTTCGGAAGATACCAGGGTGTATCAATTGACGGAAGAAGAAATTGGAAAGATCAGAACAGAGATTGAAAAAAAGTATACAGTTGAAGGTGAGCTGAGAACAAAAGTGGGGATGGACATCAAGAGGTTGATGGATATTGGTTCCTACCGTGGGCTGCGTCACCGGAGAGGACTTCCCGTCAATGGACAAAGGACCAAAACAAACGCCCGGACCAGAAAAGGGAAAAAAGGCGCTGTTGCCAGCAAGAAAAAATAAGATAGAGGGATATTAGATGGCTGAGAAAAAAACCGCAAAAAAAGACAAACAGAAAGTACCCAAAGCTCGGGTATATATTAATGCTTCATTCAACAATACCATTATAACCTTTACTGACATGGAGGGTAACACCCTTGCGTGGTCATCCGGTGGAAACGTGGAATTTAAAGGTTCCAGAAAGGCAACACCTTATGCCGCCCAGATTGCAGCAAAAAATGCGGTGGATAAAGCCAGGGAGTATGGGGTATATGAAGTGGAGATTTACATAAAAGGACCGGGAGTGGGAAGGGAGAGTGCCATCCGATCCCTGGCCAACTCCGGACTGAAAGTAAATTTAATTAAAGATACCACTCCCATTCCCCACAATGGCTGCCGACCACGGAAAAAAAGAAGAGTTTAATTGTTAAGAGGAAATTATGGCAAGATATAGAGAAGGCGTTTGTAAACTTTGCAGAAGAGAAGGTTTGAAATTATTCCTGAAAGGCGAAAGATGCCTGACGGAAAAATGTACTTTTAACGACAGGAAAAATCCCCCCGGACCTCCCGCAAAGAGAAAGGCAAAACTGGTTGGGTATGCTGCACAGTTAAGGGAAAAACAGAAGGTAAAAAGAATTTATGGAGTTCTTGAAAGACCGTTCCGTAACTATTTCACAAAGGCTCTTAAAATGAAAGGGATTACCGGTGAAAACCTTTTAATCCTCTTGGAGAGAAGGTTGGATAACACTCTGTACCGGATGGGGTTTGCTACTTCCCGTGCCCAAGCCAGAAATTTTATTTCCCATGGTCACGTACAGGTGAATGACCGGCGTGTGGACATCGCATCTTTCCAGGTGAGTATAGATGATAAAATCAGTTTTAATCAGAAAATGAACCATGGCGAGCTTGTCAAAGAAAATCTTAAAATGGCAATGAGCGTTGGCGTAATTGCTGACTGGGTGGAAGTAAATGATGACCAGCGTATTGGGATTGTTAAGAGATTGCCTGCGAGAGAAAATGTTGATATTCCCATTAAAGAACAGGTTATTGTCGAGTTGTACTCAAAATAACGGCCCGGAATAATACCGGATATAAATATTACAAGGAAAATTTATGGCAGATGATATACAGAATGGCACACCAAAAAATTTACTTAAAGGATTGAAACGTCCGAAAGTTGTAGAGTATCACCATATTGAATCCAAACCAGGTTATGGGAAGTTTATTGCTGAGCCCTTTGAGAAGGGCTTTGGAATTACCATCGGTAACTCACTCCGGAGAGTTTTAATGTCCGTCATTGAGGGGGCTGCTATTGTTGCCATCCGGATTGAGAACGTTTCCCATGAGTTTTCCACAATTCCTGGTGTTACCGAAGACGTGACAAAAATTATCCTGAATTTAAAAAAAGTACGCCTGCTTCTGGACGGAAACGGGCCCATAACCATTGAGGTGGCTAAAAAAGGAGCCGGGATTCTGACGGCGGCCGATTTTGAGGTAAACCAGCAGATTAAAATCATGAACAGTGACCTGGTTATTGCCCATTTGAATGAAGATGCGGACATACGGATGGAAATCCAGATCGATAAGGGAAGAGGGTTTTTACCAGCCGAAGTAACCAAAAAGATGATTGATGAGGTGGGTGTTATTCCGGTGGACGCATTATTTTCACCCATTCGTAGAGTTAATTTTGAAATTTCAGAAACCAGGGTGGACCAGAGAACAGACTATGATAAACTGACAATGGAAGTATGGACAGATGAAACCATAGCCCCTGAAGATGCCGTTGCCTATGCAGCCAAGATATTAAAAGAGCATATGACCGTTTTTATCAATTTTGAAGAAGAGATGTATGAGGAAGAAGAAGAATTTGATGAAACGGATGAAAAGCTGAAGAATGTACTCACATCGCCTTTGGAAGATATTGAATTTTCTGTACGGTCCATTTCCGTCCTGCGGAGTCTGGATATGCGGAATATAAAAGATGTTGTGGTAAAATATGAAGAAGATTTAAGAAAAAGCAAGCATTACAGTGACCGGGTTTTACTCCAGGTAAAAAGCAAGCTTGCGGAAATGGGATTAACCTTTGGAATGAGAGATTTAATCCGCTAAACGGGGGAAATTATGCGAAAAATGAATAGTGTAAAACATTTAAACCGGCCATCCAGCCATAGAAAATTAATGATGCAGAATCTTTGTACCAGTTTGTTTTACCATGAAAGAGTGGAAACAACAATCGCCCGTGCGAAGGCTGTAAAAAGAATTTCTGAAAAATTAATAACGCGTGCAAAGGGTAATCAGGAGGAAACAGTAACGGAAGCCCAGAAAATTCATAATATGCGGATTGCACAGAAATATATTTCCAACAAAGAAGTATTAAACAAATTGTTCAATGATATTGCTCCCAGATATAAAGCAAGAAATGGGGGCTATACAAGAATATTGCGGATTGGGAATAGACTTTCTGATAATTCTGAAGTGGGGCTGATTGAATTGCTGGACAGAAAAGATCTGGTGCAGTTGAAAGAGGATAGAAAAACTGTCCGGGATAAACTGCGGAAGAAAAAAAGCAAGCCCACAGAAAAAACAGATAAACCCAAAAAAGAAAAGAAAAAATAAAATTACCGTTTTTTCTCTACTTATTAGTTGACAGGACGTTGATTTTTTGTATTTATAATCGTGGGAATGATAAAATCGTATTCAAGCTTCAGAAGAATACTTCAGATTAACAGAATATTTATTGATCTTTTTTATGATGTTCTTGTAGCAAAGTTTTATAAGACAAAAGGGTTGAAAAAAAGGTCACTGGGTAACCGTGTCACCGCCGAGGTAATACGGTGGGCATTGGGAAGGCAGAGGACCACCGGAAGCTTTCCCATCCAGTTCCGTAAGGCACTGGAAACATTGGGTCCCAGTTTTGTAAAATTTGGACAGATTTTGTCCATCCGGGATGATATAATCCCGTCTTCCATAACCAAGGAACTGAAAAAACTCCAGAATCGGGTGCCCCCGGTAAATTATCTGGATATTAAAAAGGTTGTTGAGAGTGAGTTTAATATGTCCATAGACATGATTTTTAACTCATTCGACTCCAATCCCATCGCAGCTGCGTCGCTGGCCCAGGCCCACATCGCTACGCTGAAAAACGGAAAGCGTGTTCTGGTAAAAGTCCAGCGTCCTGGAATTGTATCCATAATTATAAATGACATACGGATTATGCGGAAAGTGGCTGGCTGGCTGGAAAAAATTCCCGGTTTTGCCCGCTTTCATCCCATGCAGTTTGTGGATGAGTTTGCAGAGACCACAATGAATGAACTGGACTTTACGCTGGAAGCCAAAAATGCGGAAGTATTCAGGGAAAATTTTAAAAATGATCCGGAGGTTATTTTTCCGGAAATATTCTGGGATTTTACCACCCGCCGTGTCCTGACAATGCAGTACATTGAAGGGATCAATCCTAATGATGAAAAAGTTATTAAAAAATGGCGGATTGATGGTGGAAAACTGGCAGGAATTGGTACAAGGGCAATATTAAAAATGCTTTTTGTCGATGGGTTTTTCCATGCAGATCCACATCCAGGCAATGTGCTGATTTTTGGACGCAGCAAGCTGGGTCTTGTGGACATGGGTATGGTGGGACGATTTTCCTTGGAAACCAAGAAATACATGTTTTTATATTTCTACTATCTGGTAAATGGCGAATACGATGTTGCTTCCAATTACATTTTAAAAATGACCACAAGTTCCAGTGAAAATGCGGATATCGAAGGTTTTCAGGAGGAGCTTGCAGAATTAATCAAGCGATGGCCGGGAACCCAGTTCAAGCAATTTTCCATTGGCAAGCTCATTCTGGAAACCCTTACGATGGGAAGTGACTTTGGGCTTGTTTTCAACCGTGATTTATTTCTGGCAGCCAAGGCCATTATTACCATTGAAGGGGTGGGTGCTATTCTTAAGCCTGACCTTAATTTGCGCGATATCTCCCGTCCGTATATGCAGGATATTTTCCGTGGACTATTTTCTCCGGTAAGATTCAATGCAGCCATAGCCCGGGCACTGCCGGAGTATATGGATTTTATGGAAAAACTGCCATCCAGTTTAATCAATACCGTGAGTATGGTTTCCGATGGAAAATTTCAGATTGAATGGAAAGAATCCAAATTTTCTCCCAGCAAAGAGGAGAAAAAAGGGTCGGGATCATCTGCTGCAGGAATTGTCGCTGCCGGCGGTTTTATCACAGGTGCCATTCTTTCCATATCCCAGAACACTCCAGGTCCTTACCTGGATAATATTTTGGGAATTCAGGGAATGCCATTACTGGCTGTTGTTTTCTTTGGGGGCTCATTGATTCTGGGAATCTGGAGCATAATGCGTAAAAAATAATAGTGCGGAGAGAGCGGGATTTGAACCCGCGGTGGGTTTCCCCACACACGCTTTCCAAGCGTGCACATTCGACCACTCTGACATCTCTCCGTGGTTTCTTCTATGTTCACATTTTGGAATTGGGATAGGATGTAAACTCTAAATTCCTAAGTTTACTTGCATTCAGGTGCAATACCATTTACGTAATATCCAATTACATTGATTTTCTGTGCATGTTCCGCTCCGGCAAATCCAAGTATATCCTGTGGGTGTATTCTTTCATTATACTGCTTTAGAAAATTTTTTGATTGGGGAGTATATGACCAGTGCCATCGTTCCATCTCATAACCGTTTTCCCGGCTTCCCCCGTCTGATTTTTTTGCCGAATAAGGCATGCAAAAACCATATTTTCCTGCATTTTCCCTCAGCCACTGGAAATCCCGGATTCCCTTTTTATTTTTAATGAAATACTGGTTATCCAGGGCAATGATATCAATGTCCGTACCCCAGTGATGGCGGGAGGTGCCGGGCATGGAGCTGTACTTGAGAATGGCAACCGCTCTTTTGTAGGAATCCGGAAAATTCAATTTATAAGTATTACTATACTTTTTCTCCCAAATTGATTTTTGCTGATAAAATGTTCGTAGTCCGGATATAATGGGTAATTGTATATTTTCCTTAGCCGCTTCCTGGTACATCTTTTTATAGGATTCGTATGCCTCTTTTTGAAGATAAATGGTTCTGCTTTTATCCGCCAGATATTTTTTTTCCACCAGAATAAAATTGGCTTGGGTGGCAGGTGAAAATTTCCCCAAAAGGATATCATTTTGCGGCGTACCAGCATTTCCCATTACTGGTTGAAAGAAAAATATAAGGGAAAGAGCCGCCACCTGCCAGTTCGTCCATGGCGATAATTGTATAATTGGTTGATAGTAAAATATAAGGGAAAGGGGTGCCAGCAGCAGGGTAACAAAGGGTTTGCCAATTTTCATATCCCCAGGATTGGAATTTCATTGCATTTGTAAACTTAATTAGCAATGGATAAAAAATTATTTAACAAAGGCCAATTCCAGCCGATTTAATAGTATGCTTCAAAATGAGGGGAGAAATGGAATCAAAATTATTGAAAAAATATACCGATTATTTAAAATATGAAAAAGGCCTTTCAGGAAACAGTATATCATCCTATGTTTCTGATCTGCAAAAATTGACCAAATTTCTGCTGAAAGAAAATAAAGATTTTTCCGCTGCTACGGCCAGGGACATTCAGGCTTTCCTGAGGGAAGAAAACATGAAAAAAATCTCCCAAAGGACAAGAGCCCGTGAAATCGCAGCATTTAACCAGTTTTACCGGTTCCTGGTTAACAACGATGAAATCCAGATTAATCCCATACAGGATATGGAAAGACCCAAACTGGAAAAGATTCTTCCTGATTTTCTGTCCCGTAATGAAATAAAAATATTATTTCAGAGTTTCAATGAAAATGACCCATTGGAATTTCGCGATAAGACTATGTTCGAATTAATGTATTCATCCGGTTTAAGAATATCGGAAGCGGTGAATCTGAAAATACATGATTTGGACACAAAAAACGGTTTTATCACGATACTCGGCAAAGGGGATAAAAAAAGAATAGTTCCTTATGGCGAAATTGCGAACGAACTGCTGGATAAATACATTGGGGTGATTCGTCCACAGCTATTGAAAGATGAAAATAATGTATATCTATTTATTTCCAGGAAGGGTGGTCATCTGGACAGAAAGAGTGCTTGGAGAATTCTGAAGAAAAAAATAGAAAAATTGAATATTCTCAAGAACATAACCCCCCATACACTTCGCCATTCCTTTGCAACGCATATGATGCAGAACAATGCGGATATCAGATCCGTACAGGAGCTTTTGGGGCATATGGATATTTCCACAACGCAGATATATACACACATGGCTTCCAACGAGACCAGAGAAGCACATAAAATGTATCATCCCCGCTCGGGAAAATAATTTTATCCTTTACCATAAATTAAGGTTGTAATAAATCGTATTATGGACAATGATAAGACAGAAAGAATAGAAAAAATCAGAAAAACCATCAAGCAATATGAGGGTATTGTGCGGACTTCCTCGAATCAGGAAACCATCTCACGGATTAAAAAAGATTTGGCGGCTTTGAATAATGAATTAAAAGTCCTGGCTCCGGAAGGGTATGAGTTTGAAGAACGGGTGGGCAGAACAGGGAGCCACAAAAAAAGTATACCGGAAAAGATCACTGCGTATTCCATGCTCTCTGCTTTTGTGTATTCTCCTTTTGTGGTTGGGAATGATGATGAAGATATTGAAATTCTGGCGTTTATCATGAAATACTGGCAGGAGGAGTTCATGCCCGCCTTGGGAGATTCTCATGTTAAACTGGAATTTTCCTTATCGGCAGAAAGGGATCATCATTATATGGAAGTGGAAAATCTGAACCGCCTACTAAATGTGATGAAGCAAAGTGTGGAAGATTATGCAAAGGCAATCCGGGAAGACGTGAAAATGCAGATGCGGGAAACTAAAAGAAAACATGCCCGTTATCTCACCTTTGAAGCGGCAAAATTTTTGAAAAAGCAAAAAGAATTCTGGGAAAGAATCAGGGATGGAATAGCCATGAGTGGGCAGAGCTGTATGAATCCCTTGGATAAAATCGTATTTAATAAAAAATTTGAGAAAGCCACATTTTTTGAAAATTATCTGGTGAGAGAGGTCATTGACCGGGCGATTTTGTTCATTAATGAATCAATTGAATTATTGAATCTGCCGGAATTACCGGAACAAAACTCGCCTTAATATCCTGACTCTCCGGGCTGTTTTGGGAAAATCCCTGTGGATATAATCCACATAGAATTCTTTTTCCAGAAAAAGAGCAAGGGATTCCCAAACCTGATCTTCATTTTCTTTCCGGATGGTCAATGGGGTTTCAAAGCTGGTCACTGGAATTTTATTCCGTAAAAGCCATTGTGAATAGAAGGCCGGAAATTCTTGTGGAATGACGTGTTTTTCCCCCAGGATGGACAAAACTTCCAATATCTGTGCATGACCTGCCAGGATGGAGTATTGGAGAGTGGAGAGGCAGGATATGTCCAAAGATAACTTGTTTTCTTTTGCGGGGCAGTCATAAACCAGGCATATTCCCTCACCGTAAAAACCAAAATTCTGGGGATGCTCCCATCGGCTCATGGATGGGTTTACCATTGCCGATGGGTGGACCATGCAACCAGTTTTGTTTCCTTCAATAATTCCCAGGAAAGGGCAAATATAAATATCTTCCTTTATCTTAAAACTCCGGATAATATTTTCCCGCCGTGCCCGGTACTGTACCAAATTCTCTGCAGAGCTCGCGTCCACATTACGGAATTCTTTCGTCTGGGTTTTCAGAAAACTGCTTTTTTCTTTGTGGGATAAATTAAGATTATGTATCCCGCAACAGGTACTGCAGGATACATTTTTTAACTGGCAGGATACCCTTTGGGTATCTTCAGATTTTGGGGATGCTGGCAAACCCTTCTTCCAGAACTGATTCCGGCAGGGCACTGTCTGCCATTTTTCCGGAAAGGAAGCTGGTATACGCTGCCATGTCCACATGGCCATGCCCGGAAAGGTTAAAAAGAATGGTCTTGCTTTTTCCTTCCTGGTCTGCTTTGCGTGCTTCCACAACGGCGGCATGGATGGCATGATTGGATTCCGGGGCGGGAAGGATACCTTCTGACCGTGCGAATACCAGTGCGGATTGGAATACTTCTCCCTGCTCATAGGATTGAGCTTCAATGTAGCCTTCCTTTAGCATTTGCGAAGTCAGCGGAGAAGCACCGTGATACCGCAGTCCGCCTGCGTGGATTCCCGGTGGCATGAAATCATGTCCCAGAGTATACATTTTAATGAGCGGAGTTAATCCCGCGACATCACCAAAGTCATACTCATACTTTCCACGGGTCAATGTGGGGCAGGCTTTGGGTTCCACTGCGATGAGGCGATAATTTTTTCCTGCGAATTTCTCTCTGAGATACGGGAACGCGAGTCCTGCGAAGTTGCTCCCGCCTCCATGGCATCCGATGATAATATCCGGATCATCTCCCGCCATTTTCATCTGGAGGATGGCCTCCTCGCCGATGATGGTCTGGTGAAGGAGAACGTGGTTCAAAACGGAGCCCAGGGAATAGTTGGTGTCTTTATTCTGGGCAGCTTCTTCCACCGCTTCGCTGATGGCAATTCCCAGGCTTCCAATGGAATTGGGGTCTTTAGCAAGAACGGCTCTTCCGGATTCTGTTTTATCTGTGGGGGAGGGATACACCTCTCCGCCCCAGGTTTCGATCATTGAGCGCCGGTATGGTTTTTGCTCATAGGAAATTTTTACCATGTACACTTTTACATGCAGGCCAAAGTAATTGCCGGCAAAGGACAATGCGGAACCCCACTGTCCGGCCCCGGTTTCTGTGGTGAGTTTGGTGAAACCGTCTTTTTTGTTATAGTATGCTTGGGGTACCGCAGTATTGGGTTTGTGGCTCCCGGCTGGCGATACACCTTCGTATTTATAGTAAATTTTGGAATTTGTTTTAATGGCCTTTTCCAATTGATGGGCACGGTAGAGAGGGGCTGGCCGCCAAAGGGAATATACATCCATGACTTCATCCGGAATGGGGATGAATCTTTGCGAGGTCACTTCCTGCTCAATCAGGCTCATGGGAAAAATGGGCGAAAGATCCTCCGGCGTTACCGGTTTTTTGGTTCCGGGGTGCAGTACGGCTTCCGGCGGATTGGGCATATCGGCCATTATGTTATACCAATTGCGGGGCATGTCTTTTTCATTTAACAGATATTTGGTTGTTTTCATTCAGATCCCTTTATAAATTTAGTCTTGATTTTTAGACAAAGATATTTTTATTTTCCATAGGGCAAGTATTTCTTTTGTTCCGGTGAAAATATTTGTCCAAAAAATCCGGGCGGAGGGGTGATGAAAAAACAGGAAAAATATAATATTCTGGTGATTAATCCCGGGTCCACGTCCACCAAAATCGGGTATTTTGTCAATGAGCACCCGGAGGACGTGGTCAATATACATCATGGTGCGTCTGAACTTTCCGGTTTTCGGAGTGTCATGGACCAGTCTGATTTTCGGAAAAAGGCTATTTTTGATCATTTTCATAAAAATTATCCGGATGTACGTTTCCATGGAGTTGCCGCTCGCGGTGGCCTTATCCGTCCGGTTCCCGGAGGAGTATATCTGGTGGACAAGGAAATGCTGGAAGATTTGCGAAATGCCACTATTCAGCATGCGTCCAATTTGGCTGCGGTCATCGGCCAGGAAATTGCGAAAGAATTTGGAGTGAAAGCATATATTATGGATCCGGTTGTTGTGGATGAAATGGATGCCCTGGGCCGCTATTCCGGGCATCCGGATATCCGCCGCTATCCCATTTTCCATGCTCTCAACCAGAAAGAGGTGGCACGGCGGTTTTCGCTTGTGCAGGGGAAGAAATATTCAACGGTGAATCTGATTGTCTGCCATATTGGAGGCGGGATCAGTGTGGGAGTGCACCGCCGGGGGAAAGTGGTGGATGTGAATAATGCCATCACGGGGGAAGGCCCTTTTACTCCAGAGCGCTCCGGAGCATTGCCCGCTATGGAAATTATAAAGATGATCCAATCCGGGGCGATTGATTTTTCTATTGCCTTAGGGATGCTTCAGGGGAAGGGGGGTCTGGTGGCGTATACCGGAACATCCGATGTGGAGGAAATACAAAGCCGTATCCGCTCCGGTGAAAAAAATCTGGAGGAGGTAATGGACGCTTTTGTGTACCAGATTGCCAGGGAAATCGGGGCGGCTTCCGCAGTGTTGAAGGGAAAAGTGGACGGGATCCTTATCACCGGGGGCGTAGCCCATGATGCCAAAATTGTAAGAAAAATAAAGTCCTATGTTTCCTACATCGGCCAGGTTGCCGTATATCCGGGAGAGCATGAATTAAGTGCCCTTGCGTCCGGAGTGTACCGAGTGCTGACCGGAAAGGAAAAAGTCCGGAATTATGCAGCTTCCGTTATAAAGCGGCCATAGCCATGGAATAAAGCTTGGTTTCCTCGTCATCCGTGCGGGAGGTGAACACAATGGGCGAGGCAGCACCGGTGATAAACGCACCCACCTTGCCTCCGGAGAAAAAGACATTTGCTTTATATATTGCATTTGCCACTTCTATGTTATGGGCCAGAAGGATATCTGCGTCTCCCGCCACTTCACTTCGGATTTTTTTATGAATGGTTGCTTCTCTGGAAATGGCATTGTCCATGGCCAGGGGACCATCCACCAAACAGTTTCCGAATTGTCCTCTTTCTGACATTTTGGACAACGCGGCGGCATCCAGAGTGGCCGGCATATCCGGATTCACCACTTCCACCGCAGCCAGAACCGCTATTTTGGGAATGGCAATCCCCAGCCTTTGCATGACAGCTACAGAATTATTCACCAGTTCCACTTTTGTGGCAAAATCCGGGGCTATATTCATCCCTGCATCCGTGAGGGCGATGAGTTTGTGGTAGGCGGGGATTTCAAATACCCCAATATGGCTCAGGACTTTGGACTGTCGCAGGCCGTATTCTTTATTCAAAATATGCCGCAGGCACTGGGCACTGGTGATATTGCCCTTCATAATGATATCTGCTTTTTTGTCATGCGTGGCTTTTACCGCTTTCATGCAGGCGATGGAATCCTCTTCCTCATGTTCAATCTCCATCCCGGCGAGGGAGATTCCATTTTCTTTGGCTATTTTTTCTATTTCAGGTTTATTCCCAAACGCAACCACTCTGGCAATCCCATGGCGAATGGCCATTTCCGCCGCCAGAAGAACATGATGATCCTGAGCCACACTCACGGCGATGGTCTTTTTCTGGGCATGGGTTTTTGCCATATTCAGTATTTCTTTTAGGGATCGGATATTTTCCATGGGATAAATTTTATTTTTGCGATGCCCAGTCAAGCTGCCATAATGTGTGACAGTCACCC
>DYOA01000058.1:0-7468 GCA_020720785.1 Leptospira biflexa
AGCTACCCTCCGTTATTTCACATGTTAGAAGTAATTTGCAATAATCAAAATCAATCGTCAAATTTTTATCGTGGCAGGTAATTATTAGAGGAACCCTAAAATTATTTTACACCGGATTAGGGAATATTTTATTGATTAATGAAATATTCCCTGATTGGTGGTTATACCCTTTCCGCTTTCGCGATTTCCATTTCTCTGTTTTATTCCTGTGGCCGTGAACTGTTCCATCCGGATGAGTCCATTGTGGAAGAAGCCATCGGCGTCCGGGACATCCGGATTTTATCCAACAAAAAATATAATGTTACAGAAGATAAAACTCTGGAAAATATTGTCTTTTCCACCGGAAAAGAAAATTATTATCTGTCGCTGTTTCACAAAAAAGGGAAAAGAGAATTTTCTCATCTGGGGACAAAAAGTTTTCCAGTAAAAGATACCGAATTTCTTAAAATGGTAATGGTAAATCCAGCCATTGGCTATTCCCATATTTTTCTGTTTTTTAAAAAAGGGGACAAACCCTGTATCCGCATTGTGGCCTGGGATCATTTTGAGCAAACCATTCCGCTGAGTATGGATGATCTTTCCGGCATTGAACTTCTGAAAAATTCCCAAAAGCCCGGCGATGAGTATCTATCCATAAAGGGACGGACATTCCGGTTTGACTCCATGCAGTACGTGGAGGTTTTCCCGGATGCTCCTCTCCCATTTTTTACCCATTGGGATTTGAGCCGGACGGATCTGGAACAACCGGGTGCCGTTTTACGCAATAATGGGGAATTTACAGCCAGCACGGTATTGACCCTTTCCTTCCCTAACCAGAATTCCGCCAATTTTTATGATTCCATCCAGACCCTGCCCAAAAATAACCTGCGGGTGTATCTTACAGGCCGGAAAATCCACCATGCAGATATAAAAACCTTTTATGCCAAATACCCCATGGTGGAAATCCAGGGACCGCTCAAAAATATGGATTCCCTGCAACTGTATCTGCGGGCAAAAAAAGACCCCGGAAAAATCCACATCCGGGCAGTCATGCAGAAAGCCGGACAGATTATCCCCTGGCCGCCCATGTACCTGCTTGATAAAACCGTGGATTCCGGTATCCCGGGAAAAAAGGTGACACTGGACCAGCAGGGGTACCCGGCCTATGAAATAGAAATTCATGGCAAAAAACCATAAATACCGGTTTGACTCTGTCGCACTGCTGGATTCCCCGGGGTTCCATCTACGGTTTGGATTTCACGGAAGGGAGATGGAAATTCCCCTTTTCCCGTCCGATTATGCTCCCCACGAGATAATCCCCCGGGAAAGCTCCGTGGATTTCTGGAAAAGCATCTTCCGGTACTACGGATTTTCCAGCCTTACGAATGAATTTGGATTTATTTCCTTTTTCCGGAAAACCAACGATGATGTCTTTGGGGATATTCTGGCCGCCCGCTCCTATTCTGTGGGGCGTTTTAAAGAAATAAAAAATATACTGGCATTACCGGAAGAATACTCCCGCCTCTTCATGGAAAAATCCATCGCCCCCAAATATATAGAAATGGTATATCTTCATCAGAAACATTCTCCGGAAAAGATGCAGGACTCCGCAACAACGGGAGATTTTCTTCGGCTTCTATCCGATCCCATGGTCAATAAAAACACCGCTACGGAAATCATCATCCATTGGACAGATATGACCCAAAACCAGAAACTGGAATTTTCCCGGCTTTGGGAAACTCCCATCCGCCCAAAATCCCCCCATCGGATAAAATATGCTGACCACATGCTCCAAAAATGCCGGGAAATCCGCTTTCCTGAGTTCCACCGGATCTCCGGTATTCTGGAGGATAAATTAAAAAAAATCCGTACCCGTGGCCTCAAATTGGAAGCCTCTCCTAACCTGGAAAATAATACATTTACAATGACCATGGAAATTTCTTCCGAGGATGACCCTGGACAATTATGTGCCTTTCTGGAACGGGAAAAGAACCAAATAAAAGAACTTTTTGATTTCTACAAGAGGTACGATAATAAAAATATATGATTCGCTTTTCCAGGGCTGGGGTTTCCCTTATTTTTTTATTTTTTTATTCCTGTGAAATCCGGGAGCCCAGTTTTTCATTTTTCCCCGTCAATCAATCCGATCTGGACCATGTCCAGAGTCAGTACTTCCACCCACCCTCTTTCCGTATATTCCAGGATCCCATCACCTTTGAAGCGAACAAAATTATCTGGTTTGCCTACCGGCCTGACGAAATAAACCGGGAACTGCCCTATGCATTATCGTTATCCAGAAAAAGCCTGGGATGGGTGGAACTGGACATCCGGGCACACAGACTGGAAACAAACACAGAATATATCACCAATTATTACAAAGATCTCGAACCCGGTGAGTATCTCTTAACCGTCGCGTTGAAAAATAAAAAGCTGGGGTCTGTGATCTTTCACATTATCCCTGAACGAGGGGAGGAAATCATAGATTATGATGCTCCTCTTGCAGAGGCAGATTCAGAGGAGACCCCCTCTGATGATATTTTATATTTTTCCCATTGACGTCCATATTATGTCACATCCTCACCGTGTCATATATTATGTCGCATCCCCGGAGTGACGTCCATATTATGTCCCCGGGCAGGACGTCTCATTTAAAGGGTGACAGATGACCCCTCGTTTGTATGCTTGTATCTATGAAATTTTTAATGCGTGGGATGGAATCCATCATTTACGGTTTTGTCTTTCTGGGTGCGATGGGGATTTTTTCCGCTTCCGAAATTTCCGGAGCCGTTCCGTTTGGTTCCTGGGAAAAATACGGGGAGCAGCTGGCCATGGATATTCGCGGGATGAATGAGATTATCCTGAAGGATAAAAGTCTCAGGGATGATCCCATTATTGGTATGGAAGCTTTTTATCTTCTGAAGAACCTGGATGCACCCGGCAATGTATCCCTTCTACCGGATGTCCAGAAGGCTGCGTTTTTATATTTTCATCTGATGGAGGAAAATACGGAATCCGCACGGTTTTTTTACCGTGACCTGAAAAATAGAAATACGGCGAATAAATTTTTTTCCCGTGATCAGATTAACATGGTGGAATTTATTTTATATGGGAAAAAAATCGACCTGAACAAAATTAATTACAAAGAATGCGGATACATTTGTCTGCCCCTGGCCGGGCATTATCTGGAAAAAAACCAGACCCTCCGTGCGGAGGAAATCCTCCGGAATATTTTGGAAAACAAAGATTCCCACCGTGGACCATCAAGGAGATTATTTTATGTGTATGTATCGCTGGTTTACCTTCATTTGGATTTAATGAATACATCCAAACCAAATCCGGAATATCTGGCCCGCTTGCAGAGTGAATTCCCGGATGAATTGGCACTTTGGAAGCGGGTTCTGCCTCTGCCTCCGGAGCGGAATTTTGGGAAGGAATACATAGAGGCGGTGCAGAAAATTTCCAATCCAGAGCAACTTCCCTACTTTGGGGGGACTTTCCGGATGGAGGGAGAAAATCAGACAATGGATGTTGTTTTTGAAAAAAGCGGGGATAATGTAAATTCTGTGGTTTCCCTGAACGGAAACTGGAAAATGATTTATCACAATCATATTTTTTACTGGCGTGGGAAAGAAAACGTTTATGAAACCTCACGGATTTGGGATTACAGACAGGAGGAGAAAAACGGATATCGTCTATCCTTTGATCTGGGAGATTCCTTCTTTAATTATTCTTTCACCATAGGACGGGCACCGGATGATTTTTTCTTCCAGCTTCCTCCCAGGATAAAAAATGCAAAATCTTCCAAACAGACGGTATACTACAATCCGGAAAATCATACTTTTTATCTCTTACCTGTTTCCCTGCGGACGATGATGGATTCCCTTTTTTTTGAAATAGCTTTGGAAGGCAACAACCCTTCCAAGATTATGATTTACCACGGCAAAAATAATTTTGTGATCCACTTTACGGATTTGCATTACCGAAAGACAAATACCATTCAAAAAGAAAAATACATTAAAGGGAAAACCAGGGTCATCCCCCATGCCATTCCCAAAAAGTATCTGAATCATATCCTGGTCCAGATGACATCCATTCCGAATAAAGAAACCGCTCAGAATTCCGGGGAAGATGAACGGGTACGCGAAGCGATAAAGAAGTATTATCTGGAAGAGAAAAAAATTCTCAGCCTGGACACATCCAGTATTGTTGCGAGGGCAGAATTCTATCAAAATCTGGCCCAGACACATCCGGAGGATAAACGTCTCTGGTATATTACCACAAAATTACATTACTATTCCTATGATTTTGTGCGTGCGGAAGAATCCGCCTACCAATATCTCCTGGCGATGGAAAAAGCATCCGGAGGGACTCTGGATTTTTATATGGGGGGGAATCCGGAAGAAGAAATCATACGGTATTACGTACAATCTCTGGTTCAGAATCAGAAGATAAAATCTGCCCTGGATTTCCTCCGGGATAAAAAACACAGTTCCTCCGGAAAAGGGATTACCATGGAAAAAGCGGATCTTGCCATCCTGGAAGCCCAGGTGCACCTCCACTCCGGAAATTATACAGCCGGAGAAAAGATTTATGATGACGTCATCCGGGAAGCGGAAAAACAAACAACCGGAAAACTGAATGGGATACGGGATGTTGCTTTACATAATAAAATCCTGCTTCTTATGTATCTGGGTAAAATGAATGAGGCGGCAGAGGTTTATTCCCAAAAAATATCCGGCGGAAAATCCCCGCATTTACAGAATCTTTTTTCGTTTCTGAAAAATCCGGTGGAAGAAAATCCTGTTCGCTATAAAAACGTACATCCCCGCATGGGAAAAGGAAAAAACTTCTGTGCTCCCATGGCCATCCAGTTTGCCCTGACTAGTCTGAATGTGAAAGATATTCCGGATCAGAAAAAAATCGCCAGGGAGCTGAAAACAATGGAAAATGGTACGGGTTTTCATGAAATCATGGAGTACTTTCATCGCAAAGAAATCCTCGTATCCCCCCTTGAAGCAAGCCTGGATGATATAGCGGGACATATTGCCCGGGGTTTTCCTGTCCTTGCTCTGGTGTATAATACCGAATCCCAGATGGGGCATATTACTCCGATCATTGGTGTGGATTTGAAACACCGTCTGGTTTATTTTTCAGAACCGGACGCCCCTTCGTCCATTGAATTCATGAAAGAAGAGGATTTCATCCGCAGCCAGATGTATACCGGAAATATTTCCCTTTTTATTTACCGTAAAACAGATAAGCCGGACATCGCCTCCCGCAACCATCGGGTGGGAAATGCCATTGCCGGATATCTGGATTATGTCTCCAGAGAAAACAGTAATCCGGAAGGCATAACGCAATATCTTACCGAATTGGAAAAACTAAACAGTGAAAGTATAAAAAAATTTATCCATTACCAGAAACTTCGCCTGGTCTATGCAAAAATTATGAATAAAAAAAGCATTACCAAAGCCGAACTGGATTTTATATCCAAATTAAAACCACTGATGACGGATTGGAATAATGCGGAGGAAATCCAGATATTGCAGGGAAAATTTTTTCTTCTGCAGGGAAATCCACACCTGGCTTTGGATTCCTGGAAAAACGCTCTCCAACTGAATCCGCATTCCTGGGAAGCCATGGCCCTGATCACAGATATTTATCTGAATGCAGGCAATGTGGAGTCTGCCCAGGCGATGGTTTCTGCCGCCCTGGATCTCTATCCACCGGAACGGATTTTACAGGAATTCCATATCCGGCAGGTTAAAATATTTCTGGGGAGGAAGGAGTACGCAGCGGCAATCCCATGGGCTCTTGAGATAGCGGATTTTTCTTATCCAAACCAATTCAGCAAAATAACCATAGATCTGTTAAAAAATGAGAACATGGAAAACACTTTAAAATTTCTCATGGATATCAATTATGGCCAGTTTTAAGCGAGCATCGAATGAAAAATCCGGAAAACTCATATTACTTTCGATCCCATTCATTGCTGCCGGAATATTTACCAGCTGTGGCAGTATACGGTACCTCATTATGTCAGACCAAGAGAAAATGGAATATAACGTTTCCCATCTGGGCAATTATATCCGGGAGGAAAAGGAGCTGAGCATTGTCTGTTATGGGGACAGCATAACCTATGGATACACCCCTTTCACCGGGCAAAAAGTGAAAAACCCTTATCCGGAGACTCTGGCAAGCCTGCTGCAAAAAAACAGGAATGGAAAACCGGTCACAGTGTTGAATGAGGGAGTTCCCGGCTGGACCACAGAAAATGCCGTTCTGTTTATCGAAAACAGAGTTCTCCAGCATAATCCGGATTTGGTCATTCTCATGTTTGGGATCAATGATTCCATCCAGAAAATTGGGGTGGAAAAATATCGCCAGGGAATGATCCAGATAATACGCAGACTGAAAAAAGAGAATATTAAAATCCTCCTTCTTTCACCCACCCCCATTCTATCCTGGAAAAATGAGGAGCTCAAACCATACACAAAAAGAGTCGCAGACATTGCAATGGATGAGAATATCGCATTCGTGGATATTCATACACACTTTATGGAAAACTACTCTGAGGACGAACGCCGGATCATGCTGCCGGATACCGTTCATTTCAAGGATCAATACTACCCTATGATTGCACAGATTATTATGGGAAGTCTTTATCCTTCTGAACGCGATTGACCCGTATCCGTTTATGCAGATTTTACTTCGCGGATTATCCTTGACGGTTTTCCAATGAAGTAACCCTGGGAGTAATCCACCCCCAGCCCGGAGACTATGGAATGGATCTTATCATTCGATACATATTCGGCGATGGTACGCACATTGATCTTCTGGGCAAAATGGATAATGGACTGCACCATGATTTCAGAATTTTTGTCACTTCCCAGCGGTTTGATCAGGGATGCATCCAGCTTCAGAAAGTCAATATCCATCTGGATGATATGGTTGAAATTGGAATATCCGCTACCAAAATCATCAATGGCCACTTTGGAGCCGTATCTCTTCACAACGCGGATAAATCGGTTGATTTCATCATAGTTATGAATACTCTCTCCTTCTGTAATTTCAAAGATCACCGCTTCCGGACGGGAATAATCTTTTAATTTTCTTATGATGAACTGGTTTAAGTCCCGGTTCTCAATATCTTTTATGGAGAGGTTGATGGAAAAAAAATATGGAAGATTCTCAAATTTTTTGAAACTTTTTTCAATCATTTTCCGGGTGAGGGAATAGTACATATCCGTTTTTTTAGATACAGCCAGAAAATTTTCCGGTTCAATGATTTTATTGTCGTGGCTCTGCATCCGCACCAGGCATTCAAACTTTTCAATTTTCCCAGTTTTATTATTCAGAATGGGCTGGAATACCGGAAAAATTTTATCATTTTCCAGTGCGTTCCGGAGTAAGACGCTCCAGTTTATATTATCCTGGAAACGGGATCGGAGGATCGCGGGATTTTTACAATGGAAAATGGGACTCTTTT
>DYOA01000058.1:7568-12187 GCA_020720785.1 Leptospira biflexa
TGGAAACGGGATCGGAGGATCGCGGGATTTTTACAATGGAAAATGGGACTCTTTTCATCCCGTGCCATTTTCAGTGCCAGCTCAGCGGAAGAAAGCAGATCCTCCCGGGAACAGGAGGAAATATAGGAGATTCCCCCAATCACCTGCAGATCCACATTGAATTTGGTATGGATGGTTTCCCTGTATGTACGATGGCTTAAAATTTTCTCCAGAATTGTTTTAATTTTCTTTTGCTCTCCGTGGTAAAAAAGAACACCCAACTCATCTGTGGTGATCATATAAACTTTGCCGGAATCTCCCACAATTTTCTGTAATTCCGGAATCAATGCATTCAGAACATCCAGTCCAAACTGGAATCCAAAAACAGAAGAAATATCCGTCAGGTTATTGATGTCCAGGCGCAACAGGGCTCCATCTTCCATCGCCTGGATATCATGAATCAACCGGGCCTGGTTGGGAAGACCTGTGTATAAATCATGGGAAAGCTGGTACGTGGCCAGTTCCAGACTTTTGGATTTGGTATCCTCGTAAAAAATGATGAGAACAGATATGGTAACAAAAATGACAAGAGAAGCTATCAGATAAAAAGAGGGATATGGAAAAACCAGAATACCCAGTTCACCCAGGAGCACCATGAAAAGAATAAGCAACACGGTGCTTCCCGCCCAGATATTCCCCCTGCGGATACCCTTCAGATAATACAGTAAAACAGGAAAAGTACCAATCCACAGGATACCTGTCAGGAAAATGCCACCGTCATAAATTAAATACAAAGAAAAAAGCAAATGTAAAACCAGAACAATGTCCGCACAGATATCTGTGTTCTCTTTGTTTCGCAGATAAAAAAAGCTGAGCAGGATGATAATATCTCCGATATATGAAAAAATGACCGCAAAAAGGGAATTTTTTCCAAAAAGACCCATAAGATGCATGGTGCCGTGAGAAAAAAATGCCATAAAACCAATCAGAAAAGCCAGATTCAAAAATTTGATGCGGGATAAGAACTCCAGTTTCTGGTAATTATCCATCCGGGAGGATATACCAGAATACAGAAAATTTTTCCATAAATTTTTCAGTGAAATTGGCACTTAACAGAGTCTCCCTGCCATTATTGTCGTCAAGATATTTTTAACCGCAAGCCGTTTTTGCCGATATATAAAGTAAAAATATGCGTAACTCCATAATAATAATGATAACCAGCCTGATATTGACTTCCTCCGCCGGAGCACAACTGCGTCTGGATTACTACTATGACCAGTCAGAAATGTACACAAAATTCTCTGACTGGATCCCCAAACGTCTGCACCAGTGGCATCCCGCTTATGTGGAAGATTTTTTCCTTCTGTATTCTCTCCAGAATTATTATAACACCCAGGATATTAAAAGAAATATCTATTTTCTGGAAATTGCCCTCACCCGGAAATTCCGGCATCCCTCCCAGGCTCTGTGCAAAATCCAAAGCGAAGAAGAATACCATAAATACCGCCTGCTGGTGTTCATGCACATCAACCTCAAAATCATGCGTTCTTACCTGCGCATGGGCTCCAAATTTGATAAACGCCACCTGTATTTTTATAACCTGGATTTTGCGGATGATCTCAAAAAATCCTTTGCCGTGGCGGAATTCTACTATAATAAATCTTCCCCCTACTGGCAGAAAGCAAAGGAATACGCTGCCCAGGCGAGCGTCTATCCCTTTGAGCTGGATATGGGATCCCTGGAATCCATCCGCCATGAAATCATGACAGGGGATATTGATTTTGGGATTTATACAGAAAACCATTTACGGCGTCTCAAACAAAAACAGGATGCCGTGGAGAATTTTCTGGCCCAAAATCCCCAGAACCCCCGGAATTAATGAAGCCATCCTTTCTTTATGTTATCATTGCCGGCAGCAACATCGGCCAGCGGGAGAAAAACCTGGACATGGGAAAAGCGTCTCTGGAAAAAAATGGGGACATTCTGGAAACCTCCGGCGTTTATGCCACTCCTCCCTACGGGATGAAAAATCAGCCCGATTTTCTGAACCAGGGATTTTTATACCGAACGCAGCTTCCGCCACGGGAGTTACTGGGACGCCTCCGAGAAATAGAAATTCAATGCGGACGGGTGCCTTCCTCCAAAAATTCCCCCCGTGTGCTGGATCTGGACATCGCCTGGTGGGAGAATAATACTTTTTCCCATGCCGAATTGACCATCCCCCATGTCCGCAACCGAGCCCGATTCTGGGTGGTGGATATCTTCTCTGAGCTGGAACAAAAAATCCGCTCCCTTCCCGCCCTCGCAGAAATTCTGCACCGCTGCCGGATAAAAAATCTGGATGATCCCGGTGATTTCTATTACTTTACAGATGCTCTCACAAAAATTCCATACCAAAGGTTAAAAAAAATGCCCATACATAATATCACCGATTTTATCCGGAAAAAACGTGCCGGGGAAAAAATAGCCATGCTCACCGTCTATGATTATTCCATGGCCAGACTGATGGCAAAAACTAGTATCGATACCGTCCTGGTGGGGGATTCCCTGGGAAATGTATTCCAGGGCCATGCCAATACCCTGAGCGTCACCGTGGACGATATTATCTACCATACCAGAGCGGTACGCCGTGCCCTGCCGGATATTTTTCTGGTGGCGGATATGCCGTTCCTGAGCTTTCAGGTTTCCCATGAAGAAGCCGTCCGGAACGCCGGCAGAATCCTCAAAGAGTCCGGGGCAGATGCGGTGAAGCTGGAAGGGGCCGGCCCCTTTGTGGAAACCATCAGGAGACTCACCGCAGCGTCCATCCCCGTGATGGGACATCTGGGGCTAACTCCTCAATCCGTTCTGCAATTGGGAGGATATAAAGTCCAGGGAAGAGAAAAAGCCGCCCAGGAATTGATGATCCAAGACGCACGTGCGATCCAGGACGCCGGAGCGTTTGCCCTTGTGGCGGAAGTCATCCCATCGGATCTGGGGACAAAACTTTCCCAGGCCGTGGAAATCCCCGTCATTGGCATTGGAGCCGGACCGGGGACAGACGGGCAGGTGCTGGTGGTAAATGATATGCTGGGGATGGATCCGGAATTTTCCCCAAAAATGGTACGCCACTATGCCGATCTGGGAAATAACATCCTCCAGGCCATGGAAAGATACTGCCTGGAGGTCAGGGAATCCCGCTTTCCAGACGAACGGGAATCCTACGAATAACTATTTATCCAGTTCGCCCAGAGGGACACCCAGAAGATCCAGCAGCAGGGACATCCGGACATAAAGACCATTCCTGGCCTGGTCAAAAAATTTGGCCTGGGGCTTGTCATCTATATCCGTGGATATCTCGCTCAGACGAGGCAACGGATGCATGATGATAATATCCGAACGGCATTTGGCCAGCATTTCCGAATTCACCACATAGAAATCCTTGAATTTCTCATATTCCTTATGGTCCAGAAATCGTTCCTCCTGCACCCGGGTGATGTACCCCACATCGGCCTCTTTTAAATAATTAATGTCCTCTGTCTCTGTGTACGGAATGCGTTTTTCATCCAGATATTTGCGGTATTTTTCCGGCAGGCGGAGTTCTTCCGGGCTGATGAAAATAAACTCTCCGGTGAAGTGGGACATATACTGGATCAGGGAATGAATGGTCCTCCCGTATTTAATATCTCCCACAAAGGCAATGACAATTTTATCTGTCATCAGCTTTTTATACTTATGGATGGTGTACAGATCCAGAATTCCCTGGGTTGGGTGCTGGCTTGCCCCATCTCCTCCGTTGATTACCGGAATGGAAATGTTCTTTGCTGCAATCTGGGACGCTCCCTCCATGGGATGGCGTATCACACAGATATCCGCATAGGATTCCACCATTTTCAGCGTGTCATACAGGGTTTCTCCTTTGGAAAGAGACGAAAACTGCATCCCCACTGATGTGATCACTCTTCCGCCAAGACGGTGCATGGCAGATTCAAAAGAAAGCCGGGTTCGGGTAGAAGGCTCAAAAAAGAGAGTCGCCAGGATGTACTCATTGAGAATGGGAAGCATCCTTCTGCGACCAAGGGCCTTTTCTACCCGGGATGAAAGATCAAGCAGATGAACCAGTTGTTCCTTGGAAAACTGATCTGCGGTTAACACTGAACGGGCCATGAGCCATTGGGAATAATGGCCTTATGCCATCAACGGATATTTACGTATTTACGGAGCCAATTTCCCTCTGGATGGAGTTTACCTTCTGCTCCATGCGGTTTGTGCCCTTTTTGCGGATATCAAATTTGGCCACGGAATAAATCCTCTCCGATTCCGGCTCCAGAATATCATGGGCTTTCTGGATGAGGGTTAGGGCCTCCGCCATGGTGTCTGTCTCCATCACCGTTGCCATGGGGGTGAGCTTATACGGATGTCCGGAATTGCGGATCATCTCAATGACTTTTGCCACATAAGGAGAAACACTCTCTCCTTTATCCGTGGGGAAAATGGCGAGTTCCAATAGTACAGACATGGCTTCCTGTAAAGAATGAATACGCGGTGTCAACCAAAAGCCGCCCCGGGGTGACTGTCACTTATTATGTCGCATCCCCACATCCCCGGGGTGACTGTCACTTATTATGTCGCATCCCCGCATCCCCGGGGTGACTGTCACT
>DYOA01000091.1 GCA_020720785.1 Leptospira biflexa
AGAGCAGGCCACATCATAAGCCCCGGGAGGGAGTGCCGCTGGATTTCCGCCTTTCCTGCCGGGATCATATCCCACCCAAGTATCAAAACTCGCTGTTCCGAACTTAAAATATGCGTCGTATTGAGGTGATCCTGATATCCCGTCGGGTCCCACCCCCATGACGGTCACCGCCAGGGCATGGATACTATTGCCTTCTGTGGCGGTAAAGGTTTGCAGGTTATACCCCACGGCCGCCAGAGTACCGGGGCGCAGGAACTGGCATAACAAGAAATAGTTATCTGCTAAGGTAATACCGTGGATCCAGTTCATATAGGATTTCTGGATATCTCCTCCGGTCAGGGTCATTTCCTTGCCTTTCCCTTCTTCTATGTCAAAATCCTTTTTTCCGACATAGATATCAGAAGAGGAATTTTCCAGATTATTGATAAAACTATCTGAGGAATTATCATTTACCGCTACATAGACCGTGTACTGACCCTGTGGCAGGTCCATGACAGGAATGCTGGCATGGCCATCGGAATCCAGATTAACTCCGGTTTTATGAACGCTTCCTCCTGCTAAATCCCTTTTGAAAATTACGGCGATGACCCTGCGGCCCGCAAAGGAGCCACCCAATTCCAGGTTTACCTCCAG
The DNA here is from genome assembly GCA_020720785.1 of Leptospira biflexa. GTDB lineage: Bacteria > Spirochaetota > Leptospiria > Turneriellales > DYLW01 > DYLW01. The sequence continues at coordinate 634 of DYOA01000091.1, forward strand.
GCGACTGGTATTGGAGAGACCGGCCACCATAGCATCCATAAGGCCACATGACACCATCGGGAGTAGCGTGCCAAAGATCAGGGTGATATAAATTATTTTCCATTGTTTCATAATAGCCTCCTTCTCAGATTATTAAAACCGGTATCCCGCACCCAGTCCCAGCCAGGCAACAGAACTTTCCGGGGAATTGACAGAAAATATATAAGTCACTAATGGCCGCAATGCCAGCCTATTTTTCCAGAAATACCATTCTCCGCCCACAGAAAAGGACAATGCTATTCCGTTTGTGGTAACATCTTTGCTGGAAGCATGACCATCCACATACGTCTCATTTTCATAGGAAATGATGTAGAGTCCAGTTCCTAACTGGAAAAAAAGCCATCGGTACCGGTAGCCTCCCAAGAGATTCGCATTCAGAAAATTAAAATCGGGTCGGGGGACAAAGGTACCTCCCCCACCAACGAAATAAACGGAATCTATGGAATAGTTTACGTTGGCAGAACCGTATATGCTAACCCCCAGAGCCTCTCCATATACGAGCCATTTCCGGGGTTTTTCCACCACCAGGCGGTTTTTTTCCAGCTTTATTTTGCCTATTGATTCCGGCTTCTCTTTTTGCTTATCTTCTGTCTTTGCTGTGGCATTATAGATCGCCTGAATTTTGGTAACGATCTGGCCAGACACTCTATCAGTTGAATTGAATATTGTATCATCCACAGGATTGCTCACAGTGGGAACGTCCACCAGAGTGTCGCTTCCCTGGAAGTAAATTCGGGTGGAAAATTTTACAATGTTACTATTAATATCGTAGGTGTACACCCCATAAATGACAATGTCCGCTTTTTTCTCTGCACCAATCCGGGCAATCTGGGTCTTTTCCGCTTGTATTTTCTTTGCATATTTTTTATTTTTCTGTGCGGTTTCCAAGCTTTCTTTTTTAATTTCTGTAAAGACCACCCGATTCTCTCCCATGGACACATCATGAAAAATAAACTGACGATGCATTCCATCTTTTATGACTTCCGTTAACGATAATTTTAAATAGTCGTAATCCTTGCGTCCGGTATTGTTCTGGTATGGCAAGATCCCAATATAAACCAGCTCATCCTGCTCTTTATCTTTATCTTTGCCCTTCGAATGCACGAATCCGGTGCAAGACATGAGAAATAAAATAAAAACTATCTTCTGAATCCATTTCCCCCTCATTATTCCCCTCCTGCGGTTGAGTCCATTGCCGGTTTTATTCCCCTTGCCATTGTTCACCTCCCTGCCATCATATGGCCATAGTTTTTGTTGTAAATAAAATAATTTTATTTGGCAATCCATTCTAAAGCGATTGGATATTTGTATGGATTAGACGTTCCAATGGATGATTTTACAACATATCTCCAGCTGGATTGTGACATAATGCGGGAGACATACATCGTTATGGATG
>DYOA01000059.1 GCA_020720785.1 Leptospira biflexa
GTAAAAAACGGAAAAATTGTTGACAATGAGTATTTTCATTATTATTATACCCCTATGAACGTAAAGAAATTAACGATATACGTAGCATTCTTGATGGGGATTTTTGTATTCATATCCTGCGGAAGCAAAGAAGCCGTGGAAGAAAAACCAAAATCCCAGCCACAGGCAGTAGAGACAGGAACCGAAGAGGAAACCCCTGTCAAGGAAGATTCCGGTACGGACGATTCCACCAGAAATGCAGGAGTTAGATCTTCCGGATACAATTCCTATGCCGGGGTACGCTCCAGTGCAGCGGAGGAAGTGACCTCTGCGGAGGATGAAAACGCAAAAAAAGACGCAGAAGCAGAAAAAAAGGAAGAACCCGCAAAACCAGAGCCGGGACTTTTTGAAAACCCCTATGTGCGTTATGGAGCCATTGGCGGTTTACTGGTTGCCATTCTTGTGGGAGTCTTTTTTGTCTTCAAACCCAAGGCAAATTAACCGCTTTTTGAACCACTTCTGACCAGAAAAAAACTGAAAAAGGATATGGTGACCCCCAAGAATCCGTATCCTTTTTTATAAATATATTCCATTATTTTCATCACATCGCCGGGAATATTTCCTTTATTGAAATCCTGTATCAAATCCGGGGTATAGAAAAACAATCCTCCGGCAATCCCAAAAAGAATAAAAAAGCTGCCAATCCGTCCATTATACAGAGAGACCAGAGCCCCAATGACCACGGAAAGACCCCCTGCCTGGATGATTTTTTTTAATGCCACAAGAATATAGGTGATGAATTCCAGTTTGGTTTCTTTGATGGTTTTTTCAATGTATTGGATGACTTCCGGGGGGATCTGGGTGGTCACAGAATTTGTTATATACAGTACCCCCCCCATGACCGCTAGAATGATGCCGATATTTTTCATAATTTTAATATCGGCATTTTGAAAAATATCGGAATAATTCCCGGATTCCGGAGGAAAAAAAGGCAAGAAAAAGGTTGACCATGTCATTGTTATTTGGACATGGTAATGAACCTTAATATCGGAGGAAAAGATATGAGTAAAAAGATAGTTTTAAGCGGAATTCTTGCAGCAGCCTTGGTAATGGGATTTTCCTGCAAAACAGCATCAGTGGACAAGTCCCAGATTACTGCGGACGACGCACAGACCATCATCACAGAAAGATGGGTGGATGACAATACCCTGATTGTAAAAGGTCTGGGTGGTGCTAATCCGGATGCCAAGGGGTTTGTTCGTATTAAAACCCAGGCTTGCGAAGCAGCCGAACTGGCAGCCAGCTCCCGTTTCGTGAAAATCATGGTGGGACAGGTTGTGGCTGGTGCTGCTGGTTCTGAATCCGGCGAATCCACTGGCGTAGCTGTCACATCAGAATGGGACGGTGTCATGAAAGGTGGGGTTAAGCTGAAAGAAAACTTCTCCATGGAAATGAAGGCTTGCGAAGTATTTGTAAAATACCAGAATTCGGGCCTGAAAAAAATGTCAGAAGTAAACGCGTCTAAAAAAGATTTCAGATAATAGGATTAAAACCCTAAAAAATATTGTCGGGCCGTAGCGGGAAGCCGCTATGGCTTTTTTTTTATATATGGAAGAAAAACCTGCTAAAACCCGGCGTTTGGGTGAGTTACTCCTGGAAGAAGGAGTGATCACAGAAAAACAGCTCCAGACCGCATTAGATCTGCAAAAAAAAACCGGCGGATTGATTGGTAGTATTCTCATCCAGACAAAAGCCATCACCCCGCTGATTCTGATCAAATATCTCGCAAAAGGGAAGGTCAAAGCCAAGCTGGGGGAACTCCTTGTGGCAATAGGAAAAATCCGTCCGGAGCAGTTAAAAAATGCGATGGAATACCAGAACGAACATCATGAAAAGCAGATTGGCATTATTCTCATCAATATGGGTTACATTGGGAAGAGTGATCTGGTCCAGATGCTGACACTGCAATCCCGGTTACTGACAGAAGATATTAATGCACTAATTTCTGAAATTGATAAAAGTATTAAGTAATAAAGGAATCTTATGACCATGAGTATGCAGGAAAGGGAAGGAAGCCTGGAATTGGCTTTAAATCTGGGGCTTTTTGAAAATGAGTACAATCTGATTATTACCAAAATGGGAAGAACTCCCACAAAAACGGAGATTGCCATGTTTTCCGGGATGTGGTCGGAACACTGTTCGTATAAAAATTCCATTAATCTATTGAAAACGCTGTATTCTGAGTCAGACCGATTGCTGGCTGCTCCGGGAGAGGAGAATGCGGGGGCATTAAGGCTCAATGAGGAGTATGCCGTGGTATTCAAAGTAGAATCCCATAACCACCCATCGGCATTGGAACCATACCAGGGGGCGGCCACCGGAGTGGGTGGGATTATGCGGGATGTTTTTACCATGGGTGCACGTCCGGTATTGAGTCTGAATTCCCTCCGCTTTGGGAATCTGGACCAGAAAAAAAACCGCTGGCTTTTCCGGGAAGTGGTGAAAGGCGTGGGCGATTATGGAAATTCTCTGGGTATTGCCTGCGGTGGAGGGGAAGTATTTTTCCATCCCAGCTATTCCAAAAACCCTCTGGTGAATGCCATGACAGTGGGCATTTCCCGCGTGGGAAAAATGGCATCCTCCCGTGCTTCCGGTCCGGGCAATTCTGTTATCTATGTGGGAGCCAAAACCGGAAAAGACGGTATCCACGGTGCCAGCTTCGCATCCAAAGAAATCAGTGATGAAAGTGCGGCGGAAAGAAGTGCGGTCCAGGTGGGGGATCCTTTTATGGAAAAGCAGTTGATGGAGGCCACGCTGGAATGTATTGAAAAAGGCCTTGTGGTGGCCATCCAGGATATGGGTGCCGCTGGTTTAATTTCCTCCTCCAGCGAAATGTCTGCATCCGGAGGGGTGGGTATGAACATTTATCTGGATAAAATCCCGGCCCGGGAAGACAATATGGAGCCCTTTGAATTCCTGCTTTCAGAAAGTCAGGAGAGAATGCTGGCTATTGCCGTTCCGGAAAAAACGGAAGAAATCATAGCCACTTTCCGGAAATGGGAGCTGGACGCTGTGGTCATCGGCGAGGTGACAGACACCGGAAACCTGAAAATATTCCACCATAACCGTCTATATGCGGATGTTCCCGCCCGATATCTGACGGTGAATAAAGACGGGGCACCCCGCTATACCAGGGAAACCAGAAAACCCCAATCCGTTTCCGAAGAATGGGAAAACCCCCGGCAGAATGGGATAAAATTCTTTGCGGAGACTCTGCAATCCGGAAAATCCGAGGATGTGGAGGGGATCCTGAAAAAGGTACTTTCCCATCCGAATATAGCCTCTAAGAAATTTATTTATGAACAGTATGATACGGATATTGGAATCCACCGCTATTCCGGTCCTGGGTATAACGCCGGATTGTACCGTATTTTTGATTCCGGAAGTTCTCTGGCTGTTTCCATTGACGGGAACGGAACCTATGTGAAAGCCAATCCGTATTACGGTACCATGCACACCGTAGCGGAAGGATACCGGAATATTTCCTCCACCGGTGCGGAGCCTCTGGGGATCACCAACTGCCTGAATTTTGCCAATCCGTTTAAACCGGAAAATTACTACTATTTTGAACGCTCCATCCGGGGGATGTCCCAGGCAGCGGAGACTTTCCGGATACCCATTACGGGTGGCAACGTCTCCTTTTATAATGAATCCGAGGACGGGCCGGTGTTGCCCACTCCCGCCATCGGTATGGTGGGATATCTGGAGGATAACTCCAAACGGGCCGGCATCCGCGTAAACAAGGGGAGCGGGTTTTATCTGACCGGATATTTTCTCCCGGGACTGGAAGCCTCCCAGTATGCATACATAATGGATTCTGTTCCCGCCATGGTACATCTGCCGGAAATGGATCTGGAGAAAGAAATGGCCGTGGCCACCGTGATCCGGAACGCCATCCGGGAAGCCCTTGTGGAAACCGTCATGGATCTTTCTGCCGGGGGAATGATGACCGCCATTCTGCGGATTATATTTCATGAAATGAACGCAGGAACGGGATTTGTCTTATCTCCGGATTGGAACAAAATTGCGGAGGAGCAATCCATAAACGCAGATATGCTCTTTTTTGGGGAGACTGCCCATAGTTATATTACCGTGGTTTCTCCGGAAAAAAAGGAGCAATTCCGGGAGATGTGCGGAAATATTCCCACTCTTTTTCTGGGTGAGGCCGATGAGTCCGGAATTCTGAATCTGCAACCGGGGATGGAATTTTCGCTGGAAGATTTAAAATCGGTCTGGGCGTCCAGTATTCAGAGCTTTCTGATGGTCTGACCAAACACACTCCGGAGAAGCTGATTCTTCAGAATAATTTTTGTATCCGGATGGGATTCTATCCGCAACCGGACAGTCATCCGGGCGTTTCTTGTTTTGACATCCGAATCTTCTGTATTGACCGTGAAATGTTCTTTTTTTTCCGGTGAAAAAAAAGTCACGGAATATTTCCGGGTTTCCGTATGCAGAACCAGATATACACTGCAGTTTCCCCCAATGAAAAATGAATGCAGCTCTTTTTCTGCTTCTGCATATCTGTATGTGTTCAGCGGATATATTTCCGGACACCCTGCCAATGGGTTATCCCATTGGAGATAATCTGCGGAACCCTGGTTATCCCGTATATTCTCCAGGCGACGGTCAGCCCATGTGCAGGAGAAAAAAAATCCCCCGATCAAAATCATCAGAATAAAAATATTTCCGGAAAAAACCTCCCTCATTGCAGAACCACCAGGGTATCCGCATGGATTACTTCTTTCCCATGGTATTTTATTTCCAGAGATTCCTTGTCCGCTGTTTCCCGCAAAAATTGATTGATTTCTTCCGCAGAAAGCTGCACAATCCCTTTCCCGATTCGAACATTTTCTGTATTAAAAATATCCACGATCTGGTTTTTTGTGAAATTTCCTTTTACGGAGGTAATCCCAAAAATCAGAAGGGACGCTCTTCGGGAAACGAGTGCCTTTTCCGCTCCGGCGTCCACAGTTATTTCTCCCAGGCTTTCCCGGTTGTGGATGAGCCACCGCCGGCGGGCATTGGTTTTTCCGGACTGCGGGAGAAACCAGGTTCCCAGTAATTCACCGGCCACCAGTCTGGAAATGATTTGGGGATTTTTTCCATCGGAAATGTTCATGCTCTGACCGGAGATCATCATTTTTTTTCCGGCAATGAGTTTGCTTTTCATGCCCCCGCTTCCCCCGGCGGAGGAAACCCCCGCATATTTTAAATAGGATTCACGGAAATGGCGGATGATCCGGACAGGCCGGTTTTTCAAATAAAACGCATCCACAGTGGTTAAAAGCAGAAGGAGGGAATGATCAAATATGGAAGCGATAAAACCCGCCAGAGTGTCGTTGTCCCCAAACTTCAGCTCATCCGTGGCCACGGCATCGTTTTCGTTGATAATGGGGATAATATCCCATTCCAGGAGCTGGGTGAGGGTATCCTTGAGTGTGTTGAAATGCTGGCGGTTAAGGAGATCATGTTTGGAGATCAGGATTTGGGCTGGGATGAGCCCATAACGGGAAAAGGCCTGGTTGTATGTGTTCATCAGAGTGGTCTGCCCAATGGACGCCAGGGCCGTTTTCTGGCGGATGGTGACTGTCTTGTTCTGGTTGAGCACATTCCGGGAAGCTACGATTTGTTTTCCCATTCCCACGGCACCGGAGGAGACAATCAGCACCTTTTTATGGGCAACCCGCAATGCACGGATCTGCTCCGCCAGCTGGAAAAAATAATCGGACGGGGTTTCTATGTGCGGGGTCAATAAATTGGTACCCAGCTTAATGGTGACATAATCAATCTGCCCCAGGTTAATGGATGTATTTTTCATACTCTTCATTATTAACTATTAAAATGATTTCCTGCGATAACTCTTCTGGTTTCCTCCCGTGCCCACAGGTCAAGGTTTTCATAGTCCTCTATGTTCATTGCCACATTTGATGCCGGTACTTTCTGGAGTACCATTTCTATTATGGACGGAATCCGGTAAAAAACAATTTCTCCGGCCAGGAAGCGTTCCACCGCCACTTCATTGGAGGCGTTAAACACCAGAGAATACCGGCTGCCTTTTTTCCCTGCTTCCACTCCCAGATAGTATCCCGGATATTTTTCCCGGTCAATGGGGTGAAAGTCAAAGGCGGGAAGGTGATCCGGCATCACGGGTGGCAGGATTTCCGGGGCCGGCTCCGGATGGAAGAGAGCATGGGCAATGGGATAAATCATGCTGGGCTTGCTGACGTGAAAACTGAATGAGCCGTCCACCCATTGGATCATGGCGTGGATATAGCTTTGCGGATGGATTACTGCATCAATGCGGGAGTATGGGACGGAAAACAGGTGATGGGCTTCCATGACTTCTAGGGCTTTATTGACCATACCAGCGGAATCCACGGTAATTTTTTCTCCCATATTCCAGGTGGGGTGGCGGAGCACATCGCCCAGCTTTGCCATTTTTATCTGGGAGGTCGCGTATTCCCGGAGGCCTCCCCCGGAAGCTGTGAGAATGATCCGGGCATTATCCGGGGTCCGGTTCTGCAGCAGACGGAATACGCTGGAATGTTCGGAGTCCACCGGCAGGATGCGGGCTGAGGATTTTTTCAGGGCGTCCATTACCAGATCCCCGGCCATCACCAGTGTTTCCTTGTTCGCCAGAAGAATTGTCTTATTTTGGGAAATGGCCTTTAACGTGGGACGGATGCCGATGGATCCCACGATACCGGTGATGATGAGGTCATAATCGGATTCCATCAGATCTTCCATGTTATCAAAGAAATGTACATTCCGCTTCTTCCAGTACAAAATCTCTTCGTGGTCGATTTGTTTTCCCGTGCAGGCAATATTGGGTACCTGGAATTCTTTCTGTATTCGGGCGGCTTTTTCAAAGTTATTATGATAAGAAAAACCGTCCATCCGGAAAAGGTGGGGATATTTCCGGATGATATCCAGGGAGGATTCCCCAATGGAGCCGGTAACACCCAGTATGATTATTTTCCGGGGCATAAGTCCTATTGGAATATTTTTTTAACCAGAAGAATCCCCAGATAAGAGTAATAAAAACCCGGAAAGGTGAACATGAGTGCGTCCAGCAGATCCAGAACTCCCCCGTGTCCCGGAATAATGGAACCGGAATCCTTGACTCCCGCATCTCTTTTCAGGGTGGATTCGGAAAGATCCCCAATGACGGATGTAAAAAATATGGTGACAGACATGATGGTAAGTTCCACAAAACTTAATTCCGGGACAGGAAAATGAGAGCGGGTGAACACATAGAAAATATGGGTTAAAACAAGCTGACCGGCAAGTCCGCCAATATATCCTTCCCAGGTTTTATTTGGGCTGGCCAGAAGCCGGGTTTTATGCCGCCCCAGGAGCCGACCGGAGAAAAAAGCCATGGTATCTGACATCACTGTGGCAAAGGAAATCAGCCATATATAAAAGATGCCATGGTCCAGAACCGCCACCAGAAATATATGGGATATGGTGACGGGTACATAAAAAATTCCCATAAACGTGGTCCCCAGAGAAAATAAAATTCCTTGTACTTTATTATGGGTGAGATAGTACAAAAAGCCGGATATCAGCACCAGAAAGAAAATGGACAGAAGAAACTCCGCATTGATTTCCACCACTTTGCGGATACCTCGGATCCACTCCGGCAGACTGGCATAATCTGCCATTCTGGGGAGAACATGGATATAAAAAACGGTGACAATAATCATCCCAAATGTAATCCCGATTTTTTCCAGAGGTTTTCCCTGGTCTTTGAGCTGCAGAAAATTATAAAATTCCCGCATCCCAAAAAAGGTAGCCAGCATCACAAACATATAAAGGAACCCCTTATGAAAAAGAGTGCAGTTAAAAGAGAATACAAATAATACAGATAAAAAAATTCCGCTGATCACCCGCTTCTTTATTTCACTCATCAATGCCTCCGAATTTCCTGTTTCTTTTCTGGAATTCCTCAATTGCCTGCATCAGATGAATATCTGAGAAATCCGGCCAGAGAGTATCTGTAAAATAGAGCTCCGCGTACGCGGACTGCAGAAGCATAAAATTGGAGAGTCGCATTTCCCCGGATGTACGAATCAGGAGATCCACATCGGGGATATCATGAGTATCCAGAGCAGAGTGGATTTCTTTATAATCCACTTTTTTCAGGATATTCTTTATCGCAGAGTTATCCCATGGATTTTTTTTTGCGGATATTTTTTCCACTCTTCTCTGGATCACCAGAGTAACTGCCCGTTCCAGCTCATCCATGCTTCCGTAATTGATACAGAAATTTAATACGATCTTTTTGTTTTTTTCTGTTTCTATGATGGCGTTTTCCACCAATTGACGGCTGTTTTTGGGGATCTTCTTTAAATTTCCGGAAACCTTTAATCGTATGGAATTAGCTTTCATTTTTTCCAGTTTGGAGAGGATAAATTCGTCCAGAAGATTAAACAGAGCGGATATTTCCGTGGCCGGCCTCTTCCAGTTTTCCGTGGAGAATGCATACAAACTGATGACCCGCACTCCCAGATCAGAAGCTGTCTCCAACAGGCCGTCAATAACCTGTGCTCCTTTGCGGTGGCCTTCATTCCGGTTTAAGCCCTGCTTTTTTGCCCAGCGTCCGTTGCCATCCATAATCACCCCTATGTGGACAGGGACCGGGGATTTCTGAATTTTACTTTTCAGCAAGGGAATTGAGGACGCAGGCTCGCGACTCATACGGTCATTATTTCTTTTTCTTTTTTGGCAAGGGCGTCATCCACGCGGGAAATATAATTATCTGTTATCTTCTGGATTTCTTCCTGTCGGGCGTGGATTTCATCTTCAGAAACGCCTTCGCTCTTGAGTTTTTTAATCTGGTCATTTCCATCCCGGCGAATGTTCCGGATGGATACTTTATGGTCTTCCACTTTATGACGGGCCATCTTCGCAAGCTCCTTCCGGCGTTCCTCTGTCAAATCCGGCAAAGCAATCCGGATGAGGCTGCCATCGTTCTGCGGGTTCAGGTTTCTGCCGGATGCGGAGATGGCTCTGTCCACATCATGCAACTTGGATTTATCCCACACATCAATGGTGATGAGACGGGCTTCCGGGATATTAATGGTGGCCACCTGGTTCAGTGGCATAAGCTGACCATATACATCCACTTTTATGTCATCCACCAGACCGGAAGTGGCTCTTCCGGAACGAATCTGGGTGAACGCATGCAGCAAATCCCGGTATGATTTTTCCATTCGTTCTTTCACATCGTCAATGATCAGAATAATTTCTTCCATGTCCATATTCTCACCCCATGTTTTGAATTAAAGTGCCAATCCGTTCTCCGTTAAATACTTTTTCCAGATTTCCAGGAACACTGATATCAAAGACAATAATTGGCATTTTGTTTTCCATACATAATGTAAAAGCTGTTGAGTCCATTATTTTTAATTCTTTATGCCATGCCTCATTGAAGGAGATGGTTTCATATTTGACGGCATCCGGATATTTCAGGGGGTCTTTATCATAGACTCCGTCCACCCGGGTGGCCTTTAAAATGACATCCGCTCCCAGCTCCACCGCTCGCAATGCCGATGTGGTATCTGTGGTAAAATAGGGGTTTCCGGTTCCGCCCGCCATAATAACAATACGTTTTTTTTCCAGGTGGCGGATGGCTTTTCTGCGGATAAATGGCTCCGCTACGGATTTGACTTCAATGGCTGTCTGGACACGGGTGATGGCTCCCTCTTTTTCCAGAAAATCCTGTAATGCCAGAGCGTTGATGACAGTCCCCATCATCCCCATATAATCTGCGGTGACTCTGTCCATGCCTTCGCTGGCGGCTTTCATTCCACGGAAAATGTTACCTCCGCCAATGACAATGGCCAGTTCCACCCCCTGCTTGACAATAGAGACAATCTGGCGTGCCATGGAACTGATGGTGGCCACATTGATACCGTTTTTATCCTGCCCGGCAAGAATCTCGCCGGACAGCTTCAGAAGAACTCGTTTATAGGCTAATTTGGGCTGTTCAGATGACATAGCGGATAAATTTGCCAACGCTCATGTTTTCACCCAAGGTGGCAATATTTTCTTTTATAAGATCATCTATGGTCTTTTTGGGTTCTTTGACAAAAGGTTGTCCCAGAAGAGATACATCATTTTTAAATTTGGCAATTTTGCCTTCCATAATTTTTTCAATCACATTTGCAGGTTTGCCCTCTTCTTTCAATGCGGCTTCCTGAATTTCTCTCTCTTTTGCGATCTCTGATTCTGGAACATCCTCCGGGCTCACATAGAGGGGATTGGAAGCGGCTATGTGCATGGCGATATTTTTTCCCAGGGCTTTGAACATTTCATTTTTGGCAACAAAATCGGTTTCGCAATTCAGCTCCACCAGAACCCCAATTTTTCCGTTATGATGAACATAGGAAAAAATCCCGCCTTCTTTGGTTTCCCTGTCCATCTTTTTTACGGCTTTCACAATTCCTTTTTCGCGTAAATAATCAGCAGCTTTCTGGATATCCCCACCGGTTTCTTCCAGTGCTTTCTTGCAATCCATCATTCCTGCCTGGGTCATCAGGCGGAGTTGTTTAATTTTATCAGAATCTATGGACATTTTGGCTTCCTTAATTATTCGTTGTTGAATTCTGAAAGATCATCATATTTTTCTTCCAGCTCTTCATTATATTCCATTTTGGACATATTGCTCATGCTGTTTTCTATGGCATCGTCACTTAATTCATCTTCATCAATTTCCAACTGAGAGAATTCCCCTCCGGCCTTTCCTTCCTCCACTGCGTTGGCAATGATTTCCAGAAAAAGGGAAATGGCACGAATGGCATCATCATTGCCGGGAATTGGATAATCAATGACATCAGGATCACAGTTTGTATCCACCAGAGCAAATATGGGAATACCCAGAATACCGGCTTCCTTGATGGCGATGTGTTCTTTTGCTGGATCAATGACAAACAGAGCATCGGGAATATCGTTCATATCCCGGATGCCGGACAGGTCTTTGCTAAGACGGCTTTTTTCTCTTTCCAACTGGAGAATCTCTTTTTTGGTTTTTACCAGCTCATGCACGGTATTGTTTTCAAACGCATCTTCCAGCTTACGGAGTCTCTGGATGGATTGCTTTACTGTCTGGAAATTGGTGAGAAGTCCACCCAGCCAGCGGTTGTTGATATAAAACATGCCACATCTTTTGGCAGCTTTTTCAATTTCCGCCTGTGCCTGCTTCTTGGTTCCCACAAACAGAACCTTGCCACCTTCGGAAACCAGCTCCCGCATAACTTCATAAGCATCCTTGGCCATGGTGATGGTCTTCTGCAGATTGATTATGTGAATGCCATTGCGGGCGGTGAAAATATATTTTTTCATTTTGGGATTCCATCGACGGGTCTGATGACCAAAATGAACTCCGGATTCCAGTAAGCTTTTCATTGAAATAGTTGCCATAATTACCTGCTTATTTTGTTAATTTTTTCTCTACGAACTTGACGTGTTTGCGCACTCTGGGATCAAATTTCTTCACTTCCATCTTCTCTGTGTGAAGTTTTTTGTTTTTTGTTGTGGTGTAAAAGTACCCGGTCCCTGCCGTGGACTCCAGTTTGATTAATTCTCTCATATTTGGTCAAGAATGGTTTTTTTTACATGGTGTCCAGCTAATAATGAGAATAATCCGCTCAAAAAAATAATTTTCCATTCGAGGCTAAACGGGGGGATGGCTTGAAGCCAAGGATATATGCTATATTTTTAAACCATATATCCACCGATGAGTCATTTGCAAAATGGTGATTATTTATCTTGATTAGTGCGTTTAATCTTTTTTTATTGACAGGATATCCGCATTAATAAAGGTAATATGATGATCGTACTGTGGGAATGGCCTTAGGGAACCTCTAATAATTTCCCTATAAAGCAAAAAATTCGCCAGTGCAAAGCTC
>DYOA01000092.1 GCA_020720785.1 Leptospira biflexa
CATCTTTCCCTTTTTTCTATATTTTCATATATATTCGTGATTTCCCCGTTTTTTTTCCTCTGGACAGGTTCGGTGAAAAAGGCTTTTGGAGATATGAAAAAAGAAGAGAAAACAAACCCCATTAAAGCCGTAAATTACTGCCGAATCACAACGGTAAGGACATAAATTTTTTACATTGGAGATAATAATGAGAAATAAAAACATATTTTCAGAAGAAGATATCCGGGCGTTTAAGCCGGAAAGCAAAATAGGACTTTTAGCAACTGTTAATCCGGAGGGATGCCCTCAGTCAAATATTTTAATGACGGAAATAAGAGTCCCCAAAGTCACAAAGCCAATCATAATGAGCCATTGCATAAACACAAAGCGTTTTTCCATCTGCTCAAAACGCTTATCCACCTGCTCAAAACGTTTGTCCATATTTATTTGCATATCTTCAAAACGTTTATCCATCTGCTCAAAACGTTTTTCCATATATTTCTGGTTTTCCTCAAATCGGCGGTCCATGTCCTTTTTCAGGTCAATTAAAATATCCCGCTGGTGCTTAAGCTCTTCTTCCACCCGGACAATGCGTTCGTTTACCAGTAAAAATTTTTCCTCCAGAGAGCTACCACTGGATAAACGCGGGCTTTTTTTGACCACATTCATTTCTTGAATTTTCTTTTGGATCATCGCCTCCATTTTCGTTTCCAGAACATGGAGCAATTCCTGGTTTTTTTCTGCTTTTTTGGGTACCACCGCAGGCATAGGGTGAGTAAGCATGATTTTTATAATATGTCAAGATTTTTTTAATTCTTTTTTTGTGTTTTCCCTACTCCATTAAAACGACAGCCTCCCAAAAATCTGTCATTCGGCAAAAAATGAATCCTTCGCAATGCGTAGACGTTGGGGTTTTACAGGAAAAGAATTGTGCTTTTATGGTTTATTTTCAGAAAGGTAATACAAATGAGCCGGTTCCAGTCCATACTCTTTTATTTTTCCCTTTCCCTTGGATCAGCGGGCATGGCTTTTTTGCTGGTACAACGCTACACAACCCCCTTTATCACCATCGGTGGGATTGTGCTTTTTCTGTTACTGACCGGTTTGTTTCTGCGGAAAGTGCTCTTTCTGGCCCAGTCTCTGGATAAGGTGGACGCAAAGGCAACCATGGCCAGCCTGTACCAGGAGAGATACCGGCAGATTTTCATGAATGTGGACAGGGCCGTGATTATTTTCCGCCGGGAAGGGGAAGAATTTATCATTGTGGATTTGAATCCCCTGGTGGAAAAAATTGAAAATATACCCAAAGAAGACATGCTGGGCAAATCCATCCGCAACGTCTTTCCCGGAGCCAGAGAATTTGAAATCTTGGACATACTGGAAGAAGTGTACCAGACAGGAAAATACCTGGAAGTACCGATGAAATATTATCATTCGGACTATTCCCGTGGATACCGGGAAAACCATATATTCAAGCTGGCCACGGGGGAACTGGTTTCCATTTACCGGGATATAACAAAAGACGTGGAATTTAAAAAAGAGCTGGTACAGGCAAAAAAAACCGCAGAAAAAGAGCAGAAGACCAGAGCAGATTTTATGGCCAACATGAGTCATGAGCTGCGCACCCCCTTAAACGGAATCATGATGGGCAATGAACTTCTGAATATGACCAGATTGGACGATGAGCAGACAGAGCTTTCCGAGATCATCCAGAAATCGGCAGAAAACCTGCTGGATATCATTAACGCCATCATGGACATGACCAATATTGAGCTTAACCGGATGATCATCCGGGAGCAGAATCTGAATCTGGAAGATCTGCTACGTTTTTCCGCCCGAATTTATGAAAACATGGCCAAGCAGAAAAACGTGGAGGTCCGTATTATGATTGATCATCTGATCAACCATACATACATTGGGGATCCCCACCGCATCCGGCAGATTTTCATGAATCTGATCCATAATGCGATAAAATTCACGGATACCGGG
>DYOA01000060.1 GCA_020720785.1 Leptospira biflexa
TGCGACATGGCCTCGATACGCTTCGCTACGACAAAAGCCCTCCGGGACGGCCACCAGCGGGCATCCTCTACACGGACAATGACCATAAAAATATTTTACGCCATCACTCCGTTTCGTAAACGCATCTGTGACAGATAGCTACACAAATCCTCTGGTTACCCTGCATGAAATCACCCTGGGTCTTTTATCCGAAGAAAATCCGGAAAACCTGTTCCACGCCATGTTGGATACAGCCATTGAACTGACGGGAGCGGATTCCGGGAGCATTGCCCTGCTGGATGATGACCGGAAATATTTAAAAATCCACGCGTTCCGGGGGATGGATGTGGACACACCGGAAAAGGTCCAGTTGAAAATTGGAGAAGGCGTCACCGGAAGGTGTATACTCATCGGCAAGACCAGAAATGTGGGAGATACAAAAGATGACCCCTATTACGTGGAAGTCCGCTCCGATATCCGCTCTGAGCTTGCGGTTCCGCTGAAGATTGGCAATAAGGCTTTTGGGGTGATCTCTGTGGATTCCTCCAAAGTGAACAACTTCAATTCTGATCATGAAGAATATATTGAACTGCTAGCAAATTATGCTTCCATCATTTTCACCAATAAAAACGCTCTGGAACATTTACGCCACCGCAGCAGCATCCAGGATTTGCTGCTGGAATTGAGCAGCTATCTGGGCAAGTCTGATGATATCCATAAAATTTATGAGGACATGTTCCGCGTTCTGGAAAAAAACATCCGTCTGGGCAGGGGTGCCATTTATCTTTATGACGATGTCCGGGATGAGCTTTTTGTGGTGGCGGGGGAAAACTATACCGATGAGCAGATACTGCTGGCTGTCTATAAACCCGGGGAAGGCATTACCGGGAAGGCATACTCGGATAAAAAAATCATAGCAATCCAGGATACCAGTAAAGAGAAACGCTTTCTGAATAAAACCGGAGCGGAGAGAAATTCTGTGAGTTTTTTTGCCGCACCCATCATCCTTGCGGAAAAAGTGTACGGGGTTCTTACTCTGGAATTTGCTTTTGAGAATGTTTCCAAATTTGAAGACTACCAGTTTCTGGTGCAGATTTTATCATCCTTCCTGGCACAGGCCATCCAGATACATTTACTGGTGGAAAAATCCCGGGAAGAAATCCGCAGTGAAAACCTGGCTCTGAAAAGAGAGCTGAATAAAACATACTCTTACCATAACATTATTGGAAAGTCCAAACCCATGATTTCTCTTTTTGAAAAGATGCAGATGGCGGCGGATTCTTCTGCATCTGTCCTGTTGGTGGGCTCATCCGGAACAGGAAAAGAATTGATTGCATCCAGCCTGCACTATAATTCCATCCGGAACCAGAAAAATCTGGTGAAGATCAATGTGGCCGCCATTCCCAATGATCTGCTGGAAAGCGAATTATTCGGTTATGTGAAAGGAGCATTCACCGGGGCGGATGAAGAAAAAAAAGGAAAATTCCTCATTGCCCATGAGGGGACGCTGGTTCTGGATGAAATTGGAGAAATGCACCCTTCTCTCCAGGCAAAGCTGTTGCGGATTCTGCAGGAAAAGGAATTCAGCCCATTGGGAAGCAATCATGTGTACAAGGTGGATGTCCGGATTATAGCTTCCACCAATGCGAATCTGGAAGACAAAGTGAGGAAGGGGGAATTCCGGGAGGATTTATACTACCGGCTGAACGTGATCCGTCTGGAAGTACCCTCTTTACGGGACAGAAAGGAAGACCTTCCCCTTCTGGTGCAGTTTTTTCTGGATAAAACCTTGAAGAACAATAACAGAAAAACCGTGACCCTTTCTGCCTCCGCCATCCAGAAACTGATGGACTATGACTATCCGGGGAATGTGCGGGAACTGGAAAATATCATAGAAAGATCCGTGATCCTGTCCTCTCTGCCCGTGCTGGACGCAGAAGATATCCAGATACAGGCATTTTCCCATACGCAGATTCCGGAGGAAAAGGCATTACCAAAACAAAATATGGGCATTTCCGGTGAAAAAGCAAACTGGATTAATTATTCATCCCTGATGGCAGAACATCCCGGAGAAGATATATTGAAATTTGCCGTTGAGAAGGTGGAAAAAGAAATCATCGCACACTTTCTGAAAAAAAATCTCTTTAATAAGAGCAAAACATCCCGTCTACTGGGCATTAACCGCCTCACGCTGGATAAAAAAATCAAAGAATACGGAATTCTGGAAGAACTGATGGATGACCGGAATGGATTCCACTAACTCCACTCCGGTGGATAAAAACTGCTTCTATCTGATACATAAACCTACGGGCATTCCTTCCCGTAAATATGTCCTGGCTCTTCTGAAAATCTCCGGGAAGGAAAAGTTTGGGATAGAAGGCATCCTGGATCCATTTGCGGATGGGTTGCTCATTGTCGCCACGGGATACTGCACCAGATTTCTGCCTTTGTTTCATTCTCTTTCCAAAGAATACACCGGCACCATTATTCTGGGAAGTTCCACCGACACTCTGGACAAAGACGGCCATATTACCGCCACTTCTCCGGTTCCGCCTCTGGAGGATTTCCAGATAAGAGAGACCATGCAAAAATTTACCGGAAGAATAAAACAGGCCCCCCCCATTTTCTCCAATATCAAAATCCAGGGAAAAACCGCCCGCTCTCTGGCCAGAAAACATCCCGCTTCCGGTGAAGAACTGGCGGCCAAAATACCGGAAAAAACCGTGGAAATTTTTTCGTTTGAGCTTATGCAATGGCATCCACCAGAAATACACTTCCGGGTCACGGTTTCCGCCGGCACATATATACGCAGTCTGTCCCGGGATCTGGCGGTGGCCCTGGGAACCCATGGCCATTTATCCTCCCTGACCAGAAATAAAATCGGTCTGATGGAAGCCTCCCCGGAAGGATTCCCGGAATGCCGGAATGCGGATGAGATTATCCAATGGGTCCCCCGCTTGCGGCTGGATAACCTGCAAATCCGGAGTCTTTTTTATGGGAAGGAAATGGAACTCCCGGACATGCAGACAAAAGATGGAAATGATGGCGTTTTTTTATTCACGGACATGAAAGGAAAGATTGCGGGATATGGCAATCTGGAGCAAAGCCGCATTACAAACCGCCGATTGGTTCCATGGGAGATGTTCCTTCCTGGCCAGGGAAAGAACAATCCGTAGCCAAGACTTGTCTCTACAACCAGCGGATGTTCCTTCCTGGCCGGGGAAAGAACAATCCGTAACCCCTTCCCGTCCGGTTGATGGATTCCTGAATAAAAATTCTTTTCATATCCGGTCGATTATAAATTTGGGCAGGCAATGGAGAATCTGGAAAAAGAGTTATTGGGCGATGATCCGCTGGATCTGGGTAGCATCCGGTTGCATTCCCGGCTGATTGTGGGAACAGGAAAGTATGATTCCTTTGAAACCATGCGTGCCTGTCACCATGAGTCCGGTACCCAGATGGTGACCATTGCCCTGCGGCGGATTCCGCTTGCACAAAAAGACAGGAAGGGAATAGTTGACTATATAAATCTTGATAAAATAAACCTGCTCCCCAATACCGCCGGTGCCCATACCGCAGAAGAAGCACTTCGGCTGGCCCATATAGCTATTTCCATGGGGCTGAAGCATTTGAAAATTGAAGTCATGGGGGATTCCAAATCCCTTCTGGCGGATCCCATAGAGACGGTCCGGACAGTCCAGTTGATCCGGAAGCATTATGGCGTGGAGCAATTGTTTTTAATGGTATACACCAACGATGACCCCATTGTGGCTCTCCGTCTTTACGAAAATGGGGCCAATGCGGTCATGCCGGCGGGTTCCCCCATCGGCAGTGGTCGAGGAATCCAGAATCCCAATAATATCCAGATGATTCTGGATTTTTTATCCGGAAAAGTGCCCATTATCCTGGATGCGGGGATTGGATCCGCACGGGATGCCGTTTTTGCCATGGAAATGGGGGTGGATGGGATTCTGATGAATACCGCCATAGCCCAGGCACAGGATCCGGTATCCATGGCCAGGGCAATGCGGCTGGCCTGGATCTCCGGTCGATATTCCTATCGCGGGGGCAGGATTCCCCGGAAATTATACGCCACGGCTTCCAGCCCCGGATGGGAGTTTTAGTCTTGCCGGAAAATACAAAAATGCGATTTTTTTTTCTTGACCGTAGCACAAAATCTTTCAGGGTATATCGATGGATCAAAGCCTGAGACAATTAATCCTGTCCATTATGTATGAAGGGGTTCATGGTGATATTGGAACGATAACCGGATGGGCAAAAATGGCTCTGGCGATATCGGAAAAAGATTTACCGTCCAATCTGAAAGATTATCAGAAGGATTACGCAAAATATCTCAGTTTCCGGAATTTTTCCGGAGTTCGGGAAAAAATAAATACAGAAAATGTACAGGATATCATTTTCTCACTGCGGGATGAGGGTATATTGGAAGAATTATCCCAGTATCATGAATATCGCCTCAAGGATCGAACACAATGGTCGTTCCATAAAAAAAATTCAGAAATATTTTTTGCCTGCAATGACCTCCAATTGGGACCTTTGCAATTAATACGCTCCAAAATCCAGAATTTTTTTGATCAGTATCATATTTCCCGTGAAGAGCTGGATGAGCTCATTATCGTTGCTACAGAGGCCGCAGAAAACGCGGTGAAATACTCCAACGAATTTATTATTATCATCAAACATTCTCTGATAAACAATATCTATGAATTGCGGCTTTTCAACAGTTATTCGGAAGTGAGCCTGAATGACGAAATAAGTTCCGGAAAATTCAGTAACGATGTTTCCCTTATGCGGGGGGTGCTGGTGATGACCAAGCTCTTGGATGAGCTGGATATCAAGAGAGATATGGAAAACCACCGGGTTATTTTCTTTGGCAAGAAAACCCTCAAATCCCTAACCGCGTGATTTATCTGTACAGAAAAACCGGGATCCCCGGATATTTTTCCTTTAATGCAGCAATACGCGATTGTTTTCCGGTGACATCCGGACGAATGTGAACAACAGATTTTTCCGGATAATATATCCTTAAGCGATTTTTCTCATCCCCTCCATTTTTTGTAATCCCGGTTTTTTCCAGCATGGAACCATAATACTGTCTTTCCCGATGGAAAAATCCGGAATGCATGCGGGATGGGGAAAACCTGCCGGATTTTTTCCCGGTTTTTTTTAGATGCTCCAGATATAAATCCCGCAAGTCCGGATAAATTCCCAAATCCGTAAAATAAACCCGGTGGATTTCTCCCCTGGCGTGTTTCTGGCTCAGAATTTGGGACAGACTTTCCGTTGGATATAATGGGGATAACGATACCATTATTTCTTCCGGAGGGATTTCTTTTTTCTGGCCGGACATCACCGCAGAAAGAGATAAAAAATCCGGAATAACCCAATATAGAATAAGACCGTATGTGCTGTAAAAGATAATTTTTAGGAAGCGTTTCGTGTCCGGTGCCCGCATCGGGAGCCATTGGATTAACATCACCATTCCAATGTTAATCCACGGGGATAAATCCAGACGCATCATCCCAAAAAACAGAAATCCGGAGAATAATACAGAAATTATTTTTCTGTGCTGCCATAATGTCCCCCGGGAAACAAAGAAAATACGAAAGATCATCAGGAAAAAAAACAGATATTCCCAGGGAGAAGGGAATGACGGCAATCCGGAGATATAATCCCATAAGCCATTCGCGGAAAAAAACTGACGCCATACTCCCTGGAAAAATTGATGGACAAGGATTTCCGGATTGTGGGGAGGCAGTAGCCACAATAAAAGCGGATACCCAATGAAAAAAATCCAGAACGGAATCCATTTCCTTCGCCGGTGGCAACGGGATATCCGGGGATAACGAATCCGGTGATGCCATAAAAAGGCAAAATACAGCAATACCGAGGGTAAATATAAGGAGAAAGCCAGAAGATGAATGGGGAAAAACACCGGGCTTTGATTCATTTTATAAGGAAAAATTTTCCAGAGGGACAGATAAACAATCATAAGGGAAAACCCAAAAGGATCATACGCAATACCGGCCAGAATCCAGAAAGATAAATCCATCGCCAGACTTTTTTTTCTCAATAGAAAGAATATACTGCTGCCGGCCATAAAGAAAAAGACGGCAGATTTCATCCCAAAAACAGAAATATGATCCCGCAGAACCCCTCCCAAAGGGGATATTACGGGAACATCCGCAGCATCCAGAAGGACCGGCATCCGGAATACATAAAAAGACATTTCATTCCATTGAATTATTTTATCCCACCAAAGCGTTATCATCCGGGAAGTATCCGATAATGGGGTGCTGAGAAAGAGGAAAATAAATGCCAAGATAAGGAATCCTGTGAGCCAAGCGGTATCCTTTATAGAAGGAGAGAACGGAATCATGGGCAGTTTTCTTTCCGGAGGAAACCCATCTGCGACATTTTTTCTCCGGGGTTTTCACTTTCCATGATGGAGGAACCCACCAGCACGGCATCCACCCGGGGGGAAAGCGAAAGGATATCCTCTTTCCGGTGAATTCCGGATTCAGAGACCACCACAACGTTATCCGGAATAACCTTGTATATTTCCTCCAGCAATTGGTTTGTCGTGGAAAGATCAATCTGCAACGTATGCAGATTGCGGTTGTTAATCCCCAGAACGTTGATTTGTCCGGATTGAACAAGCGGATATATTTTGTCAAAATCCGGCCGATTATGGATTTCCATGAGGATATCCATGGAATACTCCGCAGTGGCAGAAATCATTTCCTCCATTTGTGACCCATCGGCAAAGGCGGCAATGACCAGAGCGGCGGAGGCACCCAGATATCTGGCTTCTACGATCTGGATGGGGTCCAGCAGAAAATCCTTGCGTAAAAGCGGGAGATTCGTCAGCGTGCGGACAGTCTGCAGATCCTCCGGAGTTCCTCCAAAGTATGAGGCTTCAGTGAGAACAGAAATAGCACTGGCATAACAATTATATTCCCGTATAATGGCTCCCGTATCAGCATCCGGCCGAATATCTCCACGGGAAGGACTTTTGCGTTTCAGCTCTGCAATCAGATTCACCGGGAAACTATCCTTTTTCTGCCTGAGACTTTCATAGAAAGAAATGGTATTCTTTTCCGCTGTGGCAATTTCAACCCGGTACGCACGGGGGTAGCATGTTTGCAGCCTGTCCACCACTTCCTTTTTCATTTTGCGGAGAAACTCCGGAGATTCATGTGCCCCACTCACTCAGGCAGAATTTGCAGCAGAAACGGAGAGTCCAGAATTTTTCTTTACAGTACGGGACGGATAGTTTTGCCGTTACCATGAAGAAAATATTTCAATTGGCGATTGCCGTTGTTCTGGTTGTCGCCAATCCCAACTGCACCCCGGCAGAAGTTACCTTTCCCCAGGAAAATGAAAGAAAGGTTATCCGTCAGGAAAACTGGCAGATAACCATCCAGCCTTATGAAAAAACCACCATTAAGATAAATCAGAATAAAATTGCATACCGGATTACCAGTAAAGATAAAACCATGGCAACGGTCCACTTCCTGGTTCCGGTTTATGAAGATTCCCTGGGTTTTGTGCTCACTCTGGAAAACCCCGGATACCGGAAAACAGAAAAAAGAATCCTCCGTTCTTCCTACAATGAAAAATATAAAGAAATCATCCTCAAAAACCCGGATTATTATTTCTCGCGTTCCGGCAAGGCATTCTACGGAATTCTGGATAAGGAAAATTCCATGCTCCATTTTCATTCCTACCATAAAATGGGCTCCCAGCCCAAAGCGGTGGGTTTTATCAAGAACAATGAAATTGTGATGCCCCTTCTTTCTGATAAAGGAGCGGATGTGGTCAATATTGAAACCGGTACCAGAAAACGCATATCCCCTCCCGCCACGTATGCCAAATTAACCGGCTTTGTGGAAGTGCTCCTTTTACCGGAAAAAAACGAATTCTGGATTTCCCAGATGATGAACAACTCCGTTCACGCCTTTGATCTGGGTACATATACATATAAAGGGACGGTTATTGTACAGGGGAAATGGAGTAAAGTCCTGGGATATAATCCGGTGGATAAACGAGTCTATCTGTCCAACTGGAGCTCCGCGAATATTTCCGCCATCGATTCGGATCAGAAAAAATTTCTCTTTAATGTCCCCACAGGCGGAATTCCACGAGGCATGGCATTTTCTGACGATGGAAAATTTATGTATGCTGCCCAGTTCTCCAGAAGTTCCGGCGGAAATGACATTGCCGGAAAAGTCCTCAAGATATCCCTGGATACCAAAAAGATTGTCAAACAGATTGGTCCTCCGGGGGCCAAACGCCATATTGTGAAAAGCAAAAAACACCGCCGCCTGTTTGTGTCCGATCTGGGCAAACGGAAAGTGGATATCGTTGATCTGGATAAAGATGAATTTGTGAAAAGTATTCCCGTTTACAGCTCTCCCAATACCATTGTTTTATCCCATGATGAGCGGTATTTATTTGTATCCTGCCGGGGCCCCAATAATCCCAAAGGATACCATCTCAAGGGCTACTACTTTGGGCAGATCTACGTGATAGATGCCGCCACCCTGGAAATAGTGGAATTTATTGAAGGCGGCAACCAGCCCACCGGCCTGGATATTTCCCCGGATGACCGTTATCTGGTTTTTTCCGATTTTCTGGATAACGCTGTCCGGGTCTACCGTCTGCATAAACCGGATGAAAAAGGAGTAAAATAATATGAAAAAATGGATTGGGATATCCGTCCTGGTTGTTCTCACGGCCACTTTTGTTATGCTCGCAAACCGCCGTCCGGATACCGGAAATCTGGAGTACACAAAATTCGCGGATTTTAACAGTTTTTATCAATTCCGGCTCGCGGAAAGCATAAAAGCGGCGGCACGGCCAGGCAATGAAGAAAAAATCCTGCGTTTTTCCCCGGATGGGAAAAAAACAAAATACGCCCTCTTATACATTCACGGATTTCTGGCCTCCCGTGCGGAAGGGGAATATACCATCGACCGGATTGCAAAAAAATACAGGATGAACACGTATTATCTGCGCCTCCCAGGACATGGGACCAACAAAGAAGATCTTGTTTCCAAAAACTATCGCGATTTTCTGGCATTGGCGGATCAGGCTCTCCATCATGTACAGTATCTGGGGGAAAATATCGTGGTGACAGGCACCAGCACCGGCGGACTTCTGGCCCTCTGGCTGGCATCCCGCTATCCGGATAAGGTAAAAGCCACCATCATTGCCTCCCTATTTCTGGATTTCACATCCCCGGCGGCCAGAGTAGTGTACTACCCCGGCGGTCTGGAACTGACCCAGTTGCTGTATGGGAAAGTCCGGAAAGCGGTTATGGATCCCAAAGACCCACGCTATAACTATGAGCACTACATACGTCACTGGTATGTGGAAAATTATTACGAGGCGTTCCGCCCGCTGGTGGATTTGCGGAAAATCGTCAACAACGAAGAGACCATGGGAAAAATAAAAGCTCCGGTTTTGCTCTTTGTTTATTCCAAAGATGATGTGGCCTCCCCGGAGACCATGCAGGAACGCTTTGCACAATTGGGAAGCCCGCAAAAGAAACTGGTG
The DNA here is from genome assembly GCA_020720785.1 of Leptospira biflexa. Lineage (GTDB taxonomy): Bacteria > Spirochaetota > Leptospiria > Turneriellales > DYLW01 > DYLW01. The sequence goes on from DYOA01000060.1 coordinate 9,562, forward strand.
GAAATGGAAACCGGAGATCACATTCTGTTCAGTAAGTACGTGGTCTCTGACAAGGAAAAAATTGAAAAAGAAATTTCCGGTTTTCTGGAAAATACTGTTTTTCCGTAAATACTATTCCTTTGCTTTTTGGGCGAATCTGCTTAAAATAGATTTAAAATCGGCCGATTGCAGAAAACTGGAATTATAGGTGGCTATGTAATTCAATTTCGTGGCAATGTCCAAATCCCTGGATGCCTTCATCACATGTTTGATTCCCCGCAGAACAAATGCCGGATTGGAAATTATTTCCTTGGCCATTTTTTTTGTCTCTGCAATCATGGTTTCATAATCGGCATAGACATGACTCACCAGTCCGATGGAAAGAGCTCTCCGGGCGGAAAAATCGCCGGCGGTAAAAGCCAGTTCTTTTGTGTGCCCCTCCCCAATGATATAAGGGAGCCGCTGGAGGCTGCCCATATCCGCCACAATGCCCACTTTTGCCTCCCGCAATGAGAAGACCGCATCCTCCGTGCACACCCGGATGTCCGCAGCAGAAATCAGATCCAGTGCCCCGCCCACACAGTGCTTATGGACACCGGTGATGACCGGTTTGGGACTTTCATCCAGGGCATTGATGGCAGACTGCATTTTCAAAATCAGCTTTCGCAATTCCTCCCGGAAATCCGCATTTTCAACCGTTATCATTTCCGGAAAACGCTCCGCAAATTCAAAAAGATCCAGGCCCATGCTGAAGCTCTTTCCCCGCCCAAAAATAAGGATAATTTCCACATCCTTGTTTGTATTTAACTCTTCCACGACGGCGGGCATTTTATCCCAGAATTCCCAGTTCATCATATTGCGTTTTTCCGGCCGGTTAAGCCAGAGGATTCCCATCTTTTCTGTGATCTCAATTTCAAACATTGTCCCAAAAATAAATCCGGGAGGCGGTTTCAATCAGAAAAGAGGTTGGGACGCCGTAGTAGGAATGGTCTATCCGATACTTTATAGGAAAACAGAGGCGTCCACATGAAATTTTTTGGCCAGAAACCGAATCTGTCGTAAATTTAATTCTCTTTTGCCATTCAAAATTTCGGAGACCACACCCTGGGAACCAATCTCCTTCAGATCGCCCTGAGTAAGATGATGTTCTTCCATCAGATATTTTAAGGCATCCAAACCATTGCCTGGTGGTACATTGTAATGTATTTCTTCGTAATTTCCAATGAAAATTCCCAGAGTTTCCATCAGAGATGCAAGCGGATGCCCTTCATCATTTCCCACTTCATCTGTAAGTTCATCCAAAATATCGCATAATTTTTGGTAATCGCTTTTATTTCTGGGCATACGAACAATGCCAGAGACTTCCGGCCATACTTTTTCCATTTTTTTCATTTCCGTGCTGACCATCGTATCACCTCCATTTATTCTTATCATTTTCTGTATGGGTTAAGATTTGACGTATAAATACAATTCCTGTATTATAATGCACCGCTGCAATTAATCTGTATTTATTTCCACCAATATTGAAAACTGTGAGGTTTTTTACCAGATCCGCACC